>NZ_VUNR01000022.1 GCF_009695585.1 Anaerovibrio slackiae
CATAATATTTACAAACATGCCTTTGGGATTTTTGCTTATAATCCTGAAGGTTTGTTAAGTGCACTTTATTTCAAGAATTTGCTTCAAAAACTTTTGAGAAAACCTGTTGACATATTACCAGGTTGCTTATGAAACACTTTAAAATGACACCGAAGCACCGTTACAAAAATAAAAAATTCCTCTGTAACAGTGCTTTTCTTTTTTCAGAGTTTTTTCATTTTTCCCAAACACTTCTACCAAGACACAAAAAAATAAGGACACAGCCCAAAACTGCATCCTCATTAGCAAGCCAAATACCCTGCCCAAAATATGAAACATGAATCATGAATCATCAAATATCAAATATGAATCATGAATCATCAAATATCAAATATGAAATATGAAATTTCAAATACCAAATTTTACATTTCAAAGCTCATTCATCTTATTCAGAAGCTCTTTTTCCAGCACAACAAAAGCCGCAATAAAGCTGTCCCTTATCAACAGCAACATTTCATCTACCTTATCTTCATCGTACATATGCGCAGCCATATTACGCTTTTTCAGCATCATCAGCCACACAGCTTCATCATTGATAAAACCATGCCTATAGGCAAGCTGCAAAATTTCCCTAGGAGAGCCTGTAGCAGCCCCCTCTACCCCATGCAGGCGCAAAGCTTCACCAACGGCTTTCCAAGCAAGTTCAAAAGTAAGATTAAACTGACCTATTACACCAGTACGATAAATTTCATCCTGCGTTGCCATCACAAAATCAGCACGCTTCAACACCTGTAAACAATTAGAAAAATTATCCAGTTTTTTCATAAAGCGTAATTCCGTCCCTTTCTATCTCACATTTCAACCCATCTGAAATTCCTTTATCCAGCTCCACAATATCAAACATAAGCAGTGAGAAAATCTTTTCCTTCACATCCCAATAAAAGCCGTCAAAATCCCCCCCGGCAACGGCAATGTCCACATCGCTTCTATCCACATTCGTTCCTCTAGCGCGGGAGCCAAACAATATCACTCTTTCAATCCCTCTAGCTTTGGCAAATTTCATAATATCTTTCAACACTCTATCAGGAAGATTATATCTCATAAGCAGCCCACCTTGCTTTTATCCAACCTGCCAAACCATCTCATAACTCCCGGCACATCACCCTGCACCGCTTCCGTTCTCATCTGCCGTATTCAATCAATCTAATAGCCTCAATACTGAAAATGCAGCTTCAGCCAGTTATCCCGCTGGCTCACATCCTTCAGCCCCTTCTGGGCCACCAGGGAGGCAAACAGCACATCCACCACATACTTGGCACCTGCCAGGAAAATCCGCGGCCCCAGCTCCTCCAGCTTCTTCACGCTGGCCACCGGCAGCATAATATCCGCCAGGCCGCCCAGGGTGGTATCTGTCTCCGAGGTAATCAGAAGTATCTTGCCGCCCTTGCTCTTGATGGTACGGGCCATATCTACCAGCATGCGGTTCTCACCGGTACGGCTGATAAATATGCTGAGATGGCTCCTGGGCGCACTTGCCGCCATCAGGTACATCTGCCCCACCGAGGCGGTCAGGCTATAGCTCTTATCCACCATAAGCAAGCTGGATGCCGCCAGATTGGCTATATTGTAGTTGTCATCCGTAGCATAAAAATCCAGATGCCCGGCCGCCTTGATAGCCTCAATAGCCTTCACCACCAGCACAGGCTGCAGCCCTGCATGGGTGTCCTTCAGGGCATTCACCTCCATATGGGTGACCTTGTCCATAATCATCCGCACCGTATCTCTGCTGTTGAAGCCCTCGTACTTCTGAGGCTGATTGACATATTGCAGCATCTCCGCCATAAAGCGTATCTTGAAATCCGTATAGCCCTCAAAGCCCATCTTCTGGCTAAAGCGCACAATAGCCGCCGAGCTGGTATAAGTCAGCTTGGCCAGCTGCCGAGTGGACAGTGCTGCCAGCCCCCGGTAATTCTCCAGCAGAAAATCAGCAATCATTTTCTCGGAGTCAGAAAATCCCTCTTGTTCCTTCAGTTCCTTAATCAGCTTTGACAAAACCATTCCCCCCAGCGGTTTATCTACTTACTTATATATCTAAGTATAGCAAAATTCCCCCTGCCTGAAAAGGAAACTGCACCATCACAACTAAAAAAGCGCAAAAAAAGACAGCTCCGAGGGGTTGGACTAATAGGAGCTGTCACAGAAAAGAGATGATTGCACGAAGAAACTGTGCAATATTTTTTATTTAAAGTCCCAGAGCGGGAAGTCTCTGGTGAGCTTCAAATCGTCAGCCTTGATATTCTTGTCCGGCTGCATGAAGTAAGACAGGGCATAAATGCCTGCACCGCAATAATCAATAGCATACTCGTTAGTGGACCAGGACATAAGCACATCAATATAGCACTTGGCCGGTGCCGGATTGTACTTGGCAATATACTCGGTCTGGTCAGGGTCACCGCCGGACACGGCATTCGGACCGCCAATCAGAAGGCCTGGCACATAAGCGCCGGTGCTTTCATGGATACGGTTATGAGGATGCTCAGGCGGATTCTCGCCTACGCCGGTCATAAAGCTCTTGTTGAGGACATTTCTGCCAAACATATAATGAATCTGGCTCAATGCACCCTCCACATAAGCCTGCTTCGGTGCCAGCTGGTTAGCCAGCAGCAGGATATCCCCCTTGGTTACGGCATTCTTGGTAGAAGCCCAGGTATATTCATTCTGCTTGAGGGAGCAGTCAAAGCCGTCCTTGCCGATAGTGTCTACAATATCATCGGCATAGCTGATGAGGGCTGCCTGCACCTTTGCCTTGAACTCAGGATTTGCCTTGGCGGCCTTGGCATAGCTGAACTGTGCCAGTGCCAGGGTATCATCCCAGGTAAAGAAGCTTGGCTTCCGGGTGATGACGTCCTTCTGCGCCGTCATGAGATACTTCTCATATTTCTTGTCGCCGGTGGTGCGGAACAGCTCCGCTGCCAGCCAGCAGCGCTCGGTGGCATCCGCAGTATCGTTATAAGGGCCGGAACCGCTTTCCTGTCCCTCATCCACCCGGTAGACGGACTCCTTCTCCTTGGCAAGATATGCCCATGCCTTCTCGGCATTCTTCAGGCAGTCCTTGGCAAATGCCTTGTCAATGTCAGCATACACCCTGCCTGCCATCGCCATGGAGGCGCCATACATTGCGGTGCTGGCAGTGCAGGTGCTGTACAGGTAACGCTGCTGGGTATCGGTATCAGGTGACTTGTCAAAGCCCGGCCACTGGGCACCGGAAATCTTGTGGAAGGTGCTGCCGTCGCTGCGCTGCATCTTCTTCATAAACTCCAGCTCGAACTTTACCTCGCTGAGGGCATCAGGCATATTCTCCTCCTGCACGCCCTCCGGGAAGAAAAGCTGCCCCTTGAAGAACTTGTCTGGATTTGCCTCATAAGCCATCATCAGCTCCGCGCTGGCAATGGCAGCCGTAGTGGTGTACTTGCCATAATCACCGGCATCATACCAGCCGCCGCTGGCATCCACCACATCACCCTTCTTGTTCAGCTTGTCAGTAAAATAAACCTGGGCTTCCTTGTCCTGGGCATGGCCGCTGACAATCTTCAGTCCCGTCAGCTTGTCATTCATCGGCGTATTGCTGCGGGACAGGGTGTATGAACGCCAATTCTGCAACGCAGGCACGGCATAAACATTCTTGCCAATAGCAAAGTCAGCAGATTCCTCGCCGCCTGCTACCAGCTTGTAGGTCCCAGGCACCTTAAAATCAGAAAAATCAGCCCTTGCCACATACTCGCCGGACATATCGTCATAAGCCTTGTCAGTGAGCTTGCCCTGATATACGGTCTTGCCGGTAGCAGTGTCCACGAGGGAAAAATCCTTGCTGTCCCCCTTCAGGGAAATCATGGCCACCTTGCTGTAGTCCTCCAGGTAGCCTACCTGGTCAACGTGAATCCCCTCTGAAGCTGCCATTGCCACATTATCATTCATTGTGCCCAGCGGCAGCAGCATGCCAATCCCCAAAGCCGCCATAATCGGCATTTTCCTTGCTAATTTCATTTATTCCTTCTCCTTTGCCTAAAAATCCTCTTTCCAAAAAATCATTGAGCTCTCTTATGGCTTAACAATACCACACCCACAATCAATAATAAACACTTGCAAATTAGCGTAAAACATCGTGCCAATAAAAAATACAATGCCGCGTAACATTGTTACACGACACTGTATTCAGTCAATTCATATAAGGTTCGGGAAATTTCAGTGCCCTTCCTTTTGGAAATGGCTCCTGAATTCCTCGGTGGCAATATAATGCTTGATAAAATCCAAAAATCTCCTGTCCATATCGCTCAGCTGCTTTTCCCCGCCCCAGTAAAGGCAGATATTCACCTTGAGGGGCGGTGTCAGCTGGCGGCGCACGAAAATCGTCTCCTCGTTGGTCACGAAGTCCGGCAGCACCGAAATCCCCAGCCGGTTGCCTACCAGCTGCTTGATGGTCTTCAGCTGGGTGGTGCACAGGAGGATATCCGGGATATACCCCCGCTCCACGCAGCGCTCGTACACTTGCTGGTACTGGTAGGTATTGGACTGCTGCATAATGAAGTGCTCATTCTTCAAATCATCAAAGCTGATTTCTTCCCTGCGTGACAGGGGCAGCTCAGGGCTGACGCACAGGCTCATGTTGTCGGTCATAATCAGCAGCTTGTTGCTCATTTCCTCCGCCCGGCTGGAAAAAATAATGCCAAAATCCAGCTCCCCGGAGTTGGCCTTCTCCATGACCTCCGTAGAGTCCCCGTACTCCTTCACATCCAGGTTCATATCAGGGTACATAGCCTTGAAGCTGGTGAAAAGATCCGGAAACAGGTATGCCTCCACCATAGGGGGAATGCCAAAATGCACCGTCCCCTGCTTTTCCAGCTGAAAACGCTCCATGTCCCGGTAGGTATCCTCCACGGATTTCATAATCTGCTCCGCATGGAGAAGAAACGCCTTGCCCTCATTGGTGAGGGTGACATGCTTCTGCCGCCTGTCAATCAAAGTCAGCTTCAGCTCCGTCTCCAGGGACTTGATGGCCTTGGTAACAGAAGGCTGGGAAACATGCAGTTCCTCCGCCGTCCTGGTAAAATTCTTCAGTCGGCTCAGGGTGCAGAAGTATTCCAGTTGTCTAAAATCCATGCCGCCACCCCCTACATCACCAGCATGGTAAAGGTGGTATTGTGGAAGGTATTCTTCTCCCTGCTGCCGCCTGCGGCACGGCTGGGGCAGATTTCCCCGAAGGAATAAAAGCCGGACATGCTCATGCCCTCAGGTATCATGTGCACATAGCCCTGTGCCTCCAGCTCGATATCATTGGCATAGCTCATCAGCCTTGAGGCGCAGGAGGTAATAATCAGCGTGGAAAAGTCATAGTCATGCCTTTTCTTGACCTCCGCCAGTGCCCTGATGGCAACCTCCTCCACGGAATCATGGATGTCCTCCTTGCTGATGATGCCAATCTGCACGTTGGCACCTAGGGGCACCTTGCCCAGAAACAGGCCGCCCCCGGTCTCCTTGTCCACAAAGGCCAGCTGGCGCATCAGCTCCATCTCGCCGCCTTCCTCCGTCCTGTAGCGAATCCTGAAAGGCGTATTCACATAATCGCAGACATTAACTTCGGGATTGATGCTGAAACCTGCCTTGTCAAGAGCTTCTGCCAGAGGCATATCATCCAGCTTCATGACCATGTTGCCCTGCACCTCTGTCACAACGCCCTCGTAGTCCAGAGTGCTTTCCACATTAAAGCCGTACTGAATTACCTTCTGCACCTTGCCGGTAATCACCATCAGCGCCAAGGCATGATTCATGACGCGCTTGCCGCAGACAACACGGCATTCATTCATCACAAAGCTATCGGAAGCCAGACCGCCATACACCGGCACACCGTGGCAAAGCTCGTCCAGGGTATCCACAAAATCCTCCCCCATCATATCCAGAGTAGGATTGCCATAGGCCAGCACCAGCTTTACATCCTCATCATCCACACCGGCAGTCAGGCTGTTGTACAGAGCCGTTATCCCAGCCCTGGCATTGGCAGCCGTCAGTTCATTGGTGCAGCCCGTATGAAAAACGCAGTCCCCGGAGGTAAAGATATGCAGGGAAATCCCCTCATTCTTGAAGCCATCCATGGTAAACATGGCCACAGCCGTAGTGCCCACAATGGGCACCCCGAACTCATCCTGCAACCTGCCGGCCAGCTCCTCCAAATCCGTATCAGGATGGGCAAACAGCAGCCCCGCGCTATGGGCCTCCAGCTTAAAATCACCGAACTGTGACACCAGCTCATCTATCGCTATATCCAAATCATCTATCTCATCAGTAAATAAAGCTACTGATTTCATTGCTCTCACTCCACATATATCTCAAAATCCCCGAATTTATGACCTCAAGCCACAGCCTGAAAACACGTCCCCAACATGTCAGGGGAGATATGCCCCGAAGCTATATCCCCCTTCAGGCAGGCTACTTCCACTGGCCGATCAGCTCCTCCAGGGCATCATAATCAAAATCATCCCCGGCGGTCTTCATCTGCTCCAAAAGCCGCCGCTGCTCATCAGTCACCTTGAACTTGGACATCTTTTTCAGCAGGCTGCCAAAGCCGTCCAGGTCATAATCCCCCAGGGCCTCGTTCATCTTGCCGATAGTTTCCTCCAGCTCCTGACGGGAAGCCTCCTCCAGCTGGCTGTCGTTCTGATGCTGCAGGAGCTCATCCACAAACCTGTCGCTGATAAAGGCCAGCACCGCGCTGTACTTGGCAAGGAGCTTGTCCAGATTCTTGATGATGTATTCGTAGTCACCATTCTTGCCTGCCATCTCATGAGCCTTGGCCATGGATGACAGCTCGTTCTGCCCGATCAGTGCCGCCACGCTCTTGAGGGCATGCACCTCGATGGTGTAATTCTTCAAGTCCTTGCTCTCAGCCAGCTCGCCCAAAAGGCGGATTTTCTTCCTGCCATCGGTGTACACCTGCCGCAGGATATCCTTGTCCACATCGTCCATCTGGGTAGTAAACGGCTTTTCCAGCACCACCAGCTTGCTGGAATCAATAAACTTTTGCAGGCATGCATCCAGTGCCTTGGCCTCAAGAGGCTTCGGCAAAAAGCCCTGGAAGCCATACTCCAGGTACTGCTCCCTGACACCGCTGATGGCATTGGCAGTCAGGGCAATCACCACGCTGTTCCGCTGCTCCGGAATCTCACGCAGCTTGTAAAGGGCCTCCACGCCATCCATCACCGGCATCATGTGATCCATGAAGACGATATCGAACAGCTCCTTGTTGAGGATATTCAAGGCCTCCATGGCACTCTCCGCCGTGTACACCTGCACCTTGTACGGGGTGAGCATACCCTCTGCCACCTTCAGGTTCACCTTGTTGTCGTCTACCACCAGCACCTTCACGTTCTCCGTGGTAAAGGTATACTTGAACAGCTTGTCCTGTCCGGCATTCTCCGCATGGTTCACCTTGCCCATAGGCCGCCAGTCCTCCACCTCGTTGACCATGGTCCAGGAGAAGGTACTGCCCTTGCCGTAAACGCTGTCCACCGTAATAGAGCCTCCCATAGACTCGCACAGCTTGCGGCTGATGGCAAGCCCCAGGCCGGTTCCTTCCACGGAACGATTTCTCTTGGTGTCCACCTGCTCAAAGCTTGAGAACAGCTTCACCAGGTCCTTGGGCTTGATGCCGATGCCGGTATCCTCTACGCTGCCATAGAGCTTGACGCTCTTGCCGTCACCCAGCTTCTCATAGGTCAGGCGCAGGGTGATAGTGCCTTCCTCGGTAAACTTCACCGCATTGTTCAGGAGATTCACCATGACCTGCTTAATCCTGATTTCATCCCCCAGCATGGTGTACGGGATGTTTTCATCCACCTCCAGCACCAGCTTGACCTTCTTGCCCTTCAGGCGGACATTGATCATGGTGGAAACATCAATGATAATAGAGGACATCTGGAATGGCAGTGTCACCAGATCCATCTTGCCTGCCTCAATCTTGGAAAAGTCCAGAATATCGTTGATAATCGTCAGCAGGGAAGCCGAGGCATTCTTGATCATGATGGCATTTTCCCTGGCAAAGGAATCCGTTGTATCGCGGATAATAAACTCCGACATGCCGTTGATGGCATTCATCGGTGTGCGGATTTCATGAGACATATTGGCCAGGAAGCTGGTCTTCGCCCTGTCAGCGCTCTCGGCACGCTCCTTGGCAGTGATGATATCCGTAATATCCACCATGATAATCATGACACCGGCAATCTCATTCTGGTCATTAATGGCAGGGCGGATGTAAATATCAAAGGTCTCCTCCGTTCCATGCACCACCATCTTGTCCATATACTGGATGTTCTTGCCCTCATCCCTGGCCTCCACGCACATAGCTTCCAGATGGCGGCGGCCGATGCGGTCAATCAGCCCGTCAAACACCTCAATCACAGGCACCCCCTGATTGACCTGCTCAGGGGTAAGGGTGGAACGCTGATAGTACGGTGCCGTAGCCATTACCGTGTTCAGATCCGTATCCAGCATGATAGAAATATTCGGCGAATTCTGCAGCAGCATGGCGTTATAAAAAACCTGCTGTCCCCTGGTTTTCTCGCTGAACTCCCTGAACTTGATTGCCTGCTCATTCATGACCGAGAGGATGTTGTTCTCCCTCTGCAGCCTCTTTACCTCCCGGTTAGCCTTTTTCAGCTCCAGCTTCAATGCCTTCAGCCGGTTCTCCCTTTCTTCTGCAATCACTGCATCCATTTCACTCACACTCAGCCCTCCCCAAAAATCAAATTCACCTTTAGCAATACTTTGCCACCACGGACAAAAGCTCCTCCTTCTTGAAAGGCTTCATCACAATATCCTGCACACCTGCTGCCTCCGCCCGTTCCCTGGTCTCCGGCTCCTCATCCGCCGTCAGGAACACCACCGGTATATCCTTGGCCGCCTGGTCTGCCCGGAGCCTCTCCAGCACCTCAAAGCCATCCATCTCCGGCATCATGATGTCCAGCAAAATCAAATCCGGCCTGTTCTTTTCCAGAAACTTGAAGGCACGCTCCCCGGAGGGAACCAGCACCGGCTTGTAGGCCTCATTTTCCTTCAGCACCTTGTCTGCCATCTTGAGATTGATTGCACTATCATCTACTACCAATATCTTCTTCATATCCATAATCCCCTTACCATTATTTCTCACGGAGCTCAAAATCCTTGTCCCCATCAATAATATCAATCATGATGTTGGCGAAAATCGGGTCAAACTGCGTCCCCATGCCCTTTTCAATCTCAGCCCGCACCATAGCCTGCGTCATCCGCTCACGGTAGGCCCGGATAGAGGTCATGGAGTCATAGGCATCCGCCACGCTGATGATCCGCACCAGATCAGGAATATCCATGCCCTGCTTGCCATCAGGATAGCCCAGCCCGTCATAGCGCTCATGGTGCCAGCGTGCCGCCTCATAGACACCGGGCACAGCGGTGATCCCCTGCAAAATCTCCGCCCCCAGCACAGGATGTGCCTTGACAATGGCATATTCCTTGTCTGTCAGGCTTTCCGGCTTGTTGATAATCTCATCGGGGATGCCGATTTTGCCAATATCATGCAGCAGGGCGGCATACTTGATGGCAGTAATCTGCTCCTCATCACAGCCCAGCTTTTTGGCAATCATCACCGCATACTTTGCCACACGCTCCGAATGTCCCTTGGTATACTTGTCCTTGGCATCAATAGTGCGCCCCAGGGCATCCACCACCTGGTCAAGAAGGTTTGCTATGCGCTGGTTCTTCTCCTTGTCCGCCTTGGTGCGCATATACACCTCATGCTGCAGATTGGTCTGCAAGCGGGAAAGCTGCAGCATGCGGTTGATGCGCATCATGACAATCTCCATGCGCAAAGGCTTGATCAGGTACTCGGCAGCCCCCTCGGAAATGCCCTGCAGCATGGATTCATGGGTATGCTCATCCACCATGATGGCCACAGGAATATCCATAAAGGCCTCGCTTCTTTTCAGCTCCCGCAGGGCCTCATGATTATCCTGGGATGCATCGCTGATATCCATCAGAATCATATCAGGCAGGGCTCCCCCATGAAGATGTGCAAACATCTGCTCACTGGTTTCTACCGCATCCACCTGGAACTGGTCCCGAAAAGCCTGCTTGATGCTCCCCTGGCAGCTCAGGTCAGAATCCACCACCAGAATCTTCAGCCGCTCAATCTGGTTGCCGCCACCCCGGTTGCGCAGGGACATGGCACTGTCAATCTGCCGCAGCACGCTTTCATAATAAGCAATAAAATGGTAATGGTTGCGATGGATGAATTCCTCATCACCCTCCTTTGCCGCCAGCTCAATCTGCTTTGCCCAGGCGGACAGCTCCTCCGCCCCGATATAGGCAGCAGAGCTTTTCAGCGTATGCGCCTTGATGCGGTACTTTGCCCAGTTATTCTCCAAATACAAGGATTTCAGCGCATCCAGCTGATTTTCCTCCACAAAGGAAGCGAGAATATCCAGATAAAAATCCTCATCATCCATGCAGCGCTCCAGCCCCAGCTCCAGATTCAAGAAGTCCAGCCGTGCCAAAAGCTCCGCATTGGCAAACCCCTGCTTCTCCTGTTCCATACAAATCACCATCCCTGACTACTGAAAAAACGTCCTAATGCACGTTGCCTATTGTTCTGAATTATTTATAACTACATATAATTTCCTTGCTTACTATAATAACTGAAAACTATAGAAATTTCAAGTAGTATGCATGTATTCCTAGGAAAATACACCTAGAAAATTCCTATCTGTAAAATCAACAAGCTTTTCCGCCTAGAAAAAATAGTGCAGAAGTCACAAAACCACTGCACTATCCTGAAAAACATACATATTTGCAACAATGATTGCTATAACCGCCCCCTATAGGCTGCCGAGGTTTTGGCAATCATTGATAATCGCCAACAGCTCCTGCGTCTTCTCCTGCATCAGCTGCCTGTCACCCCTTGCCTCCACATTCAGCCTGATAAGGGGCTCCGTGTTGGATTTCCGCAAATTGAAACGCCAATCAGCAAAGGCCACGCTGAGACCATCCACCTTAGACACCCTGCCGGAAGCTCCGTATAAGGCTTCTGCCCTCGCCAGGACAGCCTCCGCATCACTCACCTTGGAGTTTATCTCCCCACTGCAGGGATACATTGCCATACGCTCCTGCAGCACAGCCGACATAGGCTTGTCCAGCCTGGACAGCAGCTCAGTTACCAGCAGCCAGGGAATCATGCCGCTGTCGCAGTAGGCAAAATCGCGAAAATAATGATGCGCGCTCATTTCACCGCCATAAACAGCATTCTCACGCCGCATGGCTGCCTTGATAATGGAATGGCCGCTCCTGGACAATACCGGCACGCCGCCGCACCTTTCTACAATCTCCTGAGTATTCCAAAAAAGGCGCGGGTCATGCACTATCCTCTCACCCTTGTTTTTCGCCAGAAAAGCCTCTGCCAAAAAGCCTACCACATAATAGCTTTCGATAAAATTCCCCTTTTCATCAAAGAAAAAGCATCTGTCAAAATCGCCATCCCAGGCAATCCCCAAATCAGCTCCCTCACGCTTCACCGCCTCAATGGTAGAATGGCGATTTTCCGGCAGCAGCGGATTTGGTACGCCATTGGGGAAATTTCCATCCGGCTCATGATTTACCTTGATAAAAGTAAAGGGCAGATATTTTTCCAGCCTGTCCAGAATAGGTCCGGCAGAGCCATTGCCGCTGTTTACCACAATCTTTAGCGGCTTCAGCACAGAAACATCCACATATCCCAGCAAATGCTGCACATAGGCATCCATGATATCTATTTTTTGCACCCTGCCCTCCGGCTGCAAATTGCCGGATTTCAGCTCTGCGGAACGCTCATGATCTGCCACCTCATCGGAGGCAACTATCTTTTCCAGACCATTGCTGCCGGAAATGGGATAGGCTCCCTTCCCCACAAACTTCATGCCATTGTATTCCTTGGGATTGTGGCTGGCAGTAATCATAATGCCGCCATCGGCTTTCAAATGCACCGTACCAAAATAAACCATCTCCGTACCGCACTGCCCTATATCCAGAGCATCACAGCCAGCCTCGGTCAGACCGCGCATCAAGGCAGCCTTCAATGAAGGCCCGGACAGCCTGATGTCATTTCCCACCACAACACTGCGTGCAGCAAATCCCGTGGCAAATCTCCTGCCAATATCATAGGCCATTTCCTCATTGACCAAATCAGGATACCTGCCACGAATATCATAAGTACCAAAGCTTTTTTCAGACAAAACAAACCCTCCAATTTTTCTTAATAAAATCATATAAATCATATTTTCCCCAAAAATATATTCTCATCCTCTTTAAAAAGTGATATAATGTTTGTAGAATAACTTTTCGTATGCTGCAATGAAAGCAGTTTTCAAAAAGGATTATTTCTGATATAATGAAAGGAGAGGGAAACATGACTAACAAAAAGATTCGCGACACATTATTCTGCAAGTATGTCGGCACAGAACAACACCTGCTGGCTATTGCCAACGCAATTCGGGGCACTCATCACACCGATGCCTCCGGGATTCAGATCAATACCCTCAAGGGCAGCTTTTACAGCAATCTCAAAAACGACATTTCCTTTGTACTGGACACCCTCATCATGATGCTCATTGAGCACCAGACCACCCTCAACCCCAATATGCCTCTCAGGCTGCTGGGCTATGTAGACGAGCTTTTCCGGCTTTATATGGAGCCCGAAAAGCGGAAAATATACAGTACCGAGCTGATTCAGCTCCCTGCCCCGGAGTTTTATGTATTTTACGACGGTGACGATACCAGCTTTGAGCGTAAGACACTGAGATTAAGCGATGCCTTCAAGGCTCCCTCTCACAAGCTGGAGCTGATTGTCCATGTCTACAACCTGGCAACCGGCAAGAATGAGGATTTGAAAAGCATCTGCAAACCGCTACGGGAATACAGTACCTTTTCCAATCAGTACAAGCTCCTTAGAAAGCAGGGGCTGACTATCGATGAAGCCGTCAGGGACACCATCAGGTACTGCATTGACAAAAATGTTATGAAAGACTATCTTCAGCACAACGAAAGCGAGGTAATTGATATGTTTGGCTTTGAATGGGACGAAAAAGAAGAACGGGAAGCCCTGCTGGAAGCTGGCGAAGCACGCGGTGAAGCCCGTGGACGAATTAATTCTGCACGAGATTTACTCACCAAGGGAATTGTAACCCTACAGGCACTGAAATCATCCGGCTGTTATTCCCAAGAGGAACTGGCTGCTATCGCCAAGCCGTTGTAATAAAAATCTGTAATCGTAATACTAAAAGCGAGGTTTTTGATATGTTTGGATTTGAATATGACGAACAGGAAGAACGTGAGGCTCTGCTGGAAGCCGGATATCAACGTGGGAGAATTAAAGTTGCACGAGAACTAATCGCTAGGGGTATCGTAACCCTAGAAGCATTAAAATCCTCCGAATATTACTCCGAAGATGAATTAGTTGCTATCGCTAAACCTGATAGCATTGACTGCTCAGACATCTAATCCTATACATAAAACTCTGAAAGCGACAAATAATACCTTCTCGCTTTCAGAGTTTTTATTTATAGCGCATTTCCAAACACAAAAGCTCAATATCTACGACATGATGCATATTTTTTGGATAACGTTATAGTTGGCTTCTCAACTGTGATGTGCAATACCCATGATACAAGAACAACCACAGAAAATGTCACCATAAACCCTACCCATATATTATAATTAGCACGAACAAAGTATTCTAAAATTGTATAACCCAATACTCCATGAACTGCATACATCGGATATGATATATCTGCCATAAAACTAAATAATCGATTTTCCTTTATAACATTTTTCAAACAGTACCCCCCCGAAAATATTATAAAGGATATTATATAATTTATATAAGTATTTTCAGGCAATATACTTATATTGCTAGTTACTTTAAAAATCAGCAACAGCAATAGCATCATAATTAAGGAAACCCTAGGAGATAATATTTCACGATACATAAAATTAAATATACTGCCACACAGCATATAAATTAAAATAGGCACATCCAATAAAACAACAAACTTTTGGGTATATGGTATACTCTCAGAAAAATAGCTCATCACCAGCATCATACAACTCAAAGCTAATAACACCACAAGCAATCCGCATATTTTGTTTTTAGCAATTTTATACATAAACAAACAAATAATATAAAACTTAATCTCTATTTCTAATGTCCAAGATACCCCATCAAGGCTAGGCACCCAAAATAAATCCCTCACTAAGAATACCTGTCTCAAAAAATCACTAAACGTAATAGAAAATACACTATTGTAGATAGCACTATTAAGAAACAAAACCAATACCGTTATAGATAATGCACAAAAATATGTAGGGTATATCCTGCACATACGATTGAACAAAAAACCTTTTCCAGTGTATTTATCTAATGAAAACGGTATTACAAATCCACTAATGAGAAAAAACAAAGATACGCCTATAGCACCATAATTAAATATTGGAGGAAGTTGAAAAAAATTAAAAACTGGATATGCTGCTTCATGCAAATCCGTTCCACCTATTCTCAACAAATCATGTACAGCCTGTGGCATTGCATAAAAAACGCCAAAAAAATGACTTATTACAACTATTACGCAAGCTATCCCTCTAAGATTATTGGCAAATGCTACCTTATTATTCATTTGAAATCTCCCTTATTCTCGCTGGACAGCCAATATAAATACCATGTTTGCACAAATTTTTTACAACGATTCCCCCAGCACCTACAATAATATCGTTTTCAATATTGATATTATCTTTAACAACAGAGCCTACACCCAAAAAAACATCATCACCAATTTTAGAACGCCCTGATATTACAGCTCTAGGTGCAACATGAGTGTAAGCTCCTATCATTACTTCATGTTCAATTACAGCTGAATTATTTAAGATAGAAAAATCACCAATTTGAGCTTCCGGCCCAACATGGCAAAAATCACCTACAAAAATTCCTTTCCCCAAGTGAGCAAAACTGCTCACTGCCGCATATCTTGATATAATATTTTGAAAACTCACTTGAGAAACATTTTGAAACATGTTACACATATTTCGTCGTTTATCATTATCTCCTATCGCAACATGAATTTTCTTTCCAACAAAAAAATCTAATTCAGGCATCAATTTAACTGGAAACCCTAAAATTTTTTCTTCAGCACGAGCATTATTGTCATAAAAAACAATTTTTTCATCACAATCTGCTTGCAAAAAAACATCTGCTACACTTCTAGCATGGCCTCCACAACCAATAATATGCAACATGATATTATCTCCCATCTATACTGATAAAATACCTAAAAGCTTCTTCATATTCCTCTGCCACCTTGTCGGAAGTGCGTTTTTCCATCATCTTATAAAGTTTAAGCTGCTGTTCATATAATAAATCTGCATTAGACAATCCCCATTCAATCTTCTCAGCAATCGCCTTCCAGCTATATGGATTAAACATCATATTTTCAAGCCCAGCTGGTGCCAACACTTCTCTTACCTGAGGAATGTCACTCATAATTGATGGCGTACCAACCGACATCCCTTCTCCAAAAGTGAAGGGAAAACCGCCCTCATACAACGTAGGATTAACAACCAAGTCTGCACAGCAATATAATGCTGCTAAAGTTTGGGCAGAAACACCAGCAAAGCAGATAACATCATTCTCCAAATTATGTTCCGTTATATACTGTTTCATTTCCTTAGACGGTCTTGATACTGTTAGGAATAGTTTATGTCGAATAAACTTATTGTGCAGTAAAAACTCATAAGCCCTAAGTAAATTCATTATATTTTTACTTGGCCTACATTGGCTTGCATAAAAAATATACTTTACAGAAACCATATTCATCCGATATAAGTACCCATAACTCATTGAACTTTTTGCCATGGCAATATTAAGTAAAATATGAGAAAACTTATTATTTAAATTTTCTTTTACTCCAGTTTGTTGATTCACACCTTGCCCAATATTTATATAGTTAAGCATAGAATTATTAATATGTGATATAGATAAAACATATTCATCCAGCTTAGAGAATTTATCTTTTAATAACTTTTGTTTTATATAATCACAATATGTTATAAAATATTTTCCATGCTGCAATGTTTTTCTGCAAGACTCGATTGCATTATCCGCATTATATACACCAGCAAACCCTAGAGGAAATTTTTCAGATACTAAATCAGGTGCATTTATTACAACTGTCCCATTAGTAATTTTGCATACCTGAGGCCAAAACAAAGCAGGCACAAACCACACATCTCTCATTTCTTCAGAATTTATTTTAGAAACTAACACCTCTACTTCATTTTCATACATTTTCTCAAATAATATCAACGGCAAATCTATATGTCGTATACAAAAATACTTCACAATATAATGAGCTATTTTATTATTCTTAAAATATATTTTTGCCCTATTACCAAACAATTTAGATAAAAGCAGCAAACATATAAAAAACACAATAAAAAAACTATTTACTGCATAAATACTTGTACACATAAAAAATAAAATTTTATTACGTATTCTAGGTAATTTCATCATTTTTTTATGTGCGATTTTCATGCAAAAATGCTTGATACTGCTCAATTTTAGATTTTTTGTTTTCTTTTTATACAAAAAACTATACACATCCCATAAAGCAGGATTACCATCAGTAGTGATAAATTTTATTTTATTCAGTTGAATGCCAAAATCATCACACAAACACTTTACAGAATCCATTAACCAATTAGGGCAAGCAATTGTCACCTGATTCCCATTAGCTATAAATCCTTTTATCAATCCAGCTATATATCTGCCCAATCCTTCCTTATTCAATATTACTTGAGGTCCATAGCCTAAAAAAATTCCGATATTCATATTCCCTGCTACAATCAATAAGATTGTATATTCTCCCTTCCTGTTTGTTCATCAGAAAAACCGATAACATATTTTATATTCTCATACAATGTACCCGACACAGCCATATACGACTTTCTCATTAATAAATCCTTAGAAGGCAGTTTTTTTCTAATTTCTTCACCATTGCACTCCATATATCTAATTGCTTCAAAAACATCATCTGCTTCTAAAGCTGAAAAATAATGCACCGGAATATCCAAAAAATCGCAAAAACAGCGCATCCCTGGATAATCATTGCACATTGCCGGAACTCCTAATACCGCCCCATCGGCAACACAGAAGCTTCCATTATCCCCCTTTTGTGGCGAAATTATAAACGCAGCCCCATGCAATTTATTGAGATATTCTGCTTTAGGCAAACTTCCCACAAAATGAACTTTTTCGCGTAAAAATTTACTTTTTTTCACTATCTCCCTAATACTAGATATATATTTTTTATTACCATTATTTTGTAATTTTTTATTAATTTGTACAGAAAATAATTCCGTATCAGCACCTGTAACTATACAATCCAATTCTCCACCAGATTCATAATATTTTTCCAAACCTTGCAATACTACAATATGGTTATTATGAGGTGAAGCATTACACGACCACATAATGTAGTTGGAAGAAATTCCTTCTATTGTACCAACATTTTGCTTAAAGATACTTTCAAATTCACACAAATGAGATGATTGTATTAATTTATACTCCGGTATACCTGCATAAGACATAGCATCATCATATACTGCTTTGCTAGTAACCATAACCCTATCTGCCTGCCTTTGAAATAATAACTTCGCATTATTGACCTCCGATGTTGTTATTTCAGGAACATATCTCCAAATGTAATCATGTACAATAACTGTATATGGAACAGCAGAAATAAAGGATATTCCGATAGCATCACTTACAAATATCATATAATCAATATCACTAAAATCTGATGCATCATCATGCATAGCCATCACTTGAGCCCCAAAGAAGCTCAATTCATCTTTTGGAGCATAACCTGCAAGCTTTGTAACCCTAGTCGCCCAATCCCTATCGTGAAGCCTATAGCTACAATCACGTATTTCTATGCCCAATTTCTCTATAACTTCAAATCTTTTATATTCTCCCACCTCAAATAAACCAGGACAAATAAACGCCAATTCTACGTCTGCTTTCCTAGCCAATATTTGATGATGCAACGCCTTAATAAAACGAACTGTATAGTCAAACACACCGCCTTTATAATTTGCTGGCATGACAATACCTATTTTTTTCTTTGAACGTTTTTTGCGACTACAAGTTTCTAATTTTTGCATACCAGTCACCCAAAAAGGCATACAATATGCTTTAGACATATTATGCAATAAATTCCCCTGAGTGGCACAAACAGCTTTAATAAAATCTTTATCTCCGCGTATAAGCTTTTTAATTTTTTCCCTTGCCTCTTTGATACTTTTACAACGCCCTGGTAATGTCTTGCCGCCAAGATTATCCAGCATGCCCCCTGCCATAAACACTAACGGCATTCCATTTTTAATTGCTTCAAATGGATGATAATGTACATGCCTAGGCTCCTGGCTATGGTAAAACATGCAACTTAAAGACCGCATATTCCGTTCATAATCCTCTGCTGGTAAAAATCCTGTTACTGTGTCATCATCTACCTCAATGGGCTGTGCACCGCCAATTACATGAGGAATATCACCAAAATTTTTCTTAAAATCTTCGTATACCTTATGATAATAAGAATTACTATTTATTTTCGGACCTACAAATAAAAACCTATTATCTCCCCCTTCCCATTTATTATTGATTTCTATATTTGCCAATCCTATTGGCAAATACAAAGCTCTTTCTCTAAACAAGCTACACTCTATATCCAAAATGTTTTTATACGAAGGTGCAAACCAAAAACGCTCTCCCATATCTGCCAGCTTCTTGAAAATATTCACTGTATCACTAGCCCACAATATATCTGCATAACTTGAATTACCAGCCAATCCAAATACATGAAGGACGAGAGTCCCCTTAAAATGAGTGGCAAACCAATCTAGTACAGGTGCATAAAATAAAACAATGGCAATATCAAAATATCTATTAATTAATTCTATATGCTTACTGCTTAATCCCTCGTAAAAATCTACACCATTAAGAATATCTAATTCGTGCTTTGGTATACTTAAAGAACTATCATATTCATAAGTAATAGATGTACTATAATCAACCTCAGCAGTAAAACACTTAGGACAATAAACTTCATATCCCAATTCAATCAGGAGAGGAACAACAAATTTCCGTAAACTTGTATGATTAAACAACCATAAGACTCTTTTATTCGACATATAAATAAACCTCTTATAACTTTCATAACGTAGCTTTCAGATATTTGGATATAACCGTTTCAGGTATTCCATCTTCTATAATTTGCCCTTTTTCTATCCATATCACTCTTGTACAAAACTCTCTTACTGAGTTAAAATCATGTGAAACAAGCACCAAAATTTTTGCACTTTCAATCAACTCCGTAATTCGCTGCCTAGCTTTTTTAAAAAAAGAAGCATCCCCTGCTCCTATCACCTCATCAAGAAGAATAATATCTCCCCGTATACTGGTTGAAATGGAAAATGCAAGCCTTACCTGCATACCTGCTGAATATGTCTTCACCGGATAATCAATAAATTCTCCAATATCAGCAAACTCAATAATCTCCTTTGTCTTTTCCCTGACAATTTGTGGATGCTCTCCCAAAAGCAAGCCACGATACATAATATTTTCCCTGCCAGTAGCCTCAAAATCAAAGCCCAAATTCAACTCAAACAATGACCGAATAGTTCCTCTGACATCTACACTTCCATTAGACAAAGGATATATCCCTGCTATGGCCTTTAATAATGTTGACTTGCCAGCACCATTTCTCCCTATGATGCCAACACGCTCTCCCTCACCAATTTTCAAGGACATGCCATTTATAGCATGAACATCTTTTATTAATTTACTATTGCGTTGCTTCATTACATTACAAACCAAATCTTTTATGGAAAAAGCATTGTATGGCGATGATGGATATAATAAATCTGCATTTTCCAAACTGATATAGCAATTCTCCAAAATATCACCTCACAAAAAATATACAAGCTCTTTTTCTTCTTTACTTACTTGATAAGCACATACTATTGCCAATGCTACAATTATTCCTACAGCAAAAAGATAATCTATAGCATCAGGAAAAACACCTTCTAATAAAGGCTTACGTGCTAAATTTAAAATATGTGTAACAGGATTGTACACCAGCAATTCTGTTAATCCAGCGGCTACAAAAATCTTAGGTTCAAAATATACTGGCGAAACGAACCATATAGCCTGCAGAATAATCAACGAAAACTGCTGAAAATCTCTAAACTTGACATTTATAAAAGCTGTTAAAGTAGTTATTCCCCAGGACATAAAGATCAGCAAAACTATTGAGAATGGCAATGCACATATACTAATTAGAAAATTTTGCGGATACATAACAGTGCACCATACCAACAATCCTATTCCGGCAATAAGCAAATTAATGCTACATACTAACGCCTGCTTCAAACTATAAATCGCCATTGGATGCTTAAATTGGCGTATATATGCTTCTGCATTAATAATGGAATTTGAACCGGTAGTAACTGAAGATACAACAAAATCCCAAACGATCAGCCCTGAATACACAAATGGAGCAAAATCTAAAAATGGCGATTTAAATATAGTACCAAAAACCACAGCCAATAAAATGGTCAGCAGCAATGGATGCAATAATGTCCATAACATACCAAAAAAGGATCTACGATATTTTACATTTAATTCAGCCCTTACCAAATGAGACCAAAAAAAACGCGCTTTATATATATCTACTAAATATTCTTTTATCGTAATCACTTCCTTTTATTCAGATAAAACTCTTTTATCATATTGCAAATATAAACAACCTGTTCCTTCTGCAAGCCAGGCCAACTTGGCAAATTAATGCCACGCAAAGAAAAATCTTCACACACAGGATGCTTCTCATGACAATGATTATAAACTTCCATAGTATGAACTGGGAAAAATAAAGGCCTTGTTTCAATATTTTTTTCATCCAAGAAACTACGCAAACTATCTCTTTCCTGCTCGTTTGCTGTAAGAATGGAAAACATCCAATAGGAATGAGTTGTTCCTTCCTTCTCACCATGGCAAACTACAGGCACTTCTTTCAGAAAATCTCTATACATATCAACTAAAGCCCGTTTTTTTGCCAAAAATTCATCTGCTCTTTCCAGTTGTGCCAATCCAATAGCTGCCGCTATGTTAGTCATACGGTAATTATATGCTGGCAAATCATGCCAATATTGCTTATACGCTGATACGCCCTGAGTTTTCAGCCTTACAGCCTTATCATACAAAAGTTTATTATTAGTAACAACCATACCACCTTCGCCTGTAGTAATAGTCTTATTACCAAAAAAACTGAATGCAGAAATATCTCCATACGAACCTGCATATTTCTCACCAATCTTGCTGCCAAAGGCCTCAGCACAATCTTCTAAGACAAATAAGCCATGTTCTTTTGCTATCTTGCAAATTTTATCCATATCGCACATTTGGCCATATAAATGTACTGCCATGATTGCTTTTGTTTTTGGTGTAATTTTTCTAATAATATCCTCAGTATCCATTTGCCAAGTGTCAGGAAATGAATCAACAAAAATAGGCTTAGCTCCAGCCTGTACAATCGTATTGCTGCTGGCAATATATGTAAATGACGGAACAATAATCTCATCACCTACATTAAATCCTAAAGTTTCTAATGCCAAATGTAATGCCACTGTTCCATTGCTGCAACCAGTAGCATATTTTACACCTATGTATTCAGCAAACCTTTCTTCAAACAATTTTACATATTTTCCCTTGCATGATATCCAGGTACTTTCTAAACAGTCATCCACATATTTTTTCTCATTTCCGGTCAAATCACATTGATATACAGGTATTCTTTCCACAACTAACCTCTCCTTATTTGATAAACTGCTCTAAATTGCCATACACATACGCTTCTGCTTTTTCCATTGCAACCTTGCGTAAATCTGACTGCACCATTATTTTTACCAAATCATTAAAACTGGTTTTCACTGGATTCCATCCAAGCAAAGCCTTTGCTTTAGTAGGATCTCCCCATAAATTCACAACATCAGTAGGACGATAAAACGCCTCAGATACTTCTATTACAACCTTCCCTGTGGCTTTATCTATCCCCTTTTCTTCTAAGCCCTCACCAGTAAACTCCAAATCAATGCCTACCTCACGAAATGCTATCAAACAAAAATCACGCACTGAATGCTGTTCTCCTGTAGCAATAACAAAATCTTCCGGCTGCTTTTGCTGCAACATAAGCCACATACATTCAACATAATCTTTCGCATATCCCCAATCGCGCAACGATGATAAATTCCCCAAATATAACTTATCCTGCAAGCCTTGACTAATTCTTGCTGCTGCTAAAGTAATTTTCCTCGTTACAAAGGTTTCACCTCTGCGTTCTGACTCATGATTGAACAGAATACCTGAACAGCAATACATATTGTATGCTTCGCGATATTCCTTAACTATCCAATATCCATATTGCTTAGCAACTGCGTATGGACTATAAGGATGAAATGGCGTATTTTCATTTTGAGGAACTTCTTCCACCCTGCCATACAATTCCGATGTAGATGCCTGATATATCCTACACTTATCTTTCAGTCCACAAACCCTAACCGCTTCCAATACACGCAGGACACCAGTAGCATCAATATCAGCAGTATACTCTGGCACTTCAAAGGATACCTGTACATGGCTTTGAGCTGCCAAATTGTAAATCTCATCAGGTTTTACTGAAGAAACTAATGAAAAAATACTTGAACTGTCACTTAAATCGCCATATACTAAATGGAAATTATTATGTTTTTCTATATGATTAATGCGCTCATGATACTCAACTGATGACCGCCTGACAAGGCCATATACCTCATATCCCTTTTCCAACAAAAATTCTGACAAATAAGAACCATCCTGGCCTGTCACACCTGTAATCAATGCTCTTTTTTTCATATTTGCACTCTCCAATCTATTTTAGTTTATTCTAGTTTTATCTATTTCATAGCAATACGACATTATTGCATCCGTAAAAGCTTTCACACCAAATCTCTCCGCATTTTTCCTGCATGCCTCGCAGGATATGCTCACCTGCTCAAAATGCTCCACAGCCTCTTTTATGCTCGCCACGGTCTGCTCATCAAAGAACACCCCGGTAGCATCAGAAGTTCCCTGCCTATAGCCGCGCACCGTTTCCAGTGCACCGCCTCTGCCATAGGCAATAACAGGCGTACCGCACGCCTGCGCCTCTACCGGCGTTATGCCAAAATCTTCCTCGGCAGCGAAGACAAATGCCTTGGCATGCTGCATGTATTTTCGGAGCACATCATCAGGCTGATAGCCCAGAAGCTGCACATTATCACCGGCAATTTCCTGTATTTTCTTGAAGTCAGGCCCATCACCGATAACCACCAGCTCCCTCTCCGGCATTTCATTAAAGGCTTCCACTATCAGCTTCACCTTTTTATAGGGCACCATGCGCGAGGCAGTAAGATAATAATTCTCTTTATCCTCACAGTATTCAAAGCCTTCCACATCCACCGGCGGGTAAATCACCTCTGCCTCCCTGCCGTATACCTTTTTGATGCGCTTGGCAATAAACCTTGAATTGGCGATAAAATAATCAACGCCATTGGCAGTGCGGTAATCCCACAGGCGCATATAGTGCAAGATAGCTCTTGCCAGCCAGCCTTTTATGCCCCTGTCCAGCCCTGATTCCTTCAGATACTGGTGCTGCAAATCCCAGGCATACCGCATAGGCGAATGAACATAGCATATATGCACCTGATCAGGCCCCGTCAGTATCCCCTTCGCCACTGCATGGGAGCTGGAAATCACCAGGTCATAACCTGACACATCCAGCTGCTCTATGGCGAGGGGCATCAGCGGCAGATAGGACCTGTATTTTTTTCTTGACAAAGGCAGCCTTTGAATAAATGTGGTCTTCGGCAGCTTTCCCTGCAAAAATGCCCTATCCTTGTCAGGCAGAAAATCGCAGACACAAAACAAAGCCGCCTGGGGAAAGCATTTTAGCAGCTGCTCCAGCACCTTTTCTGAACCTGCATAAGTAACCAGCCATTCACATACAATAGCCACCTTCTTAGCCTTCACAGCTTGAACCGTCCTAGCATACCTATCAGCCTCAGCTATCTTAGCAACCTTCATGCCTGCTCTTACCCTTTCCGCCCATATACGTCATCAAAGCGAATAATATCATCATCACCAAGATACTTGCCATTCTGCACCTCTATAATCGTCAGTGGCATCTTGCCGGGATTTTCCAGCCTGTGCTTAGTAGCTATCGGTATATAGGTACTCTCATTTTCCTTAAAGATTACTGTCTTGTCATCCAGTGTCAGCTTGCCTGTGCCCTGCAGCACAGTCCAGTGCTCGCTTCTATGGTAGTGCATCTGCAAGCTCAGCTTTTCCCCCGGATTGACCGTTATTTTCTTTACCCGGTAGCCATCACCCTCGGATAGGGTTGTACTCTGCCCCCATGGCCGGTAGACGGTGATATTTTCCTGTACCTCCTGCCTCTCGGCAGCCTTTAGCTTGTTTACTATCTCCTTTACCTGCTGACTGCGGCCCTTCTCACAAATCAGCAGCGCATCGGGAGTATCCGCCACAATCAGGTTGCTTACTCCGATGGTGCATATCAGCCGTTCCCTGCCAATAATCAGATTGTCATGGGCATCAGCTGCCACCAGCTCACCGATAACCCTGTTGCCATCTTCCTCCGGCACAGTTTCCACTATGGCATCAAAGCTGCCCACATCATTCCAGTACACATCATCCATCAGGCACACCTGCATGTTGCCAGCCTTTTCCGCCACTGCATAATCCAGGGAAATATTTGGCATCTCCTGAAAATCCCTGACCAGCTCATCATAGCCCCGGGCAGTCAGCTCATATATATCCGAGGCATTTTTTGCCAGCTCCGCCAGCATCACCGCAGGAGTAAAGGCAAACATGCCCGAGTTCCAATAATACCTGCCCGATGCCACATATTGCTCTGCCAGGCTTTTATTGGGCTTTTCCTTGAAGGCTTCCACATGGTAGCAGCAATCTGACTGCTGCGCACCGCACATGATATAGCCGTAGCCAGTTTCCGGCTGCACAGGCTTGATGCCGATAGTGACGATGGCTCCTGTTCCTTCGCAGTTTTCCCTTACTTTTTTGACAACCGCCTGAAACCTGCCCACCGGCTCAATGATATGGTCAGATGGTGTCACAAAAATGCACTCGTCCTCCCGTGCCCCCAGCTTTTCCTGGCAAAATACCGTGGCAAGGGCGATGGCAGGCGCAGTATTCCTTCCCTCCGGCTCGCAGATGATATGGCAGTCCTTCAGGCCGATCTCGCTCATCTGGGACTTCACATGGTAATAATAGTCATTGTTCGTCACAATAACCATGTCCCTTGCCTTCACCATCCCCAGAAACCTGCCTGCTGTCTTCTGCAAATATGAAGTATCATCACTTATTTTGAGAAACTGCTTGGGATAATCAGCCCTGGAAAGTGGAAACAGCCTTGTGCCGCTGCCCCCTGCCAAAATGACAATCTTCATACATCAATACGCTCCTTTGCGACTTATCACTGTAGTAAAAGTCTTTATCAAATATTTTATATCCAGCCAGATGCTCCAATTGCGGACATACCATGTATCCATGGCTACCCGTTCCTCATAGGTGGTATCGCTCCTGCCGCTGGTCTGCCACATGCCGGTAATCCCCGGCCGTACCATGTAGTATTCCCGGATATTCTTGCCGTATTTTGCTATTTCGGCACGGACAATCGGCCTTGGCCCCACCAGGCTCATTTCCCCCCGCAGGACATTAAACACCTGAGGCAGCTCATCGAGGCTTGTTTTCCTGAGAAATGCCCCCAGCCGCGTCACCCTCGGGTCATTAGTCAGCTTGAAGCTGTCCTCCCATTCCCTGCGAGCGGCTGCATTCACCGACAAATACTGTATGAGCACCTTGTCAGCATCCGGCACCATGGTCTGAAACTTGTAGCAGGGAAACTCCCTGCCATTCCTGCCCACGCGCCTGTGAGCGAAGAAAATCCTGCCCTTGTTGTCAATTCCCACCAGAATGGACAGCGCCAGCAGGAGAGGCAGTATTGCCAAGGTTCCTACCAATGTCAGCACCATATCAAAAACAAACTTCACCAGCCGGTTTGCCCGCCGAGAAAGATTATTCTTGCTCTTGATCACTGTCAGCTGCTCCACAAAAAGGGTGCTGATTTCCACACTGCCAAGAGGGATGCCCACCAGATTTGGGGTAAACAGAATCGTGTCCGTTAAATGCTGCACGGAATATAGCAGCTTTTTCATGCCTTCCTCCGGCAAGCCGGGTGCAGCAATAATCAGAGTATGTATATGTCGCTCCTGAATGACACAAGCAGCGTCCCCGAAGCCCCCCAGCACGGGATATTTCCCGGGCAGGCTTTCAGATACCGGATGGTCATCCAAAATCCCTGCCACCTGATAGCAGTAGCAAGGATCCTTCTCCAAGGCAGACAGCAGTCTCTCGGCAGTTTTGCCTGCACCAATCAGCAATATCTGCTCCCTGAATGAAGGCACATGACTCAGGAGCTTGCTAATAGCTGCTCTGCCCAGAAAAATATACAGCAGGAAAAATAGCAAAAAGCAAAATGCATAGTATCTCGACACCTGCATGCTGTTGCGCATGAGGAAAATTACCATGATATACATCAGAAAGCCACAGCCGCTGCCCTTGAACACATCTCTTGCCATATCCAGGGACGGCCTGTTGAACCTGTAGCTGTCCGACATAAACAGGAACAGTAAAAACATGCACGGTATATACACATACTGATAATCCCAGGGCAGCAGCATTGCCGCACTCGCCTCCAGGCGAAATATGCTTTGCAGCCACAGGGCAGTCTTTTCCGCCAGCACTATGCAAATATAATCCATAAGGATGTGCATGCCCACCATAATCTGATGGTTATGCCGCCTGACAATTCTTCCCAATATATTCTCCAAAGATAAATTCTCCCCAAATAGAACAATTTATATATCCATATGTCTATTATGCTAGCACAATAAGCCTCTACTAGCAAGATATTTTTAACAAAAAGGATAAAAATTTTAACAATCACAATAAAACAACCGTTGCTGTCAATGGCTTATCTTCAGCATTGACAGGCTTTTACCCAATAAAAAACTCCTGACCAGCTAAAAGCCAATCAGAAGTTAACCCAAAAGTATAAAACTAATATACGAAAATATTCCTATCTTGCATATATTCATGTTTTACCAGATTATTTAAATTTTTATCTTGATGTTCTGACCTTACGCACCTTATCTGGCAGCCTTGATTTTGCTCTCGGTGCCGTTCAGGAGCCTTTCAATATTGCTCTTGTGACGGTAAATGATAAACACCGCCGCAATCAGCCCCAAAATCAAAAACTCTGTATGGAGCCCGAAGAACAGCGTCAAAATCGGCACCAGTGCCGCACCTACAATGGAGCCCAGAGACACATAGCCCGTAAAATAAACAATGGCGAACCAGACTGCAAAGACAATCAAAGTAACCATCGGCATAAGGGCCGCAATAACCCCCAGTCCCGTGGCTACCCCCTTGCCTCCCTTAAAGGCAAGGAACACCGACCAGGAATGTCCGGCAATAGCAAGGATGCCGCACAGCACACCGGCCAGCTCGCTGCCCCCCAGGTGAAGGCCCAGGTAGGCACTGACTGCACCCTTCAAAAAGTCCAGGGCAAAGATGCTGATGCCCCCGGCCTTGCCGATGGTACGCCAGGCGTTGGTGGCACCGATATTCTTGCTGCCATGCTGACGCAAATCCACGCCCCAGATGGCCTTGCCCAAAATCAGCCCGTTAGGAATGGAGCCTAAAAGATAGCTTATGGCAGCTGCCACAACAAAATCCAGCATTTTAGTAATCCTCCTCCTCTTTGCGGCCGCGGACAATCAGCTTCAAAGGCGTCCCCTCAAAGCCGAAGCTTTCCCTCAGGCGGTTTTCCAAGAAGCGCAGATAAGAAAAATGCATCAGCTCCGGGTCATTAACGAAGATGATGAACTTCGGCGGCTGAATATCCGCCTGAGTCATGAAGAATATCTTCAGCTGCTTGCCCCGATGGGACGGCGGCGGATTGACGGACACGGCATCCCGGATGAGCTCGTTCAGCACGCTGGTCTGGATGCGCATGGACTGCTGATCAGCCACATACTTCACCAGCTCCGTGATGCGGTGGATGCGCTGCCCGGTCAGGGCAGAGGTGTACAGCACCGGCGCATACTGCAAGAAGCCGATTTCATCCCGCAAATCCTCCGTAAAGCGCAGGGTGGACTTGTCATCCTTGTCAGGGAATACATCCCATTTGTTGACAACGATAATCACGCCCTTGCCGGATTCATGGGCATAGCCTGCAATCTTCTTGTCCTGCTCGGTGATGCCCTCCTCCGCGTTGATGACCATCAGCACCACATCGGCACGGTCAACGGCACGCAGGGAGCGCATGACACTGTAACGCTCAATGGCCTCGTCAATCTTGCCCTTGCGGCGCATGCCTGCGGTATCAATCAGCATGAACTTGATATTGTCCGACACAAAATGGGTGTCGATGGCATCACGGGTAGTGCCTGGCACATTGCTGACAATCACCCGGTTCTCCCCAATCAAGGCATTGACGATAGAGGACTTGCCCACATTCGGGCGGCCGATAACAGCGATGCTGATCTCGTCCTCCTCCTTGTCCTCCCCGTCATTCTCAGGAAAGGCAGCCACTACTGCATCCAGAAGGTCACCCAGCCCCAATGAGTTGGAGGCGGCAATCCCCAGAGGCTCCCCCAGTCCCAGGCTGTAGAACTCGTACACGCCGGCCTCCAGCTGGGGGCTGTCAATCTTGTTCACCGCCAGAATCACAGGCTTCTTGGTATTGCGCAGCATCCTGCCTACTTCCTCGTCAGCAGTGGTCAGCCCGGCACGGCCATCCACCACAAAGACGATTACATCGGCTTCCTCCATGGCCACCAGAGCCTGCTGGCGCATGGATTTCAGGATGTGGTCATCATCCTCGAACTCGATGCCGCCTGTATCAATCATAGTAAAGGTATGGTTCAGCCATTCTGCATCCATGTAGATGCGGTCACGGGTAACACCCGGCATATCATCCACGATGGAAACGCGCCTCTTGCCAATCTGGTTAAAAAGGGTGGACTTGCCCACATTGGGACGTCCTACAATGGCTACGATAGGTTTACTCATATCACATTCCTCCTCTCTTGGTATAGGCAGCATTGCTCTGCCACATATAAGAAGCGGCCGTATCGCCTACGCCGCTATAGTTTTCCCAGTCCGTCAGGGCGTGGAAATACTCCCTGCCGCTGCCCACGGTCTCCACCCGGCAGGACAGCCGGGCACAAAAATCACTCAGGGAAACATCATCCAAAAAGACATTCTCCCCGGTTCGGAGGGCTGACTCAGGAATCAGGATGCCGTCCACCTTCCCTGCCACATC
Source organism: Anaerovibrio slackiae (assembly GCF_009695585.1). Classification (GTDB taxonomy): domain Bacteria; phylum Bacillota; class Negativicutes; order Selenomonadales; family Selenomonadaceae; genus Anaerovibrio; species Anaerovibrio slackiae. Next base: position 29,577 of record NZ_VUNR01000022.1, read on the forward strand.
CTGCAAAGCTGCCAGCATATCCTTTGCCGTGAGGAGGCCGGACACATTGACCGTGGTGCCAAAATGATGGTTAGGCACAGGCACCATAGTAACCTGCTCCCCTGCCCCGCTAATCGACTCAGCCAGCTCTGCCATCAGAGGCGAGATGGAAGTGCCTGAGACCACCGCCAGCCGCAGCTTTGCCCGATTGTCCCTATTGTCCTGCTGTTTATGCGCAGCCAAAGCAGCCTTGCTATCATCAGCCTCTGCCACAGCTGCAGCAAATTCCTCCATGAAATTCCTGGCCAGGCCGATGCCGTTATCCAGCTGGGGAAAGCCGTCGTAGTATTCCGCCGGTGGCAGCTCCCTGCCAGCCAGCAGGTAGAACTCATCCGCCAGGTAAATAAAGGTGCGGCCGTCCCTTTTCCGTTGCTGCCTCTGATAGGCCTCCACCTGCTCCACCACCCTGGCGGCACTTTCCTTATCAAAGGACTTTAGCGGATAGCAATCCTGCCGGAATCTGGTCAGGCCTACAGGCACGATGGCAACGGACAGGGCATGGGGCTGCCGGGCCACTATATCCCTGAGGGAACGTTCCAGCTCCTCCCCATCGTTCAGATCACGGCACAGGACAATCTGGGTATGATACTCCACATCCGCCGCTTCCAGCTTGTCCAGCTGGGCAGACAGGTTGCCAGCCGTCCTGCAGCGCAGCAGCTTCTGCCGAAGGTCAGGATTGGTGCACTGCACCGATACAAACAAAGGTGAAAGATGATATTGCTTGATGCGCTGGAAATCAGCATCCACCATGTTGGTCATGGTGATGAAATTGCCATACAGAAAAGACATGCGGTAGTCATCATCCTTGATGTTCAGGCTTTCCCGCATATCAGGAGCCACCTGATCCACAAAGCAGAACAGGCAGTTGTTGGCACAGTGCCTGATGCCGTCAAACACAGCCGACTCAAACTCAACTCCCAGCTCCTCGTCATAGTCCTTGTCAAACTCATAGACCTCCTGCTGGCCGTCCTCATGCTCCACCAGCATTTCGATTTCCTCATCAGCAAAGGCAAAGCTCACATCGATAATATCCCGGAGCCGGGTACCATTGATTTCCAGGAGCTTGTCACCGGGAACCAGCTCCAGCTCCTCTGCCAGGCTGCCGGGATAAATCTTCAAAATTCTGCCGTACATCTTCCCCCTCCTTTGTAACAGAAAGTAAGGAGTGATGAACCCACCACTCCTTGCAATAAATCTTTGTTTTGTTGGAAGCCGTATTACTCAGCAGCCTCGGCGTTGTTAGCCTTGGTAATGCTCAAGGAAATACGCTTGCGCTTCATGTCGATGTGGAGAATCTTTACATTAACCTGCTGGTTCAGCTCTACAGCCTCATCTGCACGGTTGATGCGCTTGGTAGCCAGCTCGCCCATAGGAATCAGGCCGTCAAAGCCAGGCTCAATCTCCATGAATGCACCGAAGTCAGTCAGCTTAATGATAGTACCGCTGATGATGGAACCCTCGGTGTACTTCTCAGCCTTCTCCAGCCATGGATCCGGCATGGTCTCCTTAACGGAGAGGGAAATGCGGCCGGCCTCAGGGTCAATGTTCTTAACCTTTACCTGCAGAACCTGACCTTCCTGCAGAACATCAGCAGGCTTCTTTACACGGCTCCAGGACAAATCGGAGATGTGAGCAAGACCGTCAACGCCGCCGATATCGATGAATGCACCATAGTCAACCAGACGCTTAACGGTACCCTCTACAACATCACCCTCATGGATGTTCTCGAATACCTTGGCACGGTTAGCCTCGCGCTCTGCCTCCAGCACCTGACGGCGGGACAGTACGAGACGCTGCTTGCGGATATCCAGCTCCAGTGGCAGAGCCTTTACGGTCTGACCTACATAGCCGTCCAATTCCTTTACATAGTGGAGATCAACCTGGGAAGCAGGAATGAATGCGCGAACACCCATCACACGTGCAACCAGGCCGCCCTTAACAACCTGGGTAATCTCGGCATCAACAGGCTCAGCCTTCTCAACGATGCCATCCAGCTCCTTCCAGGATGCCAGGCGGTCAGCCTTTACCTTGGATACAACCAGGCCGTTCTCGCCGCCCTTGGATACAACCAGAACCTCGATTACATCATCAACCTTGACAATGTCCTTGGCAGACTCAGGAGCCGGCTCAGCCAGTTCGTACTTTGCAATAGGAACATCATTCTTATTACCCTTGATATTGACGATAGCTTCGTTGTCATTTACTGCAACAACTAATGCTTCAACCAAATCGTGCTCATTTATCTCCTTAATAGATTCTTCTTCTGCTGCTAATAAAGCTTCCATGTTCATTTCTTCTGACACTTCTCGTAAACCTCCTTGATAATCCAGTCAGGCGTTGAAGCACCCGCTGTAATACCAATTTTTTTTATTGTAGCAAACCACTCGTCACACACCTCGGCAGCGGTTTCGATATGGTATGTTTTACACTTCTCTGAACAAAGCTGGGCAAGCTTTGTGGTATTGGCACTGTTCTTGCCGCCCACCACTATCATCAGCTCAACCTCACCGGCCAGCTTTACGGCTGCCGACTGCCTGAGATCAGTGGCCGTGCAGATAGTGCGGATAATCCTCACGTCCGAGGACTTGTCCAAAAGAACACTGACAATCTTCTTGAACCTGGCACCGGAAAAGGTGGTCTGGGACACAATCCCCAGCCTGCCGTACATCGGCAGCCCGGCAGCCTCCTCCTCGGTATCAACCGCTACAGCTCCCTCACCAGCCCACTCAAGAATGCTGCGCACCTCCGGGTGGTTCTTGTCACCTACAATAACCACCTGACAACCGTCATCAGACAGCTGCCTTGCCGCATTCTGGGCCTTGCGCACATGAGGGCAGGTAGCATCTACCAGATTCAGCCCTTTTGCCTCAATCTTCTCATAGACATGAGGCCCTACGCCATGGGAGCGGACAATCACCGTTCCCTGGGCAATCTCATCCAGTGTCTCAATCTTGCCAATCCCTTCCTCTGCCAGCCGCGCAACCATCTGGGGGTTGTGAATAATCGGTCCGAGGGTATAGGACCTGCTCTGAGGCGTCACAGAATCCTCCGCCAGCTGGATAGCCCGCTTGACTCCATAGCAAAACCCGAGATTTTCTGCCAAATAAACTTCTCTCATCAGGTCACCTCAAAACAAATTTCAAAATAGAAAACTGCATCTTAAAACACTCTGCCATTATATCATGAAATTTGCATATTGGCTATGCAAATTTAGCAATTTTTTAATTTTTTTTCAAAACCTGCTCATTTTCTGCCAGCATACAGGAAATTCTCTCCATAATTTTTTCCGAAAAGGCTGCCAGAGCTTCCTTGTCATTGTGCTTGCCTTCAAAGTAAAGGGGCTCTCCAAAGATGATTTTTATCCGGGGCAGCAGGCCGCCATTCTGAAAAATCCTGTTGGTGCCGATAATCGCCGTTGGCACTACAGGCACCTTGCCCATTGCCGCCAGCAATGCCACGCCGGACTCAGCCTTGCCCAGCTTGCCGGTCCTGCTCCTGGTTCCCTCCGGGAACACTCCCAGGCACAGCCCCTGCTTCAATATGCCCAGGGCCGTCTTGATGGCGCCCCTGTCCGCAGCCCCCCGCTTTACCGGGAAGGCGTACAGTGCCCTGATAATGGCCCCGGCAATGGCAGGCTTAAAGAGCTCCTCCTTGGCCATGTATGCCACAGGCCGTGGCATATATGTACCGGCCATGGGCGGGTCCCAGTTGCTGAGATGGTTGGCAGCCATAATCATGCCACCCTCCATGGGCACATTTTCTTTTCCCTTGATGACAGGGCGGAACAAAATACCAAATAGAATCTGGAATAATACCTTCAGGCATCTGTAAAACATTTTCCCTTCTCCTGTTTTTCCTGTCTGTTATCTATCTACCATCATACCCTGCTGCAGCGGTCGATGATGGCCTGCACAACCTCATCAATCCCCATATTGCTGGTATCCAGCAGCTCTGCATCAGGTGCCTGCACCAGAGGGGAAATCTCCCGCTCGCTGTCTGCCTTGTCACGGGCGGCAATATCCTTTTGCAGCTCCTCCAGGCTTACATTGTATCCCTTTTCCTGCATTTCCTTGAAGCGGCGGCGTGCCCTTTCCTCAATGGATGCCGTCAGGAAAATCTTCACATTGGCATCAGGCAGCACGCTGGTGGCAATATCCCTGCCATCCATCAGCACGGAGCCCTTGGCTGCCATGCGCCGCTGCAGCTCCACCATCCTGCTGCGGACAGGCCCCAGGGCAGCCACCTGGGAAACGATGGCCGTCACCTCCGGGGTGCGGATTTCGCCGGTAACATCCGTGCCATCCACACTGACGGTAGTCTTGCCCTCCACATAGGCCAGTTCCACATGAACATCCTTCACCACATCCAAAATCAGCTCATCAGTCACAGGCTGTTTTCTCTGCAAGGTCTTCCATGCCACCGCCCTGTACATGGCACCTGTGTCAATATAGGTGCAGCCAAGCTTCCTGGCTGCCAGCTGCGCTACCGTGCTCTTGCCGGCTCCTGCCGGTCCATCTATTGCTACTACAAGATTTTTCATATTCTCTCAGTCTCCCCCACAAAATTAGTACAGCCCTGCCATTTCCTCGTAGAAGGAAGGGTAGGAAATAGCCACGCAGTCAGGCTGCTCAATCTCCACGCCATTGCCAGCCATACCGGCAATAGCCAGTGTCATGGCAATGCGATGGTCATCGTAGCTGAAGCAGGTTCCCTGCTGCCATACATTCTGGCTGCCACCCCGGATAATCAGCCCATCCTTCGTAGCCGTGATGCAGCTGCACAGCTTGTTGAACTGGTCGCTGATGGCCTGAATGCGGTCGGTTTCCTTGACACGCAGCTCCCCGGCACCAGTAATCACCGTCTCTCCCTCAGCAAACATGGCCGCCACCGTAATGGCAGGGATTTCATCCACCAGCCGCGGCATGATATCCGCCCCAAAGCTGGTGCCATGCAGGCTGGCGGAACGCACCAGGATATCTGCCACCGGCTCGCTGCCACTGCTACGCTCATTGGTCAGGGTAATATCCGCTCCCATATCATTCAGCACATCAAGAATGCCGGTACGGGTAGGATTGATGCCCACGTTCTTCAGCAGCAATTCACTGTCTGGAATCACCGAAGCTGCCACCAGCCAGAAGGCTGCGGAGCTGATATCCCCAGGCACCAGGATTTCCTCCGGGGCGGTCAGCTTGTCCTGGGCCTGAATGCTGATGGCAGTGCCCTCATAATCAAGCTTCACTCCGAAGGACTCCAGCATCAGCTCCGTATGGTTGCGGGACTGATAGGGCTCCACCACTGTCGTGGTTCCCTCGGCAAAAAGCCCTGCCAAAAGGATTGCCGACTTCACCTGGGCACTTGCCACCGGCATATCGTAGGTAAAGCCCTGCAATTTTTTGCCGGCAGGGACTACCGTAATAGGCAGCTTGGTATTCCCTGCCCTGCCCACGATATGGGCCCCCATCTGGCTGAGAGGCTTGATTACCCTGCCCATAGGCCGCTTGTGCAGGGAGCTGTCACCGGTAAAGACAGACACGAAATCCTGTGGTGCCAGCATGCCCATCATCAGGCGCAAAGTAGTGCCTGAGTTGCCTGCATCCAGCAGGGTTTCCGGCTCCTTCAGGCCGTGCAGGCCGTTGCCTGTCACCACCAGCTCCGTAGGGCTGAGCATCTCCACCTTTGCCCCCAGGCTGCGCATTACGCCTACCGTGGAAAGGCAGTCTGCCGAGGGCAGGAAATTGGTAATGCGCACCGGCGTATCCCCCAGTGCCGAAAACATCACGCTGCGATGGGAAACGGACTTATCCCCAGGTATGACCAGCTCTCCCCGCAATCCCTTTTTTATCTTTTCAACCACTCTGTTAGCCATGTACAGGCCTCCCATTCATTTTTATGTATATTGTGCATTTATGCCTTTTATGTTGCCACATAAAAAATATATATCAGTAACTGTATCAGCTGTTCCAGACGCTCCAGCAGCCTGCCGCCGCCCCCATGGAAAATGCCGCCTGCAGGTTAAATCCGCCGGTGTAGCCGTCCACATCCGCTACTTCACCGGCAAAGTACAGCCCCTTTACCAGCTTGGACTCCATGGTCTTGGGATTGATTTCCTTCACATCCACGCCGCCTGCCGTGACAATAGCCTCGGCAATCGGCCTGGTGCCGGAAATCACCATGCTGAGCCCCTTGAGAACCTGCGCCAGCCTGTGGCGTTCCTCCCGGGTGACGGTATTCACCATCCGCTCCGGCTCAAGATAGGCCGCATCCAGCACCGGCTCAATCAGCCGCCCCGGCAGGAGATCCTTCATGCCATTCTTGATTTCCTTGCGCTGATATTTCTCAAAATCACGCAAAAGCCGTGCATCCAGCTGCTCAAGGCTCAGGGCAGGCTTCAAATCTATCTCCAGCTCCAGGAAGCTGCCAGCCTCCAAAAGCTGTGCCGCCTGACGGCTCAGGGACAGGATAATAGGGCCGCTGACGCCAAAATGGGTAAACAGCATCTCCCCGAACATCTCCCCGGCCTTTTTGCCATCGGCAAGGAGCGTAGCACGCACATTCCGAAGTGCCAGCCCCTGCAGCTCCTTCACCCAGTCATCCTCTGCCTCCAGGGGTACCAATGCCGGAAGGGGCTTCACCACATGGTGTCCTGCCTCCGCCGCCCAGCGGTAGCCATCCCCGGTAGAGCCTGTCCCCGGATAGGAAGCTCCCCCGGTGGCCACAATCACCGCCCTGCCGTGGTACTGGCTGCCATCAGCCGTCCTGACGCCCTTGACACAAGCTTCCCCTTTGGCACCAGCCTCCAGCAAAAGCCCTGCCACCCTGGCATCAGTAACCAGCCTGATGCCCAGCTCGTGCAGCCGCAGCACCATGGCATCCACCACGTCGGCAGCCCTGTCGCTGACAGGAAAAACCCTGCCGCCCCGCTCCACCTTCACGGGAACGCCCAGCCCCTGAAAGAACAGCTGCACATCCTCATTGTCATAGGACTTCAGGCAGCTATGCAGAAACTTGCCGTTGCCGGGAATATTCTTAATCAGCTCCTGCTTTTCCGCCACATTGGTAATATTGCAGCGCCCCTTGCCGGTAATCAGCATCTTCTTGCCAGCTCTCGGCATCTTCTCCAAAAGGGTAACAGCTGCACCGTTTTCCGCTGCCTTGATAGCCGCCATCATACCGGCAGGGCCTGCCCCTACCACAACTACGGTATCCGTATTTTCCACATTATCTGCACTATCTATGCTATCCATATCATCCATATTATCCATGCGATTCATCAGGCTACGACTCCTTGCGCGCATTTCCAGCCGGTTTCCCTGCCGCTGTTCCTGCTATTTTCTTCAGACGGGCAACTTCCTCACCTGTGAGGCTGCGGTAGCCGCCTCTTGGCACACCTTCAAGGGTAAGCCCGGCAAAGGCAACCCGCTTCAGCTCCTGCACCCTGTGCCCGATAGCCTGCAGCATCCGGCGCACCTGACGGTTGCGCCCCTCATGGATGGTGAGCTGCACCCTGCACCAGCTGCCGTTATCAGCACGCTCCAAAAGCTTTGCCCTGGCCGGGGCAGTCATGCCGTCCTCCAGCATGATACCCCGGCAAAGCTTCTTGATATCCTCCCCGGTCACCACGCCCTGTGCCTTGGCAATATAGGTTTTTTCTATCTCATACCGGGGATGCAGGAGGCCGTTCATCAAATCACCGTCATTGGTCAGGAGCAGCAGCCCTTCCGTATCATAGTCCAGCCTGCCTACAGGATAGATATACTCCTCTACCTCCGGCAGGAGGTCAATCACCGTGCGACGCCCCCTATCATCCCTGACGGCAGAGATGCAGCGTTTCGGCTTGTTCAGCAAAAAATACAGCTTCTCCTTCGGTGCGCTGATATTCACCCCGTCAATGGCAATAACATCCTGCTCCCCATCTGCCTGAGTGCCCAGCTCCGTGACCACCCTGCCATTCAGGGTAACCCTGCCAGCCAGAATCAGCCGCTCCGCCTCCCGGCGTGAAGCCGCCCCTGCCTTGCTGATGATTTTCTGCAAACGCTCCATTACATCCCCTCACATAACTCTGTTCTTCATCTGCACCCTGCCAAATATCAGGCAGGATACAGCAAATTTCTCAGCTAAAAAAGTTATACAGCATATAGGCTATAGCAGCCGCAATGACACCCACTGCCACGATGGGAAAGGCCACAAAAATCAGGAACCAGATGACAGCCGCTGCCACCAGGGCACCGATTATCCTGTATTTCCACTTCTGCCAGGTTGTCAATCCCTGCCCCATGCCAAAGGTATACACCCTTGGGCCGCGGCTGCCGCCATAGCTCCTGAAATTCTGGCGGAAATCCTGGCTGCGATGGCTGTTATCCTCATATGCCTCGTTAAAGGTCTCAGGACGGCTGCTGCCAGCCTGCTTGCTGCCTGCACCATTGCCGGTGCTTTCCTCATAGCTGCAATCCTCTATGGTAATATCGTCGTATTCCAGCCTTTCCTGCCGTGTCATCACACGGACTATCTCGCCATCTTCTCGTTTTTCTTCCATGAAAATACACCTCTTTTCACTCTGCTGTTCCTGTTCTGCTATGCTTTCCCTGCTTTTACGATGCTGAACCTGTCGTCGAGCCTGTCACGGCACTGAACCGCCGTCATCCCGTTGGCCAGCACCAGCTCCGGGGCAATCTCCGCCAGGGGAACCAGCACAAAGGAACGCTCCAGCATATAGGGATGGGGCAACACCAGCTCAGCCTCCGCCAGCTGTACCCCCGGAATGTACAAGAGGTCGATATCAATCGTCCTCGCCCCCCAGTGTTCATGCCGCACCCTGCCCAGCTTCTTTTCAATCTGCTGACATGCCGTCAGAAGCTCCACCGGCGCAAGGACTGTCTCCACAGCCGCTGCGCCATTGATAAAGGGCGGCTGGTCCAGCTTGCCCCAGGGCGGAGTTTCATACATAGAAGATACACATTTCACATGAATTTTTTCTGTATTATCCAGCATTTCCACAGCCTGCCGGATAGTGCCCAGCCTGTCCCCCAGATTTGCCCCCAGGCTGAGATAGCAAATATATTTTTCCATATTATCTCTACTATCTTTTATCCATTATCTTTCCAAGGTCACGGACACATCCCGGAAAACGCCTGCCACCGGCGCCCCCGGCTTGTGCACGGTAATCGTGATATGCTCCAGCATGCTGTACTTTGTCCACAGCATACTGACAATCAGCTCCGCCAATGCCTCTATGGTCTTCATCGGCTTGTGGGCATCCTCCACCAGCTCCCTGACCTCCTGATATACCTCCGCATAATTGATAGTGGCATTCAGGTCATCATTGAGCCCTGCCTGATGAAGGTCCAGCTCCAGCACCAAATCCACCACGAAACGCTGCCCCAGCTTGTTTTCCTCAGGCAGCACGCCATGATAGCCAAAAAATTCCATCCCCGTCAGAGTAATCCTGTCCATTTCCAATCCCTCACATATCCGTGTATTATCAGCTCTTGCCGCTGCCCCATATCCACCTTGGCAACTGCCCAATAGCCGTATCTTATCCCTTGCGGCTGCCGGCTGCCAGAATGGCATCCGTTATTTTGCACATCCTGCTGATAGGCAGCACATCATGGACACGCATGATTTCACAGCCCTTGGTAATCCCCAGCACGCAGGTGGCCCCGGTAGGCTCCATGCGCTCATCCACCGGCAAATCCAGGGTATTGCCAATAAAGCTCTTGCGGCTGGTGCCCAGCAGCACAGGATACCGCCTGCCGTCAAACTGCTTCAGCTCCTGCAAGCGGTTCATCACCTCAAGATTGCCCTCCACAGTCTTGCCAAAGCCGATGCCCGGGTCCAGAATCAGCTTGTCAAGGTCAATACCGGCCTTGTCCGCTATCTCAATGGATTTCAGGAAAAATGACCGCATGCTGTCAATAATATCACCCTTGTACTCCTTGGAATTGCGGTTGTGCATTACCACCACCGGCAAATCATACCGGGCAGCCACCTTTGCCATTTCCCCCGGTTCTTCCTCATACTGAAGGCCCCAGATATCATTCAGGATATGCACACCATGCTCTGCTGCAAAGGCTGCCGTTTCCGCCTTGAAGGTATCAATGGAAACCGGCACCGGGCATGCCGGAACCACCGCCTCAAGAAACGGCTTCAGCCTTTCTATCTCATCCTTGGCAGACATGGTCACAAAGCCAGGACGGCTGGACTCGGCACCTATATCGATAATATCGGCACCATTGACCACCATCTCCAGCATGTGCTGCACAGCTTTGTCCACGCTGTTCCACTTGCCGCCATCAGAAAAAGAGTCCGGGGTTACGTTCAATATGCCCATAATCAGGGTTCTGCCGCCAATTTCCAGCTCCTTGCCATCCTGCCATGTATACTTCCTATCTGCTTCACGCAGTACATTTGCCATCTTTGCCACTTCCTTATGCTTCCTTATACATCCTTAATTCTGCCTTTATTCGCCCTTGTTCCAGCCCAGCAGGTTCCAGGCCTGGCTGTACATGCTGCTGTCATTGTCAAAGCACCCTCGGCATGCCGAGGTAATCGTGGAGGTGCCGTTGGCCAGGTCACCACGCATAGTCATGCACAGCTGCTGAGCTTCCGCTATGACCAGCACGCCCTCTGCCTGCAAGCCATCCATAACCGCCTCTGCCAGCTGCTCTGTCATGCGCTCCTGCAGCTGGGGGCGATGGGACACCATATCCACCAGCTTGGTGAACTTGCCAAAGCCTGCCACCATGCCGCCTTGCGGCTTGTAGGCGATGGACACCCTGCCAAAAAACGGCACCAGATGATGCTCGCACATGGAGTAAAAAGGTATATCCTTTACTGCCACAATGCCGTCATTCTCACTCTGGAAAAGCTCTCCCCACACATCTGCGGTATCCTTCCCCAGGCCACTGAACAGGTAGCCGTACATCTCCGCTACCCGTGCCGGTGTCTTCTCCATATCCAGCTGCTGCAAATCCAGTCCCAATGCCTCCAAAAAATCCCTCATGGCACTTACAGCCTTTTCATTCATCTCTATCACTCTCCAGGACGCCTAATCAGCATTGCATCACCAAAAGAAAAGAAGCGGTATTTCTCCTGCACGGCAGTCTCATACGCCTTCAGCACAAATTCCCTGCCTGCAAAGGCACTTATCAGCATAATAAGCGTAGACTTGGGCAGATGGAAATTAGTCACAATCCCATCCACCAGCTTGAACTCATAGCCGGGATAAATAAAAATATCCGTCCAGCCGGACTTGCCGCTGATCCTGCCAACCCCATCAGCTGCCGACTCCAGGGTGCGGATAGAGGTAGTGCCCACGGCAATCACCCGCTTTCCGGCAGCCTTGGTACGCAAAATCAGGTCTGCCGTCTCCTGGGAAATGCTGTAATACTCCTTGTGCATCACATGCTCCTCAATGTTTTCCACATTGACGGGGCGGAAGGTTCCCAGCCCCACATGCAGGGTAACAAAGCCCAGGTTGACACCGTATTCACGCAGCTCCGCCAGCTGCTCCTTCGTAAAATGCAGCCCTGCCGTAGGAGCTGCCGCCGAGCCCTGCTCCCGGGAGTATACCGTCTGATACCTTTCCTTGTCCGCCAGCTTTTCATGGATATAAGGCGGCAGGGGCGTTTCCCCCAGCCTGTCCAGAATTTCCTCAAAAATTCCCTCATACTGGAATTTCACAATGCGGCCGCCAAAATCCGTATGGTCAGTCACCGTGCAGGCCAGCTCATCGCTGAACCTGACCACCTGCCCTATCTGTGCCTTGCGCCCCGGCTTCACCAGGGTTTCCCAGGTATCGCCATCAATGCGCCTGAGCAAAAAGACCTCCACCTTGCCGCCGGTGCCGTCACGCCAGCCCAGCAGCCTGGCAGGCATCACCCGGGTATCATTCATAATCAGGGTATCCCCTGGCTCAAGATATTCCTTCAGGTCATAAAAATGACGATGCTCGATAGTCTTCTCCACCGGGTCCAGCACCATCAGCCGGGAAGAATTTCTCGGCTCCACAGGTGTCTGGGCAATCAGCTCCTCCGGCAGATTATAGTCAAACTCTGATAATTGCATTACATGCTCTCCAAATTAAAACGTTCACAACCAACAAACCGACAAATTAATAAATCAATAAATCTCCTGAATCACCACATCGGTATAATAGTGATGCAGTATGTCGTCATACTTGCTGCCCTTGTCCGCCATGGCCTTGGCACCATACTGGGCCAGCCCCAGGCCATGGCCGAAGCCGTGGCCGTCAAAGACAATGGTCTCAGAGCCATTAATCTTCATGGCAGAGCCGTTCATAGCCGCAGGTGCCTCAGAAAATGTCCCCTGGCTACCCTTGGAAGCAGCGGCAGTCTTCTTGCTGTTTTCGGCAGCTGGCAGCTTGACGCTGCGCTCCGTGCGGACATTGAACATGGCACTTTTCAAGCCGAAAATCGTCCTGGCCTGCTCCCCGGTAATAGTCACCGTGCCGCTGCTGCCGGTGAACTTCACGCCATAGGCACGGCCGGAGGCAGTCCTGCCGGTGACAGAACCGCTGGAGGAAATAGGGCTGAGGGAAATGGATTTCAGCGTACCCACGCCCTTTCCGGCAGAAGCCAGCTGCTTTTCCACCTGGACTACCGTGAACTTCGCTGTCCAGTTGTGGTAAGGTGACTTGCTGTCATCATCAGTTACGGAGCGGAGATATGGCTGATACACGCCCCATACGTCCTCGCTGTTTTCCGTAGCACCGCCGGAGGAGGAATGGAAAGCTGCATAAATCACCTGATGCTCATAATACATCACCTGTCCGCGAGTGGCATCCACCGCGCTATTGGTTGCCGCAGTTTCTGCCGCCATGCCGCTGTACACCTGGCAATGGCTGGAACCGCACAAATCGTAGCCGACAGCCTTGTGCCCCCCCTTGCTCCTGTTGTACAGGGCAAAGGTTCTCGCCGCCACAGCCTGGGCCTTCAACGCCTCCCCATGCCAGCCGGGAGACATTTCCGATGGCAGCACCCCCTTGACATAATCCTCCAAGGACAGCTGGTTCAGCACCTGCAGCCGCACACCGTCAGAGGTAAGCCGCAAGCTGCCCCGATAGCTGCTGCCGTTGTATTTCATCACGCCGTCAGCACCGTTCTTCGCCTGCACGGTCACAATCCTGCTCTTGGTCTTTTTGCCGTTGATGGCGATATAGCTGCCATCCACAGTGATATTCAGGCTCTTGTTGGCACCGCAGCTTTCCAGCACCTTGCCGGCATTGCCGTCCACCACCTCAAAATCACTGATGCCGGACACACTAGCAGAAGCAAGCCCCTCCCCCAGCATCACGCTCAGCATGGTCATGGGCACATTCTTCTTGTCCAGCTTCTTGACGCCCTTTGCCGCACCGCCATTCTGCTCAGCAGCCTTGGCAGAGACATTCTTCTCTTCCTTGCCCTTTTCCACGTTCCACTCCGGCGTCTTGGGGGGCCGGTTGCCTGCCCCCGGATAGAGCGTGCTGACACCTGCCTCCGCTATCCCCAGCTGAAACAGGAAAAAAGCCATTGCCATGACTGCGGCAAACATCCCCTGCAGCCTCCTGCCCTTATATCTCTCCACTTGCCTCTGCCTCCAATCTTGCCCTTTTCTTGGCCTTGTTGGCCTTTTTTCTCGCCTTTCTCAGCTCCCTGCTGTAGCGTTCCTCCTCGCTGAAGATACAGCCGCAGTAAGGCTGGCGATATAAGCCCATTTCCATGCTCATGTCGATGCCCTCCTGCCAGCCGGGACGGAAATCCTCATAATGAAACTTCACCCCGTACACCTTGGCAAAATGCTCCGCCGTCTCCTTCATCAGCTCATGCTGCTGATAAATGCTGTAGAACAGCGTGGAAGTAAAGGCATCAAAGCCGTTTTCCGCCGCATACCTGGCAGTTTCCTCCAGCCGCCAGGTATAGCACATGCGGCAGCGGCCATTCTCCACCTGCTCTGCAGCCAGGGCCCGGCGCAGGAAATCCCGCAGCATATAGTGCTTGTCCGTGATTATTTGCAGCTCTGACCTGGCGGCAAATTCCTCCGCCGCCTTCAGCCGCATATCCCATTCCTTATATGGGTGGATGTTGGGGTTGAAAAAATAGCCTGTGGGCTCTATGCCCTGTTCCCTCAGCACCTTCACAGGGTAGCAGGAGCAAGGGCCGCAGCACATGTGCAACAAAAGATTCATCTAGCTCTACGCCTCCGGATAAGGAATATTCATGTGTTCATAACCGGCCCTTGTCACCACACGCCCCTTGGGGGTGCGGTTAATAAAGCCCAGCTGCAAAAGATAAGGCTCGTACACATCCTCGATGGTATCCCGTTCCTCGCTGGTGGCTGCCGCCAGGGTGTCCAGCCCCACCGGGCCGCCCCCGAACTTCATCACCATGGTTTCCAGCATCCGCCTGTCCGTATGGTCAAGCCCCATCCTGTCCACCTCCAGCCTCTGCAAAGAAGCATCCGCAATCTCATCTGTAATGATGCCGTCACCAGTAATCTGGGCAAAGTCCCTGACACGCTTCAGGAGGCGGTTGGCAATCCGGGGAGTCCCCCGGGAACGACGGGCAATCTCCCAGGCTCCCTTTTCCTCAATGGAAATCTGCAATATCTCCGCCGCACGCTTCACAATCAGCACCAGATCCTCCGGCTGATAATATTCCAGCCGGGAAATCACCCCGAACCTGTCCCTGAGAGGGCCTGCCAGGGAACCTGCCTTGGTGGTGGCTCCTATCAAAGTAAAGGGTGCCAGATCCAGGCGGATGGAACGGGCACTAGGCCCCTTGCCGATGACGATATCAAGGGCAAAATCCTCCATGGCAGAATACAGAACCTCCTCCACATTCCGGGATAATCTGTGGATTTCATCAATAAACAATACATCCTTCTCACCAAGATTGGTCAAAAGTGCCGCCAAATCCCCGGCATGGTTGATGGCAGGCCCCGATGTCACCCGAAAATTAACCCCCAGCTCATTGGCAATAATCCCTGCCAGAGTGGTCTTCCCCAGCCCTGGCGGACCGTAAAACAGCACATGGTCCAAAGCATCCCCCCGGGACATGGCAGCCTTGATGAATATATCCAGATTATCCTTCACCTTTTTTTGCCCGATGTACTCCCTCAGGTGACGAGGCCGCAGGCTGTACTGCCACTCATCACCGTTCTGCACATTCATGTCTATGACACGCTCCTGGGCAAAATCCCCGTAATTAATATCCTCCAACCTCTATCACCTCCCGGAAAGCTCTTTCAGGGCAAACTTTATCACCGACTGCACATCCTGGTCGCCCTTCAGCCTGCTGCATTTCTCCAGCACAGGCGCCAGCTGCTGGGCATTGTAGCCAAGGCTCTGCAAAGCTGCCGCCGCCTCTGCCACCACGCCCTCGCCAATCTCCGGCAGGGCAAACAAATCTGACAAATCCTCCACCTGGCCGTCATCGCCTGCATCGGCAAAGTGCAGCTTGTCCTTCAGCTCCACAATCATCCGCTCCGCGGATTTCTTGCCCACCCCCGGCAGCTTCACCAGCACGGAGGCCTGCTTCTTCTGAATGGCCTGGCACAGCCTGGCCGGGGTAATCGCCCCGATAATCCCCAGCGCCACCTTGGGTCCGATGCCGCTGACCGTCAGCAAAAGCTGAAATAAATCATATTCCTCCTGTGAATAAAAGCCATACAGCTGGATAGCGTCCTCACGCACGCTGGTATGGGTAAAAAGCATCGCCTCCTGCCCCAGCTTCAGCTGGTTGTGGGTGTTCCCGGCAATAAAAACCCGATAGCCCACGCCATTTACATCCAGCAGGCAAACATCCGCCAGCAAATAGGCAACCCTGCCCCGCAAAAAACCAATCATCTGTCAACCCTCTGCCCTAATTCTGCCACAGCACTGCAATAATTCTGCAACCATCTTATAATCATTCTACAATATCATCTTATTATACAACAAGATGTTTGATTTAACAAATTCCCCAGCAAAAAAAGAGGCAAAATTTTGCCTCCTTCCTCAAAAATTATTTCCCGGCAGGATTTCCCCCCGCAGCTGCAAGGCCTCACCGATATGTATCTCGCTTATAATATCGCTGCCGGACAAATCCGCCACCGTCTGGGCTACCTTCACGATGCGGTCATAGGAACGGGCAGACAAATTCCTCTCCTGAAAGGCTGTTTCCATCAGCTCCTGGGCCTCATCTGTCAGCTGGCAATATTTTTTCAATATGCCGTGATTCATCTGGGCATTACAGACAATATCCAGCTCCCGGAACCTGTCCAGCTGGATTTTTCTGGCTGCCACCACCCTCTGGCGGATGACGGAGGATTTTTCCGCCCTGACCTCCGAGGTTATCTCCTGGTAGGACACCCGGGGCACCCGGATCTGAATATCAAACCTGTCCAAAAGCGGGCCCGACAGCTTCCGGGTGTACTTCTTGATCTGAGGCAGGCTGCACTCGCAGGGAATCTCGCTATCCCCATAGTAGCCGCAAGGGCAGGGATTGAGGGCAGCTATCAGCATAATACGGGAGGGAAAGCTCAGGGTGGCATTCACCCTGGACACGCTGACAAAGCCATCCTCAAGGGGCTGCCGCAGGCATTCCAGGGCATTTTTGCCAAACTCCGGCAGCTCATCCAGAAACAGCACCCCGTTGTGGCTGAGAGTCACCTCCCCGGGCTTGGGGATGCTGCCGCCCCCTATCATGGCAGCCGAGGAGACAGTGTGATGAGGGCTCCTGAAGGGACGCCGGGTAATCAGGCCGCTGTTGTTTTTCAAGAGCCCGGCAATGCTATAAATCTTCGTAACCTCCAAGGCTTCCTTCCGTGTCATATCCGGCAGGATGGAGCCCATCCGCCGTGCCAGCATGGTCTTGCCAGCCCCGGGGCTGCCGGACAGGACGATGTTGTGACCGCCAGCAGCCGCAATCTCAAAGGCACGCTTGGCCAAAAACTGCCCCTGCACGTCGCAAAAATCATCCTGCAATACCTCCCGTTCCTCCTGAGCTGGTTCCTTGGCAGCTGGCTGCAGCTCCCCCCTGCCGCTGAGAAACTCCACCAATTCCGACAGATTCTCAATGCCGTACACCGCTATACCATCCACCAGCAGGGCTTCATTGATGTTCCCCTTGGCCACCACTACTGCCTGCAAGCCGCTTTCCTGTGCCTTGATAGCCATGGGCAGCACGCCGCTTACCCGGCGGCACTCCCCCTCCAGGGACAGCTCGCTGATGAACAGATACCTGTCCAGCCCTTCCGTGGGAATCACCCCGTAGGCAGCCAGAAGTGCCACCGCAATGGGCAAATCCAGCCCGGCACTGTCCTTCCGCATACCTGCCGGAGCCAGATTGACCGTCACTTTGTCCTGCTGCAGCCTAATGCCGGAATTGCGGATGGCAATCCTCACCCTCTCCTTTGCCTCCCTCACCATGGCATCCGGCATCCCCACCATCTCAAAGCAGGGCAGCCCGTTGGACACATCCACCTCCACATCAATAATCACTCCGTCCACGCCCAGAGTCGTAGCCCCCTTGGTACAAGCATACATACCATCTCACCCCTTTTGTTCTATTACAGGTGATTATATTACATTTCTGGTATTATGTAAAGAATTTTTTTAAGTATTTTTGGTATATTAACTTATATATTAATATATAAGTTAATATTAATATATATATCTATATTTATATTAATAGGCAGGTGCAGTCTGCTGCACAGTGCATATAACTATTTGTTTTGTTCTAAAGCCCCCAAAAATGCAATTCCAGCAAACCCAAATAGGATAATGGTCTGTTGCCTTTTGAACAAACAAAGGTGTAT
Organism: Anaerovibrio slackiae; assembly: GCF_009695585.1. Classification (GTDB taxonomy): domain Bacteria; phylum Bacillota; class Negativicutes; order Selenomonadales; family Selenomonadaceae; genus Anaerovibrio; species Anaerovibrio slackiae. Next base: position 47,409 of record NZ_VUNR01000022.1, read on the forward strand.
AATTATATTTGGTGTATTGGGAGTGTACTTATGTCTAAATACTTGCAGGCATGTACAAATTTCTCCCATAAAAATGCATCTATTTGCATCTTGACAGAATATCATGCAGCTTGATTTTGCAGGCTATAAAGAAGACTGAGCAGCTTCTAAATTTCCGAAGGAGGAGCGTATATGATTGGTAAACCAAAAAGATTAAAGAAAAGCCAAAAATCTTTGAATGGCAAGACTGACAAAAAAAATTCCCTGAGCAGGAAGGTGCTGCATTATGTGCTGGCAGCTGGCTTTGTTTTTGCGCCTTGGCTGGGGGGCGAGGCGTATGCTGGCAATATTGTGCGTATTGACGCAAATGGAGCTTCAATAGGTGATAACCTAATGCAAAATGGTGTTGCTGACATTTATGCCGGAGAAGTTGATACATCTGGCAAGGTGGGATTGAATCGTTTCAATACATTTACCGTGGAGAATGGTGAAATTGCTAATCTGTATTTCAAAAACTCCTCTACTGGTTCTGCTTTAGATACCCTGGTGAATACTGTAGAAAATCAAATTAATATTAGCGGTATTGTAAACGGTATACGCAATAATACAATTGACGGCAACTTATATTTCATATCCCCTCAAGGCATGGTTGTCGGTTCTACTGGCGTAATTAATGCAGGCTCACTTACGGTTGTGGCTCCTGAATCTGACTTTTGGAAATACTATTTTGCAAACGCTGATACATCTGCTAATGCAGTGAAAAATAGAAACTGGGGACGTTTATCTGATGAGGGAAAAATTAACATTGATGGACATATTAATACTGCAACCGGAATAGATTTGGAGGCAGTGTCTATAAATCTGGGTTCAACTGCTAGTTCTAGTCCTGGTTTTTCTTTAAAGACAGGCGTGGTGTTCAACGAAACCGTTAACACTGATGATATTGACCAACAAATTAATAACGTATTAACCAATGAGCGTCTAACTGCTTCAACCGATGAAAATGGTAACATCTATCTCTATGCTCGAAAGGATGAAGGAGGTGGTTACTATGCAGGAACATTAAATATTAATAATGGTCTTCTGGACTCGGCTGGAAATGTTCGGTTGGAAATTGGTAATACCATCACAACTAACGAGGATGCTTCTATAAAGTCAGGAAAAGAAATGAATATTTTTACAGAAACAGGTAGCATTAGCAATGACGGTAACATTGATGCTGTACAAATGATCCAGATTACCACCGGCAACTCTCCAGGGGATAGTTCTGATGCTAATTTTATCAATCGTGGCACTATTTGCTCAACGGATGGTGGTTTTTCTCTTACGGCAAGGAATAGCGTATTAAACCTTGGCACTATAAAGAGTAATGGAGAGAGCAAGTTTACAGCTGGGAATACCATAATCAATACTGGAGAGATTATTTCAGAAAATAGTAATGTACAGGCACACATTGGCAGAAACTTCTGTAATATATCCCATAAAAGCGACCTCTGGAGTTAGAATATAAATAGTACAAGTCAAAATGAGAAATCCTAAATAAGTTCATGACATGGTACAATATATGTACCTATCTTGAGGAGGATTTCAGAATGGCTAAACAACATGACAAACAGTTTAA
>NZ_VUNR01000023.1 GCF_009695585.1 Anaerovibrio slackiae
GTGCGAGCGTAAGCGATGCAGGAGCTTAGAAGCGCGAGGCTGTGCTAAGAGCGAGAGCGAGTTTTCTATGGGTACTGCCGCTACCTGTCCCTTTATAATGTCTGAACAGAGTCCACGAAGTATCAAATTACGTTATCAGTATGTGCACGAAGTAACAAACCGGCACTACGACAAACTGAAATTTTAATTTGTATAGATATTATTAGCGTTTTAGAATATAATAGATACATAATTTTTTGATTGTATAGAATGTGAGTGATATTTTTGGAGTATATTTCAGCTCGTGATGCAGCGAATAAATGGGGAATTTCTCAGAGACAGGTGGCATTTTTGTGTGCTGAAAGTCGTATACCTTATGCCACTATGGTTGGCAATATGTGGATAATTCCTGCAAGTGCAGATAAGCCTGCCGATGCAATGAAAGTACGATGTATGGTGAAGGATGATAATATCGGAAAACCGTTTTTGAAATGGGCTGGTGGCAAGGGGCAGTTATTAAAGGATATAAGTGCTTTGTATCCCTTTGAAGATGCAACCCTAAAAAAATATGCAGAACCATTTGTGGGTGGCGGAGCAGTTCTGTTTGATATTTTAAATCGGTATGAGCTGGATCAGGTTTATATAAATGACATAAATGGTGAGCTAATGAATGCTTATCATGTCGTAAAAAATAATGCACATGAGTTGCTGGATGTGCTTTATAAATATCAGGAAGAATTTATTCCTTTAGCTCACGATGGTAGGAAAGAGTATTTTTCTAGTAAACGTGAAAGATTTAATGAATTAAAAGGAAAATTTTCTGAAGGTAGCAGGATAGAACTGGCTGCGTTGATGATATTTTTGAATAAAACTTGCTTTAATGGTTTGTATAGGGTTAACAAAAAAGGTTTGTACAATGTTCCCATGGGAAAGTATAAAAATCCTTTAATTTGTGATGAAAAAAATATTTTGTTGATTTCGGAAAAGTTACGCCAGGTCAAGATTGAATGTGGAAGTTATAAGCAGTGTCTGTCTTTTGTTGATGCAGAAACTTTTGTATATTTCGATCCACCGTATCGACCTCTTACGCCTACTGCTAGTTTTACGTCATATACAGAGGGAAGTTTTAATGATGAGGATCAAAGAGAATTGGCTGAGTTTGTAACGGAAGTGGATGACAGAGGTGCTTTATTTGTGCTGAGTAATTCTGATCCCAGGAATGTAGATTCGGATGACAGTTTTTTTGATGAACTATATGAAGGGTACAATATTAAAAGAATAGGCGCGAACCGCATGATAAATAGCAAGGGAAGCAAGCGTGGGCGTGTAACAGAGCTATTAATATCAAATTTTTAGGGGGATAATCGTGGTGAAAAGGAAATTTGATGAATGGTTGAACAGTTTTCGTGAGAGCATTGCAACCTATGATTATTATGTGAATTATGATAAAGTTTATCATAATGTAGATACCATAAAAATAGAACTTAATATTTTAAATTCGTTGATTGGTTCAAAATGTATAGAGAAAGATTTTTTGCATATTATAAAAAAATATCCTGAAGTTTTGAAATGTATTCCAATTCTATTGGCTGTACGGGATAAGGAAATATTTTGCCAGGATGAGAATGGCAGCTTTCTGTACAGATTTACGTCTTATAGAAATGCAAAAGACATATTATCTGCCGATCAGTACGCTTATTTTATGCAGAAGACAGGTTTGTTTGAATTGCTTTCTAAAAGAATTATTGGTAATTTGCTTGATTATGTAACTGGGGTGGAAACAGGTCTGGACTCAAATGGGCGCAAAAATAGGGGCGGACATTTGATGGAAAATCTAGTGGAAAAATATATTCAGAAGGCAGGCTTCAAATTGAATAGCACCTACTTTAAGGAGATGTATATCCATGAAATAACGCAAAAGTGGGGTTTGGACTTATCAGCTATTTCCAATCAGGGAAAAACTGAGAAACGCTTTGATTACGTTGTGCGTACAGAGAATGGCGTTTATGGCATAGAAACCAATTTTTATACTGGTGGTGGCAGCAAGCTGAATGAAACCGCTCGCAGTTATAAGACACTGGCATTGGAATCAAAAGATATTGATGGATTTACTTTTGTTTGGTTTACGGATGGCAAGGGCTGGAATAGTGCCCGGCATAACCTGGAAGAAACATTTGATGTACTTGACCATGTTTATAATATAAAGGATATGGAAGATGGAATTATGGCGGAGATATTTCGATGAGCAAAAAAATAACTAAGTGGGAACCAGATAACTTTGAGATGGAAATGACAACCCATTGGTCTTTTCCTAAGCGAGGGGATTGGGCCACCCATGATGCAAAGTGGCGTGGTAATTGGTCACCATATATTCCACGGAATTTATTACTTCGTTACTCTAAGGCTGGGGAACTAGTATTGGATCAGTTTGCTGGCGGTGGAACAACTTTGGTGGAAGCGAAGTTGCTGAATAGAAATATTATTGGTGTAGATGTCAATGATATAGCTCTAAATAGATGCAGGGAGAAAATAGACTTTAAACATGATGGCGCGAACGGTAAAGTATATCTATACAAGGGTGATGCCAGAAATCTGGATTTTATTCCTGATGAAAAAATAGATTTTATCTGCACTCATCCGCCTTATGCAGATATTATTAAGTATAGTGACGATTTGGACAATGATTTGTCTAGGTGTAATGTAAAAGACTTTCTCGTAGAAATGGAAAAGGTGGCGGCAGAAAGTTATAGAGTTCTCAAGAGCAATAAGTTTTGTGCAATCCTGATGGGGGATACAAGGAAAAAAGGCTGCATGATACCTATGTCTTTTGACGTAATGAAAGTTTTCCAAAAAGCTGGTTTTACCTTGAAGGAATTGATTATCAAAGAACAGCATAATTGCCGGGCAACAGGTTATTGGAAAACAAATAGCGTAAAATATAATTTTTTGTTGATTGCCCATGAGTACCTGTTTGTGTTTAGAAAATAGTTTTGATGATGAAGGGGAGCGTCTTGATGGAATGCAAATTGCGGGCGTGGAAGCTGGAGGATGCACCTTATTTGGCGGAAATTTTGAATAACAGGCACGTGCTTGATAAATTGCGTGATGGTTTGCCGTATCCATATACTGAAGGGGATGCAAGGGAATATATTGCCATGATGCTTTCGGCTGATAATGCCAGGAATTTTTCTTTTGCGATAGTTGCTGATGACAGGGTTGTGGGCAATATTGGTGCATTTCGAGGTGAAAATATTCATTTTAGAACGGCTGAGATGGGATATTATATCGGTGAGCCCTATTGGGGACAGGGGATAGGAACCTGTGCGGTAAAAAAGGCCTGCGAGTATATCTTTGCACATTCGGATGTTGTCAGGATTTTTGCGGAGCCATTTGCGTATAATATGGCTTCTTGCAGGGGGCTGGAAAAGGCCGGCTTTCAGATGGAAGGAATACTTCGGAGCAATGCTGTGAAAAATGGCACGGTAATAGATATGAGTCTATACGCAAAAATCAAATAATTTTACCCAAAGGACATTGTATCGCTGTGAAACACTATACGTTTATGCAGCGGCTGGCAGCAGCAGGCTTCGCCAGCTTCCCGGCTTCCTCTTTTCAGCTTTTTCGTAAAGTTAGATTGATTACCTTGGTAGCGTACAGCAGAGTATAGTTGATGACTACGTGCATATCTGTTCAGATATAAGAAGGGACAGGTGCGGCATGTACCCAAAGAAAACCTTGAGTGCAGCCTCGCTTCTTAGCGAGTGCGAGCGTAAGCGATGCAGGAGCTTAGAAGCGCGAGGCTGTGCTAAGAGCGAGAGCGAGTTTTCTATGGGTACTGCCGCTACCTGTCCATTTTAAATGTCTGAACAGAATCCACGAACTAACAAGCTACGTCATTATATGCACGAAGTAACAATCTACCACTACGACAAACTGAAAAATTTTCTCTTGACTTATTGACTTTTTGACGAAAAGGTTTTATTATAATACTTGCAGTTAGCACTCAGCAAAAAAGAGTGCTAACAACAAAAAAGTTTAAATCCATCTAAATTTTTTAGGAGGCAGATAAATATGATTAGACCATTGGGTGACAGAGTTGTGATTGAGGTTGCAGAGGCAGAGACCAAGACTGCCAGCGGCATTATCCTGGCTGACACTGCCAAGGAGAAGCCTATGAAGGGCGTTGTCGTTGCAGTAGGCCCTGGCGAGTACAAGGATGGCAATCGCGTGCCTATGGACGTGAAGGTTGGCGATGCGGTAATCTACTCCAAGTACGCAGGTACCGAGGTCAAGGTTGAGGGCAAGGACTATCTGGTAGTTCGTCAGAGCGACATCCTGGCTGTAGCCGAGTAATCAAGCCAATTGGTTTTGTAATTAAAAGCAGCTGAGCATAGCAAAAAAGCTGCACATCTATACATTGGAGGTAATTCTAAATGGCAAAGCAGATTTTATTTGATGAAGAAGCACGCCGTGCACTGGGCAAGGGCGTTGATGCATTGGCAAACGCAGTAAAGGTTACTCTTGGTCCAAAGGGCCGCAACGTGGTTCTGGACAAGAAATTCGGTGCTCCTACCATTACCAATGACGGCGTTACTATCGCCCGGGATATTGAGCTGGAGGATCCGTTTGAGAACATGGGCGCACAGCTGGTGCGCGAGGTTGCTACCAAGACCAACGACATTGCTGGTGACGGTACTACTACTGCAACCCTTTTGGCACAGGCTATGATTCATGAGGGCATGAGGAACGTAGCTGCCGGTGCCAACCCGATGGTACTGAAGAAGGGCATCGAGACTGCCGTAAAGACCTTGGTAGAGGAAATCAAGTCCGTATCCAAGTCCGTAAACAGCAAGTCCGAGATTGCCCAGGTTGCCACTATTTCTTCCGCTGATGAGGAAATCGGCCATTACATTGCTGATGCCATGGAGAAGGTTGGCAAGGAAGGCGTTATCACCGTTGAGGAGTCCAAGGGCATGGAGACCAGCCTGTCCGTAGTAGAGGGCATGCAGTTTGACCGCGGCTATATCTCCCCTTACATGGTAACTGATACCGACAAGATGGAAGCCGTTATGGATAATCCATACATCCTGATTACCGACAAGAAGATTTCCACCATCAACGAAATCCTGCCAATCCTGGAGCAGGTTGTCAAGATGGGCAAGGAGCTGGTAATCATTGCCGAGGATCTGGACGGCGAGGCTCTGGCTACCATCGTTGTAAACAAGCTCCGCGGTACCTTCAAGGCTCTGGCTGTCAAGGCTCCTGGCTTTGGCGACCGCCGCAAGGCTATGCTGGAGGATATTGCTATCCTCACCGGCGGCCAGGTTATTTCCGAGGAAGTTGGCCGCAAGCTGGACAGCGTAACCATCGAGGATCTGGGCCGTGCCCGTCAGGTACATTCCTCCAAGGAGAATACCACTATTGTTGACGGCATGGGCGACAAGGATGCTATCGCTGCCCGTGTTGAGATGATCAAGAAGCAGATTGCTGACACCACCTCCGACTTTGACAAGGAGAAGCTGCAGGAGCGTCTTGCCAAGCTGTCCGGCGGCGTAGCTGTTATCGAAATCGGTGCTGCTACCGAGGTAGAGATGAAGGACAAGAAGTATCGCGTAGAGGATGCCCTGAACGCTACCCGTGCTGCTGTTGAGGAAGGTATTGTGGCCGGTGGCGGTACTACCTTTATCGACATTCTCCCTGCTCTTGACAAGCTGGAGGCAGAGGGCGACGTAAAGACCGGTATCAACATTGTACGCCGTGCTATCGAGGAGCCTGTTCGCCAGATTGCCAGCAATGCAGGCAAGGAAGGCTCCGTGGTTGTTGCCGAGGTTAAGAATGCAGGTATCGGCGTTGGCTATGATGCAGCCAAGGATGAGTATGTGAACATGATTGAGGCAGGTATCGTTGACCCTGCCAAGGTTACCCGTTCCGCCCTGCAGAATGCAGCCAGCATTGCAGCTATGGTTCTCACCACTGAGACTCTGGTTGCTGACAAGCCTGCTCCTGAGGGTGCAGCTCCTGCTGCTCCGGCCATGGGCGGCATGCCTGGCATGATGTAATATGCCCTGGGGCGTATGCTGACGGCGCAGGGCTGCCTGAGTCATAAGGTCAGCAGCCGTTGCTATATGCACAGTATTTGAAAGAGGTGTCCTATCCCTGAAGCTGGATGGGGCACCCTTTTTGTTGTTTGAATTTTGGCACTAAGGGATAGTGCCTGGCTTTGAGAAAATTTTATTGACTAAACCCATGTTATAGACTAGAATAATGGAAGCTGGCTGTTATGTGCAGTTTTCGCTTGGTCCTGGGCGATGGCTGCGGCAGCCGGGAAAAGGCTTGTATGTGTGTGGCTTTTGAGGCTGGTTCATGTACGGGTTTAGCGCATGGTCTTGTGCCTGACGGATGTGCAGGGGCGCAAGATGACGAGGATGGAGGTTGTCGATATATCAGCGGATGCCTCCCGGTGGGATGCCCCATCGTCAGCAGCTGTCAAAGCCCCCGGGCGACCGGGGGTACAAAGCAGCGGGCACGGGCAGGTCAGGACTTCAGGCAGGCTGCCTGATGGCGGAGTGGATTTTGGGCTGTCACGGCAGCAGATTTGGAGGTTTTATTTATGTGTGGTATTGTTGGTTATGTAGGCGACAAGCAGGCGGCAAGGTTTTTGATTGAGGGATTGACCAAGCTGGAGTACCGTGGCTATGATTCCGCCGGTATTGCCGTATACAATGGGGAGTCTGATGCCATCCGCGTGGAAAAGAGCGTTGGCCGCCTGGCAGAGCTGGAGAAGAAGATTGATAGCAACGTGCCTGTGGGCTGCATGGGTATCGGCCATACCCGCTGGGCAACCCATGGCGGCCCTTCCGACCTGAATTCTCATCCGCATACTGACTGCACCGGTGATTTTGCCGTGGTGCACAACGGCATTATTGAGAATTATCTTGCCTTGAAGGAAGAATTGATTGAGGCAGGCCATGTATTCAAGTCTGAGACGGATACCGAGGTGCTGCCTCACCTTCTGGAGACCTATTATGAGGGTGACTTCGAGGCAGCTGTCCGCAAGGTGCTGCGCCGCATTGAGGGCTCCTACTCCATCGTGTTCATGTCCAAGGCAGATCCGGATACCCTGATCTGCACCAAGCAGGATAATCCGCTGGTTATCGGCCTGGGTGAAGGGGAGAACTTCATCGCTTCCGATATTCCTGCTATTATTGCCCGTACCCGTCGTACCTATATCATCAATGATGGCGAGGTGGCTGTGGTGAAGAAGGATTCCGTCTGGATTACCAACCGCCGGGGCGAGCCTATTACCAAGAAGGTATTTGAGGTGAACTGGAATGCCGAGGCTGCCGAGAAGGGCGGTTATGAGCATTTCATGCTGAAGGAAATTCATGAGCAGCCGAAGGCTGTCCGTGATACCCTGTCCGGCCGTATTGCCAAGGATGACAGTGCTGTTATCCTGGACGAGCTGAAGTGGACAGCGGAATATGTAAATTCCTTCTCCAAGGTGTTTATTATTGCTTGCGGTACTGCTTATCATGCAGGCCTGGTGGGCAAGTACTATATTGAAAATTTGGCAAGGGTGCCGGTTGAGGTGGATATTGCCTCTGAGTTCCGTTACAGGAAGCCGATTATTGATGACAATACCCTGACTATCGTAGTCAGCCAGTCCGGCGAGACTATCGATACCCTGGCTGCTTTGAAAGAAGCAAAGCGTCTCGGCTCCAAGACTATGGCCGTTACCAATGTGGTAGGCTCCTCTATTGCCCGTGAGGCAGATCAGGTTGTTTATACCTGGGCGGGCCCTGAGATTGCCGTGGCTTCCACCAAGGCATATACTACCCAGCTGATTGTTATGTTCCTGCTAGGAGCTTATATGGCAGGCCTCCGGGGCACTGTAGAGGATAGCCGCATGAGGGAGCTTTTGGGCAAGCTGCGGAATATTCCTGCCCAGATCAGTGAAACCCTTGAGGATGTGGATCCGATCAAGGCTTTTGCCCAGCAGTATGGCTACAATGATGATGTGTTCTTCCTGGGGCGTGCCCTTGACTATCATGTAGCTCTTGAAGGTTCCCTGAAGCTGAAGGAGATTTCCTATATCCATGCGGAGGCTTATGCGGCAGGGGAGCTGAAGCACGGCACCCTGGCACTGATTACCCGCGGCATTCCTGTGGTGGCACTGGCTACCCAGAGAAGCGTCTACGAGAAGACCTTGAGCAATATTAAGGAAGTAAAGGCCCGTGATGCAGTGGTTATCGGTGTTGCCGCCAAGGGGGATACAGAGCTGCACAAGTATACCGACCATGTTATCTTTGTGCCGGAGACGGATGAGCTGCTGATTCCGCTGCTGACTGTGCTGCCGCTGCAGCTGCTGGCTTATTACACCGCACTTACCCGTGGCTGTGATGTGGACAAGCCTAGAAACCTTGCCAAGTCCGTTACTGTTGAGTAATTTACCATAAAATATAACAGTCCCTGTGAGGCTGATGGCTTTCCGGGGACTGTTCTTTTTTGCAGAAAAAAATTGACAAGTGACAGAGTTTGTACTAGTATAGTAACAATATCTGCGGATATAATTCGGTTAAAGGAGCCTGATGTATGTCGGGCATTAGTTAAATATTTTACAGAAAGTAGGGATTAAGTTGGCATTCTATTTCAGTGAACCATCTCATACCTTTGGCGAGTACCTGCTGGTACCTGGTTATTCTTCGGATCAGTGCATTCCGGCGAATGTTTCCTTGAAGACTCCATTGGTAAAGTTCAAGAAGGGTGAGGAACCGAAGATTTCCATGAACATTCCGATGACCTCCGCTATCATGCAGTCTGTATCTGATGACCGCATGGCAGTGGCATTGGCGCGTGAGGGCGGCGTTTCCTTTATCTATGGTTCCCAGACTATTGAGGAAGAAGCTGCTATGGTGGCAAGGGCAAAGAATTTCAAGTCCGGCTTCGTGGACAGTGATTCCAATATCACCCCTGAGACTACGATTGCAGAGATTTTGGCACTGAAGGAAAAGACCGGCCATTCCACTATGGCAGTAACCGAGGACGGTACCCCTACCGGCAAGCTGCTGGGCATCGTTACCAGCCGTGACTACCGGGTTACCCGCATGAGCCCTGATACTCCTGCCAAGGAATTCATGACTCCTTTTGAGAAGCTGGTCTATGCCAGTGCAGATACTACCTTGTCCGAGGCCAACGACATCATCTGGGACAACAAGCTGAACATGCTGCCGCTGATTGATGAGAACCAGCGCCTCCGCTACATGGTATTCCGCAAGGATTATACTGACAATAAGGAAAACGAGCTGGAGCTGATTGACGAGAAGAAGCGTTACATCGTAGGTGCCGGTATCAATACCCGTGACTATGCAGAGCGCGTGCCTGCCCTTTTGAAGGCCGGTGCCGATGTGCTGTGCATTGACTCCTCCGAGGGCTTCTCCGAGTGGCAGCGCATCACCCTGAAGTACATCCACGAGAATTTCGGCGAGGATGTGAAGGTTGGTGCCGGCAATGTAGTTGACCGTGAAGGCTTTATGTTCCTTGCCAAGGCAGGCGCTGACTTTATCAAGGTTGGTATCGGCGGCGGTTCCATCTGCATTACCCGTGAGACCAAGGGTATCGGCCGCGGTCAGGCTACTGCCCTGATTGATGTGTGCGCAGCCCGTGATGAGTATTATGAGGCTACCGGCATTTATATTCCGGTATGCTCCGATGGCGGTATTGTGCATGATTATCACATGACTTTGGCACTGGCTATGGGTGCGGACTTCATGATGCTGGGAAGGTATTTCTCCCGCTTCGATGAGAGCCCGACGGATGTTGTGAAGATTAATGGCACCTACTACAAGGAGTATTGGGGCGAGGGCTCCAATCGTGCCCGCAACTGGCAGCGTTACGACCTGGGCGGTGCCAAGAAGCTGTCCTTCGAGGAGGGCGTTGACTCCTATGTGCCTTATGCCGGCAGCCTGAAGGACAATGTAGGCATTACCCTGAGCAAGATCCGTTCTACCATGTGCAACTGCGGTGCCCTGAGCATTCCGGAGCTGCAGGAGAAGGCACGGCTTACCCTGGTGTCCTCTACCAGTATCGTAGAGGGCGGCTCCCATGACGTTATCTTGCGCGACAGCATAAATAGATAAATTTCAGTTTATCGTCGTGAAAGTACGAGACTTCTGGAACATTAACGGATGAATTTTGTGGGTTTGTGCACTCTGTTCAGATTAAAAATGGGCTGAGCGGGACAGCTACCCATAGAAAACACGCTCGCGCTCCTAGTTGTACCTAGCGGATGCTAAACTCACGCTTCGCCTACGGCTCGCAAAGTCGCAGCACAAGACAACGCTTCGCAGCTGTCTTGTGCTGGGTGATATGCCACCGGCATATCACCCGCTAAGCACCGAGGTACAACAAAGGTTTTCTATGGGTACTGTCCTCACTCATCCCTTTCTTTGTCTGAACAGATATAAACAAAATGACAGAACCACATACATTATTTGTTACCATAGTGCCCTATACAGCTTTACGAATAAGCCTGAAATAGGGGGGGCTGGGAGCTGACGAGACTTGATACTGCCAACTACTATGCAAGGCAACCTGCTCTTATAAACAGGCTTGTTTACATGTCACTATATTCTTATGCTAAGGGTAGCAGTTTATCCCATGCAACTTATACAGTTGGGCTGAAGAATTGTTTACTTGCACTATACGTTATGCAACGGTTGGCAATTGCAAGTTTCGTCAGCCTCCCGGCTCCCCCTTTTCAGGCTTGCTCGTAAAGTCAGAATTAGTTGCTACAGTTGCATACTAATTGAATGCAGTTGGATTATTATGTGCATATCTGTTCAGACACAAAGAGGGACAGGTGCGGCATGTACCCAAAGAAAACCTTGAGTGCAGCCTCGCTTCTTAGCAAGTGCGAGCGTAAGCGATGCAGGAGCTTAGAAGCGCGAGGCTGTGCTAAGAGCGAGAGCGAGTTTTCTATGGGTACTGCCGCTACCTGTCCTTTTAATAATGTCTGAACAGAGTCCACGAACTATCAAACCATTTTAGTCAGTATGTGCACGAAGTAACAAACCGGCACTACGACAAACTGAAATTTACCATTTACATGGAATTTTCACCCAACACTAGTAGAATGAAACTAGCTAAGTATGTGTGGAGGTTGATATTATGCATGTTTTGCTGGCAGAGGATGATATGAAGCTGGGCAAGCTGATAAAGTACATGCTGGAGCAGAATGGCATTTCTACCGAGTGGGTTACTACTGGCGATATGATTTATGATTATGCCATGTATGAGGACTATGATGTGCTGGTGCTGGACTGGATGATGCCGAAGATGTCCGGGGTGGATGCCTGCAAAAAGCTGCGCAGTGATGGCTATCAGAGGGCAATCCTGCTGCTGACAGCCCGTGATTCCATAGAGGACAGGGTGACGGGGCTGGATGCCGGGGCTGACGATTATCTGGTAAAGCCCTTTGAGTTTGCGGAGCTGATGGCGCGCCTGCGTGCCCTGGGAAGGCGCAGCAGCCAGAAAATCCAGCAGGATATGATGGACTTGGGGGATTTTACCTTGGACAGGACATCAAAGGTATTGGAAAAGGGGGAGCAGGTGATACAGCTTTCCCCTCGTGAATTCCAGATTTTTGACCTGCTGGTGCAAAATATGGGAATCGTGGTGCCACGGGATATTATTCTGGATAGAATCTGGGGACTTGAGTCAGAGGTAAGCTCCAACAATATCGATTCCTATGTAAAGCTTTTAAGGAAGAAGCTGGAGTCGGCTGACGGCCAGATGATTATAAGCACGATTCGGGGTGTTGGCTATAAACTGGAAATTAAATAAGCATAAGCTGACCAATATTTTCTACAGGAGCCGCCTGAGGCTGACAGTGGCTTATACCACCCTGATGTTTTTGCTCTTTGCCCTTTTGATTGTTCTGAGCTATCGGGGGATGATCTGGGCGGTAAGCTCCGAGCAGGCACGGGAATTGTCCAGTACCGTGCAGGATGTGGCTTCAGGCGAGGCACTGATGATGCAATCCAATTTCTTTCCTGATGACCTGGGCTATCGGGAGAGGATGTTTTTCTATGCCTATGACAATACGGGGGAGCTGCGCCATTTTTCCAGGGCTCCCCAGCGGCTGGAGGATGAGGTGCTGGAGCTGATCAGGCACGGGAATGTGCCCTTTTCTGATGTGGCTGTCTTTGAGCATGAGGGCAATCCTGACAAGGTAATCATGATGACTGCCGCTTATGTGAAGATTAACGGCCAGAACGTGGGCGTAGTCTATCTTGGCAAGGACATTAATGCCCTGTACAAGGGGCTGACGAAGTTTTCCTATTTTCTGGGGATTGTAGCCCTGGTGGCCCTGGTGCTGGCTGCCATGGCAGGCTATTATATTGCCGGCTGTGTCATGGCACCTATGCAGGCTGCCTATGACCGGCAGAAGCAGTTTACGGCAGATGCTTCCCATGAGCTGCGCACGCCTCTCAGCGTAGTTATGGCATCGGCTGACCTTCTCAGCAATGACCCGGCGGTGCAGTCGCCTTTTTTGCGGCAGGTGCTTGACGACGTAAAGGACGAGGTCAAGAAGATGAGCAAGCTGGTAGGTGATTTGCTCATTATTGCCCGCAGCGACAATAACGTGGAAAGCCTCAATATGCAGGAATTCGATATGTCAGCTTCCCTGCGGCAGGTGCTGCGCAACATGCAGCCTCTGGCAGAGCAGAAGGATATTGCTTTGGTGGGCAATATAGCGGAGTCTATCCTGTGGGTAGGTGATGAGCAGAAAATCAGCCAGCTGATTACCATTTTGGTAGATAATGCTGTCAAATACACTCAGAATTATGGCACTGTAACGGTGACAGCCGAGGTGCCGCGAGGGAAAAAGCTGCGGTTCAGCGTGGCTGATAACGGCATCGGGCTTGCCAAGGAGGATAAGGAGAAGATTTTTGGCAGGTTCTATCGGGTGGACAAGGCACGTTCCCGTCAGATGGGCGGTAACGGCCTGGGGCTTGCCATTGCTAAGGATATCGTTGACGTGCATCATGGCTACATTTATGTAGATAGTGAATTGGGCAAGGGGACCACCTTTACAGTGGAATTGTCCCTGCCGAAAAAAATGGGAAAATAATTAGTCAAAAAGACAAAAAGCGATTGACTTTTTGTCTTTTTGTTTTATAATAGATACAGAAAGTCAAAAAGACAAACTAACCATCATGTATCAAGCATTGGCGTGATTGTATTAGAAAGGTGGAGAATAAGATATGGAACAGGAAAAATATACTCAGAGAGTTTTGAATACATTGCAGCGTGCCCAGCAGAATGCGGCACTGCACTATCATCAGGAGATTGGCAGCCTGCATGTGCTTCTGGCACTGGTGCAGGAGCCGGAGGGGCTTTTGGAGACTATTTTTCAGGAGGCAGGGGCTGACCTTGCTATGCTGCAGCAGCGGCTGGAGCAGCAGCTGAGAAAAATCCCTAGTGTCAAGGGACAGGACAGGCTCACCATGAGCGTGGAGCTGGGGCGTGTTATGGCCAAGTCCGAGCAGCTGGCAAAGTCCATGCATGATGACTACATCAGCACCGAGCACCTGCTGCTGGCTATTGCCGAGGATGGTGGCGAGGAGGTGCGCAGCATCTGCCGGGATTTTGGCATAAGCAAATCCGGCATCATGGCTTCCATCAAGAAGAACCGCAAGCAGAATGTTAATTCAACCAATCCCGAGGATGGCTACAAGGCACTGGAGAAGTTCGGCAGGGATCTGACCCAGGTGGCAAGGCAGGGCAAGCTGGATCCGGTTATCGGCAGGGATGATGAAATCCGCCGCACCATTGAGATTTTGTCCCGCCGCACCAAGAACAACCCGGTGCTGATCGGTGAGCCGGGCGTAGGCAAGACCGCCATCGTGGAAGGCCTGGCACGGCGTATCGTGGCAGGTGATGTGCCGGAGTCCCTGAAGAATAAGACACTGTTTTCACTGGATATGGGTGCCCTGGTGGCTGGTGCCAAATATCGGGGTGAGTTTGAGGAAAGGCTGAAGTCAGTTCTCAACGAAGTGGTCAAGTCCGACGGGCAGATTTTGCTGTTCATTGATGAGGTGCACACTGTCGTAGGTGCCGGTGCCACTGATGGTGCCATGGATGCAGGCAACCTGCTGAAGCCGATGATGGCCAGGGGGGAGCTGCGCTGCATTGGTGCTACTACCCTGAATGAGTACAGAAAGTACATCGAGAAGGACAGTGCGTTAGAGCGCCGCTTCCAGCCGGTCATGGTAGGGGAGCCTTCCGTGGAGGATACCATTTCCATTCTCCGTGGACTGAAGGAGCGTTACGAGGTGCACCATGGCGTCCGCATCCGGGATGCGGCCCTGGTATCGGCAGCTGTGCTGTCTGACCGTTATATTTCCGACCGTTTCCTGCCGGACAAGGCCATTGACCTGGTGGATGAGGCGGCAGCCAAGCTCCGCACGGAGATTGAATCCATGCCGGGGCCATTGGATGAGGTGCGCCGCAAGATTCTCCAGCTGGAAATCGAGGAGCAGGCCTTGCAGAAGGAAAATGATGCAGCCGGGCAGGAGAAACTGGCTGATATCCAGAAGGAAAAGGAAAACTTGCAAAGCCAGCAGCAGGAGCTGCAGCAGCAGTGGGAGGCTGAGAAACAGGCAATCCTCCGCGTTCGCGGCATCAAGAAGGAAATGGATGCGGTACGCAGCCAGATGGAGAGCGCGGAAAGGGACTATGACCTGAACAAGCTGTCGGAGCTGAAATACGGCAGGCTGCCGGAGCTGCAGAAAAAGCTGGAGGCGGAGGAAGCCGCCATTGCCGCCAAGTCTTCTGATAACCAGCTTCTGAAGGAGGAGGTTGGCGAGGAAGACATTGCCAGGGTGGTCAGCCGCTGGACTGGCATTCCTGTGGCCAAGATGCTCACCGGCGAAAGGGAAAAGCTTTTGCATCTGGAGGATGTGCTCCATGAGCGGGTAGTTGGCCAGGATGAGGCTGTCAAGGTGGTCAGCGAGGCTATTCTCCGTGCCCGTGCCGGTATCAAGGCACCGGAGCGGCCGATTGGTTCCTTTATCTTTTTGGGGCCTACCGGCGTGGGCAAGACGGAGCTGGCCAAGACACTGGCAGAGGCGCTCTTTGATGATGAGCGCAGCATGATCCGCATCGACATGAGCGAGTACATGGAGAAGCACTCTGTGGCAAGGCTGATTGGTGCGCCTCCGGGCTATGTGGGCTACGATGAGGGCGGCCAGCTGACCGAGGCGGTGCGCCGCCGTCCGTACAGCGTCATCCTGCTGGATGAGATTGAGAAGGCACATAGGGATGTGTTCAATGTGCTGCTGCAGATTCTGGATGATGGCAGGCTCACCGATGGCAAGGGCAGGGTAGTAAACTTCAAGAATACTGTCATCATCATGACTTCCAACCTGGGCTCCCATGAGATTCTCAGCAAGGAGTACGGTGAGGCGGAGCAGACCGTCAAGGAGATTTTGAAGGATTATTTCCGTCCTGAGTTCCTGAACCGGGTGGATGATATTGTGGTGTTCAAGGGGCTGGCCAAGGAGCAGGTGAAGAATATTGCCGCCCTTTTGCTGCATCAGCTGGATAGCCGTCTGGAAAAGCAGATCAAGCTGCACCTTACCTGGGACGATGCTGCTTTGCAGCTTTTGGCTGACCAGGGCTTTGATGCGGATTTTGGCGCCCGCCCGCTGCGCCGCCTTTTGAGCCACACAGTGGAAACGGAGCTCAGCAAGTCCATTATCCGGGGTGATGTCAGCGAGGGTGATACGGTTGCCATGAGCGTGGAGAATGGCAGGCTGCATTTTGCCAAGCAGTAAAGCCATGGTGTTGGCTGATGTACATGTCAGGCAACAAAAATCACATCTGGTACTTGAATTTTGTGTGAATATTTGCTATACTTTTACTCACGCAAGTAAATATGCGAAATGCTTTGATGGGGAGTAGTAGCGTGGGCTGAGTTTTCCAGAGAGCTGCCGGGTGGTGCGAGGCAGCAGGCAGGCCGATGTGAACTGGCCCCGGAGCAGCCCGCTGAAATGCTGATCGGTGTTATGGCATGGTTGTGCTATGATATGGTGGCGGCATGGTAGGCGGTGCCGGGAACTGGCCGTTACAGCAGGAGGATATGCATGTATCCGTAATGAGTGCGCACAGGCTTTGTGCGAAGATGAGTGGTACCACGGAGTTTTCGGGCTTCGTCTCTGTAAAAGGAGACGGAGCCTTTTTATATGCCCGGTCTCCGAGGGTTGATATGTAGTTGGGCAGGATTTTGCCTGCCGAGGATTAAAAGGAGAGATTTGTAATGGAAAATGTAAAGAAGTATCATGAAGGATATTTTATGCCGCCGACCATTGACCTGAGCTGGGCTTACAAGCAGCACCCGGACAAGGCACCAACCTGGTGCTCCGTTGACCTCAGGGATGGCAACCAGGCACTGATTATCCCAATGAGCCTGGATGAGAAGATTGAGTTCTTCAAGATGCTGGTGCAGGTGGGCTTCAAGGAGATTGAGGTGGGTTTCCCGGCTGCTTCTGAGACTGAGTATATGTTCCTGCGCCGCCTGGTGGAGGAAGACCTGATTCCTGATGATGTGACCGTGCAGGTGCTTACCCAGGCCCGTGAGCATATCATCAAGAAGACCTTTGAGGCACTGGAGGGTGTCAAGAATGCCATTGTCCACGTGTATAACTCCACCTCTTTGGCACAGCGTCAGCAGGTGTTCCGCAAGGACAAGGAGGAAATCAAGCAGATAGCCATTGAGGGGGCGAAGCTCCTGAAGAAGCTGACGGAGGAAGCAGGGGCCAACTACCGCTTTGAGTATTCCCCGGAGAGCTTTACCGGCACCGAGCCTGAGTATGCCCTGGAGGTGTGCAATGCCGTGCTGGATGTATGGCAGCCGACACCTGACCGCAAGGCGATTATCAACATACCTGTAACTGTGGAAATGTCCATGCCTCACATCTATGCCATGCAGGTGGCGTATATTTCCCAGAACCTGAAATACCGTGATGCGGTGGAGCTGTCCCTGCATCCGCATAACGACCGGGGCTGCGGTGTGGCTGACTCAGAGCTGGGCATCCTGGCAGGTGCTGACCGCATCGAGGGAACTCTGTTCGGCAATGGCGAGCGTACCGGCAATGCGGATATTGTCACCATTGCCATGAATATGTATGTACTGGGGGTAGACCCTGGACTGGATTTCAGCAACCTGCCTGATCTGGTTGACCTCTATGAGAAGGTTACCCGTATGCGTGTCCATGAGCGCCAGCCTTATGCCGGTGCCTTGGTATTTGCAGCTTTCTCCGGCTCCCATCAGGATGCTATTGCCAAGGGCATGAAGTGGCGTGAGGAGCAGGACCCTGACCATTGGACTGTGCCGTATCTGCCTATTGACCCTCATGATGTAGGTCGTGAATATGAGGCTGATGTTATCCGCATCAACAGCCAGTCCGGCAAGGGGGGCGTTGCTTATATCATGGAGCAGAAGTATGGTATTTCTATGCCGAAGAAGATGCGTGAGGATTTTGGCTATTGCGTCAAGGGGGTATCCGACCACAAGCACAAGGAGCTGCTGGGTGATGAAATCTATCAGATTTTCCAGGATGAGTATGTGAATGTCAGCGAGCCGTACAAGCTGATTGACTTCAGCCTGAAAAAAGAGGTGGACGGCACCCGTACCGGCTATGTGGAGCTGGAAATCAACGGCAAGCCGACTGTCTTCAAGGCAAAGGGCAACGGTCGCCTGGATGCCATCAGCAATGCTATTCAGGAAAATACCGATGTGCGCTACAGCAACCTCATTTACAGTGAGCATGCCCTGGAGATAGGCTCCACCTCCCGTGCTATGGCATATATCGGCGTGACTGCTCCGGATGGGACTATTACCTGGGGTGCCGGGATGGATACGGATGTTATGTCTGCTTCGGTTATGGCGCTGTTCAGTGCTATTAATCGCATGAAGGTGTGAATTTCAGTTTGTCGTAGTGCCGGTTTGTTACTTCGTGCACATACTGACTGAAATGGTTTGATAGTTAGTGGACTCTGTTCAGACATTATAAAGGGACAGGTAGCGGCAGTACCCATAGAAAACTCGCTCTCGCTCTTAGCACAGCCTCGCGCTTCTAAGCTCCTGCGTCGCTTACGCTCGCACTCGCTAAGAAGCGAGGCTGCACTCAAGGTTTTCTTTGGGTACATGCCGCACCTGTCCCTCTTTGTGTCTGAACAGATATGCACATAGTTATCAACTATACTCTGCTGTACGCTACCAAGGTAATCAATCTGACTTTACGAAAAAGCTGAAAAGGGGGAGCCGGGAGGCTGACGAAACTTGCTATTGCCGACCGCTGTATAAACTGAAATTTAACTTCTTGACTTTAATCTTAATAATTCGTAAAATAGAATGGTATGGTTGTGTGTAGTCACAGCCGCTAAATGATAATTAACGCCATGAGATGGCAAAAAAATTTTAGAAGGGGAGGTGTGTTATTATCATTGAGATTATACTTGCAGCAGTTGTTGCCCTGGCGGCAGGCGGTGCTGGGGGCTATATGATGCGCAAGCAGGCTGCTGAGAAGCAGATCGGCTCTGCCGAGGAGGAAGCAAAGCGCATTATCAGAGCCGCAGAGTCCAAGGGTGAGGCTGCAAAGAAGGAAAAGCTGTTAGAAGCAAAGGAAGACGTACATCGTCTTCGTCAGGAATTAGATCGTGAAACCCGTGACCGCCGCAATGAATTGCAGCGGCAGGAGCGCCGTCTGGTATCCAAGGAGGAGAACCTTGACCGCAAGCTGGACTCCATGGAAAAGAAGGAGGAGGCCATTGCTGCCAAGGAAGCCAAGCTGGAAAAGAGTCAGGCTGCCATCAATGAGCTGCACGAGAAGCAGAAGACGGAGCTGGAGCGCATTTCCAGCCTGACCACGGAAGAAGCAAAGACCATGCTGCTGGCCGAGGTCGAGGAGGAGCTGCAGCACGAGAAGGCAATGATGATTAAGGATTATGAGCAGCAGACCAAGGACGAGGCTGAAAAGAAGGCACGGAATATTATTTCCATGGCGATTCAGCGCTGTGCTGCTGACCATGTGGCAGAAACTACGGTTTCTGTGGTAGCATTGCCGAATGACGAGATGAAGGGACGCATTATCGGCCGTGAGGGGCGCAATATCCGCGCTCTTGAGACCATGACCGGCATTGACCTGATTATTGATGATACCCCGGAGGCTGTTATCCTGTCGGGCTTTGACCCGGTACGCCGTGAGGTGGCAAGGATTGCCCTGGAGAAGCTGATTGCTGATGGCCGTATTCATCCTACCAGCATTGAGGATATGGTGAAGAAAGCCCGCCGGGAGGTGGAGCAGCGCATCAAGGAGGCCGGTGAGCAGGCTACCTTTGATACAGGCGTGCACGGGCTGCACCCTGAGCTGGTAAGGCTTCTGGGGCGTCTGCGCTATCGCACCAGCTATGGCCAGAATGTGCTCAATCACTCCGTGGAGGTATCCCACCTGGCAGGCATGATGGCTGCGGAGCTGGGGGTGGATGTAATGCTGGCAAAGCGTGCCGGCCTTATCCACGATATTGGCAAGTCCATCGATAACGAGGTGGAGGGCACCCATGTTACTATCGGTGCAGATGTGGCCAAGAAGTACCGTGAGTCCAAGGATGTCATCAATGCCATTATGGCACATCATGGTGATGTGGAGCCGAATACGGTGGAGGCTGTGCTGGTGGCTGCGGCAGATGCCGTTTCTGCTGCCCGTCCTGGGGCACGCCGTGAGAGCCTGGAGGCATACCTGAAGCGTCTTACCCGCCTGGAGGAGATTGCCGAGGGCTTCAGCGGTGTTGAGCGCTGCTTTGCCATTCAGGCAGGCCGCGAAATCCGCGTGATGGTCAAGCCGGATAAGGTTGACGATGCAGGTGCCATTACTTTGGCTCACGATATTGTCAAGAAGATTGAGGCTGAGCTGGAATACCCTGGCCAGATAAAGGCTACTATTATCCGTGAAACCCGTGTAGTTGATTACGCGAAATAATTATTGGCAAATGAGTGGGGCTGTTGTCGTGGGATGGCAGCTCCTTTTCATTAAATATAGCAGGTTAAAGTTTTGGCTGAAAAGATAAGTATTGCAGTTTATTTTGGAATGTTGGATAATTGGTAATAGATAGTAATCTTCGTCAGGATTGAAAAGGAGGAAGATTATGGGCGAGAATAAAACAGGAGTTACTCCCAGCGAGGCATCAATGGATGGCATTCAGCTGGTGGCATCTATTTTGATGTGCTTTCCTGAAATGGCAAAGGTAACGCTGGATTCCGAGGATAGCGGTGTCTGGCTTGATTTTACACTGAAGGATGTTCCCACAGAGGAACGCATGAAGAAAGCTGACAAGGTGATTACTGACAGCATGAGGCTTTACCACGAATTGGAGGGATTCAGCAGGGCCAGGCTGGCGTTTTTCTACGCCAAGGGGGTGCTGCGCATTTTCCGTGACATAGATAGCCTGACCAGGGCTGAGCTGGATATTCTGGTGAGTATCATCCGGGATCATTTCAGTGATTTGCTGCTGGCTGATACCGT
The DNA here is from genome assembly GCF_009695585.1 of Anaerovibrio slackiae. Lineage (GTDB taxonomy): Bacteria > Bacillota > Negativicutes > Selenomonadales > Selenomonadaceae > Anaerovibrio > Anaerovibrio slackiae. The sequence goes on from NZ_VUNR01000023.1 coordinate 20,565, forward strand.
GAACAATATTGATGAGGATGTGCTTTTTAATCAGTCAGAGATGATTGACCACAGGATACGTTTTCTGAGAACAAACCATATCCATGAGAATATGGTGGGTATCCGTGAGGAAGGCAGGGTAATGGTCTATTAAGCACCGGGAGGAAATAGGTTGAAGATTTTAATTACAGGTGACGTGGTAGGGCGCACAGGCCGCAGGGCCTTTGACCGCTATACCAGGGAGCTGAAGCAGAGCAGGGGCATTGACCTGGTGATTGTGAATGGCGAGAATTCTGCCGGGGGCAAGGGCATCAGCCGCAAGTCCCTGGATGAGCTGTACAGGGGGGGCGCGGATATCGTGACCTCCGGCAACCACATCTGGGATAACAGGGAAGTATACGGCTTTATTGATGATGAGCCGTATCTGGTGCGGCCTGCCAACTATCCGGAGGGGGCGCCTGGCAAGGGCTGGTGCATTTATCCCTTCCGCTCCGCCAATGTGGCAGTCATCAACTTGTCAGGCAGGGCTTTTATGCCTGAGATGGATTGCCCTTTTCAGAAGATAGAGGACATCCTGGCGGAGATTGGCGACCAGGCGGATATTTTTATCCTGGATTTTCATGCGGAGACCACCTCGGAAAAGATGGCCATGGGCTTTTACCTGGATGGCAGGGTGCAGGCAGTGGTGGGAACCCATACCCATGTGCAGACTGCCGATGCCAGGATTCTGCCTCAGGGGACGGCATATATTACAGACCTGGGCATGTGCGGTCCCTGGGACTCCGTGCTGGGGGTAAAGCCTGAGATAATCATCAAGAAGTTCACTACCTGCATGCCGGTGCGGTTTGAGCTGGCAGAAGGGCCTGCCGTTTACTCGGCGCTGCTGGTGGAGATTGATGATGCCTCGAAGAAGGCGGTAAAGGTGGAGCGGATTTTGCTCAACGAGTGATGCTGTCATTTGGCAGGTATTTGAGGAAAAATTTTTCCACAAGCAGGATTTTTTCAATAGAAAGCGAATATACAGAATATACGAAGGTATAACTATAACTAGAGGTATAAACTGATGTCAAGCGATTTACATACCCACACCAGCTGTTCCGATGGCCTGCTGGCTCCGGAGGAGCTGGTGGAGGCTGCCAAGGAAGCCGGGCTTAGCTATATTGCTATTACGGATCACGATACGGTGGCAGGATTGCACCAGCTCTATGAGCAGGGGCTTTATCCCCAGCCGGGCATAAGGATTATTCCGGGCATTGAGTTCAGTGCCCATCATGAGACCAGTGAGATTCACATTCTTGGGTACAACATCGACATATACAACAAGGAACTGGGGGACAGGCTCAACGATGTGGTTGAGGGGCGCTGGACCAGGTTTTCTACTATGGTGGAGAAGCTGCAGGGGCTGGGCTATGATATAAACGAGACTGATGTGCTGGAGATTGCCGATGGCAGCACCTCCATCAGCCGGTCCCATATTGCTCAGACCATGGTGAAGAAAGGTTATTTTCCGACTGTGGCAGATACTTTTGCCCAGCTTCTGGAAAAGGGCAAGCCTGCCTATGTTTCCCACTACCGCCTGGAGCCGGAGGAGATTATCGACCTGATAAAGAACAGCGGCGGTACGCCGGTGCTGGCACATCCCAAGCTGGTGAAGGATGATGAGCTGGTAGAGGAGCTGCTGAAAAAGGGCATCGAGGGCATTGAGGCCATTTATCCCCGCCATACGGATGAGGATACCAGGCGGTATCTGGAAATGGCGGACAAGTATCATCTGCTGGTGACGGGCGGCTCGGATTTTCATGGCATTGCAGGCAGGCTGCCAAAATTCCTGGGGGAGTTTACGGTGCCTGATGAGTATGCGGAGGAGCTGTACCGGGAGCCGGAGCTGTAAGGATATTGCTGCTGCGCAAATTGGGATAAGCAGGTTAGAGTTTTAGCTGTTGCAGGGCGTGACAGGGAGTTTGGAGGATATTATTATGGAGGTTATTGCTTTAGTGGGGCCAAGCGGCACCGGAAAGAGCCATCGTGCCCTTCTGGTTGCCCATAACAATCAGGCTGATGCCATTATTGATGATGGCCTGCTGATAAAGAATGGCAAGATTATTGCCGGCAAGTCTGCCAAGAGGGAGCAGAACAAGGTGCTGGCAGTCAAGCGTGCCATATTCGTGCTGCCGGGACATGCGGAGGAGGTCCGCAAGGCTATTGAGGAAACAAAGCCGGTGCGGATTCTGATTTTGGGCACCTCCGAAAACATGGCCAGCAAGATTGCCAAGGCATTGAAGCTGCCGGAGGTTTCCCGCTTCGTGCACATCGAGGATATAGCCACCCAGTCCGAGATGGACAAGGCACGCTTCCACAGGCTGCGGGAGGGCAAGCATATTATCCCGGTGCCGACTATTGAGCTGAAGCCGCATTTTTCCGGCTATCTGGTGGACCCGATTAATTCCCTGCTGAAAAAGAGGCGCGAGGACGGACGCCGCCATCTGGGGGAAAAGTCTATCGTGCGGCCTGTGTTCAGCTATTATGGCAAGCTGATTATCGATGACTGGGCCATCAAGGCTATCGTCAGGAAGCTTCTGGTGGATGGGGAGAATGTTACCAAGGTGGCTGATGTGAGGATTGAGCATGTCTACAAGGGGGACGGGGAGGTAGGCTTTGAGTCTGCCGGTATCGTCATCGGCTGTGATGTGGTCATCAGCTACGGCAAGCATATTCCTACCCTGGTGCAGAAGCTGCAGAACCAGGTGCGCAAGGATGTGGAGTATATGACCGGCATGGTGGTGAAGAAGGTCAATATCACTATCAAGGCGTTGTTTGTGCAGCCGAAAAAGTTCTGAGGCTGGGGCATAATAGTGCATGATAGTGCATAATAGTATATAATAGTGTATAACTTTGTGGTCAGACCTTTTTAGAGAGTGTCATGGCAGTACCATCGCAGGCACGCTTGCGCTACTATCCACGCCTAGCGGTGCTAAGCTCTCGCTGCGCCTTACGGCTTGCGAATTGCTAAGCACCGAGGCGCGTCTCAGTGCCCTGCGAATGGCACATGCCATGGCACTCTTTTATAGGTCTGACTGACGAGTTTGTTCATTTGCGAAGTTGTATGTGTTGTTCATGTAACGTAGAACTTGAACAGGGAAGCCGGGAGGCTGGTGGGGAGCTGTTTGGGATAGTGGCTATGAGCAGGGATTGTGATGGGCGGAAAAGTCGGTGCCAATGCAAGGCACTGAGCCGTGCCTCGGTGCGCGGCGGGTGATATGCCAGTGGCATATCACCCAGCACAAGACAACTGCAATGCGTTGTCTTGTGCTGCGACGTCGCGAGCCGCAGGCGAAGCGTGAGTTTAGCATCCGCTAGGCACGGATAGTAGCGCGAGCGTGCCTGCATTGGCATTGCCTTTCCGCCCATTGGCGTATCGCTGATACACTCTGACAGCTCCCCTGCACGGAATTTAGAATTTTGGGCAGTAAAAAAGCCGCTCCTGTCGGAACGGCTGAAAGCTCAATGGCAGGGGTAGCTGGACTCGAACCAACGCATGCTGGATTCAGAATCCAGTGCCTTACCAACTTGGCGATACCCCTATATTTTCTTTTGTGTACTGTGTTATTCACAACAAATATTATTATAATGATTGCTGAGCGTTTTGTCAAGAAAAATATTTACATTTTTCTGTTTTTGGGCAGAAAATAATTTCCGACTTATGCCAGATTAGTTTTTCTGGCATAGTGCAATTTTGTTAATAATCGTGTATAATAATGGTGCATATATCATAGATTGGGGGCATTAATTATGAAATATGAGTTTACCAAGGACTATCATACGGGAATTGATTTTATTGATGAGGAGCATGCCAAGCTCTTTGAGATAGCGAACCGTGCCTACGATTTGCTGACAAATCAGTTCGTGACGGATAAATATGATGCGATTGTGGCGGTGCTGGAGGAGCTGAGGGACTATACCAAGTACCACTTCAACCATGAGGAGGAGTACATGAAAAGCATCAACTACCCTAAGCGTTTCAGCCAGCTGCATCAGCATACCCAGTTCATCAACAAGCTGGAGTCCTACAACCTGAAGGAAATCGACGTGAACCAGCAGGAAGGGCTTCTGGAGATACTGGACTTTCTGGCTCTGTGGCTGCAGAGTCACATCAAGGGCATGGACAAGAAGATTGGCGAGGCGGCAAAGTAAGGCTGCCTGCGAGACAAGGGACGGCATGGGCAGAGCTTTATATGGCTTTGCCAGGTGCCGTTTTTTGCTTTGCCCATCTTTACTTTTGACGGTGTGTGTGGTAGTATTGCAGGTGATGGACGGTATTCTGTTTGGAAACTGTACTATGATTTTCTGCAAGGTTTTTTCCTGATATTTTGGGCAGCACATCACCATACTAGAGAGGTGATGCTTATGAAGATTGGTTTTATAGGTGCCGGCAAGGTGGGGGTTACCCTGGGGAAGTATTTCAGCCGGCACGGGGGCGAAGTTACAGGCTATTACAGCCGCAATATTCAGTCAGCCAGGGAAGCAGCTGAGTTTACGGCAGCGAACATTTACCGGTGTGCAAGTGATTTGCTGGCAGATAGCGATGTGCTGTTTTTGACGGTTCCCGATGATGCCATTGCATCCTGCTACAGGGAGCTGTGCCGGTCAGCCGGCAGTATTCAGGGAAAGATTTTTTGTCATGCCAGTGGTGCCATGACGGCAGAGGCTGCCTTTCCGGGAGTTGAGGCGGCAGGAGCCTATGGATATTCTGTTCATCCGCTTTTTGCTATAAGTGACAGGTTTCATGCTTATAGCCAGATGGCGGATGTTTTTTTTACCCTTGAGGGCTCTGCCGGGCGCAGGGATTTTATGCTGGAATGGCTGAGGGCAGCCGGGCTTCAGGTGCAGCTCATCGAGGCAGGCTGCAAGGCGAAGTACCATGCGGCGGCCGCCATTGTCAGCAATCAGGTGGTGGCGCTTTTTGAGGAAAGCAGGCGCATGCTGATGGAGTGCGGCTTCCAGCCGGAGGCGGCACAGAAGGCACTGACGCCAATTTTTCTCGGCAATGCTTCCCATGTGGCGGATGAAGGCGCGGTCAGGGCACTGACAGGGCCTGTGCAGCGGGGAGATACCGGGACGCTGGCAAAGCACCTGGCAGTTCTTGAGGGCTGTGAGGACAGGCTTTTGTACCTGCTGCTTTCCAGGCGGCTTTTGCAGCTGGCCAAGGCCAGGAATGCTGACTATGATGATACCTCCATCGGGGCTTTTTTGGATGAGGAATATAGAAAAGGTATTGAGGCGGCTGCGGCAGAGCTGCTGCAGGCTGGAAGAAAGGACGAAGCTAAATGAAAAACACCGTGGCAACTTTTTTGGCAATGAAGCAGAAGGGCGAAAAGATTTCCATGCTGACCTGCTATGATTATTCTACAGCCCGGCTGGAGGAGGAAGCCGGTATCAACGGCATACTGGTGGGGGATTCCCTGGGCAACGTGATGCTGGGGCTGCCTGATACCATCTCCGTCACCATGGAGGATATGATTACCTTTGGCGGTGCCGTGGCCCGTGCCTGCAACGATACCATGGTGGTTATTGATATGCCTTTCATGTCCTATCAGGTATCCGTGGAGCAGGCGGTGATGAACGCCGGGCGGCTGATGAAGGAAGGCCGTGCCAACGCCGTCAAGCTGGAGGGGGGCGCGGCAGTCTGCCCTCAGATCAAGGCGATTACCGATGCAGGCATCCCGGTGATGGCACATCTGGGACTTACGCCTCAGTCCGTCAATGCCCTGGGTGGGCACCGGGTGCAGGGCAAGAGCGAGGAAGGCGCCAAGAGGCTGGTGGAGGATGCCCTGGCCATTCAGGAGGCAGGTGCCTTTGCGGTGGTGCTGGAATGCATCCCTGCAAAGCTGGCAGAGCTCATCAGCTCCAAGCTGACTATCCCGACCATCGGCATCGGGGCAGGTGCCGGCTGTGACGGACAGATTTTGGTTTATCAGGATATGCTGGGGCTGTTCAGCGGCTTCAAGCCGAAGTTCGTGAAGCATTTTGCGGAGCTGGGGGAGCAGATGAAGGCTGCTTTCCGTGCCTATGATGAGGAAGTGAAGGCAGGCACTTATCCGGCGGAGGAGCATACCTTTAAGATGGATGATGATGTGCTGCAGCGTCTGTATTAAAATGGTGTACAATTTATACTAATTAGCGTGATATAGGCTAAAAAAATTATTCAATTATCGCTGGAAATATGTTAGAATAGAAAAGAATTTGTTTTTTGAGGTTTTTGTATGCGCATTATTACCGGTACAGCCAAGGGCTGCAATCTGAAAACTCCAAAGGGAATGAGTACTAGGCCTACATCGGACAGGGTGAAGGAGTCCCTTTTCAGCATCCTGGGCGGCGATGCGTGCGGCAGGGTGCTGGATGTTTTTGCAGGTACCGGGGCGCTGGGGCTGGAAGCCCTGAGCCGGGGTGCTGATAGCTGTGTCTTTATTGACAAGGCAACAGCGGATATTATCAGCTTCAATGCGGAGCATACACGCCTGTCTGACAGGTGCAGGGTGCTAAAGGGCGATGTCTTTGCCCTTTTGCACCGCCTTGCCGGTCAGGGAGAGCGCTTTGACCTGGTTTTTTGTGATCCACCTTATCATCAGGGGCTGGCACACAGGGTGCTGGAATACCTGGATAAGGGGGAGGTACTGGCTCCTGATGCCATCGTGGTGGTGGAGTATGGGGGCGATGAGGCGGATTTGCCAGCTACCGGCAGGCTGCGGCTTGTCAGGGAGCAGAGCTATGGCAGGACCACACGGATTGGTTTTTTTCATTTGCCGCCGGGGAACGGCAGGGAGGATGCAGAATGAAAAGAGCGATTTGCCCGGGCAGCTTTGACCCTGTTACCCTGGGGCATGTGGATATATTCCGGAGGGCAGCAAGGATTTTTGACGAGCTTTATATCGGCGTGTTTAACAATATCAGAAAGACGCCCCTCCTGCAGACGGAGGAGCGCATGGAGCTTCTCAGGAGTGCGGTGGCGGATATTCCCAATGTGAAGGTGGTTGCCTTTGACGGTCTTTTGGCAGAGTACATGATTGCCAACGATATTCAGGTGATTGTCAGGGGGCTGCGCTCTGTGACGGATTATGAGTACGAGCAGGGACAGGCGCAGATTATCAAGTCCATGCACCCGGAGCTGGATACCATGTTCCTTCTGGGCAAGCCGGAGTACAACAGCTACAGCTCCTCGGTGGTGAGGGAGATTATCCGCTTCAAGGGGGATTACTCCCGGCTGGTGCCTCATGAGGTGGTAGAATATCTGAATGGGAAAAATTCTGTGTGACGGTAATGGCTTCGCACAGCTGAGTGTTATATAAAAGGTGGTAATTGCAATGAATGGCGACGCTATGTTGAAGATTGATGCAGTATTGGAAGAAATTGAGAATTATGTGGCTGGTGCAAGCCGTATGCCTCTCGTAGACAGGGTTATGATCAAGGATGATGAGCTTTTTCACCTGATGGACAAGCTGCGCCAGGAGCTGCCTAGGGAGGTCAGCGATGCCATGGAGGTTTGCCGCCGCCGGGACGAGATCATCGGGGCTGCCCAGACCGAGTCAGAGCAGATTATTGCCAAGGCCAATGCAGAGGCTGAGGAGATTATCGAAAAGGCAAAGCGGCTTGCCCAGAAGACCGTGGATGAGCATGCGCTGGTGGCGCAGGCCAATGAGCAGGCCAGGAATATCATTGAGGAAGCTAATGCCAAGGCCACGGAAATGACCAAAGAGGCGGAGGCACAGGCCGGGCAGCTCAAGGAGGCTGCCGAAAGTGAGACTGCACAGATGAAGGCGGATGTAGAGCATTATGCAAATCAGTTGTTTGACCATGTGCTGGCCAATATGAACACAGCCATGACGGCTATTCAGAATCATGCCGGCGGCATCGTCAATGCCATGGAGAACATTCACAATGATGTGGGCGGTGCCATGCAGGCCATGCAGCAGGCAAAGGAGCAGATTCATGCTGCCAACAGCCGCAGCTGATGGGCATGGCAAAGCCAGAAAAATCAAGAAAGATAAATACCGCTGTTTGTACAGCGATGGGAGTGGCCGTCTGCAAGGATTTTGCAGGCGGTTTTTTCCTTGAGAAAAAAGTGCTTGCGTAATGTCAAAATGTCAAATATAATATAGGAAAGGTCAAATTGTCAATTCGTTTTAAGGAATAAGGTGTAAGTATGAGCAGTAATATTGCAGATTTGATAGAGGATTATATTCTGACAAGGCTGGCAGAGCAGCAGACCGGGCAGGTGGAGCTGAGGCGGACGGATATTGCCGATGAGATATCCTGCGCCCCTTCCCAGATAAGCTATGTGCTGAATACCCGCTTTACCCATGACAAGGGCTTTTCCGTGGAGTCCCGCCGGGGGCTGGGGGGATTTATCCGGGTAGTCAGGGTGCCTTTCAGGAACATTATCTATCAGGAGATGCTGGACAAAATCGATGCCGGTACGGAGTTTGTGGAGGTTAAGGCAATGCTTCAATATCTCATCCAGCATCAGATGATTTCCACCCGGGAATGTTCCCTTTTGCTGCAGGCTGTCAAGTCAGCCTATGAGAATATGCCCCCTGAGCCCAGGGTGAAGCTGGTCAAGTCCCTGTTTACTACCTTGGCGGAGCTTTCATGATGGGGAGCGGGAGATTGAAAAAGCGCGGTGCAGGCGGCAGGGGCGGTATGCCCATGAGCAGGGGGGCACTTGACTCCCTGCTGAATTTTTTGCTGAGCTTCGGCATTGCTGTCGTGTGGCTGGGCAGATGGACGATCAGGCTGGCAGCAAAGCTGTGGCAGAGATGGAGTCGGTGAGTGATGGCAAAGAAGAAAACCATGTACGTGTGTCAGAGCTGCGGCTATGACACAGCAAAATGGCTGGGGAAATGCCCCGGCTGCGGCCAGTGGAATACCATGGTGGAGGAAATAGTCCGTGAGGAAAAGAACCAGTCCCGGGGACTGAGCCTGGGCCTGTCTGAGAGCAGCAGGCCCTGCCCTATCAGCCAGGTGGCGGTGGAGGATCTGCCCCGCATGACTACTGGTTCCCAGGAGCTGGACAGGGTGCTGGGAGGCGGCATTATCCCGGGCTCTATGGTGCTGATTGTTGGAGATCCCGGCATCGGCAAGTCCAGCCTCACCCTGAAGGTGTGTGCCAATGAGGCGGCTATGGGCAAAAAAGTGCTCTATGTGACCGGGGAGGAAAGCGTGCGGCAGGTGCGCATGCGTGCTGACAGGCTGGAAGCAGTGCAGGAAGGCCTGCTGGCAGTCAGCGAGACGAATCTGGAGCATATCGGCCAGCATGTGGAGCAGCTAAAGCCGGAGCTCCTGGTGGTGGACTCCATTCAGACGGTTTTCCGTCCCGATGTGCAGAGCGCGCCGGGCAGCGTCAGCCAGGTCAGGGAGTGCGCCGTGGAGCTTTTGCGGCTGGCCAAGACCAACGGCATTGCCGTATTCGTGGTGGGGCATGTGACCAAGGACGGCACCCTGGCAGGGCCAAGGGTGCTGGAGCATATTGTGGATACAGTGCTGTATTTTGAGGGGGGCGGCAACTCTGAGTACCGCCTTTTGCGGGCGGTGAAAAACCGTTTTGGCAGCACCAACGAGATAGGCATCTTTGAGATGCGCGATACGGGGCTGGTGGATGTGCCGGATGCCTCCCGGCTGTTCCTGTCAGAGCGGACGGAGGAGGCAGGGAGCATCATCGTGCCTACGGTGGAGGGAACACGGCCCCTGCTGGTGGAGGTGCAGGCACTGGTGGCTCAGACGCCTTATGTGCCGCCCCGCCGCACCTCGGACTCGGTGGATATCAAGCGCATCCAGCTGCTTCTGGCGGTGCTGGAAAAGCGGGTGCACCTTGCCATCGGTGCCTGTGATGTATTTGTAAAGGTGGCAGGAGGCATCCGCATTGATGAACCGGCGGCAGACCTTGGCATCTGCGTTGCCATGGCCTCCAGCTTTGCCAACCGCCGCCTGCGCCCTCAGACCATCGTCTTCGGGGAGGTGGGGCTTTCCGGGGAGGTCAGGGCTGTGAGCCAGGCGGAGGGCAGGCTCAGGGAGGCGGCGCGGCTGGGCTTTACCAGTGCCGTCCTGCCAAGGAAAAACTACCAGCAGCTGAAAAATGAAAAGGCTGTGGAGGGGATTGCCCTCTATGGAGCTGCTGATTTGACGGAAGCACTGCGTTATGCCATGCCCAGGGAATAAGGCAGGATGCAATAGTGAACTGTAATAATAGCCAGTAATGATGTGGATAACATCTGGTAATAGCAGGCTGCAAGGACAGGTTATGATAACATGTTATAATAATCTGTATTGACAGAAAATTGCATGTATGATAAAATTACTTCTTTTCTTGTGAATTAATTTGTGTTATAATCGTTTTGTACGGTTGATTTGTAAGAGGGGGTGTGATTTTGTTACAGGTTGGTGACCAGGTGGTTTATCCTATGCACGGTGCAGGTGAGATAGCCGGGATTGAGGAATGCGAGATTATGGGGCAGGTCAAGCAGTATTTTATTTTGCAGCTGCCTGTCGGCGACATCAGGATAATGATTCCTACTGACAATGCGGATGGTATCGGCCTGCGGCAGATTTCACCGCCGGAGATGCTTGACAGGGTGGCGGAGGTGCTGCTTGATGAACCGGAACGGCCTTTGGGAAGCTGGAACAAGAGGTTTCACAGCAATCTGAACCGGCTAAAGACAGGGGACATTCTGGAGGTTGCAGCGGTAATCCGCAATCTGATTTTGCAGGACAGGCGCAAGCGGATATCAGGCGGTGAGAAACGCCTGCTGGAGCTGGCGCGGCAGATATTCGTCAGCGAGCTTTCCTTTGCCCTGAAGCTGCCTACGGAGCAGGCAGAAGGCTGGATGATGGAAAAGCTTGACAGCAACCATAGCTGAGTTTTGTGTTCCGCTATGCCGCAGGGGCGGCTTATTGAGCAGTATGCAGCCTGTTTCTGTAACAGGCTGTTTTTGTGTCAGGGACAGGCCTGGGAGATATTTCCTAATTTTGTTAAGCAGAGGCATACAGATGATTTTCATCTTTTTGCTATATTATGCGTTATTGTGACGATTATGCGTTATTGTAACGGTTATGCGTTATTGTAACGGTTGTGCGTTATTGTAACGATGAAAGGAGGTGAGAAGGAATGCTGGTAAAGGTTATTCGTTTTTTTGTTACTGCATTGCTGGCGGTGATTGGCGGTGTCATAGTGCATCTGGCCAGCCCTGTGCTGACGGAGCTTATCAGTACCGAGGTGCTGAAGACCTCCATGGGGCTCTACAAGCTGACTATGGCAAATGTCATCCTGATAGCATTGGGCATGGCGGTGGGTGCTGCCGTGGGCTATCTGATTTCCCCCTTTGTGGCCGGCACATTGCAGAGATTTTCCGTTTGGGTTGAAGGGCAGCTCAGCAAGATGCCATTGCAGGATGTGATTGCCGGAGTTGCCGGTTTGGCTATTGGACTTATTATTGCAAATTTATTAGGCGGGGCGTTTTCCAACATACCGGTGGTAGGCGACTATATACCGGTGGTGTTCAGCATCGTTTTCGGTTATCTTGGTATTCATATTGTTGTGCGCAAGCAGAAGGAAATTGGCGAATTGCTGGGGCGTATGCTGAAACTGAAGAAAAAGCCCAAGGCTGATGCTGCTGCGGAGCCATCCTATGGCGCTGGCAGCGCAGAGGCGGCTTTGGCTGGCGGCATGATGGCAGATGCCTGGCCGTCTCCTGCCAATTATGCCAGCTATGTAGGCTGCAAGCTGCTGGACACCAGTGTCATTATTGATGGCCGCATTGCTGATATTTGCAGGACAGGCTTTGTGGATGGCAAGCTTCTGATACCGGTCTTTGTGCTGGAGGAGCTGCAGCATATTGCTGACTCCGCAGATGCCCTGAAGCGTGTCCGGGGCAGGCGCGGACTGGATATTCTCCAGCGAATCCGCACTGAAAGCGGTTTGCAGGTGGAGATTGTCAATCAGGATTTTGATGATATTACAGAGGTTGACTCCAAGCTGGTACGGCTGGGGCAGCAGCTGGGAGGCAAGATCATTACCAATGATTACAACCTCAACAAGGTGTCAGAGCTGCAGGGTGTGCCTGTGCTGAACATCAATGATCTGTCCAATGCGGTAAAGCCTGTGGTGATTCCTGGGGAGAGCATGCACGTTACCATTGTCAAGGAAGGCAAGGAGCATGGCCAGGGAGTGGCGTATCTGGATGACGGCACTATGATTGTGGTAGAGAATGGCCGCTATCATCTGAATGAGGCCATACAGGTGGAGGTTACGTCTGCCTTGCAGACTTCTGCCGGCCGCATGATTTTTGCCAAGCCTGTGACAGCGTAAGCTGCCAGCTGGCGGGGCTGTTAGTTAATTGAGCAAGGTATGGATATTGGGGGCTGTGGGCTGAGTGTTTGCTTTCACGGCCCCTGATTTTGTATATGTGTGTGATTTTTGGCATGATGATGGAGGTGTAAAGGTGGTAACAGCGATTTTTCCGGCGGCAGGCAAGGGGAAAAGAATGCAGGCCGGTATGAACAAGGTACTGGTGGAGCTGGAGGGGGTGCCTATATTGGTGCGCACCCTGGCGAGGTTCTCCCGCTGTCAGGCTGTTGACAGGCTGGTGGTGGTAGTAGCGGCTCATGAGGTGGAATTTGTGACGGATATGCTGACCAGGGCGGACAGGGAATACGGGCTGAAGCCATGGCTGGTAACTGCCGGTGGCTCAGAGCGGCAGTATTCCGTGTGGAACGGCATTCAGGCTGTGCAGGGAGCGGCAGATGATGATATTATCCTGGTGCATGATGCGGCAAGGCCGCTGGTTTCGGAAAAGACCATTCTGGAGACTATCCGTGTGGCGGAGGCGAAAGGGGCGGCCATTGCGGCAGTGCCTGCCAAGAACACCATCAAGCTGTGCAATGCTGCCGGTGAGGTAGTGGAAACCCCTGACCGCAGCAGGCTCTGGGAGGTGCAGACCCCTCAGGGGTTCCGCAGGGGTATTCTGGTCAGGGCAAATCAGCAGGCTATGGCAGAAAGCTTTTTGGGCACAGATGATGCCAGCCTGGTGGAAAGGCTGGGGCAGAAGGTGTTTATTGTGGAGAGCGACTATCGCAATATCAAGCTGACTACCCCGGAGGATATGGTAATCGCCAAGGCGTTTTTGGCAGCAGAGGAGGAGAATGAATGAGCAGGTTTGGTATGGGATATGATGTGCATCAGCTGGTGGAAGGAAGAAAGCTGATTATCGGTGGCGTGGAGATTCCTTTTGAAAAGGGGCTTTTGGGGCATTCTGATGCGGATGTGCTGCTGCATGCGATTTCTGATGCCCTGCTGGGGGCAGCTGCCCTGGGGGACATCGGCAAGCACTTTCCTGATACCGATGAGCGCTACAAGGGGGCAGACAGCCTGAAGCTTCTGGAGGAAGTGGGCAGGCTGCTGGCTGAAAAGGGCTATACGGTTGGCAATGTGGATGCTACCATCGTGGCACAGAGGCCGAAGATGGCACCACATATTCCTGTGATGCGGGAAAATATCGCCCGGGTGCTGCATGTGGATGTAGACAGGATAAATGTGAAGGCTACCACGGAGGAGCATTTGGGCTTTACCGGCAGCGGTCAGGGAATTTCTGCTTATGCCGTAGCAGGAATAGAGTAATTTCAGTTTGTCGTCGTGAAGGTATGAGGCTTCTGGAACATTAACGGATGAGTTTTGTTGGTTCGTGGACTCTGTTCAGACTAAAAATGGGATGGGGCGGCAGGTGATTATAATAATGATTAATGATTGAAAATATTGTGGCACGGGCTCCCGGGACGGACATACTTTTTCTCCATTCGCCACAAACGGTCCGCTTCGTACCTCAGCCGCCGTTTCCAACTAACGCCTATTTTGCTTGCTGCGCAAGCAAAATTACGGCTGGGCAAAACACCATCTATCACAGACATTCAGGCAAGCGGAGCCGCTTTTCCTGCGGAAAAGATGGTGGCTCATATCCGAAAAAGCAGTCCGCTCCCTCGCGCCCTCTACATAATTCAGTTATAATCACCTGCCGCCCCATCCTTCTTTGTCTGAACAGATACAACAAAATGATGAAACGCCCATTGTTATATGTTACCATAGTGTTATATAAAGCTTTTTGCACTTTTACGCTTGCGTATTAGTTTGCATCTGCTTGAAGGCAATTTTCTTTACAAAGCTTGCCAGATATAGCGGCAGACTATAGGTCCTGGTTTCCACTATATCGTTTACAGCAATATTTTTCATAGAAATTTTAAACCCAATTTCAGGCTTATATTGCCTGCAAAAACATTGATAGCTTTTGGCTCTGGTATGTATTTCTGCCTTGGCTTCAATTGGGATGATAGTTTCCTGATTGGCAATGAGGAAATCCACCTCTGCCGTATTGCCAGAACGCCAGAAGTAAGGCTCAAGGTTCTGCTTGAGAAGCTCTATTTCAGTTTGTCGTAGTGCTTATTCGTTACTTCGTGCATATACTGATGACGTAATTTGATATTTCGTGGACTCTGTTCAGACATTATAAAGGGACAGGTAGCGGCAGTACCCATAGAAAACTCGCTCTCGCTCTTAGCACAGCCTCGCGCTTCTAAGCTCCTGCATCGCTTACGCTCGCACTCGCTAAGAAGCGAGGCTGCACTCAAGGTTTTCTTTGGGTACATGCCGCACCTGTCCCTCTTTGTGTATGAACAGATACAACAAAATGATACAATATTTGTCATTGTATGATGCTATAGCAACTAATCCAACTTTACGAGCAAGCCTGAAAAGAGGGGGATAAAAACTATTTGTTGTGGTGGTAGTAAGTAAATTTTAGCCGAAAGGTAGCAAAATTAATGTTCTGTGTTTTTCTTTGGTGGAATGTACTCTAAAATATCGGTTATATCACAATCCAAAGCATAGCAAAGTCGTGCTAAAACAGAAATATCTAGTCTTTGAACGTCATTTTTGCAATATCCTTTCAATTGTGTTCGTTGCATTTCGGCTCTACAGGCCAATTTATTAATGCTGATATTTTGCGATTTTCGTAATGCTTCCAAATTAATTTGTATTCTTCCAAAATCAATATCTCTCATCAAATTCACCCAATATAATTTTATTATTTTTGCTGGTGTATTGTAATGGGTGAGAAAATATGGTAATATACATATGAGCAGATATATACTCATATTTTATTAATAGCAAGGAGAGATGTATTATGATGTCCAAAGTATGGAAAATTTTAACTGGCCTTTTTGTTCTTATTTCTTGTATGGCAGTGCTTGGCGGTTGTGGAGATAGCAGTGATAAAAAGTCAAATGAAGCTGCCACTCCCAAAACCTATGCTGAGGCAGATATAAACATTCTTATTTCTGAAGCAAAGGAAAATGCTGCAGCTGCTGGTAAAAACTACAAGGATAAGGATGTAAAAATCGTTGGAGGAATAGTGAATAATATTGACTCTGACCTAAAGTATTTTACCCTTGATGGAACTGATAAAAATTTCAGTATGCTTCATGTAAGCTGTCAAATTGACAAGCAGAATAAAGAACTGCAAGATGCTGTTTTAAATATAAAAAAAGGACAGTCTGTAATAGTATATGGTCATATTAAAGATGTTGGTGACATTATGGGATATACCTTAAAACTTGATAAAATAGAAGTAAACAATTAAAAATGTACAAGAGGTCTTTAAAATGGCTATGATAAAATGCGAAGATTGTGGTAATGAGTATTCCGATAAAGCTGCCCATTGCCCTAAATGTGGGTGTCCTAACAAAGAAATCTCTAAAACGATGGCAGTTTGGAAAACAGGCCGTACAGTTATTGGTATGTTATCACTTATTCTGTTTGTTCTGATTTCTTTCCAATCATGTGCTGCCGGGTTAGGTAATGCAATAGATAATAACAATTCATTAAGTGGAACAGCGGGGTTCTGTTTAGCTATTTGTATGATGATAGCTGGTATAATTGCTATCTGCACAAGAAAATCCGTAAACAAGATACCTACAGTGTTGCCTGCTTTATTTTATTGGTTTGGATCTTTACTAACCATAGGTTCAGGAGATACTTACGGTGATTTGCCTATTTGGGGGACATTGTCTTTTATATTTGGTTTAGTGTTTGTGGTAGCATGCTACAAACAGAAAAAATAGTGTCTATGCAGGTAAAACTTTCATGTAGGAGCATTTTCCTTTTTATGAGTGTTGGTAATGTCAGATATCGTTAGACTTCCTGTGCCATATTTTCAGGCGTTTTGTAAAGCTTGATTAGTTGCTATGGTATCATACAAATGGAGTATCGTTGATTACTTTTTTGTATCTGTTCAGACACAAAGAGGGACAGGTGCGGCATGTACCCAAAGAAAACCTTGAGTGCAGCCTCGCTTCTTAGCGAGTGCGAGCGTAAGCGACGCAGGAGCTTAGAAGCGCGAGGCTGTGCTAAGAGCGAGAGCGAGTTTTCTATGGGTACTGCCGCTACCTGTCCTTTTAATAATGTCTGAACAGAGTCCAAGAACTATCAAACCATTTTAGTCAGTATGTGCACGAAGTAACAAACCGGCACTACGACAAACTGAAATTTACAAAGTGATTGACAGTTGGTCAGTCGCTGTATATAATAATAGTGTATATACACGCAATATAAAAGGATATCCGATTATGAGCAAAAATGAAAAAATGGGCTTGTACCCCAAGCCATCCAGTCCCTGCAACTGCATGAACATACGCAGGGCATCCAGGGCAGTATCCCAGTTTTATGACTCGGTGCTGGAGCCCGGGGGGATTACCCTCAACCAGTTCGGCATGCTGAATGTCATAAACAGCATGCAGTCTCCCGGTATCAGTGAGCTGGCAGGGGAGTTCCGCATTGACCGCACCACCATGAACAGAAATCTGAAGCCACTTTTGGAAAAGGAGCTTATCTGCCAGCGGCAGGGCAGTGATGCCAGGCGCAGGGAGATTGTCCTGACGGAAAGCGGCCATAGTGCCTTGCAGCGGGGCATGGAACTGTGGCTGGAGGCGCAGAAGTCCCTGGAGCTGTATTTGGGGGCAGACGAGCTGAAACAACTAAAGAGTACCCTTTCCAAGCTGGAAGCACTGGTGCCCTGAGGGATTTTCACTCTATGGGCATCAGCAGGGCTCAAGATAAAGGGTGTATATGCACTTATCGAAAAGAGCCCTGAGAGAAGAAGCAAAAGCTTAATAAGAAAATTGGAGGCAAATAAAATGAAAAACGTAGTATTGGAAAATATCGGCAAACTGAGTGATGTAACTGACAAGCTTTTTGAGAAGGAAAAGCTGGGGCTGACCGGCATGGAGATTTCCATCAACAATCTGGCAGCCAATGAGGGCAATCCCTTCGTGCATACCCATCAGCAGAATGAGGAGCTGTATATCGTCATCAAGGGAAGCGGCGTCTTCTACGCTGACGGTGAGGAATTTGGCGTGCAGGAAGGCTCCCTCATCAGGGTGGAGCCGGAGGCGGAGCGTGCCATTGCGGCAGGTGACCAGGGCATGACCTACATCTGCATTCAGGCGGCAAAGGGCAGCCTGAAGCAGTACACTATGACAGACGGCAAGCTCAGTGACAGCAAGGCATCCTGGATGTAAGCAGCCGGGGAGCCATGGCGCAAGGTAAGGTATGGCAGAAACATTTCTTGCATTGACGGGCTTTTTTTGTTAGAATATAGAATAATATATTTTAATGGCTGTGAACAGGCAGAGTACATCAGAAAGGGCTGTCAGAGAGAGTTCCCGGTGTGTCAGGCGATGAGAGGCGGCATAGCATCATGAGATGCAGAGGTCTTTCAGGGGCAGGATGCCAGGCTGTAAGGAATTTGAGCTGCGCTGATGGAAAGTGCGCCTGGGAGCCGCAGGGCTGAAAGAATTTTGCGTAGGCCCTGCCGCAGGGAGTGCGTTAAAGTCCGCCAAGGAGCGATTGTGGCAGGAGAACGTCAGCAGTTGCTCGAAATTAGAGTGGAACCGCGTCAATCAGCCGCCTCTTTTAGGGAGAGGCGGCTTTTATTTTGTAGGAGTTGTATTGGCAATGTTTTTTAAAAGACTTAGGTCCCGCATCAAGAAGGACATCAGGGTTATCTTTGAGCGTGACCCGGCTGCCCGCAGCGTCATTGAGGTGGTATGCTGCTACTCAGGGCTGCACGCCATCTGGCTGCACCGTATTTCCCACAAGCTTTATCTCAAGGGCTGGGTGCTGATTCCCCGCATGATTTCCAACCTGGGCAGGTTCCTGACCGGCATTGAGATTCATCCCGGCGCCACCATCGGGGAGGGGCTGTTTATTGACCACGGTACCGGCATCGTCATCGGTGAGACGGCGGAGCTGGGCAGGAATGTCACCCTGTATCAGGGAGTTACCCTGGGGGGAACCGGCAAGGAGAAGGGCAAGCGCCATCCTACCATCGGCAACAACGTGGTGGTGGCATCAGGCGCCAAGGTGCTGGGCTCCTTTACGGTGGGAGACCATGCCAAGATAGGCGCGGGCTCCGTGGTGCTGAAGGCAGTGCCTGCCTATGCCACTGTTGTGGGCATCCCCGGCCGGGTGGTGGTCATGCACGGCAAAAGGGTAGGCGAGCCTGTCTATACCGATGAGATGATGAAGCTTCTGGACACTGACATTGATTCGGCAGAGATGGTGGAGGAACAGGATGTGGATCTCAATCATGATGAGCTGCCGGACCCTGTCCGTGACCTGATGCTGGAAATGTCCCAGCGGCTGGAAACGATGGAGAAGCGTGTGAAGGAATTGGAGCAGGAGCTACAGAAAAAGGAGTTAGAGGATAAAAATGCTTAAAGTCTACAATACCATGACAAGGAAAAAAGAAGAATTTGTGCCTCAGGAGCCGGGCAAGGTGGGCATGTATGTCTGCGGCGTCACCCCCTACAACCATCCCCATATCGGCAACGCCCGTCCTTTTGTAACCTGGGATGTCATCAAGCGTTATTTCAGGAAGCGCGGCTTTGAGGTAAAGCACATCCAGAATTTTACCGACATGGATGACAAGATTATCAAGGCTGCCAATACAGAGGGCGTCAGCTGGCAGGTCATCACCGACCGCTACATCAAGGGATATTTTGAAGCCATGGACAAGCTGAATGTGCAGCATGCGGACCTCTACCCGAAGGTAACTGAGCACATGCAGGATATCATTGACATGGTGCAGCAGCTGATTGACCGGGGCTATGCCTATGAGCTGGAGGGGGATGTTTACTTCAGCGTGGAGAAATTCCCTGAGTACGGCAAGCTCAGCGGCCGCAAGCTGGAGGACATGCAGGCAGGTGCCCGGGTTGAGGTGGACACCAGGAAGCACAATCCTATGGATTTTGCCCTGTGGAAGTCCGCCAAGCCGGGAGAGCCATCCTGGGAAAGCCCTTGGGGGCAGGGACGTCCTGGCTGGCACATCGAGTGCTCCACCATGTCCCTGAAATACCTGGGGGAGACCTTTGACTTCCACGGCGGCGGCAGCGACCTGATTTTCCCTCATCACGAGAATGAGATTGCCCAGTCCCAGTGCTGCTGCGGCAATTACCACAGCTTCGCCCAGTATTGGCTCCACAACGGCTTCATCACCATCGACAACGAGAAGATGAGCAAGTCCCTGAACAACTTCATCACTGTGCCGGATATCCTGAAGCTGTATCCGGGGGAGGTGGTGCGCTTCTTTATCCTGCGCACCCACTACAGGAGCCCGCTGGATTTCAGCGAGGAGCGCATCAAGGAGGCGCAGGCAGGCCTGGTGCGCCTGCGCACTGCCTATGATAACGGCATGGCATTGCTGGAGAAAGACGGTGCTGACGGGGCTGATACCTTGCTGGCGGAGACGGCTGACAAGGCATTGGCGGACTTCTATGAGGCCATGGATGATGACTTCAACACCGCCCTTGCCATCGGCTACATGTTTACCCTGGCCAAGGAAATCAACACCTATGCCAACAGCGTGGTGAACAAGGGGGCAGCCTTTGACAAGGTGAATTTTGGCAGGCTGATGGATGTATACAGCGAGATGGCTGAGGTCATCGGTATCTTCGAGGGCAGCCTTGAGATGCCGGAGGCGGAGGATGCCGATGGCATTTCTGCTGAGGAAATCGAGGCATTGATTGCGGAGCGTGCCGAGGCCAAGAAGGCAAAGAACTGGGCAAGGGCGGACGAAATCCGCGACAGCCTGAAGGCCCGGGGGATTATCCTGGAGGATTCCGCGGCAGGCACCAAGTGGAAGAAGGCATGAGGCAGCTGTTATGACCTTTGAGCATTTTCAGAAGCTGGTGGATATGATGTTTGTGCCGGACGGGGCAGGCGGGGCGCTGCAGCGGTATCAGGAGGTCAATCCCCGCAGCCTGCACCCTCTGGTGCTGGCCTATATCGGTGATGCCTATTTCCATCTCTTTGTGCGGGGGCGGCTTCTGTCCTACGAGCAGAACAAGGTGCAGGTGCTGAACCAGTTCAGTGCCCAGATGGTGTCGGCTGTGTGGCAGGACAAGGCATATCACGCCCTGGAGCCCATGCTGACGGAGGAAGAAATCGCCGTCTACAAGCGGGGCCGCAACTGCAAGAGCCGCGTGTCAAAGAGCGCATCCGTGGCCCAGTACCATTCCAGCACCGGCTTTGAAGCACTGCTTGGCACCCTGTATTTGCAGGAGGACAATGACCGCCTGTACGAGATTGCCGAGGCGGCCTTTCAGGTGATATCCAAAGCCATGATGGAAGAAGTGGCGGCAGGGCAGAAGCAGCCTTAATAGCATTTTATTAAAATATTTTCATGCAGAAAGCAGGATAGGTATTCCGGGGCAGGCTGCCGGAATACATCATCCTGCTTTTGTAATGGGCTTTCATCCGGGCATTTTTTATAGTAAAATTGTGTATAGGATAAATGTGTTGTTTGGGGGTTTTTAGATGATTAAGGTAAAATTACTGGAGCATACGCCGAATCCGGAGCGGGTGGTAGCTATGGCAGCAAGGCTCTGCTATTCTGCCTCAGGGGCTGAGGAGCTGGCGGAAAAGATGAGCGATGAGCAGGTGGAAAAGCTGGTGGCAAAAATCGTGCAGATGGGGCATGCCTCCACCATGGAGCATGTAAGCTTCACCTTCGGCATCGAGGGGGTGTCACGGGTGCTCACCCATCAGCTGGTGCGCCATCGCCTGGCTTCCTACAGCCAGCAGTCCCAGCGGTATGTGGCAGAGCATGACTTTGAGTATATCCTGCCCCCTTCCATCGGGGAAAAGCCGGAGGCAAAGGAAAAGTTTGAGGCCTTGATGCAGCAGATACGGAGCACCTACGATGAGCTGGCTGATATGGGAGTGCCTCGGGAGGATGCCCGTTATGTGCTGGCCAATGCCACGGAGACGAAAATCGTGGTGACCATGAATGCCCGTTCACTGATGCACTTTTTCAACCTGCGCTGCTGCAACCGCGCCCAGTGGGAAATCCGGGAGCTGGCTTATAAGATGCTGGAGCAGGCCAAGGCAGCAGCCCCCCTGCTGTTTAAGAATGCCGGGGCTTCCTGCGTGGCCACAGGCCATTGCCCTGAGGGGGCTATGACCTGCGGCAGGTTCGGCGAGATGATAAAAATGCGGACTGAGTAGATGCCATTGTAAGGGAGGCGTGTTTTATGTCCAATCCGGCTTATATGTATGATGTAATGAAACGGGAAGAACTGATTGATGGAAAAATTGTGATGATGTCACCGAGGCCTGCCATTAATCACAATAGAATTGTTACCAACATAAGCGGGATATTTTATAATTATCTGAAAGGCAAGAGATGCCAGTCTTTTTGTGATGGCACTGAGGTCTGGCTGGACGAAAAAAATCACTTTATTCCCGATGCCATGATCGTGTGCAACCCGGATATTATCGGCAGCCATCATATTGACGGGGCACCGGATCTGGTGGTGGAGGTGCTTTCGCCCAGCACTTACGACAGGGACATGACCGTGAAGATGGCAGCCTACGCCCGGGCAGGCGTGAAGGAATACTGGATTGTTGAGCCGGAGGCACGGCGCGTTGCCGTGCATCTTCTGAAGGGGGATGCCTATGAGCTGTCAGCCAGCTATTATCCTTACACCGAGGAAGATTACAAGCACATGGATGAAGAAGATGTGGTGATTGCCAGGCAGCGCATCAAGCTGAAGGTTTCCCTGTATGATGATTTGATTATCGATGTGGCGGATATTTTCGAGCGGGTGAAGTGAGCTGCAGGGGATTCTGCAAAAGTGGTGAATAGTTATCATAATTGGATGTTGCCAGGAGGGGAGAACTATGCCTGATTATCGCAGTATTATGGATAAATATATATATAAGCTGCAGGAGATTTATGGCTCAAAAATGAAGGCAGTAATATTATACGGTTCCTATGCCAGGGGAGATTATACGGCGGAGTCAGATATAGATATTATGCTTTTGGTGGATATGCCTGATAAGGAAATCAGCAAGCTGTTTGCTAAAACTTCTGACATGACGTATGATTTTAATTTTGATAATCATATTGACATATCATTGATTGTGAAGGACATTAACCAGTTTTATAAATGGGTGATGGTGCATCCTTTTTATCAAAATGTGCAGAAGGAGGGAGTTGTGCTTTATGGAGCGGCGTGACGAAACGGGTGGAATAGCTGATTTAGTCAGGTATAGGATAAGTGTGGCAAAGTAGGACATTTTGTTTTTAAGAAAAGGGGAAAAGCAATGGCTTCATTCTATGACATATTGGAAAAATATCGCAGAAAAGCTTTTTCAGAGCGTGACAAAGGGACTCGTTTTGAACTTCTGATGCAGCGTTTTATGCAGTCATACCCGCTGTATCAAGGCATGTTTGTACAAGTGTGGATGTGGAATGAATTTCCCTTTAAAAATGATTTTGGTGGAAAGGATATAGGTATAGACCTGGTAGCATTGACTGCTGATGGGGAATATTGGGCAGTACAGTGCAAATGCTATGCAGAAAATTCTGTTATTGATAAGCCAGCTGTGGATAGTTTTTTATCTACTTCTGGAAAAAGTTTTGTTGATGATTTGGGGCAGGTCAGGAGTTTTTCCCAGAGATTGTGGATAGCTACTACTAATCATTGGAATAAGACAGCTGAAATTGCTATTCAAAACCAGCAGCCACAAGTTTCCCGTATCAGTCTTCTTGATTTGCAGGAAGCCCCGATAGATTGGGAGAAACTGGATGAAGGAATATTTGGCGAGGCGGCATGCGTAAAAAAGTATACACCTCGTCTTCATCAGCAAAATGCACTTGAGAAAGCAAGAGAATATTTTAAAGACCATGAGCGCGGCAAGATGATTATGGCATGTGGAACAGGTAAAACGGCAACATCTTTGTGGATTGCAGAGCAGGAAACCAATGATAATGGTTTTATTTTGTTTTTAGTGCCATCTATTGCGCTTTTAGCACAGTCCCTTATGGCTTGGTCTGCCCAAAGCAGTAAGCCTATAACAGCTATTTGTGTGTGTTCTGATGCCGGGGCTTCTAAGGATAATTCCAACGATGAAAACAAACATATTGATTTAGCATTACCGGCAACTACCAATGTAGAAATGGTTGCAAGCCGCATTCGGCAGGCGGTGACTAGCCCTCATGATGGCATGGTGGTTGTATTTAGTACATACCAATCGATTGATGTAGTGTCAAATGCCCAGAGAAAATTACAGATGACAAAAAACGTTGAAGAAGATTATAGCTTTGATTTTATTATCTGTGATGAGGCTCATAGGACGACTGGTTACACAGAAAACAAGAATAATGCAGAGGCTTCCAATTTTGTAAAAGTGCATGACAATGACTTTATAAGAGGCAAAAAGCGTCTTTATATGACGGCAACACCGAAATTATTTGGGGCAGAGGCTAAAAAGAAAGCTGTTGCAAAAGATATTGTGTTATGGTCTATGGATGATGAAAGCCTTTATGGTGAGGAATTTTATCGTATAGGTTTTAGTGAAGCCGTAGATAAAAAATTGTTAGCTGACTACAAGGTTATGGTATTGACCATAGGTGATGATCAGATACCGCCGGTATTGCAGGATGCTATAGCAGATAAAAATTCCCAAATATCTACGGACGATGCCTCAAAGTTAATTGGTTGCATAAATGCCCTTTCAAAAAAGATGATTACAGATTCACAGCTATTGGCGGAAATTGATCCGGCACCTATGCATACGGCTGTGGCTTTTTGTGCTACTATAAAAAAGTCAAAACAGATAGTTGATGTGTTTAATGAATATAAAAATCTCTATTATGATAGTTTGACAGATGCCCAGCGGAAGGAAACTGTTATTGTTGAAGCAGACCATGTAGATGGCTCAATGGGGGCAGTAGAGCGTGGCAGCAAATTAAGCTGGCTGAAGAATGTTGATACTTCCGGGCGTGACTGTAATATTTTGGCTAATGTGAGATGCCTGTCCGAAGGTGTAGATGTGCCAAGCCTCGATGCCATATTGTTTTTGTCCGCTCGCAATAGCCAGGTGGATGTTGTACAGTCAGTAGGGCGTGTAATGCGCACTGCACCAAATAAAAATTTTGGCTATATCATAATTCCAGTTGTTGTACCTGCTAATGTCAAGCCGGAGGAGGCTTTGGAAGAAAGCAAGGATTTTGCAACAGTTTGGTCTGTGCTAAATGCCTTGCGTG
This sequence comes from Anaerovibrio slackiae, assembly GCF_009695585.1. Classification (GTDB taxonomy): domain Bacteria; phylum Bacillota; class Negativicutes; order Selenomonadales; family Selenomonadaceae; genus Anaerovibrio; species Anaerovibrio slackiae. The sequence continues at coordinate 45,188 of NZ_VUNR01000023.1, forward strand.
CCCATGATGACCGTTTCAATGCGACTATAAACAAAATTGAACTTAATAAAAATAAGCCTGATAATATTTTGGTAGGCGGTGTTGTCAATAATGAGAACAGTGCTAAAAACGAGGTACATGAGAGTAGTGGTGTGTATCAGACAACGCTTTATTTTTCTGAATTGCAAGGGGCTATTTATGCCCGTATGGTGCAAAAAGTAGGTAGCAAGCGTTATTGGAGCCAGTGGGCGGAGGATATTGCAAAAATTGCCGAGCGGCACAGGCATAATATAAATACACTGATTAGCAAGGATGAAAGGCACAAGAAAGCTTTTGAAAAATTTATGCAGGGTTTGCATAAAAATATAAATCCTTATATTTCGGCTGAGGAAGCAGTAGAAATGCTGGCTCAGCATATCATTACAAAACCAGTTTTTGAGGCATTGTTTGAGAATTATTCTTTTGTGGAAAACAATACAGTTTCACAATCAATGGCAAAAATACTTGCTCTTTTGGATGATGATGCTTTAGAAAAAGAGCATGAAACTTTGGAGCGTTTTTATAATTCGGTGCGTATGCGGTGCGAAGGAATTGATAGTGCAGAAGCAAAGCAAAAAATTATTACAGAGCTGTACGATAATTTTTTCAGGGTGGCATTGAAGACTACGGTTGAAAAGTTAGGTATTGTTTATACTCCTGTAGAAGTGGTGGATTTTATTCTCCACTCTGTTAATGATGTTTTGAAAAAGGAATTTGGGCGCAGTATGTCTGATTCCAACGTGCATATTCTTGATCCATTTACCGGCACAGGCACGTTTATTACAAGGCTGTTACAGTCAGGAATTATCAAGCAGAAGGATTTGATACGAAAATACACGAAGGAACTTCATGCCAATGAGATTGTTTTGCTGGCATATTATATTGCATCAATAAATATTGAAAATGCGTTTCATGATTTGATGCAGGGAGATGATTATACCAGCTTTGATGGTATTTGCCTCACTGATACATTTCAGCTGGGAGAAAAAGAAGATACAGGAGAATTATTCTCAGAAGTATTTCCTTATAATTCCATGCGCGTACAACAGCAAAAATTGGCTCCTATCAGGGTGATTGTGGGAAATCCACCATATTCTGTAGGTCAAAAATCTGCTAATGATAATGCTCAGAACGAGTCGTATCCGCATTTGGAAAAGAGGCTGTCTGATACTTATGTTGCAGGTACTAAAGTAACTAATAAAAATGCTCTTTATGATAGCTATATAAAGGCATTTCGCTGGGCATCTGACCGCATAGATGCCCAGCAGGGTGGTGTAATCGGGTTTGTAACTAATGGCGGATGGCTGGATGGCAATGCTATGGATGGCATGAGAAAATGCTTGGAAAAGGAATTTTCTGCTATTTATGTTTTTAATTTGCGTGGCAATCAGAGAACCCAGGGTGAATTATCTCGAAAAGAAGGTGGAAAAATTTTTGGTTCTGGTTCTCGTTCACCTATTTGTATTACGATTTTAGTTAAAAATCCTAAAGCATTAAATAAAAAAGCAGAGATTTTTTACCATGACATAGGGGATTACCTGAGCCGGGAAGATAAGCTGAAAATTATCAGCAAGTTTAAAAGTTGCTTAAACAGTAAATTTTATAATGGTCCCAAGAATTTAGACCAGCACTTTATTTTTTAAGCGTGCATGATATAGTAATTAGTAACGAATGGAGGTTACTATCATGCCGAAAAGGAAATACACTGCTGAATTCAAGAGCAAGATT
>NZ_VUNR01000024.1 GCF_009695585.1 Anaerovibrio slackiae
TTACTCACCCGTTTGCCACTAGGCTCCATAATAGCAAGCTATCACTTCGCCCCGTTCGACTTGCATGTGTTAAGCACGCCGCCAGCGTTCGTCCTGAGCCAGGATCAAACTCTCCAATAAATATATTAGTCTGGACATTAACCAATCAACTTCGCCCTACGGGCTCGTTTCTTGGATGTCCTGACACTCATTTCACAGCCGTTCAGCTATCGCTTCACGGGTGAAATGTAGAAGACCTTGATTGGCTCTCAAAATTATCCATGTAATGGAATTTCAGATTGTGTTTCGCACAAATCTTGTTTGTTTATATTCTGCATCCGCATGGCGGACACAGAATCCAACATCTGGCTTGAAATCATGTGTGCATGATTTCTTATTGCATTGTTTAGTTTTCAAGGAACACTGCCGCTCACTTTACTCTAGGACTTTTGTCTTTGTGCTTTCGTGAGTCAGCTTGTTTATAATACCTTTTTTCTAACCTTTTGTCAAGCACTTTTTAAAATATTTTTAAAAAGTTTTTCAACGGCTTCGAGGCAAGAAAAAATGGTGGGCAGGGATGGATTCGAACCATCGTAGCCTACGGCGACGGATTTACAGTCCGTTCCCTTTAACCACTCGGGCACCTACCCACAAAAAATGGTGACCCAGGAGGGACTCGAACCCCCGACCCTTTGATTCGTAGTCAAATACTCTAATCCAGCTGAGCTACTGAGTCATGTTAAATGTGGTTATTCAGTTTGCTACCAAGAAATGGTGGGCCCACCAGGACTTGAACCTGGGACCGACCGGTTATGAGCCGGTTGCTCTAACCAACTGAGCTATAGGCCCATGACTTTTGATAGAAAATCTCGCACGGCACAAGCAATGCGAGACTCGCAAACATAGTATGGAGCGGAAAACGAGACTCGAACTCGCGACCCCCACCTTGGCAAGGTGATGCTCTACCAACTGAGCTATTTCCGCATGATATGGAGCGGAAAACGAGACTCGAACTCGCGACCCCCACCTTGGCAAGGTGATGCTCTACCAACTGAGCTATTTCCGCATTTTCTCTTTTGTCTCAGCCGCGCCCTGCGTGACTGACAAGGAATATAATACTACTTTCCCCTATCCATGTCAACACTTTTTTATAATTTTTTTTAAAAAAGTGTAAAAAAATTGAAAGAGCCGCTGTATTGCACCGCAGCAGCCCTTTCTTCACAATAAAAAACACACTCTAAAACTGGCTATCACACCAATTCATAGCCAGCTTCTGCAATTACCGACCTGAATTCATCCACAGAAATTTCCCTGTCCGACTCCACCAGGGCCGTCTTCTTTTCCAGATCAACCTCCACAGAAACCACACCGGCCATTTTGCTCAGAGCATCATGCACATGCTTCTGGCAATGCTGGCACATCATGCCTTCGATTTTTAACTCAGCTTTCACTTTGCCATCCTCCTTCTGACATTTATCTTCATAAGCAAATTTATCCTTCTCTGCCCTGCCGGCAGCCAAAGAAACAATTTTCACTTCATTCAGGGCCTCGCCACGCAGCTCGCCTCCATCATCCCCCTGTACGGCGTTTTCCTTTCCCGTCCCCTCACCTGGCAAAGCATCCCGGTCAGGAAATCGGAAGCCTTTCAGCCGCAGGGCATTCAGCACTACGCAGAGACTGCTCATGCTCATGGCTGCCGCCCCGATCATCGGGGACAGCTTCAGCCCGAAAGCGGGATAAAACACGCCTGCTGCCAGCGGAATACCTATAACATTGTAGAAAAACGCCCAAAACAGATTTTCCTTGATATTACGTATCACCGCCCGGCTCAGGGCAATCATATCGGCAATCTGCCGCAAATCGCTGCCTGTCAGCACCACATCCGCGCTTTCCATAGCCACATCCGTGCCTGCACCTACGGCAACACCCACATCAGAGCGCATCAGTGCAGGAGCATCATTGATGCCATCACCTGCCATAGCCACCACGCGTCCTGCCTTCTGCTGCTCCCGGACAAGCCTCTCCTTATCCTGGGGAAGAACACCGGCAAACACCCTGCCTATGCCTGACCGCCGGGCTACTGCCTCCGCCGTAAGCCTGTTATCACCGGTAATCATCATAACATCTATGCCGGAATTTTTCAAAAGCTCCACTGCCTGACGGCTGGAAGCCTTCTCCCTGTCAGCCACGGCAAAAAGCCCCAGCAGGCGGTCTCCGCCTGCCACCAGCAGCACAGTCTTGCCCTCATGGGATAGCTCATCCATGGAGCACCTGTAATCGGCCACATCGAAGCCGCTGCTCTCCATGTACTCACTATTGCCCACAAAAACACGCTCATTTTCCAGCACGCCGGAAATCCCCATGCCCGGCTCGTTGGCAAAATCCTCAAAAGGCAGCAGCCCGATTTCCTTTTCCCCGGCAAAAGAAACTATCGCCTGCCCCAGGGGATGCTGGCTGGCCTGCTCCACAGAAGCAGCCTTCTGCAAAAGCTCCTGAAAATCAGCCCCCAGGCACAGCACATCAGTCACCCTGGGACTGCCCTCCGTTATAGTGCCGGTCTTGTCCAGCATTACGGTGTCAATCCCCCTGGCACGCTCCAGGATTTCCCCGGACTTAATCAAAATTCCCCGTTCAGCCCCCTTGCCAGTGCCCGTCATAATCGCTACCGGCGTGGCCAGTCCCAGCGCACAAGGGCAGGAAATCACCAGCACGGAAATCGCCGCTGAAAAGGCAAATTCCACTCCATACCCCAAAAGCAGCCAGGCAATACCGGTCACAAGGGCAATCCCGATGACAATCGGCACAAAAACGCCGGAAATCCTGTCTGCCAACTTGGCAATAGGCGCCTTGGTGGCACCTGCCTCCTCCACCAGACGTACAATCTGGCTGATGGCAGAATCCGCCCCCACCTTTTCCGCCCGAAACCGGAGATAGCCGTCCAGATTGATGGAGGCAGAAATCACCCTGTCTCCTGCCTTTTTCTGCACGGGCAGTGACTCACCGGTAATCGCCGACTCATCCATGCTGGCACTACCCTCCAGCACGATGCCATCAGCGGCAATGCTGCCCCCCGGCCTGACAATCACCTCATCCCCGGGCACCAGCTCATCAGCGGCAACCTCCACTTCGCTGCCGCCACGCATTACGACAGCAGTCCTGGGCACCAGCCCCATCAGCCTTTGCAGGGCTTCTCCTGTGCTGCTCTTGGCACGGGCTTCCAGGTACTTGCCCACGGTGATCAGCGTCACAATCATGCCCGACGACTCAAAATACAGGCTCTCGCTATAGGCCTCCACCAGCTGCCAGTCACCGTGCCCCATGCCCCAGCTCATGCGGAAAATGGCAAACACGCCAAAAACCGCTGAGGCAGCAGCACCTATGCCCACCAGGCTGTCCATATTGGGGGATCCCCTGAAAAGATTACGAAAGCCGTTGACAAAATACCTGCGGTTCAAAAGCAAAATCGGCAACGTCAAAAGCAGCTGGGCAAATGCCGAAGTCACAGCGTTCTCCCTGCCATGAAAAACCGCCTTGAAGCCATCCCATGGCACGATGCCGAACCACTCCGCCAGCATGTGATGCATAGCTATGTACATCAGCGGCACCAGGAAAACCACCGACCAGGCAAGACGCCTTTTCAGCCCTGCCGCCTCCCTGCCAAGGGTATCCACCAGGCTGTTTCCTGTATCATTTCCCATGCCAGGTTCCGCAGCAGCTCCGCCACTGCCGCCATTTCCCCTGCCATGCCCTGCCCCGGCATCTGCCAGGGCAGCACCGTACCCTGCCTTTTCCACTGCTGCCACAATCTCCCGGGCATTTAGCAGCCCTTCATCATATTCTATCTGCATGCTGCCGGTCAGAAGATTGACTACGGCATTTTGACACCCCGGCAGCCCGTCCACCGCCTTCTGCACCCTGGCAGAGCAGGCGGAGCAGGTCATACCACTGATGATGAATTTTTCCTTTTTCATAACAACCCTCATCTTGATATAGCCATGGCATTGAAGCTATCTTTTTTGATAGCAATTATCGTTATTAATATTATCAATATATTACTAAAATGTCAAATTGTCAACACAATAATAACAAGCATTTCCCGGAGCAAAACTTTTCCCTGCCATTATCTGACAAATTAAAATATTGCTTATTTGCACATTTAATATTAAAATAGACGATAGAACAGATTTCTTTCAAAAATTCTGCATGAACTGCCGTCAGGCAGGCTCAAACAGACGACCAAATATAATCAAATGGAGCGTATTATTATGGATTTTTTACAAAACTTATGCAAGAAAATACTATCTGTCGTGGCACATGCCGCCCTGACCATCACCGGCGCCTTCACCATGCTGCTGAGCCTGGGAGGCTTCCTCTCCGGTGAGCTGATAGGAGGCGGCATCGTCCTTTTGCTGGGTTTCGCCATGACAGCCATCGGCACCCGTAGCTTCTGGTATCCCGGCTACAAGGAAAAGCAGGCTGAAAAAAAGCAGCTGCAGAACATCAAAAACACCTCCCTGGAAAGCGATACGGCACAGCCTGTCACAGATTTTGCCCAGGACAGCTACCAGAAAGCAGTCAGCGACTTCAACGCCCTGAACGGCATCATCAGGCAGCTGCAGGACCAGGAGCTGGCAGAGCAGCTGAAAAAAATGCAGGGCATTGCCCTGCGGATGATTAACTACATGAAGGAGCATCCCGACAAAATTTCCATCGCAGACCAGTTTATCAACTACTATCAGGACAGGGCCCTGTCCCTTTCAAATCAGTTTCTTGAATTTGAGCAGATGGGACTTGGCACGCCGGATGTCAATGCCATCAAAATCAAGACCAAGCACACCCTTGAGTCCTTTGACGAGGCCTACGAGGCGCAGTTCAGCCGCATGCTGACCGACAAAATGCTGGAGGTAGAGTCCGAGCTGAAGGTAGCCCAGCAGATTATGTCGGATGCCGGCATCCAGAATACATCCGGGATTCCTAAATCACATAGAACATCAGATGCCTCAACAAATACTGCATCTACAGCTTACCGCACACCTGATACAGACGGTATGCAGGCACCGTCTTCCCCTGCCAGGGAACTCCCGGACATCACGCCGGAAAACAATCCTTTCAGCATCGACCGTCCCTTCGATATCGACGAAGCTGCCGATGACTATCCCTGTAGAAGCAGGAAAAAGGGGCACTGCCGTCCTAGAGGACGCTTCCAAAAATAAGCCCGCCCTGTCCTCCTTCAAGCCAGGTGACCTCATCACCCTCGCCATCGGCGGCTGGTTCTTCCAGCATGCGGCTGAAAAGCTGCTGCACGGGCATTTCGTCTGGACTGCGATTTTTGCCGCCATCGGCATAAGCATTGCCAAAAAGCCATTGAAAAAAATTTTGCAAAAACTTTTTCCCAATAAAAATATCTGATGCCGTCCGGCACAGCCGGGCTAAATAAACATCACCAACAGGAAAGGATGAATAATATGGCAGAAATCAATCTTGAAGATTTGCTGAAAGCAAAAGCACAGGAAAACACTGCAGCCGCAGCTCCTGTAGCTGTCATCGACCAGCAGCAGGAGATAATGCAGGTAACGCAGCAGACAGAAACCCTGACACCTGCCGAGCGCAAGCAGGTTGAGGAAATAAAATCAAAAATCGACCTGATGAACTCCGGCTATGCCCTGCAATTCGGCTCCGGCGCCCAGAAGAACATGGCAGATTTTTCCGACAGCCTGCTGTCACAGGTACGTACCAAGGACAGCGGCGAGGTGGGTGCACTGCTCACTGACCTGTCCGGCAAAATCAACGAATTCAATCGCAAGGAATCTGACAGCTTCGTAAAGAAGCTTCCCCTCATCGGCGCCCTGGTCAGCAAGGGTGAGACCATGCTGGCCTCCTACGAGAAGCTTTCCACCAAGGTAGACAAGATACAGTCCGAGCTGGAGAAATCCAAGACCACCATGATGAAGGACATAATGCTCTTTGACGCCCTCTATCAGAAAAACCTGGAATACTTCAAGCATCTTGAGCTCTACATCCGCGCCGGTGAGGAAAAGCTGGTGGAGATGCGCAGCACCGTGCTGCCAAAGCTCAGGGCCGATGCCGCCGCTTCTGCCGACCCTATGGCCGGCCAGGTAGTCAGCGACTTTGAGAGCAACGTGGACCGCTTTGAAAAGAAGGTACACGACCTGAAAATCAGCAAGACCATCGCCATCCAGACCGCCCCGCAGCTGAGGCTCATCCAGAACAACGACAAGATTCTGGTGGAAAGGGTACAGAGCGCCATCTACAACGCCATTCCCCTCTGGAAAAATCAGATTGTCATCGCCCTGGGGCTTACCCGTCAGCAGAATGTGCTGAAAATGCAGCAGGCCATCTCCGACACCACCAACGAGCTCTTGAAGCGCAATGCCGAGATGCTGAAAATCAATTCCATCGAAACTGCCAAGGAAAACAACCGCAGCATCGTGGATATTGAAACCGTGAAGAAGGTCAACGATGACCTGGTAACCACCATCGAGGAAACCCTCAAAATCCAGCAGGAAGGACGTCAGGCACGCCAGTCTGCCGAGCAGGAGCTTTTGCAGATTGAAAACCGCCTGAAGGAAACCCTGCTTGCCAACATGAACCGCTGATATATCACACTAAAAAACCCCTGCCTTCCAAGGCAGGGGTACATTTTTTATGGAGCTGGTAGCCAGAATCGAACTGGCGACCTTCGGGTTACGAATCCGATGCACTACCGACTGTGCTATACCAGCGCATTTCCCATTATACGACCAATCATACCATCTGTCAAGAACAAAAGCATTATTCCTGTACAAATAACATCTAACATTCACCTTGCCGGAAAAATATGATATAATGGCAGGGCTGACATCATACAGTAAAACTAATCAAAGGGAGGAAGATGTCTGATGATTTTTCTTGCCATGCTGATTCTGGGCACGATTATAGGCTTTGTAGGGGCAGGCGGTGCCGGAGTGACCATCGCCCTGCTGGTTGTGGGCTTTCATGTTCCCATGCATGCCGCCCTGGCAGTGGCACTGGCTTCCATGATATTCACCACCCTGTCCGGGGCCTACAGCCACTTCCGGGAGGGAGAGGTGGTAGTCAAGACAGGTGCCGTGCTGGGCGTAGGCGGCATGCTGGGCTCCTTCGCCGGTGCCAATGTATCCCTGATGCTGGACGAGGAGCTGGTACGCTACATGACCAGCTACATCATGCTGCTTTCTGCCGTACTGCTCTACCTGAAGGTATATCAGTCAGACTGGCTGAACTCCCTGTTTCACTTTCCTGACCACCTGCTGGAAGGCAAAAAGCTGTACATATACGGCATGCTGGCAGGAACCATCAACGGCTTCATCTCCGGTGCCTTCGGCATCGGTGCTGCCGCCTTTATACAGCTTACCCTGCTGATTATTTTCGGCGTGCCGCTGATACAGGCCATCGGCACCTGCATGATGGTCATCCTGCCTATCTCCGTGGCAGGAGGCCTTGGCTATCTCCTGCAAGGGCAGCTGGACTTCAGCATTTTCCTGCAAACCCTGGCAGGGCAGTTCATCGGTGCCTACCTGGGAGCCAAGCTCACCCACCTGGCGCCCCGCCCTGTCCTCAAATTCTCCATTGTGGCCATGAGCACCGCCGGAGGCGTAATACTGCTTTTCGGTGTCTGACAAAATAACTGCAAATAAAATACAAAATGCTGCGGCATAAATCTGTCATCAGACTGGCTGGCAATCAGCAAGCCCACAGGCAGATATCTGCCGCAGCATTTTTATTTGGCATATTACAAATTACGCTAAAATTTTATTGCAAAGCTCCACCAGCTGCCACTTATTTGCCAGCTCATGTCCCTCCACAAAAGCCTTGATAGCCCGGACCAGCTCAGGCTCTGCATTTTCTGCCTGCAATTCCAGATACGCCTGCAAAAGCTCTCCGGCACGCTTGTATTTTGACAGGCCTGCCACAGGCTCATCCTGCAAGGCATAGCCAATCAGTTTTCCTGCCACAGCAGCCCATGCCGCCCCCTGGGCGGACTGCAGCAAGTCCGCCAGCTTCGTCCGCTTGATGACAGTAATCGCCGAATACTCCGGCATGATTTCATTCTGCCAACCCTCCAGCAGCAGCCAGTCGCGCATTGCCTGGTTTTCCGGCTTCACCATGCTCACCGCATGAATCCTGCCCCAGCCCTTCAGCTTCTTTGCCAGCTCAAAATAAATCTGATTGGCATCCTCATAAGCCCCCAGGGCAAACAGGCAGAAAAGCGTCAGCTCCTCGCAGGCCGCCAGAGTCAGCAATATCTCCTTCAGCTCCTGGTCAGGCTCCCTGTCAAGAATCTCCAAAAGCGTCAGACCAAACTTCACCGACTCAATATCCGGGCTCTTTAAGAGCAAGGTCATAGCAAACTGCCCCAGCCTGTCCGGTGCCAGCTCCCCGGCGTGCTCATAAGCCCATTCCTGCACCTTGTCCATAACAGGCAGCATGACAATCCCCTGGGCAAAGTAGGTAATCAGGGCATTGCCCCCATCCTCAAAACGCCCATCAGAAGCCAGCTTCAATGCCTGCTCCAGCATGGTGATATCCGTATTGCTGGCAGGGCCCATGTAGTACCTGATAGTGCCATCAATGGCACCGTCCGCAAACTGCCGCCCGTCCTGGAGCCTTTCCCGCAGCACAAAACCTTCCGGCATGGTGCCCTCCGCCGTCATCGCCTCCCTGATGCGATTGTAAATAGATTTCTTTTCCGCCATTTTTGTCCCTCTCTTAAATTATCTTATTTTCTCAATTTCTGCTTTTCTTCAGACTGTAGCTGATATACAGAACCAGCAGCCATACAGGCAGCGCCCAGACCGCCATCTGCATATCAGGAATCTGATACATCATGAAAATAACCCCCGCCAGAAAAGCCAGGCAGAAATAATTCAGCCACGGATACAGCCAGGAATGAAAATGCGGTATCTCATGGCCTGTCCGCTGGCAATACTGCCGGAATTTGAGATGGGTAACCGTAATGGAAACCCAGTTGATAACAGCTGAGATGATTACCACCGCAAAAAGATACATAAACACCTGGCTCGGAAACAGGTAATTCATAATGACAATAATAAAGGTAATGCCGGAGGAAATCAGCGTACCGGCTATTGGCACGCCCCGCTTGGAAAGCTTGTGCAGAAGTGCCGGAGCATCCCCCTTGTCGGAAAGGCCATAGAGCATGCGGGAATTGCTGTAAATCGCGGAATTATACACAGAAATTGCTGCTGACAGCACCACCAGGTTTAGGATATGCGCCGCTGCCGGAATCCCCACATTGTCAAAAATCTGCACAAAAGGGCTTGCCTCCATGCCCACCTGATTCCACGGCCACAGGCACATGAGGATAAACATAGTGCCCACATAGAAAATCAGAATACGCCAGATAACCTGGTTGATGGCCTGAGGAATGGATTTGTCAGGATTTTCCGCCTCCCCTGCGGTAATGCCCAACAGCTCGATGCCGCCAAAGGAAAACATCACCACAACGCATGCCATCATCAATCCCCATACGCCGTTAGGCAGATAGCCCCCATGAGCCCAGAGATTGCTCATGCAGTCAGGGAAGCCTGCCGGATTGGAAAACACTAGAAAGCCGCCAAAGATGATCATGCTCAGGATGGCAACCACCTTGATCAGCGCCATCCAAAACTCCGTCTCACCGTATGCCTTGACATTGAACAAATTGATTGCCGTAATCACCACCAGGCAGATAAGGGCGGACAGCCACTGGGGCACATCCGGCAGCCAGTAATTCACATAAATGCCCACAGCCGTCAGCTCAGCCATGCTTACCATAATATAGCAGTACCAATAATTCCAGCCGGACAAAAAGCCCGGAAAATCCCCCCAATACTTGGTGGCATAGTAGCTGAAGGAGCCGGATACAGGCTCATCCACAGCCATTTCTCCCAGCATCCGCATGATAAAATAAATCACCACGCCACCAATCAGATACGCCAGCATTACCGACGGACCTGTCAGGGAAATCGTAGACGCGGAGCCATAAAAAAGCCCCGTTCCGATAGCACTGCCCAGTGCCATCATCTGCAGATGCCTGTTTTTCAGCCCGCGCCTCAATTCTTTCTTTTCTTCCATTGATATTCCTCCAGTGCACACAAAAATACATGCTATCTTTGTGAATTGTCTGCATAACTTATCCACAGGCAGCAGGTAATTGTGGATAAAAAAGTGTATAACCTTATTTTTCCTGCCTCTGCCTATGTAAATCCACATTTTTCTGTGGATAATTAAAGTTACGATGTTGATAATTATAGCATAGTTTGTCTCTTTATCCAACTGCTGTTATAATATATGCTAGATAAATATAGTATTCATGCAACGGATAGAAAGGAAGGCTTGACCATGGCAGGTACTGATACAGATACTACTAATAATACTGGCACAGCTACAGGTACAGACACAGGTACAAGTACAAATACAAAAGAAGCACAGGACAGCAGCACAAAGAAGCTGATAGAAACGCCCCACGGCGTACAGGAAAGCATCAAGATGGATTTGCTGGAAATGATTCAGGAGGGCACAGAGCCCTTTGAAATCATCTATGCCGTAGCCAGATACCTGGAAACTGCCTCAGCAGAACGTGGCTATGCCCAGCACATCATCGACAATATACGCACCATCTACGGCACAGCCCTGGGTGAGCAAAAGCCCCTGGCCGATGAAATAGCCGCCCTGGAAAGCCGCCGCCAGCGCATCCAGGATTACCTTGATGCCACCAAAAAGAATGACACCGTCACCGAGGAAGAACGTGCCCGGCTTAATTTCTCCATCAAGGCCCATGAGCGGAAAATTGAGCGGCTGAAAGGACTTCTGGTAAACACAGAAAAATAATGCATACAAAAACAGGTATTGACCACGTGCGCCGTCCTTCCTGACGGAGCCCATGCCAATACCTGTCTTTTTTGCGCTAAAATAAGGCTGGCTTGCCATAGGATTTTTCAAACCTGCCAGAGAGAGAGAAATATACCTTGACATTATGATTGTATATAGCAACTAAAGCAATAACAGGACAGGAGGAGACAGGCACACATCTTCCCCTGCTCTTTCAATTTCTAAAATAAGCACATAGCATCACAAAAATCAGATTGTCCCCACCAAATTTCCACATAATTGGGACTAAAGACTATTGCCAAACTAAACAATTTCAGCATAATATAGACTGTATAGGATGAACGTTGCAGGAGGGATACAAGCATGTTTATTGGCTTAAAAAATTATATATCAGACATATCTTCCAAGGCACAAAAGGGACAGATTATCGTATTTACAGCAGTCCTGCTGCCATTGCTGATAGCTGCCACCGGCTTTACTGTAGATTTCGGCAATATGTACATGCACAAATCAAGGCTGCAAAATGCAGCAGATGCGGCAGCCATAGCCGGAGGGCACAGTTTCGTACAAAATAATGATACACTAAGCAACCATCCACATGCCGATGAAGCTGCCGAGAAATCTATCGATCTTAATCACCCCAAAATTGCTAATATAATTCGTGACTACAAGGCCAGAAACACAGACCAGGGAATAACCATCTACCGTGTACATCTTACTGAATCTGTACCTGTCTACTTTCTCAGTTTTTTTGGTGTAGGAGATTCCACTGATGTCACTGCTGAAAGCTTTGCTCAGATAGCCTATACTGGTGGAAGCAGCGGCGGTTCTCTATTCGATAACCTTTTTTCCTATGGCAGTGGCGGGTTCAGATCCATCAATGCCAGCCAAAATCCTGATAATCCTTCTATTTCCCAAATTTTAGATGCCTCATTCTACCAAGGTCGAATTGTCGGTATGGGGGCAGATGCAGATATGACAAAAAATTACCGCCATGAACTATTGAATCTCAATGCAAAGGCTCATTACCAGGATGGTTCCTTTACTTCTATGCAGGACGCCATCAATTACTCAAATGCACATCCCGATGACACGATGCTTGTTACTCCGGAGCAGGATTTAAATACCAGCCTTGATTATAAATTGGCCGAAATCCTCGGTAATGCAAAAGCCGACTTGGCAAAAAACAAGCTGATATGGACTAACGAGAATAATATCGGCAACATAAAAGCTCAGGTTATGTCCAAGGACATAGATTATATCTACAATCCAACCACAAATACACCTGAGTATGGCCCTGGCGGCAATACAGAATTTAAAATAAACGACTATATTCCTGCTAATGGAGCTGACAAGGATACTCCTCTTTTCGTCGTAGTTGATCCGCCAAAAAATCCTTGGTATGACGGCGAAGGATGCTACGGATCGCACAAATTGACTTTGCAGGGCTATAACATGCCTGCGGACAGCCGTCCTATCGTATATGTATATACAGGCACAGGTACCATCAATATAGAAGCAAACAATTCCACCTTCTATGGGGCCATTTATGCCCCTTATGCCAATATACACATGAATGATCAGGGACTTACCTTCCATGGCTCCATCTTGTCTAAAGGCTTGGAAATTACAGGCAAAAGTACCTACATTTATAAAAAATTCCTAAGTGATAGTGCAGGCACAGGCAGCAGTGGCAATGGCACAGGCGGCAACGCAAACGTCAGCCTTGCTTCCCCGCCTGCCGATATTGACTGGAATGATTAATAATAAAACAAAGTGACTGTTACATGAATGATTTTACAATGATAGAAAAGAGTCCTCAAGGGTGCTTAATCTCTCATCTTATTTCATAATGTACAGCCACTTTTTATTTACAATAAATACATTATATCAACAATTAATTCATTGCAGAAAACATAGCGCGGATTCCTCATCTTTTTACTTCATACAATCTATATTTAAGCGGCTCTGCGCCTTCTTCAGATGACTCTTCCGTAGTACCAGCCTCATCAGAATCATATAGCAACAGATAATCGTCATCATCCTGCAAAGATTCATACAAAGCCTCATAATTGTTTACCAAAATATGCGTAAAGTGATAATTTTCCATAAACTCTTTATAATTTATCCGTCCATTGCACAGCATCATATATTCATGAAAAATATCTTTTTGAGCATTAACCTGCTTTATGAATACCTCTGCCCGTGCATCCATGTAACAGCGCAAACCATGAAATTCCAAATAGCCTCCCTCCGTATAGCCGGTCCAAACGGACAATTCTTCACTAGAGCCACGCTGCTGCAAAATTTCCACGCAATCATCCCATGCCCTTGACATAATAACCTCATCAGGCACTTTGCTCTTGAATGGTATCATAGCAGCCACCACCAATGCTGTTATTGCTATAACCATGCCAGCACCACCCTCCCTTGAAATTATTTTTCTTCCCAGAAAGGCAGCTAGGGCAACTATCATTGATAGCCCAACCGCAGCAATGACAAAAATACCACCTTCATATTGACCAAGCACACATTTATGGAAAAACTCCCTGCTTTGCCAAAGAGATACCAGCGATAAGAACGATAAAGCAAGCATAAATCCATAACGTATTCGCACGGATTTTACATCATTGGACAGCCTTATATCCAATCCTTTCCAATTACGATAAACATAAGCTACACCAAGGCCACCAAACAGCAAATATAAAAAAAGGCTTCTGATTGCCAACAGGCTCATCAAGGCTGTCCCTGCTGACAATAGAATATAATGCAAAGGAACCTTGTTCCTGCTGTACACAGCAGTTACAGCAAACATTGAAACAATTGGCAGCCCTAGCCATGTCCGTATCGACACCACCGCCATTTCATTTATATACCTATTGATTTCGACAATTCCGTATGAATAATATGTATAGGTCATAGCCTCAATGCCATACGGATTTACAAAAGCTGCTGCCAGCATTAAAGCTGCCAGCAAGATAATCTTTCGCCAAGTCCATGCGACAGTACACTTGCCTAGAAAGCCTATACGGCCACCAATAACCATTTCTGCCAAGTACGGCAGCAAGAATACAAAAAGCATCGGCCACATGGCTGCGTGCAAATTAATCAGCAAAACGGATAATAGCGGAAACAACGCAAAAAGCCATTTGCTCTGTTTATGGGAATAATATTCCAGCAAAAATATCTCAAGCATAAAAATCAGATGTGAAGCTACCCAGGGACGCTGGCAGACGAAGCCAGCACAAAAAAGTATGCCTATAAAACATGTCATAATAGCGGATAAATCAAAATTGCCCCTGCTCACCAAATAATTTAATTTGAAAAAAACATACAAAAGAACAGCCCCTGCTGCCCATTGAAACACTATCAGCCCTGATAAGCCCCAGGCTGCATATATTTTCCACAGCATCAAGGCAAACAGCCATTGCTGCATCACGAAATGCAAATTCTCATGCACGGTAAAGGGCTCCACATGAGGTATGCCATAGGTTTCTACATATCTGCCGCTATTCAGCAAAAACCATACATCATTATTTATAGAGTTTCCTACGAAAATAACGCCTAAAAACATAGTAATTGCCAGAAAAACCTTTTTAACATCCCAATTGCTGCCTGAAAAAAATCTCATCGCCAATTATCCCTTCTGCCGTACCTCATGATAGTTTTCTTCCGTATTGACCTGCCACAGGGCTCGCTTATCCTGACTGCCAGACTTAATAACACGGACAGCCTCTATAGCCGTAAGCATGGAATGATCCATATTGTTATAACGATGCTGCCCATTACGGCCAATGCAGTACAGATTAGGTATAGTATCTAGATATTCCCGTACCTTGCAAAAATCCTTATAGGAGCCAAAATATGCCGGATAGGCCTTTTCCATTCTGACAACGCAGCCCTTTTCCACACAGTTATGCCGTATAATGCCAATGTTTTCCAACTCCCTGACAGCAAAGGCAAGAAAATCCTCATCCTGCATCTGCCACATTTCATCCCCCTGCTGACAGAAATATTCCAGTCCCAGCCAGACCTTGCTTTCAGGGCTTTCCACCAGATATGGTGACCAATTGTTGAACACTTGCAAACGCCCCAGCTTCACATCAGGCTCCTGTATATAAATCCAGCAATCAGGCACAATATTCCCCAAAGTCTTGTGGTGTGTCTGATTATCAATCTCCAAGCGGTCAACCAAAAGACCTGCCGTCATAAAATCACGATATGGTAGCTTATCGCCTATTGCCTGTACCTCATCAGGCACACCGTAACCAGACAGCGTATGAAGCAGCTGGGAAATAGGCATGCTGGAAATTACATAATCCGCATCCAGCCTTTCCCTGCCATTACCACACTCATAAACCACACCGGCAAGATCACCAGATGTACCCGGCAACAGTTCCACCGCCTCGCAGCCCATGCGTATTTCACCGCCCATAGCCAGTACCTCGTCACGCATTCTTTCCCACAGCTGCCCCGGACCATATTTAGGATAACGAAATTTTTCTATCAAGGAAGCCTCGGATTCCTGCCGCTTTATCCTCAAAGCCCGTTGCAGGAAATCGGACAACACCTTGCTAATCGATACCCCCTTGATGCGCTGGCTGCCCCAGTCTGCGCCAATATCCCTCGGATGCCTGCCCCAGACCTTTTCCGTATACTTCTCAAAAAAAATCTCGTACAGCCTCCTGCCAAAGCGGTTAATCATGAAATCCTCCAGATTATTTTCCTGCCGCTTCTTGAGTACAGCCTGTAAATAACTGAAACATATCCCAGCCATACGCGAAAGACCAAGATTTCTTATGGTTTCCCAGCCCAAGGAAACAGGATAGGCAAAAAAATGCCGCAGATAAAAAATTCTGGAGATACGCTGGCGATTGAGAAAGACAGCATCGCACTGTTCCGGATCTGCGCCGCCTTGCACCAGTTCAACATGCCTGCCTAACAGCTTGTCATCCAATGCTGGTGCTCCCTGGGGTGGCAATAATTTTTCCCACAGGGCAGCCACCTCATCATTTTTGGTAAAAAAACGATGGCCGCCTATATCCATCCTATTCCCTTCAAAATTCACAGTCCGAGACAAGCCACCCACCACATTATCCTTTTCAATGATAACAGGCTTGATGTCGGTTTCTTTCAGCAAATAATAGGCTGCCGTCAGCCCTGCTGGTCCTGCCCCGATAATTATCGCTGTCTTCACCTTGCTGCTTCCTCCTCAACCTTCACCCTCGTGCTTCCGTCTGCCGTAAATACCAAAAGCTTTCGTCCTAAATAATTCCACAAAAACACAATGCTAGTTACTACCAGCTTCACCAGCAAATAATTCACCTGCAAAAGGTCAACACCTGCATACATGCTCACTTCCGTCAACATCAATCCGGCAACGCCTACAAGCCCAATCCCTGCCACATCCCTGACATTCCTGCCCCGCCTATCAGCCACTACAGCCGGAGCCCTAAAGACATACCTGACCGACAAAAAGGTATTAATCGCCAAACCGCCTAAAAATCCCCCAAAAGCTGCCCAATATACGCCTGCATAGCCTGTGCAGATATACTCACGCAACACATATAAGAGACCAAAATCCACCACGAAGGAAAGACCACCTGCCAAACCATATCGAAGCAGCTCCTGCCAATTCTTGTATTGCTTGCAATCACATGAGATATAATCACTTTTTCTTTCTGCCAGTATCGCTTCCATAACCCATGCTCCCTACTTGTCCTTCTGCATAAACCTCTTACCGACAGCCAGCCCATAATGCGCAATAGAACCTATCGGCAATTCCAGCACCGCCCAGGTTCCCTTTTTGAAGCAGGCACTAATGCCCAGCCATGGACGCACATTTTTCACTGTCTTCACCACGGTATAATCCTTAGCCAGATACACCACATCAATAGCAAAACGCATAAACATCATGTGGATGCTATTGCAAGGAGCAATCAATAGCCCCGTTCCCAGCGGCAGGCTTTCCGGGCTTCTCAGCATCAGCCCACGCAATCTCTGCAAAAAATTATCCGCAACCTGAACCCGAAGTTCCAGCTGCGGATTATCCAAAAACAAACTAACAATTTTCATATCAGTTGACTCACTTAATAAAATTTTTCATCATATTCAACAGAGCCGGTAAAAGCACAATGACGAATATTGACGGAAAAATAAACAAGACTAAAGGAAAAATCATCTTGACAGGTGCTTTCATAGCCTCTGCCTTGACGGTCTGACGCCGCCGCTCGCGCATATTGATAGCCTGATTATTCAAAGTTTTGCCTAAGCTGGTTCCCAGCCGCTCCGCCTGAATAATCGCCGTAACAAAAAGGGCAACCTCCTGCACCTCGCACCGCTCTCCCATCATGCGGAGAGCCTGCCTGCGTGGCAGTCCCATGCGCACATCATCCAGCATCCTTGAACATTCCTCTATCAGAGGCCCCTTCATGCGCTCTACGATGCGCCGCAGGGCTGCATCAAAGGACAAACCTGCCTGCACGCTTACACAGAGCAAATCCAGCACCTCCGGCAGCTGCTTCGTAATCAGCTTCTGCCTTTTCTGTGCCATAATCCTCAGCATAATCCAAGGCAAGGCAGCCCCCAGAGCCGTAAACAAAATCATCACCATTACCAGCTGAACAGGTGCCAGGTCAGGCCGCCCGTATACATACTTGATGGCAATGACAATCACCACGAGAACTACAATCACCCAAAAAACAGCATATCCCTGGGCTGTCCACACACGCCCCTTACCAGCCGTCACCAGCTTTCGCTCAAGAGCAGCTGACCAGGCAGCAGGAGCCAGCCTGGTAATCAGATTCCCCAAATAATGGCCCAATGGTGTAATGACACGCTCACGAAAACCGGGAATCTCATCTTTGTTGTAATCAGTCCGCCGGATTTTTTTGCCTTCATATCCTTCATCAAGGGATTTCAGTCTTTCAGTCAGTTCCTTCTGAGGTATTACCTTAGCCTTGATGATAGCATACATGATGGCAAAAGCCAGCAAAGCCACTGAAAGAGAAAATACTGCTAACAGCATCAGTAATACCTCCCCCCGGCTTCCTCATCCGGCATGAAGAAGTCCTCCGGCAGCTCAACGCCGTTTGTTTGGAACTTTTCCATAAACCCCGGCTGCATACCCGTAGAAACAAAATGACCGGTCAGCTTGCCATCTGCATCCATGCCCGTCTGCTCAAAACGGAACAAATCCTGGGTGGTTATTACATCACCTTCCATGTGCTGCACTTCGGTAATATAGGTGATTTTACGAGAGCCATCCTTGAGCCGGGACTGCTGCAAAATCAGCTCAATAGCAGAAGAAATCTGCTCACGAATAGCACGGACAGGCATCTCAAAGCCCGCCATCAGCACCATGGTCTCCAGACGGCTGAGGGCATCCCTTGGCGTATTGGCATGAGCCGTAGTCAGGGAACCATCATGACCTGTGTTCATGGCCTGCAGCATATCAAGAGCCTCGCCGGAACGAACCTCGCCTACAATGATGCGGTCAGGACGCATACGCAGTGCATTCTTCACTAAGTCACGGATAGTAATCTGACCGGAACCTTCAATATTGGCAGGCCTTGACTCCAGCGTTACTACATGGGTCTGCTGCAGCTTCAGCTCCGCCGCATCCTCTATAGTGACTATACGCTCATTCTCAGGAATAAATGAAGATAGCACATTCAGTGTAGTGGTCTTGCCGGAGCCAGTACCCCCTGATACGAGGATATTTATTCTCGCCTGAATACATGCCTTGATAAAATCAGCCATCTTCCTGTCCAGTGTGCCGAAGCTGATGAGGTTTTCTACCGAAAGAGCCTTCTGGGCAAACTTACGAATGGTGATGCATGGACCACACAGTGCCAAAGGCGGAATAATGATATTTACACGGGAACCGTCTTTCAGGCGGGCATCCACCAACGGCGTGGACTCATCAATATGCCTGCCAATAGGTGACAAAATACGCTCAATAATATTCATCACATGAGCATCATCATGAAACTGCACCCCGGAAAGCTGCAGCTTGCCCATGCGCTCAATAAACACCTTCTTGGGCCCATTGACCATAATCTCTGTAATGGATGGGTCCTTTAATAGTGACTCGATAGGACCCAGCCCCAGCATTTCATCTCTCAGGTCAGAAACAATCCGCCCCCGCTCGCTGACAGGGACAGCAAAAGGATTATCCTCCAGCACCTTGTCCACATAGTTGCCTATAACCTGCTCCACCTCGGCAGCATCCTGCTGCACGGCAGACAAAACCATCTGCTCGGTAGGCGTCATCTGCTCCACAATAATCTTATGGACAGACTGCTTAATAGTCTGATAATCATTATCTACTGTTTCTGATGAAATAGTAGCAAAAATCTGTACCTGGACATTCGGCTGATTGCCACGCCCCAATTTCTCCAATAATGTCAAGACCTTCACATCCTTTGCTACTTTCTATCCGTATACATAGTATAAGTGATGCTCATTGCATCGCCTATGCTATTTCCCAGCATGTTATTAACGGCATTGGCAATAGCGCTATCCTTGCTTAGCTTTGCCTGAGCCCGTACCACCACATTGTGACGATCAGCATCATAGGTAACAGACAAAAAATCATTATTGTTGCCATTCTTGCTGTCAGGCTGCCACACATATATATCGCTTACCATGGTAATGCCACTGGTAGCGTTCCTGATAATGGTTTTATAATCATCATCAGTGCTTTTTAGTGAAGCCTCATGGGCTACACTGCGCACTGTATTACTCATAGTCAGATAATCACTGAATGCCATGCCAAAATAAATGACACCCATGGACAGCAGCAAAAACAATGGCAGCACCACGGCAAACTCTACTATCCCCTGTGCCCTTTGTCCTCTCAGCATACCGCCGCCTCCTCAAACCTATACAAACAAGCAATCTCAAAAATCATACCGCCTGCGACTTCCATCACAGGCGGTCATACCATCTTGCAAAACCGGCTATCCGCCGACTACTAACTGCACTTTGGCTACAATTTCGGCAAAGTTCTCCAGGACAGCCTCCTTCAGGGCACTATCTCCAGCCAAGGTGGCAGCCAGTGCCAAAACTGCTACGAAAGCCAACAGCAGGGCATACTCCACCATGCCTTGAGCGTTCTGTTTTCCACACCAGCAGTCACTGAAAAAAACTATCAGCATATCCATTGCTCTCTAATTTTAGTTCAACTTAACGCTTAGTAACCTGATTGGTAGTATCACTGAATACATTCTTGATAGCCTCGCTCAGACCGCCACTTTGTGTCAGCACAATAGCCAGAACTACAACAAATGCCAAAATCAGGGCGTACTCTACGATACCCTGCGCCTTCTGGCTCAGGTAACGATTCTTGAGATGAGTTAAAATAGTGAACATAATTCATTCCTCCTATGAATAAAAAAAATAATAAATATAAAATATTAATATCGCCGATAAATATCAGCGTATATTACAAAAACAAAAACTAAATATCTATATCAACAATCCTCTTGATGACAACGCAGCCTATTACTATCATAACCAAGGAGCCAGCGACTGCCATCCTGCCAATGGGATCATTAAATAACGGATCCAGATAAGCAGGATTTATAGTGCTCAGAAAACCTGCCAAGGCAAACGGCAACACTACAAGGATAAACCCTGACATGCGCCCCTGGGCTGTCAACGCCATAACCTCCCGGCGCATCCGGATGCGGTCATTGATAGTCTCACTGATATTATCAAGAATCTGAGCCAAGTTGCCGCCTACCTGCCGCTGAATGAGCACGGCTGCCACCACCAGGTTGAAATCAGGGCTTTTGATGCGCTTGGTCATATTATTGAGGGCCTCCTCCAAGGAAATCCCCACATTGACATCCCTGACCACTTTGTTGATTTCCAGCCGGACAGGGTCATTCATCTCTCCAGCCACATGCTCCATTGCCTGCATAAAGCTGAAACCTGCCCTGAGGGCATTTGCCACCATGCTGAGCATATCGCCCAGCTGATTGACAAAGGCCGCCTGCCTGCGCTGTATGCGGATAGACAGAGCAATCATACAGCCCAGGATGCCGCCAATGAACCCCAGTGCCGCCATCAGCACATCCAATGTCAACAGCCCCAGCACCAGTGCCGCCACTGCACCTGTTCCCAGCATAATAACCTGAAACTCGCTGCCCAGAAAAGGCCACGCTGCCTGCTGCATCTTCATGTCCAGGCTGTTATCCTTCTGAAAGCGGCTTATCTTAGCGCCTACAACCTGTATAAAAAGCCGTAGCCTCTCCACCAGCGGCTTGACGCCATCACGCCTGTGACCATGCTTCCTGCTGGCATTTTGCAGGCTCACATCCACCCCGGCGAAATAGGCCATACGGTTCTTGATGGTTTTCTGCTCCGAAACCTTGCGGCTCAAAAAAAACATGGAAAGGCTGAAGCCCAAAATGACAGCCAGCACGGCTATTGCAATATTCAGTATCATCCTGCACCACGCCCTGTATCATTCTGATGAATAATCCTGCCAGCCAGATAGTTGATGCTCATTGCCAGCGGGCTGTCCGGCTCCAGATCAAGTGCCATCTGGCCGTTGTCCGCAGCCTTTGACACTACCATGTAGGCATTAGGCACCACAGCCTCCACCGGATAGCCGATAGCCTCGGACATTTTCCGCTTTGACTCCTGATTGCAGGGCACTACACGGGTAAAAACCACCTTGACACGCTGCTGGTAATCCTCCCATGCCTCGAAAATATCCAGGGCACGCTGGGCATGCTTAACCTCATAGGCCCCATTCAGCATGGAAACCACATAGGTCATGCCTGACATCTCCGCCGCAGCGATAGATGTAGGATTAAAGCCTGCCGGAACATCAATCAGGAGATATTTAAACAGGGATTTGGACATCTTGATAAGCGTTTCCAGGTTAGGAATGCTCACCTTATCTATATAGCTTGGCGTCTTGGTGCCGCAAAGCACCGACACCTTGTCATTAACCTTCGTAAAATAAGACCGCAGCTCCAGAGGAGACAGGAAGGACACATCCCGCGTTGCCTCAAAAATGGTACTCTGGGGCTCCAGATTGAAAAACACCGCCATATCGCCAAACTGCAGATCGGCATCAATAATCCCCACCTGCTCACCAGTGCTACGCCCCAGTGCCATAGCCAGATTGGCAATCAAAGTAGTCTTGCCGCTCTTGCCCTTGGGACTGAAAAAGGTCATCACCTGGGAATCCATCTCCATACCATTAGTGGTATATGTCTTGATGGCTTCCTTCAGGTTGGCATAGCTAAAAGGCTTTATCAGGTAGCCGCTGGCACCTGACTGAATAAAATGACTGGTTCTATCTGCCTGCCACTTCTCACCTGTACAGATGATGGCTGCCTGGGGGAAGGACGCGATAAACTCCTGCAAAAGCTCCGTGGCATTGTCCATATCTGCATCCAGAAGGATAATATTGGGATTGAATACCCTGCCCTGCCCCAGTGCATCATTGCTGTTCTGATACCTGGCCGCCAGCTCCATATCCTGAGCCGACTCTATTACCTTTGACAGCTGTTCCAGCAGAAGGCGGTTATGCTCTACCAACATAATCTTATATTGCATCCCTCACTACCTCCTAACTGAAAATCTTGGAAAACCAGCCCCCGGACTTGCGCCTGCCGTTTTCCTCCCCATGATCAAATACAGGCAAGCCGTCATCCTCATCATAGGCACGATTGGTATAACGGGAAATCAGCTTGCGGATTTCCGTGGCTAGTACACTATCAGAGCCTCCCAGCACCAGCGGTACGCCGGTCACAATGGATTCGCTGGCCGCCTTGAAGTCATTGGGCAGGATATGATAAAATTCTCCGCCCAGCAGCCTTTCCACATCCTCCATAGAAATGCGGGTTTTGGCATCACTGCGGTTCAGCACCAGCCGAATCTTGTTCGTATCATAGTTCAAGGTACGCAGCGTATCATTGCCGATCTTCATATTTTTGATAGTGGGAATGAAATCCACCACCCCTAAAAAGGTCACTATAGTACTCAGATCCAGCATAGCAAGATTCAGCACGCTGAACATGCTGGTAGTATCTATAATCACATAATCATAAAGCAGGCGCAGCTTCTCAATCAGCCTCCGGCAGTCATCAGCAGAAATGTTGTAGGCCTCATCCAAAAACTCCGGTGCCGGTACCACATCAAAGCTAATCATGCCATAGCGATACTGGGTAAGGCAATCCTGCAAAGGTACATCAGGCCTGCTGTTCATGGTTTCCAGTACATCCTTGACGGAGCGTTCAACCTGAATATGCAGATAATTGGCCACATCACCAAACTGCAGATCATAATCCACCAGACACACCCTGTAGCCCTGACGTGCCAATTCAGAAGCCATGTTGACACCGATCAATGTCTTGCCCACGGAGGAAGCTGTGCTGAAAAAGGTGAGCACTACACCACTGATATTATCTTCAGGCATCTATACTCCCTCCTTCCCGCATCCAGCAAAAAATACCTAAGTTATTCAAAATACAAAACTGCATCATCGCAAATCAATCAGCCTCCGGCAGCACAGGTCTCTGTGCCGTCTCTGCTTTTGCCTGCTTCTCCGCCTGCATGGCCTCCCGCTTGGCAGCTTCCTTAGCCTCGGCTTCTGCCTTCAGCTCCGCCTCTGCCTTGGCAACCCAGCTGTCATATATGCCAAAATCACGCTTGACATGAGGTACAGGTTCCTTAACAGGATGCTCTATCTTTTCCGGGTCGGTCTTGGCAAGGGGCTGTTTCTTTGGCGGATCATTTGGAAAAACCTCCTCCATCTCTGCCAGCTGACGCTTGCTTTCCTCCACAGCCTCTGCCATCTTATTGGAGGCCTTGACAGGATCATTTGCCGTCACAATCGTCGGCGTGATCAAAATCATCAGCTCGTGCTTATCCTTGGAATTGGAAGTATGCTTGAAAAATTCGCCAATAATTGGAATATCCCCCAAAATAGGCACCTTGGTCACAATCTTGTTCTCCCGGTTATCAAGCAGGCCGCCAATAGACATGGTGCCGCCATCCGGCAAGGTCAGGACAGTTGATGCCTTGCGGGAGCTAAGCCCCGGAATCTTGCCGGCTGTAGTTGCCACAGCCGCTGCATCATTCAGATTGCTTACTTCCGCCTGCACACTGGTCGTAATCTTATTTTCATGGTCCACAGTAGGCTTAATCTTGAGATGGATGCCGTACTCCTTCCAGGTAACGACAATCTCCCCGTCCTTGCTGGTAGGAATTCCCATCTCACCGCCAATGAGGATTTCCGCTTCCTCACCGCTCATGGTGGTGATATTCGGCCTGGAGAGAATCCTCACCTTGTTCTTGGTGGCCAGCGCCTGAATCATAAAATCCACCCGCTGGAAGGGATGCTTGGTCAGCTCATAATGATCCATGCCGCCGTAAAACTCCCCTATCGTACCAAAGGTAATGGAAGCTATGTTGTGATCATCCACTGAAACCTTGCTGGCGTTGGCATACTTAAAGCCCAGCTTGGACTCATCATCATCGGTAACATCAATGACCATCGCAGCCAGATTTACCATGGTAGGATTTTTCATCTGCAGCAGATCCACAATATTTTCTTCCCCTGCATAGACCTTCGCTATGCCCAGAGCCTTACTCTTTTCGTACTGATTCTCTACTACTCCCTGCAATACCAGCTTTTCGCCCACCTTGGCTACCTGCACGCCAGACAGCCCCATGGACTGCTTGATAAACTGTGCCGTAGCCGTATCCGTGTTGCATACCGATATGATAAAATCCTGGCGCATACCATTTACGCTCCACACAGAGAGACTGGTAGACCCCAATGCCTTCGCCACAATGTTCAGTTTAGTCTTGTCCAGCACCACCACATCTGCAATCGCCGGATTAGCTACAGCAACCCGGTTGATGGGGGAGGAACCAGCCTGATAGAGATAGGCCTGATTTAATTCAAGCCATATAGGCTGTGCGGCTAGCGCGACAGCGGTAGCCGCAATAATAGCCATGGCTATTATTGCGCAAACATACCTTCGTATACTTGCAGATATTCTCTTTTTTTTCCTCATACCTTAAAATCCCTCCCTGCTGACGGATGTACCGC
Organism: Anaerovibrio slackiae; assembly: GCF_009695585.1. GTDB lineage: Bacteria > Bacillota > Negativicutes > Selenomonadales > Selenomonadaceae > Anaerovibrio > Anaerovibrio slackiae. Next base: position 24,932 of record NZ_VUNR01000024.1, read on the forward strand.
GAATAACCTCGACGCCACCCGATGATCTGGGAGCTGAAGCTGCTGGTGCTGCCGGTGCTGCAGGTCCGGGGGCCGGTGCCGCTGTCCTGGCGGGAGCAGGGGAAGCCTTTGGAGCTGCACCGGCTCCCTTGGCAGATTGCAGTGTAGAATAATGAACATGAGTAGTATTGACCGTAAACCTGTCTCTTGGCTTGTATGGCCGTAAGGTAAGGTACACTGTTCCCTCCTGGGCCTCCGTAATCAGCTTGAGGGCGTCCTCAGGTGTCAAGGCCAGAGTAGCTGTTGCCAGATTATCTATAGCCTTCGGAGCCGCAGAGGTATTTTCCTGACCGGCATTGCCTGCCCCATTGCCTTCCTTTTTCGTATCGCCAGCAGCTGCGTTAGCAGCGGTACCATTATTTGCAGGCTGCTCTGGTGTCTTGTTGATGGCCAGCAGCTGCACATCCTGCAGCACCACCCGTCCCAGCATCTTGTTATCATTTTTGGCTATGATAATAACATCTACATAGTCTCCTGGCTGGGCAAACCCTGCTACGCCTGTTATATCCGTAATAGCAATAGAAACCGCACGGCAGCTTGGCGGTATGCTGCCCGTAAACCCTGCCATTGCCATGTCTGACAGCACCTTCCTGCCGGATATGACATCATCCTTCATAATCTGAACCTTGGCAGGCTTATTCACCACATCCATCACGCTGCTCACCGCATCCGACGGTACAAGATGGGCAGGCATCTCCCGCACCTCCAGCATAGCTTCCTTGATGACGGTTTTTGGTGCAATATCCTGCTTCGCCACCACCACATGCACCATGTTTACCGACTCAGTTTCCTTGACAGCTTCCCTGCCGCTCAGAGAGAAAAACACCAATACCCCCAACAAAATGCTCGCAGCCCCTGCCAACATAATCCAATGCCGGTAAGTAATCTTTTCCAAAGCCTCTTTAAAAACCTTGGAAAATTTCGTAGCCATATTCATCATCCCTTTTTTTACCATACTTTATGCCCTGCGTCATTCTCTTTCGCATACATCCACGCATATCGCTGCCGGACACCTGCCCACAGCGATTTTACGATAAGAACAATGTCGCAAAACACGATTTTGGCACCCTGTCGCCCTCCTCCGGACGCCCCTGTTGCAAAAGTGCTTCAAAAATCTCTCAGTATGCTCTATAATATTCTTGACTATATAACATAATATAAGTTTTTTCAAGATATGTAAAGGGACTAATATCCCATATAAAAATATTCATAGGAGTATGAAATAATGACAAATTCAGTTTTTACAATAATCCTGATTTTTTTCATCCTGAATGTAGGACTTTTATCAAAATGGCTCAGCTACCTATTTCAGGAAAATTCCAAGGAACTGAGCTTCCCAGCGGAGCTTGGATACAGCTGGCTGGCAAGAGCAGTGAAAATATTGCTTTTGTCTATTCCTGTCTGGCTGGCAGCAGCCTGTACTGCCGGCAGCAGCAACGCAGGCTGCTCAGCAGCGGAAGCCCTGTTTTTTGCCATCTATACCGTCTTTCTGCTTACCATGCTTTGCAGCGACATTGAGCAGCAGATTATTTTTGACAAACAGCTTGCCCTTTTTGCTATGTTCGGCCTGCTGCGCAGCCTGCTATTCAGCCTGCCCTGGGAACAGCATCTCCTGGCCGCCCTGTCAGGGAGCCTGGCATTTTTGCTGCTGGCCATCCTCACCCGGGGTGGCATAGGTGGCGGTGACATCAAGCTGATTGCCGCCCTGGGCCTGTGGCTGGGAGGCGAAGCCCTGAAGCTGACCGCCCTTGGAGGCATCATGATCGGCGGCCTTTGGGCTCTGTGTGCAATTTTGGTCAAAAAAAAGAAGCGCACTGATTTTATTCCCTACGCCCCTTCCTTTATCCTGGCGGCCTTCGCCGCATATATACTGCACATATTGCCATGACGGCTGGCATACACCGCATCAGTCCCCCAAGAACAGCTTCTCATAGTCCTGGACTGCCATCGGCTTGGCAAAATAAAAGCCCTGTACGCACTGGCAGCCAATTTTTTTCAAGAATTCCACCTGTTCCTTGGTCTCCACACCCTCTGCAATAGTCTGCATCTTCAGGCTGTGCGCCATCTGCATGATTGCAGCCAAGATATTGCCTCCCTTGGCAGAATGGTCAGAACTCTTTAAAAATCCCATATCCAGCTTCAATATATCTATCTGAATATCCTTTAGCATATTCAATGAAGAATACCCACTGCCAAAATCATCCATCAGGATAACAAAACCGGCATCCCTCAGATGCTTTGTCATGCTGATAATCTGCTCCGGGTCCTCCGTGTAGGCACTCTCCGTAATCTCCAGCTCCAGATACCTGGCCGGGATGCCATACCTGCCTCTCAGGGCCACCAGATAGTCCACCAGCTTCGGATCATACAAGTCTATCCGGGACACATTCACTGACACAGGCTTCACCGCCCTGCCCTCATCCAGCCACTTTCTCAGATAACGGCAGGTTTCCTCCCAGATAAACTTGTCCACCTCATAAACAAAGCCGTTGTTCTCAAACACCGGGATAAAATCCCCCGGGGAAATAAAGCCGTTATCCCGGCTGTTCCAGCGCACCAGCGCCTCCGCTCCCACGATGGTCTCATCCTCCAGCCTGTACTTAGGCTGAAGATAAATGGCAAATTCCTTGTTTTCAATCGCCATTTCCATGGCATTGATAATCTTCTGCTCCTTGAGCACCTGCTGACGCATATCCTCATCATACTCGCAGTAAGGAGTCTTGAAATTGCCCTTGGCCTTCCAGAGGGCCATGTTGGCCCTGTCGCACATAACGCTGACAGGCAGGGACTTGTCATCAATGCGGTACAGTCCGAAGCTGAGCACCGTGCGGTGATTCAGGGCAAAGCTGTCCGCCATCATCTGCATGATAGTTACCATGCGCTGGGAATCCCCCTTGCCGGCCTCATAGCACACCACGAAATTGTCAGCATACAGACGCCCGCTGACACAGAGAGGGAGATTGATTTCCTTTAAAAATTTGCCAATATACCTGAGCAGCTTATCCCCTGTCGCTTCTCCAAACAGGTCATTTAAGACCTTGAACCGCTCAATATTTATCCGCAGCAAATCAAAATGCTTGTCAGGATTATCCAGCAGCATTTCCTTGGTTTTGGCATAAAAAGCCTGCTTGTTGTATATGCCGGTCAATTCATCGTAGGTGTTCAGGTACTCTGCCGCCCTGCCACCCACATGGCCGTCACTCAGCACCCTGAAGGTGCTCTCATGCCTGTAATCCCTGTAAATGTGTATGCCGGTTATCACAGGGCAGTCATTCTCGTTGTACCTGAACATGACAGTCATGGTCAAAAATACCAGCATCTTCGCCCTGGTACATGTCAGCATCATCCTGACAATGACAGAAGCCCCTTCATCTGTAGGGCTGTATCTGTACTTGCACCGCATTACCTCCAAGGGGGACAATCTCTCGTACTGGCGGCTGAGAAATTGCCGTACATTCCAGCTGCCACGGACATAATTCACATGCAAATGACTGTACGCCACCACATCCTCAGCCAACAGCAGCGTCAGACCGGACAAATCCCCGTCTGCCAAATAGTCATTTATTATATTTTTCGTGAGCATGATCAGCTCATCCTCGTTCATTACCACGCCCATAATATCCCCCGCCATCTCAGCATACTACTCTACATATATTTTACGTTATAGCGTGACTTTTTTCAATCTAAATATTTTCCTATTTTTGCGATATAGTTAACAATTTTTATACTATACAAATAAGAAGCGGGGACTAGTAAAGGGCTGTTCTGCCTGTACTATTCCCCGCTTCTTACTGTCTGGTAACAGTTATCCGGTATTTAATTGAGTATGTATACTTCTACTGAACGGCGGCCAAAGTTGATGGCCTCGCCGTAGCTTTCCATGCACAAATCTATCTTATTTCCTCGGATAGCTCCGCCCGTATCGGCAGCCACAGCTGTTCCATAACCTGGAATATACACCCGGGTACCCAGCGGAATTACATCAGGATCCACTGCCACGATACCTCGCTGGGCAACGGCTCCTGTGGCGGTAATGCCTGCCCCATTGCCGTCAGTCGGCAGGTAAGCACTAGCCTCCATTGGTATGCAGGCTGCATAGGTCATCTCACCACTGTTGGTGCTGACAGTATTCTCTGCCTTGGGCGGTGCCACCGGAACATCCTTGACCTGGATATTCATACCGGTTACAACAGCTGCATCCGTCCCATAATTGACCTCGTAGCCATTTCCTACATAGCCGTAAGGCTCTAAGACCTCACCGACCGTAGTCTTGTTTGTTAAAATTGTCTCTTTATTGCCATTGTATTCTATGACAACCGGCACGGCACGCTTTACAGTCAATACCTGATTGCCCTTGTCATCCTCTGAAAACGCGTATTCATCGCCTTCCAGCACGGCTACCCCTGCCTGCGTAAGAATATTGGCAGGTACCTTATAAGGTGTATTCAGCTCAAGCTGCTGGCCATCAACCGCTATTGTCACATGCCTGTTAGAAATGAAGCCGGAAAGCATCATTGTTCCACACATGATACCGACACTGATAGGATACCGGACATCCCGACTGCATCGGCGATATAGTTTCTTTAAGGTCATTAAATACCCCCTTATGTAATTATGTGTGCTACTATATCACATTTTTGTTCAACTGTCAAATTTCAAAGTGTTTATTCCCCACTTTTGAAGGCATTTAAGCTGATTTTCACTTGGTATAAAGCCAGAAATGGCAAGGCATCTGGGACGCCTCGCCACTTTGAGAAATTTTTGCATATTTTTTGCGTATGTTACCATAATCTGCCATACAATTCCTGAGCGTTGCTGGTAGTCTGACGGGCAACTTCATCAAAAGCTACCTGCCTGAGCTCTGCCAGCTTCGCTGCCACATGATATACATAGGCAGGCTCGTTGCGCTTGCCCCGCATGGGCACCGGTGCCATATACGGGCAATCCGTCTCCACCAGGATACGCTCCAGGGGCAGCCGCTGCACAATCTCCGGCAGCTTTGCCGCATTCTTGAAGGTGAGAGGGCCGTCCACGCCAATGAACCAGTCCAGCTTCATCAGCTCCCTGGCCATCTCCAGGCTGCCGGAATAGCAGTGCATCACGCCGCGGATATCCCGTGCTTCCTTCTTGAGGATTGCCAGGGTATCACCGTGGGCTTCCCGGTCATGGACGCAGACAGGCAGATGCAGCTGCCGTGCTATATCCAGCTGCCGGATAAAAATCTCCCGCTGCAGCTTCCGCTGCTCCTCGTCCTTCACCCAGTAATAGTCCAGGCCGATTTCACCGATGGCAACCACCTTTGCCTCCCGGGCCCAGCCAGCCAGCAGATCATCATCTGCCTGTGTCATGGGACGGGCTTCCTCAGGATGGATGCCTACGCCCGTGTATACCATGTCGTACTGCCTTGCCATAGCCACGGAGCGGCCGGAGGACTCCATAGAGTCCCCCATGTTGATGATGGCAGCCAGCCCGGCAGCCTTTGCCCTGGCCAGCATGTCATCCCTGTCTTCATCAAACCTGTCCGTATCTATATGGGCATGGGTATCCACCAGCAAAGGAGCCCTTTTCGCCCCATCAGTGCAGTCACCAGCTTCCGATGCTGCCAGAAAGTCCCCCAAATCATGCACAATCTCTATTTTGCTCATCTTATCTAATCACCGCACCTCAATGCGTGGGAACAGCTGCTGTGGCTTGCCAATATGCATATTGGCAGGCGTACCGCCCCACTGCTGCATGTCAGCCAGCCTGAGCTCCCAAATGCTGCCCGGCAGGTTCAGCTGCTGCCACAGCTTTTCGGCAGTAGACGGCATATATGGCAGAACCATGCCGCTGATGATGCGCAGGGCCTCCACCAGGTTGTACATGACATTCGCCAGCTCCTGCTTCTTCTCCGCATCCTTTGCCAAGGCCCATGGCGCCGTTTCATCGATGTACTTATTGGCTCTGCTGATAAAGGCCCAGACGGCCCTGATGGCATTGCTGATTTTCATGCCGCTCATATCCTCATCAAAAGCCTTCACCGCAGCCATGGCATCGGCAATCAAAGACTCATCAACCTCGGACCGCCCCTCAGCCGCCAGCACAACACCCTCCTGGAACTTGCCTACCATGTTCAGGGTGCGGTGCAGCAGGTTCCCCAGGTCATTTGCCAGGTCAGCATTGATGCGCTGGATGAGGGCATCCCGGGAGAAATTGCCATCCTGCCCCAGGTTGATTTCACGCAGCAGGAAATAGCGGATGGCATCCGCACCAAATTCCTCAATCAGCCCGACAGGGTCAACCACGTTGCCTACGGACTTGGACATCTTGCTGCCGTCCACCACCAGCCAGCCGTGGCCAAATACCTGCTTTGGCAGCGGCAGGTCCAGGGCCATGAGGATGCAAGGCCAGATGATGGAGTGGAAGCGGACAATCTCCTTGCCTACCAGATGGATGTTGGCAGGCCAGTATTTATTGAACTTTTCCGCATCATCCAGATAGCCGATAGGAGTCAGGTAGTTGGACAGGGCATCAAACCATACATAAATAACGTGCTTTTCATCAATCGGCACAGGAATGCCCCAGTCAAAGGAAGTACGGGAAATGCACAAATCCTCCATGCCCTGCTTGATGAAGTTAATCATCTCATTGCGGCGGGAAACAGGCTGGATAAAATCAGGATTTTCCTCAATGTACTGCAAAAGGCGGTCAGCGTACTTGCTGATCTTGAAGAAATAAGCCTCCTCGGATACCTCCTGCACAGGACGGTGGCAGTCCGGGCAGCATCCCTTCTCGTCCAGCTGCAGCTCCGTCCAGTAGCTTTCACACGGCGTGCAGTACAGGCCTGTATAAGCTCCCTTGTAAATATCCCCCTTGTCATAAATGCGGCGGAAAATCTCCTGCACTACCTTCTCATGGCGTTTTTCCGTGGTGCGGATAAAATCGTCATTGGAGATGTTCAGCATCTCCCACAGGTGCTGAAAGCCTGCCACGATAGGATCTACATATTCAATAGGGGTAATGCCCTGTTCCTCTGCCTTCTGCTGGATTTTCTGCCCATGCTCGTCGCTGCCGGTCAGGAAGAATACATCATCCCCTGCCAGGCGGTGGAAGCGTGCCACCGAGTCGGCAATAGTGGTGCAGTAAGCGTGACCGATGTGCAGCTTGGCACTTGGATAGTAGATTGGCGTAGTGATATAGAAACTTTTGTTGCTCAAAACTGTTTCCTCCTAAAAATATATTTGATTATATTTGATGTATTTGAAATTAAAATCATGCCGGGGATAGGTGTGTGCCAGCGAAAACACGCTCTCGCTCCTAGTTGTGCCTGTCACACACCATATCCCCTTACACAAACTATATATTCCTGCAAGCTATTAAGTCTACTTTTCTGCCTGCAATAATAGATTGTATATGTCCCTGCGGCTCATGTTGAGGGTTTGGGCTGCCTGCCGCATGGCTTCCTTACGAGGAACGCCCTCAGACTCAAGCCTTGCTACCAGCTCCACAGGATCGGCAGGGGCAGCAGCCTCGGCAGAAGCTTCCCGGCTGCTGTCAAAGCCGCTGACGATGAGGACAAACTCACCTCTCGGCTCATTTTCCTGATAATAGGCCAAAAGCTCACCCAAGGTGCGGCGGTTAAATTCCTCATAATGCTTGGTCAGCTCCCGTGCCGCCACGGCCGGGCGCATCTCCCCCAGTGCCTCGCAGAGCTGCCCCAGGGTTTCCCTGAGATGGTGGGGTGCCTCATAAAATATCAGGGTTTCCGGGCTTTCCTTAACCCTTGACAAAAGCTCCCGCCGCTTTTTGCCTGTCCTGGGTAAAAAGCCATAAAAGGTAAATGCCGTAGTATCAAGGCCGGAGCAAATCAGGGCTGACAGAGCGGCATTGGCCCCCGGCAGGGGACTGACCTCTATGCCTGCCTCAATGGCTAGCTGTGCCAGATGGGCCCCGGGGTCGGATATACCCGGCAGGCCTGCATCACTGACGCAGACCACCACTGCCCCTGACTGCATTTTCTCCACCAGCTCCGGACCCTTGGTGAGCTTGTTATGCTCATGGTAGCTGGTGGCAGCTGTATGTATGTCATAATGGGACAGCAGCTTTCTCGTATGCCGGGTATCCTCCGCAGCAATCAGGTCAGCCTCCCCCAGAATGCGCACCGCCCGGAAGGTCATATCCTCCAGATTGCCGATTGGCGTAGCCGACAGGTACAGCCTGCCCCTTTTTTCTTCTGTCATAACATCGCCCTTCTATACATTTCTACATGTTATATATGTCCAAAATTTCCCTGGTGTAGCTGCCGTCCGCCTCGTGGACAATCAGCGGCAGCTCCGCCTTCATGCCCCCCGGGGCAGCGCCTGCCACCCCCTCAATCAGCATCAGGTTGGAAGGCTTGTCCGGCTTGGGCTGAACCAGCTGCAGCCTCTTTACCTGTATCTGGTTTTCCGCCATGGCAACGATTATTTCCCCCAGCCTTTCCGGCAGGTGCACCATGGCAAACCGCCCTCGGAACCGCAGCAGATACCTTGCCGCCTTCACCACATCCTGCAAGGTGGCCGTCACCTCATGGCGGGCCCGTGCCACGCCGTCCAGGCTGTTCAGCTGCCCCTGATTGACAGGACGGTAGGGAGGATTGGCAATCACGCAGTCAAAGCTCTCCGGGGGATAAAGCTCCCTGATGCGCCGATAGTCCCCCTCTGATACATGGATTTTCTCCTGCAGGTTGTTGAGGACGACATTGCGTTTTGCCAGAGAAGCCATGACAGGATTTATTTCCAGCGCATGGATTTCCTTGACCTCATCGGCAATCAAAAGGGGCATTACCCCGGTGCCTGTACCCAGGTCAAAGACGCGCCAATGCTTCTTGTAGCGGGGATAATGTGCCAGCAGCACCGCATCCAAAGAAAAGCAGAATTCCTTGGTATTCTGGATAATGCGCCTGCCGCTGCACAAAAGGTCATCCAGCCGCTCATCCGGTGACAGGCCAGCTATAATCTCCGACCAGTCCCTGAAATTTTTCTCACTATTTTCCATATAGATATCTTCCTGGACATCAGATCATGTCCGCCCCATCCTTTTCAATAATATCTTCCCAGGATGCCACGATGGTCTTGCGGTCATCCAAAAGGATGGTAGCGGAGCGGCGCTGCATGTTCAGGTTGATTACCTTGCCCTCGCCCTCTGCCGTAATAACCTTGCTGCCCTGGGCAGGCGGCTTAATCTTCTTGCGCTGCTTCTTGTTGCCGCAGTAGCAATGATTTTCATATTTCAGGCAGCACATGAGCCTGCCGCAGATGCCGGAAATCTTGGTAGGGTTCAGGGACAGATTCTGCTCCTTTGCCATGCGGATGGACACAGGCTCGAATTCCCCCAGAAAACTGTGGCAGCAAAGAGGCCTGCCGCAGCAGCCAATGCCCCCCATCAGCTTCGCCTCATCCCGGACACCGATCTGCCTCAGCTCGATGCGAGTGCGGAAAATAGCCGCCAAATCCTTGACCAGCTCCCGGAAATCAATCCTGCCATCTGCCGTAAAGTAAAAGATAATCTTGTTCACATCAAAGGTGTACTCCACATCCACCAGCTTCATAGGCAGCCCATGTGCCGCAATCTTTTCCTCGCAGATGCCGAAGGCCTCATCCCGGCGGCGCAGGTTGTCCTCCACCTTTGCCCTGTCAGCATCAGTGGCAATGCGCTGCACCTCCTTCAGAGGCAGCACCACATCGCTGTCCGGCACCTCCCGCGGCCCGATGACAGCCGTGCCAAACTCAATGCCCCGGGCCGTCTCCACGATAACATTGTCATTCAGCTTAATATCCAGCTTGCCCGGACTAAAATAATATATCTTCCCGGCCCGCTTGAAGCGAACCCCAACTACTGTCTGCATTTATTCCTCCATTATACCTCTATTGATTTATTTAAAGCCATGCATTACTGCATGAGGTTTTCCATCTTGATAAAAAAGCCCTCCAGGCAGAGCTGCAAATTGACATTGCTCCTAAGCCGCTTCTGATACTCCTGCACCAGCCGGAGAAGCGCCAGCAGGCTGTGCTGAGGGTATCTTGCCAGCAGAGCTGACAGCCTCTGCACATCCGGCTGGTTGTACAGGGGCAGTCCGCCGCCGCTGTACAGCACCAGCAAATCCCGGTAAAGCATGGCCAGAAATCCCAGCCACTGAATGAGCTGCTCCCGGCTGCAGCCTGACATATCCTTTGCCAGCCGCAGCATTTCCTCTACGGGAAGCCTGCCTGCTATCTCCGCCAGCTGAAATGCCTTTTGGTGCAGCTCCTGAACCTCCGGCTCCCTGAGGGCCATGGCCCTGGCAGCACTGCCATCCGCCACAGCTGCCAGCCGCTGTGCCTCCTGCCTGTCAAGTCCCTGGCGGCAGAGCACCTCCTGCAGCTCATCTAGCTGCAATATGCCGAATTCCACCCGCATGCAACGGGAAATAATCGTATCCAGCAGGGCTGCCGGTGCGCTGGTCAGCAGGATAAACACCGCCTGCCCCTCCGGCTCCTCGATAGTCTTCAGCAGGCAGTTGGCAGCTGCCTCATTCATCTTTTCCGCTTCCTGTATAATCACTACCCTGCGGCTTGACAGCAGGGGCACCCGGGCGATGCCTGCCTGCAGCTCCCTGACCGCCTCAATCTTGATGCTTTTTGCCGCCTTGCCGGAGCTCTCCGGCTGCAGCAGGAAATAATCCGGATGAGTGCCTGCCTTGAGGGCCAGGCAGGCAGGACACCTGCCGCAGCACTGGCCATGGTCAGGCTCATGGCACAGCAAAGCGGCCGCCAGCGCCTCTGCAACCAGTGTCTTGCCCACGCCCTCTGCACCGCAAAACAGCATAGCATGGGGGATTCGCTCCTCCATCTGCATGGCCTGCAGCCTTCCTATCAGCTCTTTATGCCCGACTATATCCTTCCACTGACTGTTCATCACATGTACAGGTCAACCAGCATGCCCCGGATGGCATCATGGCTTGCCACAATATCCAGCTGCTTGGTCTGCCCCAGGCGGATTTTTTCCGCCATGTTTTCCAGCTCCCTGTCAATCTTGCGCACGGTGGTATACACCTTCTGCCGCCCCATGCGGTCCCAGCCGGCCTGGGTATTCACTGCATACATCTGGGACACCACAGTCCCCACGAAATTCTTGATCAGGCTGCGGTAGGATTTCAGCTCATCATAGGTCGGGGTGTTCGTCAGCCTCTGCCCCTGGGCATCAATTTCCTCCAGCATCTGCTGCAGCTGCTCCCGTGTCATATTGCCCTGCTGATCCTCCAGCTCGGAAGCAAAATCCGAGTCCAGGGAAGCCGCCCTGTGGCCTGTTTCCGGCCCACGGGCAGTCATCGCCGGCCTGGCACCTAAACCATCTATTTTCATAAAAACCCCCACTATCTAAAACATTCGATAATAGCCTAAACTAAATTATAGTAGTTTTTTCGGTATAGTGCAATTAATAAGGAAAAAAAGTAAATTGCGTATTTCTCAAAAATACACTTGACTTTTTGTGAAGTATAACATATAATGCCTTTATCGCGATGAAATATAAAAATATCCCAACTCAATGATGAGGAAAAGGCTGTATTTTTGATGCCAGAGAGCCGGCGGCTGGTGTGAGCCGGTGTGAGGAAAGCAGCTGTCCGCCTCGGAGGGGCCGACGATGAGCCGGACGGGTGCGCCCGATACAGCGAGCTAGAGTTGCGCCTGCCGCAGGCGGCGTAATTTGGGTGGTACCGTGGAGTATAAGCTTCACCCCAATGCGGGGTGGAGCTATTTTTATTTTTAGGAGGACTAACGATGAAGGTTTTAATTGCAGATGGCGTTTCCCAGATGGCTGTAGACATTTTGAAGGATGAGTTTGAGTGCGATGTAAGGGACAAGCTGCCAGCCGATGAGCTTTTGGCTATTATCCCTGATTACGATGCGCTGATTGTGCGCTCCGCCTCCAAGGTTACAGCCGAGGTTATTGCAGCTGCCAAGAATCTGAAGATTATCGGCCGTGCCGGTGTGGGCGTAGACAACATCGATGTAGCTGCCGCTACCGACAAGGGCATTATTGTTATCAACTCCCCGGGTGGCAACACCATTGCTGCCACCGAGCATACCTGTGCCATGATGATGGCTATGGCACGCCATATCCCGATTGCCAACGAAACCCTCCAGAAGGGCGAGTGGAACCGCAAGAAGTACACCGGCGTTGAGCTGAAGGGCAAAACCCTGGGCGTTATCGGCATGGGGCGCATCGGCAGCGGCGTGGCAAAGCGTGCCCTTGCCTTTGATATGAAGGTTATCGGCTACGATCCTTATATCAACGAGGAACGCTGCAAGGACATGGGCGTAACCGTGGGCACCTTTGACGAGGTAGTAGAGAAGTCCGACTTCATCACCGTGCACATGCCTCTCACCGACACCACCCGTGACATGATCAACAAGGATGTCATGGCCCGCATGAAGAAGGGCGTGCGCCTGGTGAACTGTGCCCGTGGCGGCATCATCAACGAGGCTGACCTCCGTGAGGCAGTGCTGTCCGGTCAGGTAGCAGGTGCCGCTGTGGATGTATTCACCAGCGAGCCTATCCCGGCTGACCACCCTCTGCTGGGAGTTCCTGGCATCTATGTAACCCCGCATCTGGGTGCTTCCACCGTAGAGGCACAGATCGGCGTTGCCGTAGATGTGGCACAGGGCATCAAGGCAGCCCTCAACGGCGAGCCTGTCATGACCGCTGTAAACATGGCACCTGTCTCCAAGCAGGTTATGAACGTCATCACCCCTTACTTCGAGCTGGCAGAGCGGCTGGGCTGTGCAGTACGTGCCCTGGCTGACGGCGCCATCAAGAAGCTGGAAATCACCTACAACGGCGAGATTGCCGATGTGAACACCAAGATGGTAACCACTGCCGTGATCAAGGGCATGCTGGACTCCGAGATGGAAAAGACAGTCAACTATGTCAACGCACCTGGCCTGGCCAAGGAGCGTGGCCTGAAGGTCAACGAAATCAAGGACAAGGATACGGAGCGTTTTGCCAACATCATCACCGTTACCGCCTACTCAGGCGACAAGTCCGTCAGCGTACAGGGCACCCTCTTTGGTGACAAGGGCCGCATCATCAAGATTGATGACAACCGCGTTGACCTGGCTCCTCAGGACTGCATCCTCATCTGCCCTCACATCAACCGCCCGGGCGTTATCGGCCAGGTAGGCTCCATCATGGGGGCTGCCGGTGTAAACATCTCCGGCATGCAGGTGGGCACCACCAGCGTAGAAGGCACCAGCCTGATGATTCTCACCCTGGACAAGGATGTACCGAAGGATGTTATCAAGCTGATCACCTCCATGGACGGTATTTTCGGTGCCAAGGTCATCGTATTTGACGCTAACTGAGCCTGACAGCAAAAAATGAAATAGAAATATTAACCATAATGCAACAATAAAAAGATAATAATTTAGGAGGTTTTCACTTTGGAAGCAAATCGTATTTATAACTTTAACCCGGGCCCTTCCATGCTGCCATTGGAAGTATTAAAGGAGGCACAGGCAGAATTCCTGAATTTCCAGGACACCGGCATGTCCATCCTGGAAATCAGCCACCGCGCCAAGGCATACGATGAGGTGCACAACCAGGCAAAGGCTGACATTCTTGAGCTGATGGGGCTGGGTGATGACTACGAGGTACTGTTCGTGCAGGGCGGTGCCAGCATGCAGTTCGACATGGTTGCCCTGAACTTTGCTTCCGCTGAGAAGCGCGGCAACTACGTTCTCTCCGGCAGCTTCGCCAGCAAGGCATACAAGGAGGCTGAAATTCTGGGCCGCGGCTACGTAGCCGCTTCCAGCAAGGATGTAAACTTCAAGCACATCCCTGCTCAGGAGGAAATCAAGCTCAGCGATGATGCTGCATATCTCCATGTCTGCTACAACAACACCATCTTTGGCACCGAGTACCACTACATCCCGGAAACCGGCGATGTGCCTCTGATTGCCGACATGTCCTCCGATATCCTGTCCCGTCCGCTGGACTTCTCCAAGTTCAGCCTGATTTATGCCGGCGTACAGAAGAACCTGGGCCCTGCCGGTGTGGCACTGGTAGTAGCAAGGCGTTCCATGCTGGAAAAGAGCCCTGCCGACCTGCCGACCATGCTGCGCTATGATACCTACTACAGCAAGAACTCCCTCTACAACACCCCGCCAGCCTTCGGCATCTACATGGTGGGCAAGGTTGCCAAGTGGCTCAAGGCACAGGGCGGTCTCGAGGTCATGGCAGAGCGCAACAAAAAGAAGGCTGCCCTGGTCTATGATGCCATCGACAACAGCAACGGCTTCTACGCAGGCCATGCTGACAAGGATAGCCGTTCCTTCATGAACGTAACCTTCCGCCTGCCTAGCGAGGAGCTGGAGAAGAAATTCGTTGCCGAAGCCCTGGAGAACCAGCTGGGCGGCGTAAAGGGACACCGTTCCGTAGGCGGTATGCGTGCTTCCATCTACAACGCCATGCCTTATGAGGGCTGCGAGAAGCTGGCTGACTTCATGGAGAAATTCCACAAAGCCAACGCTTAAAAACAATTCATGATATCTAAATGATAACAAAAAATGTGAGCCTGCTCCCTGCAGCCTCACATTTTTTATTGCCAATATAAAATTAAAATTAACGATTAACGGGGATTTAGAACTGTGGATAGCACTCAAACAGCCTGTTCCAAGGCATAGTCACCTTGATCTGCTTCACATCCAAAAACTTCGGCAGATTCCACCCGGCAAAGGTCTGCATCCTCAGGGTTGCCGATGCCTCGGTCTGGGCGCGCTTCTCATTGAGGTTGCCGCCGCTGCCCTGCCCCTTGAAATACCCCAGGGTAGCAGACAGGTTCTGGCGCACATTGGCCTGATAGCCCCAGTCATCCAAGTAACGGGTATAGAGCAGCCGCTTGCGGCTCTCATCACTCATCCGCGGCACCAGCATGCCCTGCCCCAGCACGAACCCCGTGCTGTTGGTAGGGGTGTTCCAGCCGGAATAGGCCTGCAGCCTGAACAGCAAATCCTTATCCCTCAGGGCTGCCATCAGCGCATTATCTGAACCGTTGGCATAAGCGATATCCGCAATGCCCACCGGGCGCCCCTCTGCCAGCTCCTCCTCCAGCATATTCATGAAATACCTGGTGGAGAACCTGCTCTTTTCCGTATTGCCTGCATCGTTTGCCTCATAGGTCTCCCCATTGGGGTTGGTATTTACCAGCAGCACCAAATCAGCCCGTGCAGGAGTAGTCACATACACGCCGCCAGCCATGGTTACATGGGAGCGGATGGTCTTGTCGATGGCTTCATCAGAATAGGACGGCACCACCCTGGCTCCCTCGCCCATATTGTAGCGCACATAGACAAAAGGCATCACGGCCTCCAAGTCGTTGACAGCCCTGGTCAAAAGCAGCATGCCGAACTCATCAATGCCTGCCATATTGTTGAAGCGCGTCTTGCCCAGTTCCCTGCCATAATCATTCAGCCAGCGGCTTTCCCTATGGGTCTGGGAATATGGCGCATTATCATCACGCCCCAGGCAGAAATAGGAGAAGGTCCCCGCCTTTGCCAAATCAATCATTGCCTTATTGACTGCCAGATTTTTGCTGCGGCGGCTCATCCAGTCATCAATGGCCTCCTGGGGCAAAAACTCCGTCAGGAATTTCATTTCCTTCTTCTCACGCTTCGTCAGGCCTTCCACTTCTTCCTTGTCCTTCAGGGCAGTATAGCGGAAAATATCCGTGCCGTAGCTGAAATAATAGCCCGGCTCCTCACTGCCGGAGGCCTCACCGGTGCGAGGCGTCCTCATAATGGAGGAAAAGACATACATGGGCACCTTGGGATGGGAATCCTTAAACTCCTGAAACTTCTTTACCCGTTCCAGCAGCTTCTGCTGGGTAAAATGATGCTTTCTTGAGCCCACCAGGCTGCCATAGATCATGGCATCCCCGGAGAGCACCACCGCCTTGATGCCCGGCAGGGGCTTGTATGGTGGCTTCTTGTCCTTTTTGTGAGGCACGGTAGTATTGTCCTCCAGCCACTGCCACAGCTTGTCAGAATCCCCAAGATTGCTCTTGCTGCCCAAAAGCTCATCCGGCGGCACTACCACCTTGTAGCCCAGCTGGCGAATGGTATCTGCCGTTTCCACATCCGAAATAGGCCGGTTATCGTGGGGAATAAACACTATGGTTCCTTTATCCTTTGGTGCCTCTTTCTTCTTGGCAGCGGCTATTCCACTAAATGCTGCCAAAAAAACTGCCAGGCACAACAAAAGTGCTGTTATTTTCTTCATTTAGCTCAATTTCCCTCCTGCGTATGACGGCGAAGCAGCAAATCCAGGGCTGCCACCTGAATTTCCTGAGGAATATTCAGCCTTGTCTCAAACATGATATAGCCATCATGGGGCACGGCATTTTTGATTTCCAGCATATCCAGCACAGGATACCCCTTAATCTCCGCCTTGGCAAGCTTGGACTGCTCCAGTGCCTTCCGGCAGTCCACAGTTATATAATTGCCCTTGATGGAGGTAGGCAGGCTCTCCCCCAAATCAAACTTGCCGAACAGCTTCTGGGACATGGACATGGAAATGCGGGAAAAAAACCAGGAGGCAAGGCCATGATCCTTCAAAGCCCTCTCCCTGACACGATAGGTCACATGAGAATCCTCCTTGTTGTGCACAAACTCCTCAATGGTGCCGGAAAATTCCACCCTGCCTATCTTTTTGGTGTTGGCAAATATCTCCAGCCTGCCATTTTCCCGTGAGGTCAGCTTCAGCTCCGTAACAGGCGGCTCCGCCCCGGGCCCGGGCCCACCATCAGCAGCCTCGCTGCCACCAGACTCCGCCTTCAGGCTTTCCGCGATTGCCTCATTAATCACCGAATCCGGCACGGAAACCTTGCCCTGCATGATTTCCTTTAGTGTCTCATTGCTCCATGTATGCTGTATAACCTGCCATGCAGGCTGATAATCCTCTACAGCCTCCGAAATGCTTTCCACACTGATACCGGGAAAGTACTCCGAGATAATTGCCGGCATGTCCATATCAAATCACCTGCCCTCTCTGTCCCAATCAGCTGAACCAGCGGCTAAAGCCGCTCTTTTTCTTCGCCGGTGCCGCCTTTTTGGCAGGTGCCGCAGCCTTCTCCTTGGCTGCCTGCTCCTGCTCAGCCTTAGCCTCCGGCTCAGTGCCGCCCACAGTCTCAGTAGTGCCTTCCCGGACAGCCTGCCACAGGCGCCGGGCATCCCGGTACAGCTTTTCATCCGTCAAATTTCTTCTGTTCTTCTCATCCACCAGGCGGCTCAGATATAACACCGCCTTATCACGCACCCCCAGGTCAGCATACAGGGCACCAATCAGGTACATTACCATGCTGTCCGTCAGGGTATCAATGGGATACCGCTCTGTCTCCAATGAACGGATATAGAGGTTCAATGCCTTTTCCAGGTATACCTTTTCCTTTTCCCGATTGCCGGACAGCCTGTAAATCCACGCCAGCCTTAACGTAATGCCGGCCCTTCTGGCAAGGGGCGCCTTCAGCACCTCGGCACAGAAAATCGCCAGCTTGACAGCTGCGATGCCGTCCGGCACATCGCGCTCCTCATGAAAATCAAAATGAACATTTTTTTCTACCAATGCATTGCCCATCAGTTCCCGCCTGCTCATAGGCAGTGCCGTCAGAAATACCTTTTCATCCGCAGCAAAACCGCAGTGCTCGCAAACCCAGATATGATAAAGATACGGATCAAAATCCCGGTAGTGGCAGCAGTAGTCATTATCCACCTGCGTTGCCACCAGGCGTGATTTTACCTTTACTACCCTGGTGCTCTTGCCGCAAATCGGGCAGCTTTTCTCCACTACAAAAGTAAACTCTGTCGACATTACAAACCCTTCCTACTCATTATCCTCCGGCCTGTCCGGCTTGTTCTCAGCCCTGTAGGCTGCCTGCTTCTCAGCCAGCTGTGCCCTGACAGACTCATCCAGGTCCCCTTTGGTGCGCACAGCCAGAACCAGCTGGTTGCGCATAGCATAATCTACAATTCTCTCATAAAACTTTGCATCCAGGCTTTTTTCCGAAAGCTCCTCCAGGCTGACCTCTGCATCCGTCCTGACCACCTCAATGGCGGTCCAGGTGGAATCCAGGTAATCAACCTCCTGCACGCTGACCTTTTTTTCTGCCAGATTGATGGTGAGATACTCGGAAACCCCCACAAAATCATCAAAGCCAGCCAAGGACTTGCCATTCCAGCGCCGCTTTGCCACCACATCATTAATCATCACATCATCAAAGGTCTTCAGTACCGGCACAATCAGCACGTTGGTATCTACATTGCCCTCTGCATCAACCTCGTAGCAGATCTGCTGCTTATTAAAAAAATAATTAGTCCTAGCAGAGGACTGCACCCAGCGGAAAATATCCTCAGGCACATGCGGTGCCGCAACGGCTGCATCCCCATTAAAAGAAAAACTCAAAAGGGCGGCCCCCAATACCACCAAACGCTTATAATTCATTAAACTCACCCTGTCTATTAAATATTATCCTGATAACGACAAAGACTGTCCAGCTCGTATGGCGTTTCCTGATATACATAGTAGTTCAGCCAGTTGGAAAACAGCAGGTTTGCCACGGAGCGCCACCTGACCACAGGCAGCCTGGCAGGATCATCATCAGGATAATAATTCTTCGGCACGTTCACATTGGGCATGCCGGCAGCCATATCCCTGTCATACTCCTGCTTCAGGGACAGGGGATCATACTCTGCGTGGCCGGTAATAAAAAACTGCCTCTGCTCAAGGTTGGCTATGGCATATACCCCTGCCTCATCATCGGACTCTGCCAGGATAGTCAGCTCATCCACCTTTTCTATGTCCTCCTTGCGAATCTCCGTATGCCGGGAATGAGGCACATAGAACTCATCATCAAAGCCCCGGAACAGCGGCTCATTCTGCTGGCAGAGATGATGCCTGTACACGCCGAATATCTTCGGCGCCACATCATACTTCGGTATGCCGTAATGATAGTACAGCCCCGCCTGAGCTCCCCAGCAGATATGGAAGGTGGAGTACACATGGCTCTTGCTCCACTCCATGATTTCAGAAACTTCCTCCCAGTAGGCCACGTCCTCAAAAGGCATCTGCTCCACCGGCGCACCGGTAATGATAAAGCCATCGTATTTCTTGTGGCGCACCTCGGCAAAGGTGCCATAGAACTCCGTCAGGTAATCCTGGGAGGTGTGCGTTGGCACATAGGACTCGGTATAGATAAAATCCACCTCCACCTGCAGCGGCGTATTGCCCAGGAGCCGCAGCAGCTGGGTTTCCGTCACCTGCTTGACGGGCATCAGGTTCAGAATCAAAAGCCGCAAAGGACGAATATCCTGGCTGTAGGCCCTGTCCGAATCCATAATAAAAATATGTTCTTTTTCCAGAATTGCCGCTGCCGGCAAATCATTTGGTATCTTGATTGGCATTAGCTATTAACTCCCCATAATCTTACGCAATTCCCCTTATTACCTTCACCGTATCAGCGGTAAAGGGATTCGTAATCCTCCAGGCTGTATCTGTGCACCCATTTCTGATTCCTGCTCTCATAGGCCTGCAAAGCCTTCAGCTCCGTTTCCTCAGCTGAACCCTTGACAACAGCATGGTATGCCCCGTCAGTCTCACGATCTGTATAATCTTTCCACCCCTCCCGCGGATTCCAGTGCTGATAGCGGACAATCTTGCCCGTATACTGAGGGATGTTAATCGCCTTCTTCAAAAAATGGATTTCCACCAGCTCACCGCTGGCAGACTTGTATTCCTGCCACTCCCAGAAGATGATGTTCTCGCCATTTACGCGCATGGTAGTAGTGTCCGCCATGCAGCTGACATAGCCGCCGTTAGGCAGCCTTTCCTGCCTGAGCAGCAGCCATCTGTCAGAGGCACTGCGCCTCTCCACCTCGCCCATGCCGAAGACGCTGTCCACGATATAGGCATAAAAATCCTCGTCAAATTCCTGGGAATTCATTTCCTTGTATTTCAGCGGCTGATACTGCTTGCTCCACAGCTTTTTGCCGTTTTTGTCGTAAAAGACTTCATCCATGTATGCCAGCACCCTGGTCTGTGGACATACCTGCACTGTTGCCAGGCTGTAGGCCAGGTCATTTGGCCTGATGTCCTTGATGCCATAATTGTCCAGGGTTTCCTTGGCGCCGCCGTAGCTATAGGTAGTCTTGGTGACAGCGGTAATTCTGGTGGCAATCCCCCCGAATGCCTCCTGCACCTTCACCTGGGATGTATTGTAATACTTGGTGTAATTGTTATCCGACGAAATCCAGTACCACGGATTGTCCGTTGCTGCCGCAGCAGTCGTTGCTGCTGTGGTTGCTGCTTCTGCCCCAGTCGTGCTATACATGACATTACTGCACATGGCAACAGCCAAAAATAATATAGCGGAAACAATAGAAAAACAGTATCTCATGACAACACCCTCTTTTCCAAAAATATATCCATCTAGTTCTTCCTGTGTATACAAAAACGTATACTTTAGTATTTTATCATATTTTGGCAATCTTTACCACATCATGGGGAAATTTCAGTTTGTCGTGGTGCTTATTCGTTACTTTGTGCATATACTGATGATGTAGTTTGATATTTCGTGGATTCTGTTCAGACATTATAAAGGGACAGGTAGCGGCAGTACCCATAGAAAACTCGCTCTCGCTCTTAGCACAGCCTCGCGCTTCTAAGCTCCTGTGTCGCTTACGCTCGCACTCGCTAAGAAGCGAGGCTGCACTCAAGGTTTTCTTTGGGTACATGCCACACCTGTCCCTCTTTGTGTCTGAACAGATATGCACATAGTTATCAACTATACTCTGCTGTACGCTACCAAGGTAATCAATCTGACTTTACGAAAAAGCTGAAAAGGGGGAGCCGGGAGGCTGACGAAACTTGCTACTGCCGACCGCTGTATAAACTGAAGTTTAATGCCGCGGGGTTATAGGCGGTATTTTCATTTCCACTGATTGGTGAACAATGAGATTTTCGCTCATGTCCTTAGAGGAATGCTGTCCCCAGATTTTTTGCAAAGCGGTCACAAAAGCTCCCGGTGTCATGGAGGATTCCAGCTGTGCCTTTACGGATGTGCGCAGCTGGCTGAAAAATTCTTCTGAAAGCTCTACATTACGCTGTGCCAGCAGGATTTGCAGGTTGGTATCCACCAGATACATGTGCAGTACAGGCTCCTGCAAATCTTCCAAGATAGGCTTCAATCCCGGCGGCAACAGCTGAACCCCCAAAGGGCAATCCCCCCAGCCCTCCTTGAAGATGCCATCAATCTTGTACAAAAGGAACAATATGCCATCCTGCTCATACAGTCCCAGCTCCAGCTTGCCAGTGCGGAATGCCTCCGTGGCAATCACATCGGTCTTGCTAAGCTGCAATATAAACATGCAGCCGTTGGCATCTATCTGAAAAAGTCCTCCGTCCCCCTGATTTTTGATAGGCAGGGGGAATTTTTCTCCTACCTGAAAATTTGTGTATTCCATGCAAGTTTCCTCCATTAATTAATGTGTGTATATTGTTACGGTTCATTCCATTAACAGAGGTATTTTAGCACAAAAGTGAGCAGTGAACAATCAGGAAAATTTCAGTTTGTCGTAGTGCTTGATTGTTACTTTTGCGATATATGTACGTTTTAATTATTAGTGCAGGGGAGCTGTCAGAAAAACATCAGCAAATACTCCAATGGTCGGAGAGGCAATGCCAAT
>NZ_VUNR01000025.1 GCF_009695585.1 Anaerovibrio slackiae
TGCCGTATTCAGCCAGGAAGCGGAGCAGCTTCACCTTGTCCGCAGAAGGGGGCTCTCGTTTGAAGTAGTCCATGTAGGCATCCTGGCAGAGCTGGTAATCCCCGCTGTTCTGACAGAATTCATTGACAGTCATAGGCACTTTTGCATTAGCCATATTATTGCCAATGCTATGGCAATTGCTATTACTGCTGCCGTTGTTTATATTTTTCTTTTCTGCCTGATCTGTCACTGTAGTAACGTGGGTAGTATTTCTTTTCTTTTCTTCTTCTTCTCTTATAGGGGAGTTTTCAGTTTTGTTTTCACTCAGTGAACACTCAACTGAAAACTCGGCTGAATTTTCAATTTTTGAATATTCATTTTCTGAAAACAAAACAGGTTCAATATGGTGATTTTCCAGGACTTTTGGCTGGGATTTTGCCTGCGAGTTTTCACTATCTGAACATTCAGTTATTGAACGTTCATTTTTTGAATATTCATTTATTGAATGTTCACTGGCTGAATGTTCATTATTTGAATGTTCAGTTATTGAATATTCACTGACTGAATGTTCATTAGGTGAAAAGCTGGCAGCTGCATTGCCGGGCAGGGGCAGCAGGCGGTATTCGGTCTGGCTGCGGTTGCCGTTCTGTGCCGGGCGGTAGTCAATATACCCAAGTTCCTTCAGGAGGCGGCGCATGTTGTACACGGTGTTGGGGCTGCCTACGTTGGCAAAAACCATCAGCTGCTGGATGGTGAATTTCAGCCATTCCTGCCGCCAGCAGGTACGGTTGAAGCTTTTGAACAGCATCAGGTAGAGCATCACGGCATTGGCCGGCAGAGTATCCTCGCTCATGCGGTCCAGGAAGCCGTTCATCTGGTTGATATAAGAAATTTTCTGCATAGTCTGCATAGTGATATTATCTCCCTTCTATGGCACATGGTATATGTCACATGTCACATATCATGCGATAACTGAAAATACATTCTTTCCCCGCAGGCTGGCGCAGTTGTGCTCCAGCACCAGGCAGCGTTCCCGGAGCCGTTCCATGATGCGGCCCGGGTACAGCTTGGCAAGCCCGGCAGGGGACAGGTTGGTGGTGATGATGAGGGCTCTGCCGTTGGCATGGCGCTGGAAGATAATCTGCTCCAGCTTGCTGCGGACGAAATCCGCATGGTGCCCCTCTGCCCCCAGGTCATCCAGCACCAGTATAGGCACGCTGCACAGCTTCTGCATGGTGCGGCAGTATTCGTCCTTGTTGCTCTTTTCCAGCATTACCAGCTTGTCCAGCATGCTCATCACCAGCTCAAACCGTGCCTCGATGCCGTGGGCAAAGGCTTCCAGCATGATGCTGCAGGCAAAGGTGGTCTTCAGGGTGCCGCAGGGACCGGTGAGAATCAGCCCGGTGCCCAGGTCGCAGCATTTTTCGATATTTTCCAGATAGCTGCATATCCGCATCCGGGGATATTCCAGTGCTTCCGGCAGTCCCTGCCGGATGATGTTCTCCATGGTGGCTGAATGAAACAATCTTGGGATGCCTGCCTCGGTGAGCCCCTGCTGGCACAGGAATTTCTTCTTGACCGCTTCCCGGTCACGCCGTGCCTGTTCCGCCATGGCAGCTTGCAGGTTTTTGGCATTCCGTTCTTCTACGGCATCATGCGGAGTTTTTACACCCAGCAGCTTGTTCAGCTCCCTGGTCTCTGCCTCCTGCTCCCGTTCCTGCTGGCGGCTGTGGATGTTCCTGCGGAGCCGGAGCAGGGCATCCCGTAGCTCCGGCGCCATTTCCTGCAGCCTGCGTACCTCATCCTGTGACAGTCCGTCATAGCTGCTGTCGGCATTGGCTGCATGTTTTGTGCTGTTCTCCGTAAGGCTGTCATCATAGCCCTTTTGGTTGGTAATAGAATTTTCTGTGTTCATGCTTTCATCCCCTTGTATTGCTTGTATTTTCTGTGTTATTCATGTTGCGGATATTGCTCATATTGCTTTTGGTATCCTGTGCGGTTGTAGCTGCAACCAGGTAATGCGCCCTGCGGTTAGGGTGGGTGACTATCAGGCGGCGGTCATCAACCAGTATCTTCCGCAGCTGGCAGAACTGCCCGTGGGAAATGCCCATGTGGCGGAGAATATGGTGCTCCGCCAGCTCTCCCTGTCCCAGTTCCCTAATAGCGTTCAGTAAATCATCGGGTGTGGCCTTCATAAAATCCCTCTCAATCTTTGTTTTCAATGTCTTTTAGTTTTTTACTTTTGCTTTGCCAATCCAGCTCAATCAGGTTGTAAAGGGGCTGAATTGTGCCTGTTTTTACGGAATTGGCGTCAATCAATACCCGAAAAACGTTAAAATACTGCCGAAATATGAAATTTTGTTCAATGCCTATTCAAACCTCCTCAATTTTGCGAATATTTTTCATAGCAGCAACAGATTGCATTTTACAGCGTATTGGCAAAAAAGTAAAGAGCAAAACTAAAAAATATGCCAATTCGATAAAATTTGCGAAAAAAGTTTTCAAGAATAGCTGATAATATTTATATAAATTAATATATCAATATAAATATATATATTTATATATAATGGCGTACTATAACCGGCAGGGAAAATGCATATACGTACCCGGCATGAGCTGTGTTTCGGGTTTTAGGAGATTCTTTAACGATTTAGAGCGAATAGAGCAAATGGTAACTTCCGCAAGACATGAGGGCCCCCGAAAAATTTTAATTTTTTGGGGTTAAATGTCTTGCGGGGGGGGGCGTTTGTGGTACTATAATGGACAGGAGAGTTACCAACAGGGTTAATTTGATTTAACAGGAGCGTGGGGATAGATCATGACTAGGTTCAGGGAGCTGCGCCTGCAGAAAGGATATACCCAGGAAGCCTTTAGAAAGATTTACAACGAAAGGTATAACAGGAACTATACATCGGCGGCTATATCCATGATAGAGCATGGGAAAAGGATGCCGGAGCTAGGGGCGCTGATAGATTTTGCAGATTTTTATGATGTGAGCTTGGATTATTTGCTGGGCAGGGATATGCCAGGCAATCAGGATCGCCAGATTTACAGGCAGCTGCGGGATATTATGGAGCGGCTGGACAGCATCAGGGTGGATGAAGGCAAGTCGGAGCTGCCCGTGGTGAAGGAGGATATTGAGATGCTAGGGTGCCTTTTGCAGCAGTCGGCTGTACTGGCAAAGCGTGTGGAGCTGGAGGACAACGCCTGGTACAGGTTTTAGCTGATGCGGTATGGCTATGGAGCGTGCATTGCAAGGCTGATTTATGCATAATGCGTTATGTGTTGTGGATTCTGTGCTATGTGTTGATTATGTTGTGTGTGTAAGGGAGAGCTTATGAAACAGGAAGATGTAAGGCAGGAAGATGCTATTGATTTGGGCAGGCTGCTGTCCATTGTTGTTGCCAAGAAAAAGGTTGTGGTGTGCATTGTTGCAGTGTGTACGGCAATAGCGGCCATAGTAGCCTTTGCTTTGCCTAAGGAATATACGTCTCAGGCGACAGTGCAGGTTGTGGACTGTGATATGGGACTGGGGAAAACAGCGGGTATTAATATTTCGACCGATATGGAGCTGGCAAAAAGCAATGAAGTGCTCAAGCCTGTTATAGAGCAGGTATTTACTGATTTAAATCCTGAGGACAGGCCTAATGTGGAAAATTTTGTCAAAAAGTATCTTGAGGTTACAAATCCTAAGGGAACTAGAATCATAAAAATAGTAGCAAGGGGGCGTACACCGCAGGATGCAAAGTATATAGCAGAAAATGTGTCAGCTAATTTTGTAAAGATTAAGGCTAAATCCAATGAGGATAAGAAATCTGTAGTTGTGGCTGCCTTTGACGAAAGCATAAAAAATGCAGTGAAGGAATCAGATGAGGCAACTGCTGCTATGGGAAAGTACATTGCTGAATATGGAAATAATACTGATGCGCTGGAATATCAGAGGCTAATCCGGGAAGTGGAAGCAAAGAAGGCAGCTTACGAAGCTTTGGTGGTGCAGGCGGAACAGGCAAAAATCCAGCAATCTGGTAATGTTATCCAATTGGTGGATGCAGCAAATATGCCGGATGAAAATAATCTGTCCGGCCCTAAAAGAAAGCTGATTATAGCTATCGGCTTTGTGATTGGCTGCATGATTGCTCTAGGATATGGGTTGCTGCTTTACAAGAAGGATGCATAATGGATTGGATGATTTTGGGAAATGGGTAAGGGTGGTTCAATGCATGCAAGTAATTTCAAGACATCTCGTAAGGCTATGATGCTGCTGGGGGATATTGTACTTATCAGCATGGCATATATATTGGCTACAGCCATGTTTTTCAACAGGGTGGCGGCCGTGGAAAATGTTTTTCTTTATAATGGCCTGCTGCCGTTACTGCTGGTTATTACAGGACTTCTGCTGAACGTTAATGGCTTGTACAGCATCATATACAAGAAATTTGCCGAGGTGTTGCTGGGGCTGCTGGTTACTCATGCGTGTGTGCTGATACTGGTAATGTCCCTGAGCTATTTGGCAAAGGATTATACCTATTCCCGCTGGGTGCTTTTGATTGCCTTGATTTTACAGTGCATATTC
The DNA here is from genome assembly GCF_009695585.1 of Anaerovibrio slackiae. Lineage (GTDB taxonomy): Bacteria > Bacillota > Negativicutes > Selenomonadales > Selenomonadaceae > Anaerovibrio > Anaerovibrio slackiae. The sequence continues at coordinate 4,553 of NZ_VUNR01000025.1, forward strand.
CTGACGGCATGGCGATTTCTTTCATGGTACATGGGAAGAAGCATCCTGAACAAGAGAAGCATTCTGCTGGCTGGTTCTGAGGCAGAATGTAACCATGTATATAACAGGCTCAGGAGGCAGCCACAGCTGAACATGCAGCTGAAATATGTCTGCACGGATGTGTCAAACGGCTCCTGGCGAGAGCCCGCCGACAAGGTGGACATGGTGATGGTCTGTGCAGGCATGTCGCATCAGGAAAAGACAGATATTGTGAATTACTGCTATGGCCATGGCAAGGAAATAATGCTTATACCGAAATCTTTTGAGATTTTTTGCAGCGGGGCAAAGCTTGACAAGATAGACGATATTCCTGTGTTCAGGTTTCAGAGACTGCAGCCTTCCTTGGAGGTACGCATTATGAAGCGTACATTGGACATTCTGGTGGCTCTTATAGGTTTTGTTTGTGCTCTGCCGTTTATGGCAGTTACGGCTATAGCCATCAAGCTTGGAGATCCCGGGCCGGTTCTGTATAGCCAGGTGAGGACGGGCAGGGATGGCAGGGAATTCAGGATTTATAAATTCCGTACCATGCGGGTGGATGCGGAGAAGTACAGCGGTCCCATGCTGGCACAGGAACATGACCCGCGCATCACCAGGCTGGGAAGGTTTCTACGGGCAGTGCGCTTTGATGAGCTGCCTCAGATATGGAATGTGCTGAATGGTGACATGAGTATCGTAGGGCCGAGGCCTGAAAGACCGTTCTTTGTGGAGCAGTTTGTACAGAAAATGCCTGAGTATGCCTACAGGCACAATGTCAAGCCGGGAATTACTGGCCTTGCACAGGTCTACGGCAAGTACAATACCACCCCCTTTGACAAGCTGGTGTATGACCTGATGTATATTCAGAATTGCAGCCTGAGGACGGATTTGACCATTATTATTCAGACTGTCATGGTGCTGTTTACCAGGAGTGCTACTGAGGGAACCGGGATAAATCAAAAGTATATTAATTTTGATAAGTATAATGTGAATTAGTTTTAGTTTATGAAATGGGTATGGTAAATAGTGAAATTTTCAGTATTGATGTCAGTGTACAAAAATGAAAATCCAGAATGGTTCAGGGAGTCTGTAAAAAGTATTGTAGAGCAGACTGTAAAACCTGATGAAATATTGATCGTGCAGGATGGAATGTTAAATGATGACTTATATTCTGTATGTGATGAATTAAAACAATGCTATCCTGAGATTCGGTATTTGAAACTTGATAAAAATTATGGGTTAGGTATGGCACTGCATTATGGTGTAAAAGCTTGTAAAAATGAGTTGATTGCTCGTATGGATACTGATGATATCGCTGTTGAAAATAGATTTGAATTGCAATTACAGCAATTTTTAGAGCAGCCAGATTTATCTATTTGCGGTGGGAATATTGTTGAGTTCAATCACAATGTTGATGATATAGTTTCCATGCGTACTGTTCCATATAGCATGAAAGCTATTGTGGAATATTGCAAATCTAGAAATCCTTTTAATCACATGACAGTCATGTTCAAGAAAAGTACTGTATTAGCTGCTGGAAACTATCAGACATTTCATCTTATGGAAGATTATTATCTTTGGTATAGGATGATAAAAAATAATTGTCAAATGTGTAATTTGGACACTGTTTTAGTAAAAGTCAGGGTTGGCAATGGTATGTATGACAGGCGGGGAGGGTTTAGTTATTTTTTGAATGAAAGAAAATTGTTTACTGTTATGTATAAGGATGGATTTATCAGTATCAGTAAGTTTTGTTATGTAACACTTGTAAGAATGGTTATGAGAATATTACCAGATAAGTTCAGAAAAGTTATATATACATTTGCTTTACGAAAATAAGATTTCTTTCATAAAGGTAGAGCATAATGCAAGATTATTTTATGAAAAGTAATATTTTTGTGTGAGCGATATTGGTTTGTACATCCATATTATATTTAGGAGAAAATATGATATTAGAAATGTATTGGTTGTATTATCTAATCTTTTTGTGGAGTATATTATCTTTTTTGGTTATGAAGTATGTTCATATTTCTAATTGTATCAAATACTATTTAGCTATTAATTATATTCCACTAGCCTTTATTCTTGCTTATAGAGCTCCAAGCGTTGGAGCGGATACATGGGCATATATAGAGGCATTTAACTATCTGTCTGTAACACCTATTGACGGTTTTTTTGTAGAGAGTTTTGAATGTGGTTATGTTTTATTAAATAAATTAGTTTATGTTCTTGGTGGTAATGGTGTTGATGTGATAAAAATTGTGGCAATTTTGAGCGTAAGTCTTTTAGCTGGATTTTTTTATAAATATTCTAAAAGTGTCGTTTTGTCTACTGTAATTTTTATCGGATTTGGAATGATGTTTCCAATGATGAATCTGATACGTCAGGTTCTTGCTGCTGTTATAGTACTGTGGGCTATGGGAAAACTCAGCGAGAATAAAAGAACTTGGTCTGTAATATTGATTTTCTTGGCATCTACTATTCATGTTACCGTTTTTCCTTTCATTGTATTTGTAATTTTACATCCATTAAATGTGAAGAAAATATTGCTAGCAGTTACTTTAGGTATTATGTTGGTATGTGTTATAGAGGCAAATGGGTTATTTTTTTTGCTGGATTTTTCTCTTCTCAATGAATCGAAATATATAAGTTATATTGGTAGTGAATTCGATGTTTCGAAAGAGTATGGTGCATTAGTTATATGTGCATTGTTTTGTTTTTGCTTGTTTGCAAGTGGATGCTACAAATATATTTACAAGTCTTCCAATGAGCAGTTATTAGCTATATCAACACTGGCTATGTATATTTCAGCCATAGTGATTTTGCTAGGTTACAAAGTGGACATACTGGGACGATTTATATATCCTTATTTTCTGTATCTTTGTATTTTGTTGCCAGCCTTTTGTAATTTGAAGCATGGTATAGGCAAAGTATGTGTTTATGTAATTGTAGTTGTGGCTGCATTTGTGTATTTTACAAAGTCATTAGGTGTGTTACGTGACGGTTATATTTATAATTTAGGTATTTGATATGAAATTGTATGTTTTAAATTGAATAAATGTAGGATGCAACGAAAATTATTAATGAGTTACATGGTGTTTTAAATTTTTTGTAACGTTAAAACAATTTTTGGGGTAATAATATGAAAAAAATACTATATGTTATATCGTCACTAGAAAATAGTGGTCCAGTAAAGGTTTTATACAATCTCATATTTCATCTTAATAAGCAAAAATATGAGGTAAGCGTGTTAGCGTTGTCTTATGCTAAAAAGAATGATTTAACATCTGTTTTTAAATCGTTGGGGATAAATGTATATGTTTTAAATCTTTCGAGATTAATGTTTTTTATAAAAGGGAGAAGGGAGTTAAGCAAGTTTATGTGCTATATCAAGCCTGATATAGTGCATACGCAGTGCTTTAGATCAACCCTCTTTATGCAATATTTTGCCACAAAAGTTAACCTGTTCACAACGATACATTGCGTATTTTATCAAGATTTTGTATTTTCTTACGGGTATTTTCTAGGAAGTTTAATGATAAGATTGTATATAAATGCCTTAAAAAAATATGACATATGCATAGCTTGTTCTGAGACAGCGAAAAGATTACTTTTAGAAAAATATAAATTAAATTTAACATATGTAAGGAATGGTACACAAATTCCTAAAGCAGAACATATAAAAGATGAATTGTTGTTGACAAAAAAACGTAATGCACTGGGGATAACAGGATATAAGAAAGTATTTATTTGCACAGGTCGTATATGTATTGGAAAAAATCAGGCTCAAATATTAAGATGCTTAAGGAAAATCGATAATATTTGTGTAATATTTTTAGGAAATGGACCTGATTTTGAAAAATTACGCAAAAGTGCTCCTAAAAATGCTATTTTTCTTGGGAACGTAAACAATGTTTATGACTATTTATCAATGGCTGATGGGTTTATATCTGCGTCGTTTTCTGAAGGTATGCCAAATGCAGTATTGGAAGCGTTAATGATGGGATTACCTTGTATTTTATCTAATATAGAACCGCATTGTGAAATAAAAAAACTTTATCCGGAGGCATGCGATTTATATAAAGTTAATGATGATGATGATTTAGTTGCATGCTTTTGTGAAGTGATAAAGAGAGAGTTTTCCTGTGATTCATATGAAAATATATCAAGTAAATCTAGAGAATTATTTTCCAGCAGTGTTATGAGCAGAAAGTATCAGAATATTTATGATGAGTTTAGTTTGGTAAATAGTCTTAGTGTATTAGAAAAGATATAGTAAAGTTTATTGAGTAGTTATTATTGAAGAGGTTACTATGAATCTATCTATTTGTATGTCAGGGCGTAATGCTGTAGGTGATGGTTATAGGGATATAATGAATAATATAGTGAATCCTGAAGATTATATTGTTATTATTCCTAGAGGTTATAAAAAAGAAGAATTTAATAAAAATTTTCATAAAGTAATAACAGATGATGTTACAAAAACTACCTTCCAATATTTTAATGCTATTAGATTTGCTTTCAGACTTCGTGTAATGATACGTAAGGAAAAAATCAAAAATATATTTATATATTTTGATAATCAATGGTTCATCCCTATTTTTAGATGTTTTTTAATTGGCTTAGATGTCAAGTTATTATGTTGGATACATGATCCAACATTGCATATTGGCGTAAACAAAAAAGATAGATTAATTAGATGGCTGAATAAGTGTTTTTTATTTAACAGAGTTAATTTATTTATAGTTGCTTATACTGAAGGATTTGATGTTTTGGTAAGTGAGTATAAAATTCCTCATAATAAAATAAGATGTATTTATTTACCTGAAATGTCATCAATGGAGTTTCCAGATATTGCTGAGTCTAAAGAAAGTATAAAATATGACTTTATATTTTGGGGAAGGATTGAAGCATATAAAGGTATAGACAGAATTATAGATTTGTCAAAAGCTATGCTGGATAAAAAGTTTTTGATAATAGGTTGTGGAAAATGTGAGGCTATGGTTAAGGAAAAATGTTTAAATTTACACAATATCTATTTTATAAATGAATATGTAAGTGATTATGACTTGGCAAAATATATCAAAGCTTCAAAATATGTTTTGTTACCGTATATTGCTACAACTGGTTCTCAAACCGTTAGTATTGCTAATTATTATGGTAAACCTGTAATTGCTTCCAATACAGGTTGCTTTAAAGATTATATAACAGATAATATCAATGGAATAAAGCTTTCTTTTGACAAAGAGGAAGATACTATTGGCATTATCAGAAATTTGGATAATATACATTTTGATGAAAAAGTAATAAGACGATATTGTAATAAAAATTTTTCAATATATAGTATTGTAAATAGTATTGCAAATAGTATATAAGTGTCAGAGTTTATCCGGGCAAGCAGGATATCTGGCACAAAAATCAGCCAGTGCTAATCTGCGTTAGCACTGGCTGATGCGAGTGAGGAGATGGTTAATGCAGGCTAGCGGCAACCGCTGAAAGTTCTTCAGCAGTGTAGCGGCCAGTGGCCTTGAGTGCTTCGATATTAGTGAAACCATCAATTATCATATTGCGTATGGTTTCTAATTTTCCTTTGCGCTCTCCTTTGCGTTCTCCATCGAGAAATCCTTTCTCACGGATACCTGAACTTAAATTGCACATATCGTTCATCTCCTTTTCTAGTTTGATAGTCATAGGAAGATTATGTTCTTCCTGTAATTTCTTTTTCTTGGTTTCTGTATCCATCCTGGCGAGTAAGGTGTCCAGCATGGAAATGAACTGGTGGTGGCTGTGGTCAGGCTTGCCGCTGAGATGGATGAAGGTGATATTCATCAGGTCACAGTTTTTGTATAGCTTCAGTTTATCGTTGCTCTGATAGATGATATGGGGCTCAAAGGAATAATTGATGATTGAGTCCTTCTTGTCCTCGGGGCAGTCCATGCAAATCTAGATACTGTAGACCTTTTTCATATTGTCGTACTGCTCTTGGTCTGAGCCGTCGTTGGTAAACTCCACGGAAAGCTGGGCTGAAATAAGCCGGGCTGCGTAGAAGATACCGCGGTTCAGGAGGCTGTAGCCGGGATTGCTTTTCTGCTGGGCTTCGATGTTGATGATGATTTTGCTCTTGCTGCCGTCAGGCAGGGTGATGGTAAAGCGGATATCAAAGATAGCTCGGCCTTCGCCAGGAATTTTGCTTTCCAGTTCGTCATTGACGATTTTTCTGTTGGTTAGCCCCGGTTCCACAAATACTTGGCTGATTTTGATTGAGTCTGCATCAATGCATTGTTCAATCATGGGAATGGAAAAGTTTTCTAATTCCTTGACTGTGTATTTGGTAATGGGGGCCAGCAACGGGATATTGCCAAGGACACGCTTGACGCTCATGTCGTAGCGTATGTCGAGATTTTCTGCCTCAATGTCACTGGCGAGGATAGTTTTGATATCTGGCAACGTACTTCCTCCTTCATTATACCACAAAGTGATATGGATTTGTATGTGTGCAGGCCTGCATTTTCAGATAGATAGATTTCTCATATAGAGTCATATGAAGTCATACAGATAAGAAATTTCTTAACTTAATTTTATAACAATTTGTGCGTATTGCATAGCTTTAACGCATTAGGTATGAAGAAATTTTGCTAAATTTCGCGAATCTTTTTAAGTATTATATGAAATCTTGCCAATAAAATGGAAAAAGACACTGTGTGCAGATGATTTTACTTTGTATGGATACGTTTATGTCAGTGGTATTGGATTGAAGTCAGGTTCTATCAGTATTTATGAGGATATGAGATATATAGTTCCTGAGCGTTCATAAAAATATTTTATATTGTGGGGAGGAAAATGGATGTATAGACCTAAAATTACAATTATTACAGCCGTATACAACCGCGTTGATAAAATTGAGCAATGTATATCCAGCGTTGTCAATCAAACATATAGTAACTTGGAGTATATAATTATAGATGGTGGTTCAACGGATGGTACTGTAGATGTTATAAAAAAATATGCTGATAAAATTGCATATTGGTGCAGTGAGCCGGATAAAGGTATATACGATGCCTGGAATAAAGCTTTACAACATGTAACGGGAGATTATGTATTGTTTATGGGTTCCGATGATGCACTTTGTGATTATCAAACTATTAGTAGAGTTGTTAGTGAATTAAATTGCGATGTAGATATACTAAGTGGGTGCTTTTATACAGTTGTTGAGAAGGAAAATATGGATGTATATTCTACAAATGAGTACATGTTAGAACAAAAGTCGTTTCCGGGATATGGTATTCCAACTCAAGGTTTATTTATAAGAAGCAGTTTATTTCATGAAAATGAATTTGATATATCATACAAAATTGCAGCAGATTTTAAATTTACTGTAAGACTATATTATGATTCAAATGTTAAGTTCAAATATATCACACAGCCAATTCAATTTTTTGAAGATGGTGGGATTAGCAGCACTCAGGCAACAGCTTGTCGTAACGAATATGAACGGATTTATCAAGAACTTGGGTTGGTACAGTTTTTGAAGACTAAAAGAAAAGCTTCATATAAAAATAGAGTAGTTAATTGCGCTAAAGATTTTTGTAAAATGCTTGGGATATTTGATGCAATAAAAAGATTTTACCATATAACTATAAAAGGAGATTGGAAGAAGCATCATTGCAATAATAAAATATGTCGCTGGTGTGGAAGATATGAATAATAGGTATATGGCATATATTTCTTAATAAAAAAAGCCGCAGGTTTGCGGCTTTGAGACATATTTTATATTAGATTAGTTGTAGAGCAAAGCAAGATAGCGGGGGTATTCGGAGTTTTCAATGCCCATAGTAGCCATAGCTTCTTCAGCAGACCAACACTTGTTTTTCATGAGGTTTTTGATGATACTGATAGTGCCACGTTCCTCGCCGAGTTAGATGAGGGATTTTCTTTCCTCGTCTTTGTTATATTCGAACCCAAACATGTTGATAACCTCGCTTTCGTTGTCAGTAAGATAGTCAGTCATAATGTCATTTTTTAGGCAGTAGTCGATGGCCATACGGCCTGAATCATTTGTTGAATTGTTCTGACTGCGATATTCCTTTAATTTATTGGAGAATTTCTAGGGTAGGCATGTAAACCGGAATGCTACAACATAAAAGTTTTTATACATTAATTTTATAACACTTCTAGTGAAAAAGATAGATTGAAGCACTTTAATTATGAAGGAATTTTCTAAGTTTGATTGGATTTCTTTAATACGAAATATTTTATAAGGAGGAAAAATGGAGTCTATATTGCAAATATTTACGATATTTACACCTAAACAGCTAAGGTATTGCGGATTCATTGTTTTTACTATGATAATTGGTGCCATTCTGGAAGCGGTGGGCATAGGAGCTATTTTGCCGCTGATATCTGTTATGGGACAACCTGATTTTCTGCAGAGACATGGCGAGATTGCTAACATTACAAGTGAAATTGGTATTGTGGATCATAAAGGTTTTATAGTATTTTGTGCCTGTGGGCTAATTTTGTGGTATTTACTAAAAAACATGTATATCGCTTGGCAGACTAAATTGCAGATTGATTTCTCCATGCATAATCAGTTGAAGTTTTCAAAAGATCTAATGGAAAATTATCTGACTAAGCCATATGTTTTTCACTTAAATCATAACTCTGCGACGCTTTTGAGAAATGTAACTAATGTCGGGCTAGTAATATTTGCTGGTATGCTGGTACAGACTTTTACACTGGTGACAGAAATGATAACAGTTATTATCATTTGGTTAATGCTGGTGATAGTTGATGCTTTTACGGCGATTGTTGTTGCTGGTGTTATGGGAGCTATGATGTATGGCATTATAAAGTCATTTCGCAAGCGTATCTCCAAGCAGGGACAGGTGCAAAATCAATACTCATCACAGTACATCAAGTGTGTCAAGCAAAGCTTGGGTGCCATAAAAGAAACAAAAGTGTTATGTAAGGAGGCATCCTTCTTAAGTGAATTTGATAGGACATATACGCAGTATGGCGAGGCTAATCGCAAGTTCATGTTCCTCAATCAGGTTCCACGCATGATGATTGAAACATTGGTAGTTAGTGGTTTGCTGGTCTTAATTGTGGTGAAGTTGTTGATGGGAAACAGCCCTATGGATATTGTTCCGTTGCTAGGAGTATTGGCTTTAGCGGCATTCCGGCTCATGCCTAGTGCTAATCGCATTGTTAATCTTTACAACAGCATCAAATTTCAACAGCCTTTCTTTTATGAATTGTATCCTGAACTGATGGACATAAAGGAAAGAGCAATAAAAAAGCAGGATTCTTACTACCTGAGTGAACAGCCTAAATTGGAATTTTCAAATTGTATTCAGATAGACAACCTGCATTTTTCTTATCCAGAGAGCAAGGATGAAGTTTTGCATGGTGTTTCATTTGAGATAAGAAAAGGTGACTTTGTCGGGATAGTAGGAGCATCCGGTGCAGGCAAGACTACATTTGTGGATATTATGCTTGGACTCTTACGGCCAACGGCTGGATATATAAGCGTGGATGGCAAGGATATTTTTCAGAATATTCGTAGTTGGCAAGCGAATTTGGCTTATGTCCCTCAAAGTATCTACCTTGTTGATGGCACAGTGAAGGAAAATATCGCACTTGGGGAGTCGTTGCAGGATATTGATATCAACAGGATGGAAAAAAGCCTGAAGATGGCAGAGCTTTATGACTTTGTTATGGATATGCCTGATGGATTGGATACCATAGTTGGCGAAAGGGGGGTGAAGCTATCTGGTGGACAGCGGCAGCGTATCGGTATCGCCAGGGCATTATATCAGCAGCCGGAGGTGCTTATACTAGATGAGGCTACCTCGGCATTGGATACTGAAACAGAGAAAAGTATTACAGACACTACACTGAAATTCAAAGGACATATTACGATAATTGCTATAGCTCATAGGTTGAGTACATTGGCAGAGTGTGATTATAAGATTGATTTTAAGGATGGTTTGGCTAATAGGCTGTGAACGTAATATTTTTATATGTATTTAGTAAGTTACGTTATTATGCTCATTAAATTATGATTACAAGGAGTGTTTTTATGTTTAAAAAAATAAGAAATTTTAAAGGATATTTAAAAAGTTTAGGAGGGGTAAGCAGGGAACTTTTGTGGGCTCAGATATGGCATGATACTGCAAAGGGATGTGAATGGCTTGGAGAAGATTTTGGCGTTTCGCCTGGTAGATGGGCTGTTGGATATGATTATTTATATGTAATGACACGAGTACTAGAAGAACTTAGACCTAAAAATGTATTAGATATAGGTTTGGGAATTTCTACATCTTTGCTCTCAAGGTATTTTGATTATTATAAATATGATAATGGTAAGCATGTTGTTATAGAGCACGATGAAAGCTGGATTAATTTTTATACACAGAGGCATAAAATTTCCGATTGTACACAGATAAGCAATAGTCCTTTAATAGAAAAAAACGTTGAAGGTTATAATTTTAAAGCATATAAAGATTTTTCTGACATAGTTCATAATAGAAAATTTGATGTGATTTCTATTGATGGGCCTTTTGGTAGTAGCGGAAAATATTCAAGGCGAGACATTTTGAGTGTTATACCTACTATCTTAGGTGATAGTTTTGTAGTTGTTCTTGATGATATGCATAGAGTTGGTGAGCAGAATACATTTGAGGAGATTAAGCGAATACTATCCTCAAATGGGATTGCATATGAATTTGGCCTATATACTGGTGAAAAATGTTGTGGTGTTATTGTATCAGAGGATAACAAATTTATATGCAGTATGTAACTAAAATGGCGTTTCTTTAGGAAGGCATGGATTATGCAGGTAAAAGTAGTGCGTAAATAAGTGATTTTATATGCATGTATTTTATTTGTATAGCGTGAAAGTCTAAGAGGTGTAAGTGATGATGAAAATTGCAGTGGCAGGTACCGGCTATGTGGGCATGAGCTTAGCAGTGTTGCTGGCGCAACAGAATCAGGTGACTGCTGTGGATGTAGTATCAGAAAAAGTGGAACTGATCAATAATAGAAAATCTCCTATACGGGATGATTATATTGAGAAGTATCTGAGGGAAAAGCAGCTGCATATTACAGCAACGTTGGATGGTGATACAGCTTACAGGGAGGCAGATTTTGTAATTGTGGCGACACCTACCAACTATGACAGTAAAAAGAATTTTTTTGATACTTCGGCAGTTGAGTCTGTTATCCGTCAGGTTACGTCTGTAAATAGAGATGCAGTCATCATCATCAAGTCCACCATCCCAGTAGGATTTACCCAAAAGATTAGAAAAACTACTGGCAATAAGAGGATTCTTTTCAGTCCGGAATTTTTGCGTGAGAGTAAAGCTTTGTACGACAATCTCTATCCGTCTAGAATTGTTGTAGGAACTGACAGGCAGGATGAGGAATTGACCAGGAAGGCGGAGATATTTGCTAGGCTGTTGCAGTCTGCAGCACTGAAGTCTGAAGTTGAAACATTGATTATTGGCTTTACGGAGGCTGAGGCAGTGAAGCTGTTTTCCAATACATATTTAGCTTTGCGAGTAGCTTATTTCAATGAATTGGATTCTTATGCGGATGTACGTGGTCTTAATGCGAAGGAAATTATTCAGGGGGTTGCTTTGGATCCGCGAATTGGAGATTTTTATAATAATCCATCATTTGGTTATGGAGGTTATTGTCTGCCGAAAGATACAAAGCAACTTCTGGCCAATTATGAAGATGTGCCTCAGAATTTGATTAGTGCCATTGTAGAAGCAAATCGCACACGTAAAGATTTTATTGCAGATGAAGTGTTGAGTAAGGTTTCTGAAATAAAAAATCCAGTGATTGGAATTTATAGACTGACAATGAAAACATCATCTGATAATTTCAGGGCAAGTGCAATTCAAGGTGTGATGAAACGCTTGAAGGCTGAAGGCATAACCTGCATCGTTTATGAACCTACTTTACATGCTGATTATTTTTACAATTCATTAGTTGAAAATGATTTGGTTAAATTTAAGAATGCTAGCCATGTTATTTTAGCCAATCGCTGGAACAATGAATTGTCAGATGTGGAAGGAAAAGTTTATACGAGGGATTTATTTGCGCGCGATTGATGATAGTTTTGGAGAAAGGATGATTTTGTGATGCAGCAAGAGCAGTATGCAGATTTATATTGGGATAGAGAGCCTGCTGAAAAAGAAAAGTTTATAGAGCAGCTGGCGCCTATAGTCTTATTTACATATAATCGCTTGCAGCATACAAAGCAGACGATTGAAGCTTTGCAGAATAATGTATATGCGGCAGACAGTGAATTGTTTATATATTCAGATGCACCTAAAACTGAGAATGCAATTTTGGATGTACAGGCTGTTAGGGATTATTTATATTCAATCAATGGATTCAAGAATATTACTATCATTGAACGTGAGGAAAACTGTGGGCTTGCAAAGAATATAATTGATGGCGTAACCAGTATAGTGAATAAATATGGGAAAATAATTGTGCTGGAAGATGACATTGTTACATCAAAATATTTCTTGAAGTATATGAATGATGCTTTGAAGATTTATGAAACTGAATCAAAGGTCATTATGATAAATGGTTATCTTTATCCAATAGACAATAAAGATTTGCCTGAGACATTTTTTGTTAAAGCAGGAGGTTGCTGGGGATGGGCTACGTGGGCAGATAGATGGAAACACTTTTCTCGAGAACCTCAGAAAATAAGAGATAGTTTTACGGATGAAGATATTTATAGATTTAATTTTAATGGTAAAACGCAAGACTTTTTTGATCAAATTATTGCTAATTGTGATGGTCGCTTATATACCTGGGCTATTTTTTGGGCTGTTGTGATTTATAGGAGAGGATATTCATTATTTCCAGCTTTGCCTCTGAGTAAAAATATTGGACATGATTCTAGTGGTGTGCATTGTGGAACTACTAATTATTATGATGTTGATTTGGGAGTCAATAAAGTAAAAAAATTTTCTGTTCGTATTATAGAATCGAATATTGCATATATACGAATAGGGGAATTTATGGAAAAAATATCGTATGTACCTTTGAGTCGTAAGATTTTGCATTACATTAAAAAGTTTATTTTATCTAAAATAATTAAATAAAAATGATAATGTCTTAACAGTAATATTTTTTATTGGAGGAAGTTTTTATGAACATTTCAGTGTACAAGCCATCTTTAAATGGCAATGAGAAAAAATATGTAAATGATTGCCTGGATACTACATGGATTTCTTCAAAGGGCAAATATAATGATATGTTTGCAGAGCGTTTTTCTGAATATATCGGAACGCAATATGGTACAACTGTTACTAATGGTACTTTGGCATTGCACTTAGCATTGCTTGCATTGGGAGTGGGCGAAGGCGATGAAGTAATTGTTCCATCTTTTACCTATATAGCATCGGCTAATGCTGTTAAATATACTGGTGCGGATGTTGTTTTTGTTGATTCGTTAGAAGATAGTTGGCAAATGGCTCCTGATGATGTAGAACGGAAAATTACTAAAAATACAAAGGCGATTATGCCAGTACATTTATATGGGCATCCATGTGATATGGACGCTATAATGGCAATTGCTAGAAGGCATGATGTTTTTGTGATAGAAGATTGCGCCGAAGCCATTGGTTCAGAGTACAATGGGAAAAAAGTTGGCTCATTTGGTGATATAGCTGCATTTAGTTTTTTTGGTAATAAAACTATTACCTGCGGTGAAGGCGGTATGGTACTTACAAACAATAAAACATTGTTTGAACGAGTAGTGCATATAAAAGGTCAAGGATTAGCTACTCATCGTGAATATTGGCATGATATTGTTGGATATAATTATAGGATGACTAATATAGCTGCTGCTATTGGATTGGCACAATTGGAACAGATTGATAAATTTATTGATAGAAAAATGCAAATTGCAGCGTTATATACAGATAAATTATATGGGTTGCCAGTCACTGTTCACAAGTCAGTGGGGAATGTTAAGCACACCTATTGGATGGTTTCCATTTCTTGCCAAAATATTGAAGACAGGGATTCATTGCGCAATTATTTAAAGGAAAATGGTATTGAAACCAGGCCGACGTTTTATCCAATTCATACTATGCCGATGTATTCACATAAATATCAGAGTCATCCGGTAGCAGAAAAGTTAGGGTGGTCAGGTATAAATTTGCCGAGCTATCCTGATTTAAAAGATAGCGAGATAGATTATGTTTGTGAATGCATAAAAAAATATTTTTCTTGAGGTTAATATGAGGTTAATAGCGACATGAGAAACATTTCTATAATTGGTTGTGGTGGGCATGCACGTTGTGTAGCTAATACTATTTTTTATAATGAAAAAGATGTTCATTTAACTTTTTATGATGAAAATGCAAGAAGTGGTGAGAAAATCTTTGGTGATATAGATGTTTTGGGGATGCCATTAGATTTTGATGGTGAACAGCTATTTATTGCTATTGGCGATAATATGGAACGCATGAAATTTGCTCAAAGATATGAACATTATTTAAATTTGCATGGAATTAGTATTGTTTCACAATCAGCACATATTGGGAAATTTGTCGATATTGGCTTAGGGAGTTATGTAAGTGAAGGTGCATATATTGGCCCAGAGGTTGTTATTGGTAAATTTTCCATTATAAATTCCAATGCAGTTGTGGCACATGAGGCTCGTATAGGTAATTTTTCTCATATAAGTGTTAATGCTACTGTAAGCGGACGTTGTAATATTGGGAATAATGTATTTTTGGGAGGAGGAGCTGTAGTACGCGATAAAGTATCAATTTGTGATTCTGTTGTTATTGGTGCTGGTGGTGTGGTATGTAAGGATATATCAGAATCGGGAATGTATGTTGGATGTCCCGTTAAAAAAATCAAATAAATATAGATGTTTATTCTTTGCGTTATTAGGAAAGTGCAGGTTATTTAATGTGAATGAAAAAATATTGGTGGGGATAGATGGTAATGGTTTTAAGACTTGGGGCGGGGGGATAGATTTTATTGCTACTATCACTGAGGCGCTGGAGTCTACAGGAAAAGTTCGAACATATTTGTTATTGGATGAAATGAGCGCTGCAGATAAAATTTTTAAATCCATTAAATTTTTTATAAAGTCAGGATTGAATTTATGTTTAACTATTGAGAATTTCAAAAAATATAAATATGAAAACAGAGAAATAATTGATGGATTTAGAATTTGTACGCCTAATACAAAGGTTGTTTGTTATAAAACTATCGCTAATAGGTTTTATAATAATTTACAAAAGAAACAGGAACAGTGCTTGGATGAAAATAATGTAAGCATAATATTGCCGTCTATACAATGCAAGAAAAGGGATGGAAGTATTGCAAGGATAGGTTATATTTATGATTTTCAACATAAGTATTATCCTGATCTTTTTTCTAAAGAAGTTTGTGAACAAAGAGATAGAGATTTTGGAGAACAACTTTCTGATAATGATTATGTAATTGTTAATGCAAATGAAGTAAAAAAAGATATATTAAAGTTTTATCCTAATAATCGTTGCAAAGTTATAGTATTGCCATTTAAACCTTTCCAAAAAGTGGAAGTACCAGCGAATATTGATCTAAAAAAATATGATTTGCCTAATAAATACTATGTGATATGTAACCAGTTTTGGTTGCATAAGTCACATATAACAGCATTTGAGGCATTAGATGCTTTATATGAATCAGGTACTACAGATATACATATAGTTTGTACTGGAAAAATGGAGGATGTTCGCTCTGAAAACTATATAGCAAATTTGAAGGAAAAAGTTGCTAGGATGAAATGCAGAGAGAATATTCATTTTTTAGGATATATACCTAAAAATGACCAGATTGGAATTATGAGAAATTCTATAGGCCTTATTCAGCCTACGCTGTTTGAAGGGGGGCCTGGCGGGGGAGCAACATATAATGCTTTAGGATTAGGTCTGCCATGTTTGTTGTCAGATATACCAGTCAATAGAGAGGTTGTTGGTTATGAAAATGTTTTCTTTTTCGAGAAAGAGAACTCTAAGATGCTTGCTGAATTGATGTTGGCGCACCAAAATGATTCTCATGTTGAGGAAAAAGATATAAATATAAAACTAAGTAAAAATAAAAAAGAATATGGAGAATTTCTTCTCGATGTTATTAACTCGGTGATTAATACAGGTAAATAATAAAACATGGCAAGTAAAGAGAACTGACAACGCTAGAAGGGGGAGTAGGTATGCCAGAGGATATGTCAGCTTTTTCAACTGTTACCTCATCCAGGATATTGTATACTCCTTCTTCTTTTGCGCGGTTTTCGCTGCTGCATTTGCAGGAAGCCGGTTCTTTGCAGGCTGTGCAGCCACATACCAGCAGGCGTGAAAAGTTGCAGTCATATTTGTGCTTTGTGGTGTGTCAGGGGAGTGGCAGGCTGTTTTATGAAAATACGGAGTATTGCTTGTCTGCCGGGGATATGGTGTTTATTGATTGCCGCAAGGGATACAGCCATGTGACTGAGGATGATTTGTGGTCTCTGCGGTGGTGCCATTTTTATGGCCTTTCGATGCCGGATATTTATGCGAAGTACAGGGAGCGTGGAGGCAAGGCTGTTTTTCATCCTGATGATGCCGGGGCGATTGAGGGCATTTTGTCCGGTTTATATGACCTGGCTTCCTCGTCTGACTATGTCCGTGATATGCGCATCAATGAGAAGCTGAATGAGCTTTTGACTATTCTGATGGAGCAGTCATGGCATCAGGAAGTGGCTGTTGCCTCTAAGAAGCGCATGGAGCTGAACGAGATAAAAAAGTATCTGGACGAAAACTATGGCAGGAAGGTATCGCTGGAAGACCTGGCTAATAAGTTTTTTGTGAGCAAGTGCTATTTGTCCAGGATTTTTAAGGACAGCTATGGCTTCACCGTAAACAAATACATTTTATTTAAGCGGATTACGGAAGCAAAGCGGCTTTTGCGGTTTTCGGCTAAAAATGTGGATGAGATTGCAGATTCCGTGGGGATGAATGATGCAAATTATTTTAGCCGGATGTTTCGCAAGGTAGAAGGCATGAGCCCCAGTGAGTACAGGAAAAGATGGTAAGTATTATTTAGCGTAAAAATGGCTGCAGCTTGATGAATAAATCATCAAGCTACAGCCATTTTGAACAAATATAGTGTTGACTTCATCAGTTATAAAACTTCTAAATCATGCATTGTTCTATATTTGATATAGTTAATCATCGTTTCGCTGTTGTTATAATGGTTTTGCGATGGCAGCCAGCTCCTCTTGTGAATAATATCCAGAGGACTGCAGTGCTTGCAAGGTCACAATGCCTTGGGTGAGCAGTTTGCGTGCAGAGTTAATTCGTTCACGAGCCTCGCCAATGGTTATGCCACGGGCCTCGCCGGCTTCCAGCAGGGCTTCTCGTTCTTCTTTTTCGTTCCATTCAAAACCAAACATATTGATCACCTCACTTTCGTTGTACTGAAGGTAGTCTTTCATAACATTGTTGTCAATGCAGTATATGATGGTGTCCCTGACAGCCTCATCAATAGCAAGCCCCTGCTGCCTAAGCAGCTTGTAGTGGTTGGAAAAAGTGCTGTACTCCCTGAGGGGCTTGCAGATGCTTTTCAAGGCTTCGCTTTTGCCGGTTGCCAGGTTGTAAACATGGACAATGAGTTCCAGTTTGTTCGAGGGAGCCTTGAAGGCATCACTTAATTTCAGGATTTTGCGTTCAAAGCTGGTATCGTCACCATCATAAAATACGTAGAATTCAGGAGCAGGAATCTGTATCAGCGAGCTGCTGTACATTTTCCGCTTTTCAGGTTCCAGATAAATCTTGAAAAGTTCAGTCACATAGTTCAGCAATCTGACTGGCATGTTGGGGTTGAGGGTGGTCTGGTGCTCAAATAATGATTTTTGAAAAATGCTTTCAATAATACAGACGAAAAAATATTCTACAAACATTATATCACTTTTTAGACAGAAAGGGAATATTTTTTTGGAGAAAATATGATCATTGCGTAGCAAAGTTTGTAAAAAATCATAAAATATGTAGAAAATTTTATGGAATGATGTTATAATGATGAAATGTAATAGGTGAAATGGGCTATTTTTACATAAATAAAGCTTGTATGTGGAGGTATACTTGTGGGAATTGATTTTGCAGATTTAGATGAAGGCCTTGATGCCGTAATTAAAGTTGTTGGTGTGGGCGGTGGCGGCAACAATGCCGTAAACTGCATGGTCTCCTCTGGGGTACAGGGGGTGGAGTTTATCGCCATCAATACAGATGCAGAAGTGCTGGATGAGTCGCTGGCTCCTGTCCGCCTGCAGATTGGCAGGAAGGCAACCGAGGGCAAGGGCGCAGGTGCCAGGCCGGAGGTAGGCGAGAAGGCTGCCGAGGAGAACCGGGACGAGATCAAGGCTGCCCTTGAGGGAGCTGATATGGTGTTTATTGCTGCCGGTATGGGCGGCGGTACTGGTACAGGTGCGGCTCCTATCGTGGCGGAGTGCGCCAAGGAGCTGGGGGCTCTGACTGTGGCAGTTGTTACCCGTCCTTTTGGCTTCGAGGGCCTGATGCGCAAGCGCCGTGCCGAGGCCGGTGTGGCGAAGCTGGCTGAGCGTGTGGACAGTATCATCACCATCCCGAATGAGAAGCTGCTGGAGATTATTGACCGCAGCACTCCTTTTACCGAGGCATTCCGCATTGTGGATGATGTGCTGCGCCAGGGCGTACAGAGTATTTCTGACCTGATTAATGTACCGGGCTTTGTAAATCTTGATTTTGCTGATGTGCAGGCTATCATGAGCAATGCCGGCCCTGCCCTGATGGGTATCGGCGAGGCTTCCGGCGATGGTGCGCCTCTGTCTGCTGTGAAGGCAGCTGTGGAGTCCCCTCTGCTGGAGGTTTCCGTGCAGGGTGCCCGTGGCGTTATCATGAACTTTACCGGTGCATCTGACCGCCTGAGCATGGCGGAGCTGAATGAGGCCAGCCTTGCCATTACGGAGGCTGCCCACAAGGATGCCAACATCATCTGGGGTGTGGCTACGGATGACAGCCTGGGGGATGTGGTTCGCGTGACTGTTATTGCCACTGATTTTGAGGGACGTCAGGGTGCTTCCGCACCGGCTCCTTCTGCCAACCAGTTCTTTGGCAGCCCCGCCGGTAATGCCGGTGCAGCAGCAGCCCAGCCGTCCGCTCCGGGAATGCGCAGCTCCACCTTTGGCAACGACCCGAACCGCGGCATGCCAAATCAGGATTTCTTTACTGTTAATAACATTGATATTCCTGTCTGGATGCGCAAGAATAACTAATTCATTACTTTGAGCAATCTGAAAATCCTGTAGGGGTGCCTACAGGATTTTCTTTTAAAAGCATTGCGTATTTATGATTGCATATTACTATAGTAATATGCTGGTTTGCAGGTGTTCAGGCTTTTTGATTGAGGTGAGGCTGATGCGGAGATATACGGTTTTGCTGGTGGTTTCCTTTGTAATAATGTTGCTGGTGATTACCGGTACTATGTATATATCAGGAACGGGCAGTGACAGGGACAGCGGCAGGAAGCTGCTGGGGGAGATTACGGTCTATACGACGCTGCCGACGGAAAACGTGACTTATCTGGCAGAGGAATATGAGAAGCTCCACAAGATACAGGTGAATTTTGTGCCTTTGTCCGAGCAGGAGCTGGAACAGCGGCTCAGGGAGCCGGGCAAGGCTGATATGGTGCTGGCGGATAGCAGGCTGCTGCGCCGGGCGGCAGGCCAGGGCTGGCTGGTGCCGTATGTGTCGGAGCATAGTGATGCGGTAGCCGGGAATCTCAAGGATGCCGGGGATTTTTGGATAGGTACCTGGTATGACCCGGTGGTGTTCTGTATCAACAGGGACTATATGCAGCGGAATGCCCGTCTGCCCCTGGGGTGGCGTGACTTGTCGGAGGCAAAGGGGATGCGCATCGGGATTACGGATTTTCTGGCGGCGGACAGCTCCGCCAACCTGTATTTTTTCCTGATTGCCCAGTTTGGGGAGCAGGGAACGCTGGATTTGCTGAAAAAAATCCATCCAAACGTGGTGCAGTATGCCAAGTATCTGTCCACGCCTGTCCGCATGGCAGGCATGGGGGAGGTTGACCTGACGGTGGCGGTGCAGAGCGAGGTGCTCCGCTATATAGATGATGGCTATCCGCTGAAAATCATCCAGCCGGAGGAAGGCACTGCCTATACCCTGATTGGCACCGGCATTTTGCTGCATGCCCCTCATGGGGAGCAGGCCAGGAAGTTTGCTGACTGGCTGCTGACGGATGAGGCGCTGCTGGTGCTGCAGAGCAATAAATTTTACTTTGTGCCTGCCAATCCTGCCACCCTGGCCTACAAGCGGCTGGCGGTGAGGAATCCTGTGCTGTTCAACCAGCTGGCGGATTTTCCAAAGGAAAAGCGGCAGGAGCTTCTTGACAGGTGGGTGAAGCAGGTGCGCCTTGCCAGCGACAGCAATTAGTAGTTGTTGACAATAACTGGCTGCTGGCGTATGAGCAAGCTGCTGGCGAATAAATACATTGCGGATGAATGTGATAGTGAGCATATAACCCGGCACAGCCGGGGAAGGAGGATATAGATTGAAAGCAGGTTTTATTAGTCTGGGCTGTTCCAAAAATCTCGTGGATACGGAGGTTATGCTGGGGATTTTGCGGCAGAATGGATATGAGCTGGTGAATGAGGCGGCGGAGGCGGATGTGCTGATTGTCAATACCTGTGCCTTTATTGAGTCTGCCAAGGAGGAGTCCATCACTACTGTCCTGACCATGGCGGAGTACAAGGAGCCGGGCAAGGGCAGGTGCAAATCCCTGATTATTGCCGGTTGCCTGGGGCAGCGGTACGGGCAGGAGCTTTTGGATGATTTGCCGGAGGCTGATGGCATTATCGGTACCGGCTCCTGGCATCGCATTATGGAAGCCATTGAGGAAACGCTGGCTGGCAACCGGGTGGTTATCAACAGGGAAAATGAGATTATTTATGATGCTTCTGTGCCCCGGATTCCTACTACGCCGTCTTATACTGCCTATGTAAAGATTGCGGAAGGGTGCAATAACCGCTGTGCCTTCTGCGCGATTCCCCTCATCAGGGGCAGGTACAGGAGCCGCAGCGTTGAGGATATCCGTCAGGAAGTGGAGGTCCTGGTGGCAAAGGGCGTCAGGGAAATCGTGCTGATTGCCCAGGATACTACCAACTACGGCCATGATATCTATGGTGAGCCAAGCCTGGCGCGGCTTTTGAAGGAGCTTTGCCGGATTGAGGGCATCAAGTGGCTGCGTACCCTGTACAGCTATCCGAAATTCTTTACGGATGAGCTGATTGAGGTGATTGCCAGTGAGGAAAAGCTGGTGAAATACGTGGATATTCCTTTGCAGCATGCCAATGATGAAATCCTTCGTGCCATGCACAGGCCTGATACCAAGGCGGAGGTGACTGCCCTTTTGCAGAAGCTGCGGGAGCGTATTCCGGGCGTGGTTATCCGCTCTACCTTCATTGTGGGCTTTCCGGGGGAGACCGATGCCCAGTATCAGGAGCTGAAGGAGTTCTTGCAGCAGCAGCGGTTTGACCATGTGGGGATTTTTACTTATTCCCGGGAGGAGGATACGGCAGCCGCAGAGATGGAGGGCCAGGTGCCTGAGGAGGTCATGCAGGACCGCTATCATGATTTGAAGGCTACCCAGAGCCTGATTTCCCAGCAGCTGAATGAGGCGCTGGAGGGCCAGGTGCTGGAGGTGCTGGTGGAAGGCCGCACGGAGGACGGGATGCCTTATGGCCGCTCTTATCGTCAGGCTGATGATGTGGATGACAGCATCTATATCGAGGATGACAGGACCAGCCAGGTGGGTGATATGGTGAAGGTGCGGATTTTGCAGGGCTTTACCGAGGACCTGGTGGGCGAGCTGGTGCGATAAGGTTTTTTAATCTGATTTTAACTTGTTTCTCAGCATTTTTTCATGGAGGAACTGTATAAATATACTCGTCAATGGATATTGATAGAGAGAGGATGATATTGACTATGAACGTAAAAAAATATCTTTTGAATGGAATATTGTCTGTATGCGTGGCATCGGCACTGTTTGGTGCTGTGCCGGGGGTGGCAGGTGCCGAGGAAGCGGCAGCTGGCGGAGAGCTGGTGCCTCAGACGCAGCAGGAGCCGGTGGTGTTTACCTACAAGCATACCAGCGCCCGCTATGGATATAGCATTCTCTGCCCGGTTCAGCCGAAGATTATTCCTGCCAGTGCCTACAATCCGGGGGATAAGGGAGAGGTAATGCTCTTTGCCGGCACCTATGACAATATCAAAAAGGGCTGGATTATCTGCATTAATGGCTATGATGACAAGGTGATTCCTGAGAATATCGGCACCATGCCTGAGGAGGAGGCAAAGCCGTTTTTGCAGAATTTTGCTGCTACCTACGGGCTTGCCTATGCCCAGATTGTGGAGATTCCGAACCGCAACGATGATGGCAGCGAGGCTGAGGGATGCCGCTACGGTATCTGCGGCCCTACGGCAACTGAGGTTGAGGTGGACAGCGATGGCGATGGGGTGATGGACTCCGTGGCTGTGGCTGAGAACCAGATGATGAAGCTGTTCGTGCCTGGGCAGTATGGCGGCCATTTTGTGCTGGGGCTGATTGAGGAAAAGGGACTGACCAAGAAGAATGTGGAGGAATTCATGAATGCCGGGCTTTATACCCTGCAGCAGTGGCCGACTTCCGGCTATGATAAGGCAAAGGCTGATGCCGGGAAAAAGGACAAGAAGTAAACATAATAGTGATGATGCTGCTGCCGTGGCCATGATGTGTATTTGTATTGCATGATGGCTGCGGCAGTTTTTTTTAGTTTGCCTATTGATTTTTTTGACTTTTTGATGTATTATACTTTTTGTAGCTTGGCACTCACCATGTCAGAGTGCTAACAGGCTATAATAACTTGTTTAAAGTAAATTTACATAAAAAGGAGATAATTTTTTATGGCAAAGACAACCCATGAATTTCAGGCAGAGACTAAAGAGCTGCTGAATCTGATGATTCACAGCATTTATACCAATCACGAGATTTTTCTCCGTGAGCTGATTTCCAATGCGTCTGATGCTATTGACAAGCTGCATTTTGAGTCCTTGCAGAATCGGGATATTTTGGAGGGCAACGAGGACTATGAGATTTTCCTGGTGCCTGACAAGGAAAGCCATACCCTGACTATTTCCGATAACGGTATTGGCATGACCAAGGACGAGGTAGTAGAGAATATCGGTACTATTGCCAAGTCCGGCACCAAGGCGTTTCTGGAGCAGCTGCAGAAGGCAAAGGAGAACAATGCGGAGCTGACTGACAAGGAAATGATTGGCCAGTTCGGCGTAGGCTTCTACTCTGCCTTCATGGTGGCAGAGAAGGTGACCATCACTACCCGCAAGGCAGGCACCAGCGAGGCAGTTCGCTGGGAATCCACTGGTGACGGTTCTTATACTTTGGAGGACTGCGAGAAGGAAAGCCGCGGTACTACCATCACTATTACTCTCGGCAAGGAATTCTATGGGGATGAGGCGGAGGAAAACTTTACTGATACCTGGAATCTCCAGAATCTGGTAAAGAAGTATTCTGATTATGTGCGCTATCCAATCAAGATGAATTTTGAGACCGAGGAGATGCCTCGTGACGATGAGGGAAAAATCATCGAGGGCGCGGAGAAAATCAAGAAGATTGAGCTGAAAACCCTCAACTCCATGCAGCCGCTGTGGACAAAGAGCAAGAATGACATCACCAAGGAAGAATACACTGAGTTCATCAAGAATCAGTTCCATGAGTGGGAGGAGCCCATGGAGGTTTTTCACAACAAGGCTGAGGGTGGCGTAGAGTATACCTCACTGCTGTATATCCCTGCCAAGGCTCCGTTCAACCTGTATCATACTGACTACGAGCCGGGGGTGCAGCTTTACTCCCGTCATGTGTTCATCATGGACAAGTGCAAGGATTTGCTGCCTGACTACCTGCGTTTCGTCAAGGGCCTGGTTGATTCTCCTGATTTGTCCCTGAATATTTCCCGTGAGCTTCTCCAGCAGAGCCGCGAGCTGAAGACCATCGGCAAGAATCTGGAAAAGACCATCCTCAAGGCTTTGGAGCGCATGCTGAAGAATGACCGTGAGAAGTACGAGAAGTTCTGGCAGGAGTTCGGCAAGTCCCTGAAGATTGGCATTTACAACAGCATGTACACCGGCAGCAACGTGATTGACAAGCTGAAGGAGCTGCTGCTGTTCGCTTCCTCCAAGGAGGGCAAGGAGGTTTCCCTCAAGGAGTACGTGGAGCGTATGCCGGAGAGCCAGAAGAAGATTTATTATGCTACTGGTACTGACAAGGCCACCATTGAAAAGCTGCCTCAGATGGAGCTTCTGAAGGAGAAAGGCCTGGAAGTTCTTTACCTGCTGGATCCTGTGGATGAGTTTGCTATTGAGACCATCCGCACTTATAGCGATAAGGAGTTCCAGTCCATCAGCCGCGGTGATTTGGATTTGGATGATGCCGAGTCCCAGGAGGCCAAGAAGGAGACTGAGGAAATCGCCAAGAACAATGATGATCTGGTGAAGGATATCAAGGAAGTGCTGGGGGACAAGGTTGCGGAGGTAAAAATCAGCTCCCGCCTGAAGTCCGGTGCTGTGTGCCTGGTGGCTGACGCCATGGGGCCGAGCCTTTCTATGGAGCATACTTTTGCCGCTATGGACAACCCTATGTTCAAGGCAAAGAGGATTTTGGAAATCAATCCGAAGCATGACCTGTTCAGCAAGCTGCAGATTCTCCACGCCAACGGCAAGGATGATGCAGATTTCAAGGATTATTGCGATCTGCTCTACACCCAGGCTCTGATTATCGAGGGCATTATGCCTGAGAACCCTGTGGATTTCGCCAACAAGATTGCCAAGATGATGGCGAAGTAAGCAGTGGCTAGTATCACAATATAATATCGCATAATATAGTGCAAATACATGGTGCAGGCAATAACTGGCGCAGGGGCAAATTGTGTCAGGAGGTTGTCTGCATTTTTTTATTGATATTGCAGAGCTTAGGAATAGTACGGAGGAGGCAGTTTTTAGGCCAAAAGAAAATTCTGAGAATATGGTTGCATCGTAATTTGAGAGAGGCGTTTGTGTTTATTCGCAAATGCTTTTCTTATTTTAGTTGTGGTGGATGCCTAGCAGTTCTTGACAGTACGCACAAGAACTGCTGGGATTAAACTGCTGACGGTAAAGCACTTAGCAATAGTTATTTTGTGTATCTATGTGTTGAGCTATTTTGAATTATAAAAACGGGTAGTTTTTGGCACTACCAAATTGACAGTAGAGGGGGATTTATGTGATAATGAGAATGGTAGATAGATGGACAACTATTAATGTGTTTCATGATAGTAAGATGTCATTATCTGCGATATACTATAGAGGAAGGGGGGATAATATGTTTTTAGATGATCAAATACTTGTTTATATAGAAGATGGCGGATCTGAGTTTGATTTACTGGAATTAGAATGTGAAGATGAGGCAATTTATGAACTTCTAGCGGAAGATTTGATAAAGGATGCCACTAAGTATAACGGTCGGTGGTATGTGTTTAAAGTAAATTCTAATGATAATGGACCGTTGCCTCATTTTCATATAGATGCTCAAGATGGTAATGGAGCTGAGTATCATGGGGCATTAATGCTGGATAGAAATATGGATTTTAATCATAATAAGAGCATGAGGCTTGATTTTACAAAACGTAAATTTTCAAGACAGATCGATGAAGCTTTGCGTAATGAGTATAAGAACACAGGAAACAGTTGTTGGAAAACATTGCAGTCATGGTGGAATAAGAGCAATGCTAGGTTAGGATGTTCTCATGCAACATCTCAACCGGATTACAGTATCATAGAGCGGTATCGTGATTAATAAGTAAACAATCCCCCTTCCATTGATTTGGGAGGGGGTATATAATTTATATGTGAAAATTATGTTCACATAAGGGGGAACGGTGATGATTGATTATCTGAAATCAAAGGCTCTGAAAGAATATCACAAGAAGCTGAATTTTGTCCTGCCTGATGAGGCTGTTGCAACCTTGATATACTGCTCACGGGTAACGCTGGAGGAAAAATATGCTTCTTTGCAGGAACTGGCGGATAAAACGCAGGATGAGAATTTGAAACGGTGTATTGCTGCCAGGCTGGCATCTGATAGGGAAGATTATGATAATCTGGTCAGGCAGGAAGCTGGTATTGTATTTGCCGTGGAGGATGCTAAGGAAGTCTCCTTTGGTAAATTTCCTTCCTTTGAGGAAGCTTATGAAGCTGGCAGGAAACTGGGAAAGAAATTTCGCATTTTAAAGGAGTATATTTTGTCCGCTGGTTCTGGCGAAGATGATGAGGATGAATATGATAATGTCATAGGCGGTGTCAGCTACAATGCAGAAGCACAAATGACATGGTTCACCTATGATGCTGATAAAGAAATCAATAGCTTGGAATATTGTGTCAATAGTTTTGAGGGCAAGCCTTTTTGGATGCCGCATCCTTTTCGTACAGGAGACAAGGTTAAGTTTTGTTATGAGGGCGGAGAGGAGCAGGCAGGTATAGTTGGCAATCAGGACACTGACCAGTGGAATGAGATGATTTTGGAGGGCATTAAGGAAGGTACTATAGATGTGGAGGAAACGCTGAATGTTTTAGTGGAGTACCCGGAACTTTTTTCAGGTGCTCATAGCCATGTCCTGGTTATGGATTTGGAATACGCGGATTGATAATGTGAATATATGGTGCAGGCAATAACTGATGCATGAACAGGTGGTGTCAGGATATTGCCTGCACTTTATTTTTTACAAAAAATTAACAAAAACTGTCAAAGAGATTTTACATAAAAATCGTATGATAAAGTCATATTTAGGACGGGAGTGATTTCATGCAGATTAAGAGGATGGAGAACAGGCTGTGGCTGGCGGTGCTTTTGCTGGTGGCTGCGTTATCCCTTGCCGGATGTGGCATGTCGGCAGGAAATAGCGGAGGGCAGCTGAGTCAGGAGCAGGTGGACGGTCTTGAGAAGCTTGGCAAAATCAAGGTGATTTCTAGGGAGGATGGCTCCGGGACGCGGAGCACCTTTGCGGAGCTGGCAGGCTTTGCCGGAGAAGGCAAGGGGGCAGATCTGACCAGGGAGGATGCCGCCGTAGCTGACAATGCGGAGACAGTTGTCCAGCAGGTGGCAGGTGATAAAGCGGCTATCGGCTATGCATCCTATGGCACAGTGCGCTCTGCTGCCGATGTGAAGATTTTGACGGTGAATGGCTTTGATGTGTCCTCCGGCAAGGGGAGCTATCCTCTGCGGCGGTCTTTTTATCTGGCCTACAGCGGTCGGCTGAGTGATTTGGAGCAGGATTTTCTGACCTATGTTACCGGGGCAGGCCAGGAGCTGGTGGGTAAATCCTTCGGGGCTGTTGCCAAGGCGGACAGATTCCTGTCCAATCAGGCGGCAGGGGAGTTGAAAATCGTTGGCTCCACCTCGGTGGCACCTTTGATGTCAGAGCTGGCAGCTGCCTATGAGGGCATCAATACCCATGCCGATATAAGCGTGGTGCCGTCAAATTCCGCAGATGGCCTGACCAGGACCATGCAGGGGGAGTGTGACTTCGGCATGGCTTCCCGGGAGCTGAAGGATTATGAAAAGGAGCTTTTGAATTACCGGCTGATTGCCAATGATGATATTGTGGTGATTGTCAATAAGGATAATCCTCTGACCAATATCACCCTTGAGCAGCTGAAGGGGATTTATACGGGAGAGCTGGCCGGCTGGCAGGAGCTTTCCGGAAAATGATGTCAGGAAGAGTTGGCAGAAAAATTACCACTGTGAAGTGTGATATGGAGGAGAGATAATGGAAGGAATGCAGATTGCATTTGGTCTGCTGGGCGGACTGGCAGTCTTTATCTATGGCATGAATATGATGAGCGAATGCCTGCAAAAGGCTGCCGGGGAGAAAATGAAAAGCATCCTGGCGATGCTGACGCGAAATCCTTTGCTGGGTGTGCTGGCAGGTGCGCTGACTACAGCGGTGCTGCAGAGCAGCAGCGCCACCACGGTTATGGCTATCGGCTTTGTCAGCGCGGGGCTGATGAGCCTGCCACAGGCGATTTCGATTATCCTGGGTGCCAATATCGGTACGACTATGACAGCCCAGATTATCGCCTTTAAGATTAGCGATTATATTTATCTGATTGTATTCTTGGGCTTTGCCATGGCTTTTGTCAGCAAGTCGGAGAAGGTCAAGAATATCGGCCAGACGATTTTTGCCTTTGGTCTCTTGTTCCTGGGAATTGAGACTATGGGACATGTGATGAAGCCGCTGGCCTCCAGCCCGGTGTTCACCAACATGATTGCGGAGGTAAGCGATATTCCTGTGCTGGGTGTGCTGGTAGGTACCCTGATGACACTGGTGGTGCAGAGCAGTAGTGCTACCATTGCGGTGCTGCAGAATTTTGCGGCCCAGGCAGGCCCTGATGGCGTAACCAGTATCCTGGGGCTGGCAGGGGCGATTCCTGTGCTGCTGGGTGATAATATCGGTACTACCATCACCGCATTGTTCGCAGCCGTGGGGCAGTCGAAGAATGCCAAGCGGACGGCAGTGGCTCACTGCGTGTTCAATATCTCCGGCTGCCTGCTGTTTATCTGGTTTGTAAATCCCTATGCGGCATTTATTCAGAGCATTTCCCCATCCGGGCCGGAGGTGGAGGTCATCTCCCGGCAGATTGCCAATGCCCATACTATTTTCAATATCACTATGACCTGTGTCTGGGTAGGCCTGATTAACAAGGTGATGGTGCCTATCGTCATGCGGATTGTGCCGGATAGCGAGGTAATTGCAGAGGAAAATCCTATGGAGCCGCAGTATCTGGACAGCAATCTCATCAGCCAGCCTTCTGCTGCCTTGCAGCTGGTGGCCAAGGAAGTGGTGCATTGCAGCGACATTGTGCAGGGGCTGATTGGCAATACCCGGGAGCTTTTGAAAAAGGATGATGCCGGGCTGCTGGCCAGCATCTATGAGCAGGAGGCAGTTGCCAGAAATTTGCATGAGAGGATTACGGAGTACCTGGCAGACCTGTTCTCAGCCGGTGTGCTGACGGAGGAACAGGCAACCCAGACGGCAGGGCTCATGTATGTGCTGAGTGACGTAGACAGGATTGCCATCCTCTGCGGTGATGCGGCACGGGCTGTACAGGAGAAGATGGACAAGAAGTATAAGTTCTCCAAGGAAGCTAAGAAGGATCTGGAAAAGAGCCTGCAGCTGGTGGAGGAAATGTACCATAATGCCCTCAGTGTCATGGAGACCGGCAGCAAGGAGGACGTGAAGGCCATCTTCAAGAAGAAGATTTTGATTCGCGACCTGGATATCTCCATGCGCAAGGCGCATATGTCCCGTGTCAGCAAGGGCAAGTGCGCGGCCAACCTGACTGTGCCGTACAACAAGCTGCTGCATATTATTGACCGCATGGGCAATAACTGCGTTAATATTGCGGATACTGCCCTGAAAAAAGTAAATTTGCAGTATTTTAGTGCCCTTGAAGCATAAAAATTGACGAACCCGGTATGACTGTACCAACGAAAACGCGCTCTCGCTCCTAGTTGTGCCTCGCGTTACTAACATTCATCTATCGCCTTTGGCTCTGATGAATGAAGTAACGAGGCGCAACAAGGGTTTTCTTATGGTACATGTCATACCGGGTTCTCGCTTCCTGCCTGTATGTAAAAATCATTAACTATATTTCAGGTGATTTATGTGCTGCTGTTGCGGAAGGCGGTGGGGGTGGTGCGGAAGCTTTTCTTGAACTCCCGGGAGAAGGCGGAGTAATCCGTGAAGCCGCACTGGTAGCAGAGCTCCGTAATGGGAATGTCGGTGGTGGCCAGCAGGCTCTTTGCCAGCAGGAGCCTTTTGCTGTTGATGTACTGATGGATGCTGAAGCCGGTGTCAGCCTTGAACTTGCGCATCATGTAGAACTTGCTGAGATAGGCTGTTTCTGCCAGGGTGTCAATGGACAGGTCATCGGTGAGGTGGCTGTTGATGTAGGCAAGGATTTGCTGGATTTTCCTGTCGCAGGAAACGCTGGAAAGCTCCAGCTCGTTGTCCAGAATGGCCCGGTTCAGGAGTATCATAAATTCCATGAACAGCAATTCGGTGTACAGCTCGTTGCCGTAGCCCTGCTGGTGGGCAACTGTTTCCAGCTTGTCCATGTGAAACAGCAGGTCGTGGCTTTTGCCGGGCGGCGCATGCATGACGCTGGAGGCCTCCCTTGCGGCGTGAAAGCATTGGGCAAGGTCGCATTTACCCTGTCCGCACTTGGCGAGAAAATCCGGCGAGACGTAGATGACAATCCTTTCGTAGCTTTTGCCGGGCACAGTAACGGGGCGGTGGATTTCACCGGCACTGACGAAAAGAATATCCCGTGGTTTCAGGGGATAGGTCCTTCCTTCGATGATGTAGGAGGCTTCGCCCCCCAGGAACAGGATGATTTTGTGGAAATCGTGGTAGTGGAAGGGGATTTCTTGCAGGGCGGCATCTTTGAGGCGGAAGACGCGGAAGCCCTGCAGGAGATACCCTTTTTTATTATATTCATTCATAATTATTGCTCCTTGGTTTTTGTGAAGCTGGTTATCTGCTCTGTTAGTGACTTTAAATATTATAGGACATTTTTTGCAATATTGACAGCACTTTTTATATATTCAATGTAAATATTGCCTGCTATAATGTACACAACATGAGATGTGAAAGCCCTATAAATTAATGATTTAGGGCTTGATGTTATAGGAAGGGGAAATCAAAAATGCTGCAGATGGATATTTTTAATTTTCATAGAGTTGAGTATATCGTTGTGGATACCGGGATGGCGGTTTTTGATCGGGAAGGCATTGCAAAGCTGGCCAGCTATCGTCAGGGGGTAGGGGCAGACAGGGTTCTGCTGGTGGACAAGTCCCTGGGGCAGCTGGTGGCGGCGGCAGACGGCAAGGGCTGCTGGCAGATGGTGTCCGCCTATGACTGCCAGGTGGCAAGGGCGGCGCTGGGCAGCGTAGAGCTGCCGGAGGGCATGTACCGCAGTGAGCTTCGGGTGACGGATTATTTCCTGAGCAGGCTGCTGGCAAAAGAGGGCGGCATGAAGATTGCCGGCTGAGGAAAATTGCATACTGCGATATACAATATGTGATGTGTGATATGTGATATGTGATATGTAATACGTAATATATGATATGTGATGGATGCTTGCTTTTATAAATTTTTGAAACGCTGCAAGGATGGCTGTGAGCCTTTGCCTTGCGGCGTTTTTTGTGTGGCAAAATAGGAATTGTTACAAAACATATAAAAAAAGTATAAAATTTTATATTAAACATATTGACAAAGTATGTGAGCGAGGCTATACTATCAATATCACCTGATTTACATACCAAAATGATAGGTGAATCGGTTTTTGGAGTTGGTTCTCCTCTGAAAGGGTATACAAAGGATATTTTCATAAGAGGTTCCGAAAACTGCACGCAGGATGAAACAGGCAGGAGTGACAGGGCAGCGAAAAACACAGGGCTGCCGGGGCGGCCTGCCAGTGCGTGAAGTAATATGCAAAATGGCTTGCGGGCCGTTTTCGGAGCTTCTTATCTCCTAATGGTGCCGGGGGAGGACAGCTGGCAGGAATTATAAAATATTTATTTGGCAGCTGGCAGACGCAATTATCATCATTTATTTTTTGTCAGTGTGCCGGGAAAGGACGGTGCTGAGTATGGCAGTATTAGCAGCAGAGCCCCATGAGCTTCTGGTTCAGAAGAAGGGCTTTTTGAAGAATGAGGATTGGTGGGCCGTATGGCTGGGACTTTTGATTTTCAGCCTGGGCGCAGGGCAGATTGCAGGAGTTGACCTTTTGGGCTGGGTGGCCAAGTTCGGTGTCTGGTCTGATGTGACCAAGGCGGTTGCCCCTAACAGCAAGGCATTTGCCTTTTTGGGGGCAGGGGGTTCCCTGATACTGACCTATGGTTTCCTTTTGGCGTTGACTACCTTGGGGGCATGGTTCATGGGCAATTCCGTGAAGCGGTTTGCGGCAGGCTTCACCGTGCTGTTCTGGGTGACGGTGGCAGCCAATACTTTGGGCAATTACGCTTATCTGGCAGCTACCCCTAACACCCTTGAGAAGTTCGGCATTTCCTGGTCTTTGGGCCTTGGTGAGCTTGGCTTCGTCATTGCTTTGGCAGTGGGGCTGATTATCGGCAACTTTTTCCCGAAGGCAGCAGCTTTCTTGTCCGTGGCGGCAAAGCCTGAGTGGTATATCAAGACAGGCATCGTCATTCTGGGCATGACTATCGGCATCAAGACCGTTGGTGCCATGGGGCTGGCCAGCACCGTTATCTTCCGCGGCATCTGCGCGGTTATTGAGGCTTATCTGATTTATTGGCCGGTGGTGTACATTCTGTCCCGCAAGGTGTTCAAGTTCACTCCTGAGTGGGCGGCGCCGATGGCCTCCGGCATTTCCATCTGCGGCGTGGCAGCAGCCATTGCTACCGGCAGCGCTATCCGCGCCAGGGCGATTGTGCCGACGATTCTTTCTTCCGTAATCATTGTTTTCGTGGCTGTGGAGCTTCTGGTTCTGCCGTGGGTGGCCAGCACCTTCTTTGCCGATGATCCGCTGGTAGCAGGTGCGTGGATGGGCCTGGCTGTCAAGAGCGACGGCGGTGCCATTGCTTCCGGTGCCATTACCGATTCCCTGATCCGTGCCAAGGCACTGGCTGAGTACGGCATCAATTATCAGGAGGGCTGGGTGCTGATGGCAACCACTACAGCCAAGGTATTTATTGATGTGTTTATAGGTATCTGGGCCTTTGTGCTGGCAGTTGTGTGGTCTGTATTCCCTGTGCTTTTCGGCCGCAAGAAGGGTGAGAGCTACAAGGTTTCTGTCAGGGAGATCGGTGACCGCTTCCCGAAGTTCATTCTTGGCTTCCTGGCTACATTCCTGATTTTGTTCACTTGGGGCCTGTCTGATGAGTCCATTGTCAAGGCAGCCACCGCAGGTGCCGGTCAGGCAAATCTGCTCCGTGCTATTTTCTTCGGCCTGTGCTTCTTCTCTATCGGCCTGATTACTGATGTGCGCAAGCTGTGGGCAGAAGGCCTGGGACGCATTGTAGGCGTTTATTCCATCGCCCTCTTTGGCTTTATCCTCTGGGTAGGCCTGGGGATTTCCTATCTGTTCTACCACGGCATCCTGCCGCCGGTAGTGGCAGGGTAATGTATTGAACGGCCGGTATCTGGCTGTTCTGAGAGAAGATAGTGGGCATTTTGGCAAAGGGTATTTAAAAGGAGGAAAATATTATGGCAAATCCGGCAGTTACTTATGAGGATTTTAATGCAGAGGAAACCACAGCTCATGAGGAGCATATTGAGATTATCCGTCAGGAAGCAGAATGGTTTGACCTGACACCGATTGAAAAGAAGCTGTGCGGTGCTTCACTGGGACTGGGGATTGCGCTCCTGGCAGTATTTCTGGTGGCTTTCCGCCTGTAATATATGAATATATGCAGCATTTTAGGGCAGGGTGAAATATCCCTGCCTTTTTGCGTGGAAATTTTCCTGTGCGTTGACAGCTTTTTATAGTTTCTGCTATCATGTAATGGGTGCTTAGCGAAGATTTTCAGTATTTGTCGCTAGGCAATTTAATGTTCCTATGGTAGAATAGGAGTGTGCGCGTTGGTATGCTTATCTTTTGATAAGTTATATCCTATTATTTGGTTGCTCTTGCCACGCTGCCGTCAGGCAGGGCTGGCAAGGAATTTTTGGGAGAATTAGCATAAGTTTGTGATTTGCGAAGGGAAAGTGATTACGCAATGAAGGTATCCATTGTCATGGGCAGTGATTCTGACTGGCCAATTTTGAAGCCCGCTTATGAATTGTTGAAGAAGTTTGACATTGAGGCAGAGGTAGTAGTTGCTTCTGCACACCGTACTCCTGCCAAGGTCAGGGAGCTGGTTACGACTGCTCCTGAGCGAGGTATAGGTGCATTTATTGCTGCTGCCGGTGCCGCTGCGCATCTGGGGGGCGTTATTGCCAGTTATACCACTCTGCCTGTTATTGGCGTGCCAATCAATGCCACTCCGTTAAACGGCATGGATGCCCTTCTGAGCACGGTTCAGATGCCGTCCGGCATCCCTGTTGCCACTATGGCTGTCAACGGTGCCAAGAATGCAGCGATTTTTGTTGCCCAGATGTTTGCCCTCTCTGATGAGGAGCTGGCCAAGAAGCTGGCAGATTATCGCGCCAAGATGGTAGAGGAAGTGGAGAAGAAGGCTGCCCGGGTTGAGCAGCAGCTGGGCTGATCAGCTCTATAGGAACAACTATATAAAAAATCAAAAGCTCTATAAACGATTATATTAACAGACTGCTGCCTATATTGAAAAAGTATAAAGTATAAAGTACGAAGTACAAAGTATGGGAGAAGCGGTTCACAATAAGGTTAGGAGAAAAAGAACAACAATGTATAGTGTAGAAGTTGAAGGAAACAAGTGGAAAGAGGAATGCGGCGTCTATGGCGTGTATTCCCGTTCTGCTGAAGCTGATGTTTCCGGTATGACCTATCTGGGGTTGTATGCCCTGCAGCATCGCGGCCAGGAAAGTGCCGGTATTGCCATTACTGATGGTGCATGGATGGATGTAACCCGTGGCATGGGGCTGGTAAATGAGGTTTTCCGCCATCAGGTGCCTCACATGGACAACCAGTACATCGCCATCGGCCATGTGCGTTATTCCACCACAGGCTCCAGCATGCTGGCCAATACCCAGCCTTTGATGGTGAACTATTCCGGCGGCAAAATCAGCCTTGCTCATAACGGCAACCTGACCAACGCCACGGAAATCCGCCGGGAGCTGGAGGAGACAGGTACTATTTTCCAGACTACCATTGACTCCGAGGTTTTTGTCAACCTGATTGCCCGTTCCCGCAAGGCCACCGTTGAGGAGAAAATCAGCGAGAGCCTGAATAAGATTGAGGGTGCATACTGCCTGACCATCATGACGGAGAACAAGCTGATTGGTGCCCGCGACCCGCAGGGCTTCCGTCCGCTGTGCCTTGGTAAAATCGGTGATGATACCTGGATTTTGTCCTCCGAGAGCTGCGGCCTGGATGTAGTGGGGGCTGAGTTTGTCCGGGATATTGAGCCGGGCGAGATGGTTGTCATTGACGATGACGGTGTAAAGAGTTACAAGTTTGCTGAGCCGAAGCTGAACATGTGCGTGTTTGAGTACATTTACTTTGCCCGTCCGGATTCCGTGCTGGACGGCCTCAGCGTACACGAGGCCCGCTTTGAGATGGGCAGGGTGCTGGCCAGGGAAACCAACTACAAGGCAGACATTGTTATCTCCGTGCCGGACTCCGGCAATACTGCCGCTTCCGGCTATGCTTACGAATCCGGCATCCCTTATGTGGAGGGACTGGTGAAGAACCGCTATATTGGCCGTACCTTTATCCAGCCAACCCAGAAAAAGCGTGATACGGCAGTAAAGCTGAAGCTGAATGCCATTTCCTCTGCTGTCCAGGGCAAGTCCGTGGTGATGATTGATGACTCCATCGTCCGGGGCACCACCAGCGGCAAGATTGTCCGTATGCTGAGAAATGCCGGTGCCAGGGAAATCCACATGTGCATCAGCTCGCCGCCGATTGTTTATCCTTGCTACTACGGCATTGATACATCTGTCCGCAAGGAGCTGATTGCCGCCACCAAGAGCGTGGAGGAGATCTGCGAGTATATCGGGGCTGACTCACTGCATTTCCTGTCCCTGGATGGGCTGAAGCACTGCATGAGGAAGCTGGGGCCTGACCACATGTGCTATGCCTGCTTCGACGGGGGCTACCCTATCGAGCAGAAGTCCGCATCTCCTGCGGAGCATGACAAGTACGTTTTTGAGCAGCGCAAAAAGTAAGCATGGCCTGATGAGAGCAGAATATTTCCGGGGCTGTGCGCCACGGGGGATATTGTGCCGCGTGTGATAAATTGTTTTGGAGGATTGTATGGAAAAGAAACTGACTTATCGAGATGCAGGTGTGGATATTGATGCCGGTAATCTGTCCGTAAAGCTGATTAAGGACAGCGTAAAGGCTACCTATCGCCCGGAGGTGCTGGGTGATCTTGGGGGCTTTGGCGGCCTTTTTGCCATGAGCACCAAGTACAAGGAGCCTGTGCTGGTATCCGGCACTGACGGCGTTGGCACCAAGCTGCGCTTTGCCTTTATGCTGAACAAGCACGATACCATCGGTCAGGATGCTGTGGCAATGTGCGTAAACGATATTCTGGTGCAGGGTGCGGAGCCTTTGTTCTTCCTGGATTATCTGGCTGTAGGCAAGCTGGAGCCGGAGCAGGTGGCTGATGTGGTCAAGGGCGTGGCCAATGCCTGCAAGGAGTCCGGCTGTGCGCTGATTGGCGGCGAGACTGCCGAGATGGCCGGCTTCTATGCAGAGGGCGAGTACGATATTGCCGGTTTTGCGGTAGGTGCTGTGGAGAAGTCCAAGATTATCACCAGCGAGAAGGTAAAGGCAGGGGATGTGATTCTCGGCCTGCCATCCTCCGGCGTGCATTCCAACGGCTATTCCCTGGTGCGCAAGATTGTCTTTGATGTAAAGGGCTTCAAGGGTGATGAGTACATTGATGAGCTGGGCAAGACCATTGGCGAGGAGCTGCTGACTCCTACCCGTCTCTATCCGAAGTCCTGCCTGCCGCTGATTGAGAAGTTTGATATTCACGGCATGGTGCATGTGACCGGCGGCGGCTACTATGAGAATATTCCTCGCGCCCTGCCTGAGGATATGGGTGCCGAGATTGATGCTACGGCATGGCCGGTACCGCCTATCTTCAAGCTTTTGAAGGAATGGGGCAATGTGGACTGGCATGAGATGTACCGTACCTTCAACATGGGCATCGGCATGATTATCATTGCTGCTGCTGACGAGGCGGAGAAGATTAAGGCTGATTTGGAGTCCCGTGGCGAGGCTGTTTATGAAATCGGCAAGGTTACCCAGGGAAGTCATGAAGTAATTGTTAAGGGCGGCGTATTTGATGAGTAAGCATATTTTAGGTATTCTTTGCTCCGGGCGGGGCTCCAACATGCAGTCCATAATGGCGGCTATTGAGTCCGGGCAGATCAAGGCGGAAATCGGCATCGTCCTCACTGACAAGCCGGAGGCTCGCGCTTTGCAGGTGGCCAGCGAGGCAGGTATCAAAAGCGTCTGCGTAAACCGCAAGGCCTGTGCCAGCCAGCAGGAATTCGAGGAAAAGCTGGTGGCGGAGCTGAAGGCGGCCAATGTTACATTGGTGGTGCTGGCAGGCTTTATGCGCATCCTGAGCCCGTATTTTGTGGATGCCTACAGGCATCAGATTTTGAATATTCATCCGTCCCTGCTGCCGTCCTTCGGGGGCGCTCATGCCCATCGTGATGTGCTGGCCTACGGCACTAAGGTGTCCGGCTGCACTATCCACTTTGTGGATGAGGGCATGGATCACGGCCCGATTATTTTGCAGGACACTGTGCCTGTGCTGGACGGGGATACGGAGGAAACTCTGGCGGCCCGTGTGCTGGAGAAGGAGCATATTCTTTATCCGAGAGCTATTGAGCTGTTCGTCGATGGCAGGCTGGAGCTTCTGGATGACCGCCATGTTCGTATAAAAGAATAATTTTTCATATATAAAGTGCAAAAGGAGATAACTACTATGAAAATCAAGCGTGCATTAATCAGTGTATCCGACAAGACAGGTGTAGTAGAGCTGGCGCAGAAGCTGCATGCAGCAGGTGTGGAAATCGTTTCCACCGGCGGCACCATGAAGGCTCTGAAGGAGGCAGGCATTCCCGTTACCTATGTCAGCGATGTTACCGGCTTCCCTGAGATTATGGATGGCCGCGTAAAGACGCTGAATCCTTATATTCACGGCGGCATCCTGGCTGTTCGTGATAACCCTGCCCATGTAAAGGCTATGCAGGAGCATAAGATTACCGGCATTGATATGGTAGTAGTAAATCTCTATCCGTTCAAGGAGACTATCTCCAAGCCTGATGTTACTCTTGCCGAGGCTATTGAGAACATCGACATCGGCGGCCCTGCCATGATTCGTGCCGCAGCCAAGAACTTCAAGTTTGTTACCGTTGTCACCAATCCGGCCCGCTATGACGAGGTTGCGGCTTGTGTGGCAAAGGACGGCTGCGTAGGCGGCATGCTCCGCATGCAGCTGGCACAGGAGGCTTTCCAGCATACTGCCGAGTATGATAATTGCATTCAGAACTATCTGATGGAGCAGGTGAACAAGTAATGAATATTTTAGTAGTAGGCAGCGGTGCCCGTGAGCATACCTTGGTGTGGAAGCTGGCACAGAGCGAAAAGGCTGATAAGATTTATGCTGTGCCGGGCAATCCGGGCATGGCGGAGCTGGCTGAGTGCATTGAGGGCGTGTCCATTACGGATAATGCTGCCCTGGTAAAGCTGGCGCAGGAAAAGAATGTGGAGCTGGCAGTGGTAGGGC
Organism: Anaerovibrio slackiae; assembly: GCF_009695585.1. Lineage (GTDB taxonomy): Bacteria > Bacillota > Negativicutes > Selenomonadales > Selenomonadaceae > Anaerovibrio > Anaerovibrio slackiae. Next base: position 43,139 of record NZ_VUNR01000025.1, read on the forward strand.
CTGAGGTGCCTTTGACTAATGGTGCTGTGGATGCCTTTAATGACGCAGGTATCAAGGCATTTGGCCCGGTGCAGGCAGCAGCTGAGATTGAGGGCTCCAAGTCTTTCTCTAAAAATCTCATGAAGAAGTACAACATCCCTACTGCCAAGTATGAGGTATTTACCGAGGCTGAGGCAGCCAAGGCATATATCAGGGCAGAGGGTGCGCCTATCGTCATCAAGGCTGACGGCCTGGCAGCAGGCAAGGGCGTTATCGTTGCCATGACGCTGGATGAGGCTCTTGGTGCCATTGATGAAATCATGGGTGACAAGGCATTTGGCAGTGCAGGCAGCCGGGTGGTTGTTGAGGAATTCATGGCTGGCGAGGAGGTTTCCGTGCTGTGCTTTACCGACGGCAGGACTATCCTGCCGATGGTTCCATCCCAGGACCACAAGCGTGTCTTTGATAACGACCAGGGACCTAATACCGGCGGCATGGGTGCTTATGCACCTGCTCCTGTAGGAACGCCTGAGCTTCTGGCCCAGGTGCAGAAGGAAATCCTTGAGCCAACCATCAAGGCTATGGAAGCAGAGGGACGCCTGTACAAGGGTTGCCTCTATGCCGGGCTGATGGTGACTGAGCAGGGACCAAAGGTTGTTGAGTTCAATGCCCGCTTCGGCGACCCGGAGACTCAGGTGGTATTGCCGCTTCTGGAGAGCGATCTGGTTGAGGTTATGCTGGCATGCATTGATGGCAAGCTGGCTGAGACCGAGGTGAAGTGGAGCAAGGGGGCAGCTGTCTGCATCGTTATGGCAGCCGGTGGCTATCCAAAGTCCTACAACAAGGGTGACGAGATTACCGGCCTTGCTGATGTGGCAGCTGATGGAAGCATGGTGTTCCATGCCGGAACCTCCGCCAAGGATGGGAAGATTTACACCAACGGCGGCCGTGTGCTGGGTGTTGTTTCTAAGGCAGAGGGCATCAAGGAAGCTGTTGACAAGGCTTATGCCGGTGTAGCAAAGATTTCCTTCAAGGATGCCCACTTCCGCCATGACATTGCTCACTGGGCATTGGAAAGACTGGCGAAGTAAACGGCAACTAGTAAAAGAACAAAAAGCAATTAGAAAAGTAAATTAGATTTGTGATAAAGCACTTATGAGAACTGTTTCATTGGTTTTCATAAGTGCTTTTGTTTAATTTCAGTTTGTTGTAGTGGGTGTTTGTTACTTCGTACATATACTGACTGAAATAGTTTGGTAGTTCGTGGACTCTGTTCAGACATTTTAAAGGGACAGGTAGTGGCAGTACCCATAGAAAACTCGCTCTCGCTCGGAGGGGTGACAAAACCCTATCTCCATGATTATTTTCGGTCTAAATCCTTGTCTGCGTTGTTGTCGTCGGTCGGCATGGAACCACCATGCCTTCCTCCTCCGCCTAGCATACAAGGATTTATCCTCGAAACTAATTCATGTCAATAGGGTTTCGTCATCCCCTGCGCCTCGCGCTTCTAAGCTCCTGCATCGCTTATGCTCGCACTCGCTAAGAAGCGAGGCTGCACTCAAGGTTTTCTTTGGGTACATGCCACACCTGTCCTTCTTTTTGTCTGAACAGATACAACAAAATAATCCAACTGCATTCAATTATTATGCAACTGTAGCAACTAATCTGACTTTACCCTGGAATCCACTAGTTTTAGCCATTGGGAGTATGTCAAAACTACCTAAAGTGACTATGCTTTGCTATAATATTTATGGGGAGTTGCATAATGGAAAGAAGGGTGCTGAAGATATCATGGGCACAAGATTTTAAAATATGAGTCAAAGAATATATATATCAGAGCACTTATTGATTTTTTGGCAAGGAAGGTTGGTGGATGAGATGCGGTGCTTGATTTGCAGGAATGGTATCATGAATAAGGATGTAGGAACATATTTTACTCAGATGCAAGGCTGCTATGTGATTATTGAGAATGTTCCTTGCTGGAAATGTGACCAGTGCGGAGAGATTGTATATTCAGCATCTGTATTGGAAAAGATTGAGGAGATTTTGGAAAAGGTGGAAAAGGTTGCCAGTAAGATTTTTATCTTAATGTGGCAGAAAACTCCCTGCCTCTATAGGCGGGAGATGAATGCCACGTCCACCGAATTTACGCAAGTAATTGAGGTGGACAATAGAACATAGTGGTGATATAATAATAAGTGACAGGAGGTGAACGATGTGTTACAGCAAAAAGGCTATCAGTATCGAATATATCCCACTAAACAACAGCAACAGCTAATCAATCAGACACTGGGATGTGCCAGGTTTGTGTATAACAGGTTTTTGAATATCCGTAAAGAAGCATGGACAAATTCAAAAACAAGCGTGACTTACAAGCAGACCAGCAAAATGCTGACCGAGTTAAAATGTGAGCCGGACTATGTAT
>NZ_VUNR01000026.1 GCF_009695585.1 Anaerovibrio slackiae
AGCGTGTTTTCTATGGGTAGCTGTCCCGCTCAGCCCATTTTTAATCTGAACAGAGTGCACAAACCAACAAAACTCATCCGTTAATGTTCCAAAAGTCTCGTACCTTCACGACGATAAACTGAAATTTAACATTTTTCATAGGAACTTCGCAGATAGTCTTGCGTTTTTCATAGGAAAAACGTAGAATAAGGATGCCGGAGTTAAATTGTTGTGCAATATACTCGAAAGGAATTGATATATATGGAACGTAGCATTATGACAGAGATGCTGGCGTGGAGCCGGAAGTCAAAACACAAACCACTGTTGATTACAGGCGTAAGGCAATGTGGCAAGACATATATTTGTAAGGAATTTGGCAGAAGGTACTTCGAGGACACGGCTTATTTTTATTTTGAAGGAAATCACGGATTGCAATCAATATTCGATTATGACCTTGACCCGCATCGAATATTAAGTGAATTAGGCGGGTTAATATATAAAAAGCCCATCGTCCCCGGGAAAACCCTTGTGATTTTTGATGAAATACAAGCATGTCCCAGAGCTGTCACATCCCTAAAATATTTTTGCGAGCTAATGCCTGAGCTTCATATCATCTGTGCTGGTTCCTTGTTGGGTGTTTCCCTGCAGCGTGATGGCATTTCATTTCCTGTAGGCAAGGTTGAACGTCTAGTCATGTATCCTATGAGTTTTGCTGAGTTTTTGTTAGCTTGCGGCCAGGAACATCTTTTATCGGGCGCGGATAAATATCTGCCGGATAAGCCGTTGGCAGAGGCGTATACAGAGCCTTTAAAAAAATTCTTAAAATATTACTATATAACAGGCGGTATGCCGGAAGCTGTTGCCACATGGCTGGAAACTAAAAATTTTGATGCCGTAACACAGATACAAAACAACATCCTTCATGATTACAGTGCAGATTTTGCAAAGTATGCACCTGTCAATGATGTACCGAAGCTGCAGCTTATCTGGCAATCTGTACCTCAGCAGCTTGCCAAGGAAAATAATAAATTCGTGTTTTCACATGTAAAAACTGGCAAGCGGGCGGCGGATTTGGAGGATGCACTGGAATGGCTGCACTCAGCTGGTCTTATACATCGTCTTCAGCTGGTCAGCAATCCACAGCTGCCACTTGCTTTTTATGCCCAAAGTACCTATTTCAAGGTGTATTTGTCAGATGTTGGTCTGTTGCGCTGTCAGGCCAGTCTATCACCAGAAACTATTCTGCAGGAAAACCAGCTTTACAACAGCTTCAAAGGAGCTTTGACTGAGAATTATGTTCTTTTAGAGCTTCTCAAGCAGAACCTCGAGCCTTATTTCTGGCGTTCCGGCAATACGGCAGAGCTGGATTTCCTCATTGCCAATCAGGAAACTATCATTCCGATTGAAGCCAAGGCAGAAATACATACCAGAGCCAAAAGCTATCAATGTTTTTGCAAGCAATACAAGCCTGAAATTGGTTTCAAAATTTCCATGAAAAATATTGCTGTAAACGATGTGGTGGAAACCGTTACTTACAGCCTGCCGCTGTATCTGGCCAGCTTTGTGAAGAAGATTGCCTTCAATAAGAACTAAACTAATCTGCAAGTGTAGAGAATAAAAACTCCCTTTCGTAAGAATGTACAAATTCTTTGAAAGGGAGTTTTTTAGGAAATTGAAATTTAAATTTGCCAAGTGCCTAATGTGCATATTTTTGCACATTGGGTTTGTTAGAATAGATTTGCAGCAGGAATTTAGTTGCTATTGCCTGGGCAGCCTTGTTTTTCCTTCAGTGATTGTACCAGAATCCTGATGGATTGTATCTCCTGTGTCGTCAGTCCGCATAACTCGACGTGTTCTACAGGGGTTTTAGTGGTCAGTCCCAGCAAAAAATCCGTGCTGCAGCGATATAAGTGTGCCAGCTTCAGCAGTATTTCCACACTGGGCGTTCTTTCAGAGTTCTCATATCCGGAAATAATGCTGGGGCTGACCATGAGCTTGTCAGCTACCTGTTTTTGTGAATAACCATTCTGCCTGCGCAGGTCTTTTAATTTATTCGCCAAGCCTTCTACCATAAGATACCCCCTTCCAAATTAATTTTAAGGGGAGTACAGTTACTTTAGGTGTATCTAATATTCACTAAAAGTGTTGAAAATATTTTATATTATTAGTATAATAAGGCGTATAGCAGGAGTTGTTATGATTGGAGGAATGAAGTTATGGAGGAATGGTTGATATGAAAGTGTGGAGAGATTTTTTATTCAAGTTATTTGGTCTTGGAATGGTTGTAGTGCTTGCAGTTATGATTGCAAGTATTTTACCAAGTAAAACATGCCATGCTGATGATGGGATGAGATTTAAAAGTATAAGCAAGGTGCATTATATAAGTTTTGGCGGGCAGAAGGATATGATGGATTTTTACCAATATGACGGTGAAAAAGTAACCTTTATGATAACTGGGCAGAGAAGATTGACGATGTATTACAAGGGCGGCTCCATGTCGTTTGATTATTATGAAGGGCGCAATGAAGGTTCTTATGGGGTGTATGAAATAATCACCGAAAATCCTAGAATGATACTTTACCAAATTACGGCTACATCAGGTGCTCATGCCATGAACAATGGTTATTGGCTGGTTGGGAAGCATAAGGGAAAATGGGTAAAGTTTATTTCGTTGGACAATCTGGCAAAAATGGGGCATACTCCGCTTGAATGGCATCAGATAGAAAGCCGTATTACGAACACGGGAAATATGAGGATAATTAGTTCCCATGAGTATTTACCGCCAGGTGTTATTTACCAGGTGTATCGCAAGCATGCCGTGGATATGGTGGTAGAGCTGTTTTGGGATAAAAATGCCCAATGGTTTGGCATGAAAAGGGTACTATGAGGATAGGTGTATTAAGAGAAAACAAAAAGTTTGAGGAGGAGCAGTAATGGAAGGAATTATTAAAAAGGTAGCTGTATGTATGTGTGTTATGGCATTGTCTTTTGGATTTGCAGGAGTGAATTGCTCATTTGGTACGTTGTCAATTGCGGAAGCAGGTCAATCGTATTTTCCAGAAACAGAAATGTATCAGAAGACTATTCAAAAATTGCAGGGGCATTGGGTTGATAAGAATGGCAATGTTTTGGATTTTAATGGGAATTACTTAAATGGGTGCTATATAATAAAAATCGGAGAAATGGCTGGTGGAGGAAGTAATTTTGGAGGACCATTTTATATACAGGAAAAAGAAGGTGTTAGAAGATTGATTATTGGGGCAAATTTACATTTTGAAGCAGGAAAGTCTACTTTTGATGATGGTGGTAATGAACCATTGTTAAGATATAACAATTCATATTATCATCGTAGATGATAGAATGTTTCAAAGTATATAGAATATTAATAATATTGTTTTAGAAATTCTATTACATGATATAATATACGAATAGTTACAGAAGGTATAGTTTATGGTGTAAAAGATATGCCGTAGATGGAAATTCATTTAAGTGCTACTATGAGGAGGGGCTTTATGACTGTATGGAGGTTACATGTTAATACTGGCGGAAAAAGTATTGCACAATATTGCTTGCAAAACAATGTAGCTGCAATGGGATGGAGTTTGGATCATTTAACTGCCGAGGAAAGAAAGAGAATAAAGAGTTTCGAGGATTATAAGGTATTAGCTGATCAAATTTATAATGATTACAGTAGCGTTATAAGATTGCATGATGTGCAACCCAATGACATAATTTGGATGCGTTCCGCAGATGAAGGAAAATATTATTTTGGAAGAGTAACAACTGAATCAAAGTGGGTTTTTAATGAATCTGCTGTTAGTGTTGATGCAGCAAATCAGTTGACGAATATACAGTGGCATCCGGCTTCGATAACAGCAGATGAGGAATCAGTTCCAGGTGCTATTTCAACTGCTTTTATACGAGGGTCAACTTTTCAACGTATCCATAAAGAGGGGATAGAAGATTACAGCCGTATGTCGTATAATATGGTATATAAAGCAGGTGATGATGGTTTCAGATATCCTAGCATAGACTTGAAATTAGATGAGGAAAAGTTTTATTCTTTACTACAACCTGAAGATGTTGAAGATTTGTTGTCATTGTGGTTGTTTGATAAGTATGGATATGTATGCATACCTTCTACCAATAAGATTTCTACACCTAAATATGAGTGTGTGATGTTGGATCCTGCTGCTGAGAAAAGAAAGCATATATATTTGCAAGTAAAGAAGGGAAAGGTAGATATATATGCTTCAGATTACAAGAATCTCAATGGAGATGTTTATTTATTAACAACGGAGGGTAATGTAATAGGTGCAGAAGAATATAATCATATTTATGCTGTTTCTTCAACTGATATATATTCTTTTGCAATTGATCCAGAAAAGGCTAATATCATACCAGAGAACATTTTATTTTGGATAAAGTTTATGACAGATGTTGAGAACATAAATTTACCGCCAGGTTCTAATAAAGGTATTATGTTTGATACAAATCTGTCATATTCAGCTACCAATGAATTTGAAATGCTTTCTGAAAATAAAGTTTCTGCGTATGGTGATGCCAAGAGGTTTGTTAATAGCTTTTCAAAGGGAGACTATGTACTGTTTTATTCGAAAGGTAAAGGGATTATTGCTGTTGGTCGTATTAAATCTGATAATCCTATGAATAATGGGAATGAGCGTTATCATGAGGTTGACATGATTTTGCCTAAATCATTACCAGAGGATATATCTGCGTTACCAGCATTGTCACCAGCAGAGATAAAAACAATTTTAAATCGTAATTTCTATTTGGCATCTACCATAAAGACTCCTTTCTTAAATAAATCTCAAGTTGAAAAGTTGGTAAATGCATTGTATCAAAAGTATAGTTAAAGTTTTTATTTTTGGTGAGAATTTTAGTTTATCGTCGTGAAGGTATGAGACTTCTGGAACATTAACGGATGAGTTTTGTTGGTTTGTGCACTCTGTTCAGATTAAAAATGGGCTGAGCGGGACAGCTACCCATAGAAAACACGCTCTCGCTCCTAGTTGTGCCTCGCGTTACTAACATTCATCTATCGCCTGCGGCTCTGATGAATGAAGTAACGAGGCACAACAAAGGTTTTCTATGGGTACTGTCCTCACTCATCCCTTTCTTTGTCTGAACAGATATAGACAAAATGATAAAATGACATACGTTGCTTGTTGCCATAGTGCTACATACAGCTTTACGAGCAAGCCTGAAAAAGGGGGGCGAAGTGGCTGACGAAACCTGTCATTGCCAACCGTTGCATAAACGTATTGTGCAAACAACTCTGCTCATAATAGCAGATTGCCTTGCATAGCAGTTGGCAGTATCAGGTAGCGTCAGCCTCCCAGCCCCCCTATTTCAGGCTTGCTCGTAAAGTATCATCATGTTGCTATGGCAAAATATAAGGAATTGCTGATAAGTAAGTGGGGAGCTGCCGCAGGAGTGTAACTATCAGCAGATAATGCGATGGGCGGAGAAGGCGGTGCCAATGCAAGGCACTGAGACGCGCCTCGGTGCTTAGCGAGTCGCAAGCCGTAGGCGCAGCGAGAGCTTAGCATCCGCTAGGCGTGGATAGTAGCGCGAGCGTGCCTGCATTGGTATTGCCTCTCCGACCATTGGAGTATTTGCTGATGTTTTTCTGACAGCTCCCCTGCACTAATAATTAAAACGTACATATATCGCAAAAGTAACAATCAAGCACTACGACAAACTGAAATTGTTTATATAAAAAAATCAAAGCTATGATATAATAGTGGCATGAAGCGGTACTACACCATAAGTTTGGCAAAAAATGCAGGCTGGCTGGTGCCGGGTGAATTTTTAGTAAAAATGTGAGTTGGCGATATATGGTAAAAGAAATTATCCGTGATGTAAATTTGCTACAAATCAAGGCTGAGGATGCTGTTAAAGAGGATATTGACGGAGTAGCACAGGATCTGCTGGATACGCTGCAGGCTAATAGCCACAGGTGCATAGGTATGGCTGCCAATATGATTGGCATTGCGAAAGCGATTATTGCTGTAGACACGCAGGCAGAGGCAAGAGCTATGGCGGCTAATGCTGCTCAAGGTGCGGGTATGGCGGGGCTTGCTGCTACGGCGGGAAATGGGGAAGGCCTGTTGCTTATGCTCAATCCACGCTATACGAAAAAATCTCCTAGGACATATAGCGTGAAAGAAGGCTGCCTTTCCCTGTCAGGGGAGCGCGTTGCTGAACGTCACCAGTGGGTAGAGGTTATATATCGCGATATGCAGTGGCAGAAAAGGAAACAGCGTTTTGCCGGGCTGACCGCAGAAATCATACAGCATGAGATGGATCATCTAGCAGGTATATTGATATAGCGTATTGCGCATGTATCACCTACCAATCATTGCGTAGCAAAAAGCTGCGGATATTTTCATGCCGGATGCCGTTACGGCTGAAATCCAGTTCATCCGTTGATAAGACATATTTTGGGTAATTATCCTTTACATAATCGTATACTCCAAATTCACGCTTTATAGGTAAGCGTTCAAGTTTTCCCTGTTGTTAATAGGCACTAAAAAAGCAGCCCATACAAGAGCTGCTTGAGAATATTATTTATCTTTTAGGCACATTGGTGTATTCCATGGCAAGTATTTTTGAACAGTTTCATCATTCCTTTACAGCTGTTATAAATTTAATAATGGTAGCTGGCATCACTCCTAAATTTTAAACGGAATTCAAGGTTTCACATGAATAGCATAGGCCGTATGATAACTTGAAATACCTTGCCTGCTATTATTATTGCACATTATCAATCAGGAGGATAGCCGTTATTATCTTGGACGGTTACATTGAAACATCAAGCTATCTTTTAATAAAAATTGATTCTTGCTGTACTCAATAATTCCGTCTTTTTGCATTTTTGAAAGCTCGTTACACATGGTACTGCGGTCCACATTCAGATAATCAGCTAACTGTTGGCGGTTGTAGGGGATGAGGAAAGAATTGCTCCCGGCGCGTTTGGCGCATTCCGAAAAATAGGACATCAACCGCCCCCGAATGGATTTAGAACTGGTATGCTGGATTCTTTGAGAAAGCTGAAGGTTTCTGTGAGCGCAGACAGTCAGCAGATTTCGGACAAGTCTTGTGTGGAATGGACAGGAATTGGTACAAGTAGCCAGGACACGCCCCACATTCATAAACAATATGGATGTATCCTCCGCAGCGGACACCGTAACCAACATCGGCTCCCCAGGAATGCAGGCATACACCTCGGCGAATACAGAGCCGGGCGCAACATGACCCAAAATACTGGTATTGCCCCAGATATCGTTGCAGGAGATCACTGCCAGGCCGGACAGCAAGATCCCGATATTTTCCGTGATGTTTCCTTCTGAAAGGATTACCTCTCCTTTTTGGAAACTACGCGTTGTGGCATTCAGGCAACCCAAAAGAGATGTAATCTCTGCTTCTTCCAGTCCTCGAAACAGTTGTGTATTGGATAGATTCATATTTTTCACTCCTTGTTGTTATAACAACAGACTTTCATTTCATATTATAGTATACTAAATTCAGAAACGCAAGAGAAAGGATGAAGCAAACATGATTCGGAAAATTATTCAGATAGACGATAAAAAGTGCAATGGATGTGGGGCCTGCGCCGAAGCCTGCCATGAAGGGGCTATCGGCATGGTAAACGGGAAGGCAAAACTCCTGCGGGACGATTATTGCGATGGTCTGGGCGATTGCCTGCCCACCTGCCCCACCGGTGCGATTTCCTTTGTGGAACGGGAAGCTGCTGCCTATGACGAAAAGGCTGTGCAGGAAAATATGAGAAAAAAGAACAGAATGAATTCTCCTTCCGTTGGTGTTCATGCGGGGTGCCCGGGCAGCCGAATGCAGCGAATCCAGCATTCGCAGGAATCTGCTCCTTCTGCCCCGATGCAGGCTGAGTCACAGCTGAGGCAGTGGCCCTGCCAAATTAAGCTGGTCCCAGTAGGTGCCCCCTGCTTTGAAGGAGCCAAGTTGCTGATTGCGGCAGATTGCAGCGCATATGCCTATGCCAGAATGCACGAGGATTTTATGCGTGGGAAGGTTACGCTGATTGGCTGCCCCAAGCTGGACAACGTGGATTACAGCGAAAAGCTGACGCAGATTATCCAAAACAACAATATCCAGAGCGTGACCATTGTGCGGATGGAGGTTCCCTGCTGCGGCGGACTGGAGTTAGCTGCTAAAAAAGCATTGCAGGCAAGCGGAAAATTCATTCCCTGGCAGGTGGTCACTATCTCGATTGATGGAAAGATTCTGGAATAACCACTGATTCGTTTCTTCAGTTTTTGGAATATATCCGACAGACAAAACAAATTATATTGCAGGAGGTGACTGTTATGAGTAAAAAAATGAAAAACATTGCGCAAGCCGAGGTTCTGACGCTGAAGGAGCAGATCTCCTATCAGGAGGGGCAGGTAGTCAGCAAGACGCTGGCGCAAAATCCGGCAGTAAGTATTACCCTGTTCTCATTCGCAAAGGGCGAGGAAATCAGCACCCATGAATCGGGCGGCGACGCTTTCATAACCTGTCTGGACGGCGTTGGAAAAATTACCATTGACGGCACAGAATATCTGTTGCATGAAGGAGAATCCATCGTCATGCCAGCTGGACACCCTCACGCGGTATATGGACAGGAAGCGTTCAAGATGCTTTTGGTCGTTGTATTTTAATCAAATGTAAAATTGACAGAGGGAGGTGATTTTATGAAAATAAAAGTAGATCAGAATCTCTGCATTGGCTGCGGGCTTTGCTGTGGGATCTGCGACGAAGTTTTTCGTATGAATGAGTACGAGAAGGCGGAAGCATACCAACCAGCAAACGATGACAATCAAAGCGCCGTGCAGGATGCAATTGATTCGTGTCCTGTGTCTGCAATCGCTTGGGTAGATTAATTCAAGCGCATCTATATACTTTTTTGATTGAAAAGTAACTACATCATTTCAAATCTTAAAAGTTTTTAGGAGGTCTATTATGGAACAAAAAATGTTTTGCTATCAGTGTCAGGAAACCGCCGGGTGCAAAGGTTGCACCATGTCCGGTGTATGCGGGAAGAAGCCTGATGTGGCAGCTATGCAGGATCTGCTGGTCTATGTCACAAAAGGGATTTCAGCTGTTACAACTGCACTGCGTCAGGAAGGGAAGCAGGTATCTGCGGAAATCAATCACTTGATTACCCTGAATCTGTTCACCACCATCACCAATGCAAATTTTGACAAAGAGAGCATTGAGGCAAGAATCCGTGCCACACTGACTGAAAAAGATGTGCTGTTGGCGCAGATTGCCGATCCTTCCGGTCTGCCCGAAGCGGCAAAATGGAATGGCTCTGGCAATTGGGAAGAAAAAGCCGCAACTGTCGGTGTTCTTTCTACTGAAAACGAGGATATCCGTTCTCTGCGAGAACTGATTACCTACGGTCTGAAGGGATTGTCCGCATACTCCAAACACGCAAATGTTCTACTGAAGGATGATGAGGAGGTCGATGCCTTCCTTCAGCGGGCGCTGGCAGTTACACTGGATGACAATCTCAGCGTAGAAGAATTGATTGCTCTGACAATGGAAACCGGAAAACACGGCGTATCCGGTATGGCTCTGCTGGACAAGGCCAACACGGAAGCCTATGGAAATCCCGAAATTACGAAGGTAAATATTGGCGTTGGGACAAATCCCGGTATTTTGGTTTCCGGTCACGACCTGCGGGATTTGGAAATGCTGCTGGAGCAGACACAGGGAACCGGCGTGGATGTTTATACCCATTCCGAGATGCTCCCTGCCCACTATTACCCGGCATTCAAAAAGTATCCCAACTTTATCGGCAACTACGGCAATGCGTGGTGGAAGCAGAAGGAGGAATTTGAATCCTTCAACGGTCCTATCCTGATGACGACCAACTGCATCGTGCCTCCTAAAGACAGCTACAAAGACAGAATCTACACTACTGGCGCAGCAGGATATCCGGGATGTACCCATATCCCAGGAGAAATCGGGGAGCAGAAGGATTTTTCCGTTATCATTGAACACGCAAAAAGATGCGCTGCACCTACTGAAATTGAAACAGGAGAGCTGATCGGCGGATTTGCACACGCGCAGGTTCTGGCTCTGGCGGATCAGGTGGTTGATGCGGTAAAAAGCGGCGCGATCAAAAAGTTCGTTGTGATGGCGGGCTGTGACGGCCGTGCCAAGAGCCGGGAATACTATACCGAATTTGCCAAGGCACTGCCGAAAGATGCTGTGATCTTGACAGCCGGATGCGCGAAATACGAGTACAACAAACTGCCTTTGGGCGACATCAACGGCATTCCTCGTGTTCTGGACGCCGGGCAGTGCAACGATTCGTATTCTCTGGCTGTCATTGCTTTGAAGCTCAAGGAAGTTTTCGGTCTGGACGATATCAACGACCTGCCCATCGCCTACAACATTGCGTGGTATGAGCAGAAGGCTGTCATAGTTCTGCTGGCGCTTCTGTATCTTGGCGTGAAGAATATCCATCTCGGTCCCACTCTCCCGGCATTCCTCAGCCCCAATGTGGCAAAAGTTTTGGTAGAGAACTTTGGTATTGCGGGAATTAGCACAGTAGAAGAAGATCTGAAATTCTTTTTTTAAACTCATGCATAATTGAACTACTCCCTCCTAACGCTTAGCGTTTGAGGAGGGAGATTCCCACTTCTACGAGAACAGCCTTCTGCCTTAGCAAAAGGTCTTACACACTCTCCGTGGGCGTTAATTTCCGTAGTTCCTACGGTATTTTTTTATGCTTTGAAGCTTATGCAGCTATTATTTCTTTTGCTTTAGCCAGAATATTCCTGGCTGCATTCACATCTCTATCGTGATGATACCCGCATACCGGGCAATCCCATGCACGAATAGCAAGATTTTTTGTATCTTTATTCTGATAGCCGCATTTACAGCAAGTTTGAGAACTTGGGTAGAATTTAGGAACCCTTACCACTCTGCAGCCATGGGGCACTGCCTTATATTCAAGCATCCTGAAAAACTCCGACCATGATACATCAGAAATGGCTTGTGCCAGTTGATGGTTTTTCAGCATATTCCTGACCTGCAAGTCCTCTATACCGATCAGTTGGTTTTCCTTGACCAGTTTAGTGGAAACCTTGTTCAGATAGTCCTTGCGGATATTTGCTATCTTTTCGTGTATCCTGTCAACGATGATTCTCTGCTTATTGCGATTATTACTGCCTTTTGCTTTACGTGAAAGCTTTCGCTGCTCTCTTGCCAGTTTTTTGCTATAACACATCGTTCACCTCCTGTCACTTACTATTATATCACCACTATGTTCTATTGTCCACCTCAATTACTTGCGTAAATTCGGTGGACGTGGCATTCATCTCCCTCCTGTAGAGGAAGGGAGTCTTCTGCCACATTAAGATAAAAAAGACAACTTTGCTTCTGTAAAATCAGAATAGCAAAGTTGTCTTTTTATTTTCTTACATTTGTTAAATATGGTATTACTTTAGTAGTAGATTATTACAGTTATGTATTTTATATCGCCATGATTATGCAATTAGACACGTTATTTTTTATCATGTATAACAGACAAAAAACAGAAAAATCAAATTCATACTATCGTAATCGAAGAAATGAAAAATATTAGATATATCATCCTGAGTTCACTAAAGCGGCTATTGGGATATAAGTTCTTTTATTATTATCATCGAAAAAATTTTTCATAATTTTTCACAAAAAGAAGGATTTTTACGATAATTGCAGAATTCAATATATATGAATTATTAACATATTCAGGAGGAAAATATGATGGGAAAAAATAAAGTCTTTATTGCCATAGGCATTATAGTTGCTTTGCTCGCGGCAGCAGCAGGTGGGTATATGTACTATAAGCGTACACCTACTTATACGTTCAATCTCATAAAAGAGGCGGTAGAAAAACATGATTATGATACATTTTCACGTCATGTTGATACAGAAAATATAATATCTTGTGCTTATGATGATTTGATGGCCTCTGCTTTGGACGATGAAGACACGGACGAAACTATCAAAGGGTTTGCTGATGGATTTATAAAAATGCTGAAACCGGGTATTGTCGGAGCATTGGATGATTCGGTCAAGCAGTTTGTAAAGACTGGCAATAGTGATAGTGAAAATGCACAGCAGGAAAAGACGGATAATTTGGACAGCCAGCAGGCGGCTGACAATCTCAAAAAGAAAACGAACTTTGATAACATAAGCTTCAAAGGCATTGGTGATTTGAGAAAAGAGGGTGATTTTTCAGTTGTTGGAGTTATTTTTTCCGATAAGCAGTTAGGCAAAGATTTTACCATTGAGCTCAAGATGCTGCAGCTGGATGATGGAACCTGGAAAATTCTTCAAATTTCCAACATGAAAGAGTATCTGAAAGCGATAGAGGATGCGAAAAAGGAAAAATTGGCAGAAATTAACAAGCCGTTGCAAAGCGAAATTGATTCGCGTATCAGCTTGCAGGCTCCAGTGGCAGAAATAGTCAATCGGGACTCCTGGGGATTTTCTCAGGCGATACAGCTGAGTATTCCTGCTAATATCAATAGTGACAAGCGAATTGCACATATTGCAGGGACAGTGAAGATTACAACAAACGAAGGTAAGAACTTTGCGGTTCCCTATGAGAAGGACCTGAACAATATGAATGGCAATACGACCATTGGCATGCAGTATGACCTCAATCCATTTTTGTCCCGTGATAACAAGATGATAAAGGAAGGCATCAACGGTTACAGCTTTGAGGTGACTGTGTCCAAAGTGGTATTTGCAGACAATAGCAGTATTGAGTTGAAAACAGAATTAGAATAAGCTGACGGCAAAGCACAGCTTTTAGTTTGTCGTAGTGCTTGATCGTTACTTCGTGCATATACTAATGATGTAGTTTGATAGTTCGTGGATTCTGTTCAGACATTATAAAGGGACAGGTAGCGGCAGTACCCATAGAAAACTCGCTCTCGCTCTTAGCACAGCCTCGCGCTTCTAAGCTCCTGCGTCGCTTACGCTCGCACTCGCTAAGAAGCGAGGCTGCACTCAAGGTTTTCTTTGGGTACATGCCGCACCTGTCCCTCTTTTTGTCTGAACAGATATGCACATAATAATCCAACTGCATTCAATTAGTATGTAACTGTAGCAACTAATCTGACTTTACGAAAAAGCTGAAAAGGGGGAGCTAGGAGACTGACGAAGCCTGCTACTGCCAACCGTTGTATAAACTGAAATTCATCATATAATTTTACAGCATAGATAGTATTATGTATACATCATAGAAATTATAGAAAAACTATTGACATTCTTTTTTTAGAGTGGTATTCTAAGTACATCTTAGGAGCGAGGTACTGCAGGCCCCTCCGGAGGCAATAATAAAATATATCTTCAATCAGACGACGGTGTCTAAATATGAATTTTAGCTAGATTCATGTTTAGGCATTTTTTGTTTGAAAAAATGAGTTGAAAGGATTTGATTCTAATGAAAAGCATTAGAGCTTCTATAACGGGAGCGGCGGCGTTTGTGACCGCGATGGTGCCATCCATCGCCTTGGCAGCTGACGATCCTGGCCGTTATTCTTCTGTAGATACCCTGTGGGTAATCTTTGGTGCATGCCTGGTATTCTTTATGCAGCCTGGCTTTGCCATGGTCGAGAGCGGTTTGACCAGGGCAAAGAACGCCGGTAACATTGCCATGAAGAACTTTTCTGACTTGGCACTTGGTTCCATCTTTTTCTGGGTTATAGGCTTCAGCCTGATGTTTGGTGATACTATTGGAGGTTTCATCGGCACGCCGGATTTCTTCTTCCAGCACTGGGATGTAGGTGAGGATGCCGGTTATCCTGCCTTTGCCTACCTGATTTTCCAGACTGTGTTCTGTGCAACCTCCGCCACCATCCTTTCCGGTGCTCTGGCAGAGCGTACCAAGTTCTCCGCTTATCTGATTATCAGCGCGCTGCTGTGCCTGGTGGTTTACCCTGTTACCGGCCACTGGACCTGGGGCGGCGGCTGGCTGGCAGATATGGGCTTCCATGATTTTGCCGGTTCTACCGTTGTTCACATGGTAGGCGGCGTGGCTGCCCTGGTTGGTGCTTATGTGCTTGGCCCTCGTATTGGCAAGTACAACGCTGATGGCACTTCCAATGGTATTCCTGGACATAACCTGACCTTGGCAGGTCTTGGCGTATTCATCCTGTGGTTCGGCTGGTTCGGCTTCAACGGTGCTTCCACCGTTTGCGCAACTGGTGATGATACTTTGGTTTCTATGGGCAGCATTTTGGTGAACACCAACATGGCTCCTGCCGTGGCTGCTGTAACTGCTATGTTTGTCACCTGGGCCCGCTATGGCAAGCCTGATGTTTCCATGACCATGAACGGTGCTCTTGCCGGCCTGGTTGGCATTACCGCTGGCTGCGATATGGTCAGCATTGCCGGTTCTTTCGCAATCGGCCTGATTTCCGGTATTCTCGTTGTTTTCTCTGTTGAGTTCTTTGACCAGAAGCTGCACATTGATGATCCTGTCGGTGCAATTTCCGTACATGGTGCCTGTGGTGCCGCAGGTACTATCCTCACCGGCGTGTTTGCGCTGGATGGTGGTCTTCTGTACAGCGGTTCTGCTGATATGCTGCTGACTCAGATTATCGGTGTAGCTGCTACTGCTGCTTATGTATTCGTGGCTATGGGCATCGTCTTCTATGCTTTGAAGGCAACTGTTGGTGTCCGCGTTACCAAGGCTGAGGAAATTGCCGGCCTTGATGCTACTGAGCATAACCTGTCCTCTGCTTATGCAGGCTTTATGACTGGTGATGCTTTTGAGGCGCCTATCCCTGTGGGCGAGGCTTCCGAGGAAGCAAAGGATATGGCTGTGGAGGTTTCCGCTGCTCCTGCTGCTTCCCATGATGAGGTTGTTGATACCAACAAGACTCATATTTCCTGCGTAACCATTATCACTTCCGAGGAGCGTTTCGAGCGCTTGAAGGTGGCTTTGGAGCGCATCGGCATTACCGGTATGACGGTTACCCGTGTCCTTGGCTATGGCATCCAGAAGGGCCACGGCCAGATGTATCGTGGTGCTGCCGTAGCTTCCAAGCTTGTGCCGAAGGTACAGATTGACATCGTTGTATCCAAGATTGCTCCTGCTGCAATCATCAACGTTGCCAAGAAGGTTCTTTACACCGGCCACTATGGCGATGGCAAGATTTTCGTTCACACCATGGACAATGTTGTGAAGATTCGTACCGGCGAGGAGGGCTTTGATGCTTTGCAGGACAAGCCGTTGCCGGAGGGCAAGTAATCACTGCTGTTATGGGCATGGTGGTTATCCCTGTTGTTTTTATCGGATGCTGGCTTAGTAGTACACAGCAATAGCGTATTCTCTGCGCTATATACTAACTGAGCATCAACCATATATGGTAGCTGTTTGGAGACCCCTAGTTCCGGCAGTTATCGACCAATTATATATCTCCTTTAGAAGACGCAGCTTTCCATCATCCCCGGAAAGCTGCGTTTTTTTTGTTTTTCCTATATAAATTTTCTGCGTTTTGTGGTACAATGTAGATAATATATTCCAAACGTATGCAGGGAGGGTAAAAAATGCTTCCAAAGCTGAATAATATGGATTTTGATAATGACAAGGCGGTGCCATTCAAGGTGGTGGCGCCCTTTGAGCCTATGGGGGATCAGCCTCAGGCGGTGGAGGATTTGGCGGCAGGCATCGAGAACGGGCAGGAGGCCCAGGTGCTGCTGGGGGCTACCGGCACGGGCAAGACTTTTACCATAGCCAAGCTGATTGAGAAGGTGCAGCGGCCTACCCTGGTCATTGCCCACAACAAGACGCTGGCGGCACAGCTGGCCAGCGAGTTCAAGGCTTTTTTCCCTGACAATTATGTAGGATATTTTGTCAGCTATTATGATTATTACCAGCCGGAGGCCTATATTGCCTCTACGGATACATATATCGAGAAGGATGCTTCTATCAATGACGAGATTGATGAGCTGCGGCACTCTGCTACCTGCTCTCTCTTTGAGCGGCGTGATGTGATTGTCGTGGCCAGCGTGTCCTGCATCTATGGCCTGGGTTCCCCGGAAAGCTATCATGAGATGGTGCTGTCCCTGCACAAGGGGCAGGAAACCGACCGTGATGCCATCCTCAGGCGGCTGGTCACCATGCAGTATGAGCGGAATGATATGGTGCTGGAACGTGGCAATTTCCGGGTGCGGGGGGATGTCATCGAGGTCTTTCCGGCCGGGTACAACAACAGGGCAGTGCGCATCGAGCTGTTCGGGGACGAGGTGGACAGGATTCTGGAGTTTGATGTGCTGACAGGGCAGGTTATTGGCGAGCGCATTCATTCCATGATTTTCCCTGCCTCCCACTATGTCACCAACAGGGAGGATTTGGAAACAGCTATGGGCACCATCCGGCAGGAGATGGAGGAACAGGTCAAGTATTTTAAAGGGGAAAACAAGCTGATTGAGGCACAGCGGATTGAGCAGCGGGTGAATTATGATTTGGAAATGATTCAGGAAATGGGCTACTGCTCCGGCATTGAGAATTATTCACGCCATCTGACTCAGAGGGCGGCAGGGGATGCGCCATATACGCTGCTGGATTATTTCCCGGAGGATTTTCTGATTGTCATTGATGAGTCCCATGTTACCCTGCCTCAGATTCGCGCCATGTATGCAGGGGACCGCTCCCGGAAGGAATCCCTGGTCAATAACGGCTTCCGGCTGCCTTCTGCCTATGATAATCGTCCCTTGAAGTTTGAGGAGTTCGAGAAGCGTATCAACCAGATTGTCTATGTATCGGCAACCCCTGCCAAGTATGAGCTGGGGCAGGCCCAGCAGATTGCCCAGCAGATTATCCGCCCTACGGGGCTTCTGGACCCGGAGATTGAGATTCGTCCTTTGGAAGGGCAGATGGATGACCTGCTGGGGGAGATTCATCTCAGGGTGGCAAAAAATCAGCGGGTACTGGTGACAACCCTGACCAAGCGCATGGCGGAAAACCTGACGGATTATTTGAAGGATATGGGGGTAAAGGTGCGCTACCTGCATTCGGATATTGCTACTATTGAACGGGCGGAGATTATCAAGGAGTTGCGCCTGGGGAAGTTCGATGTGCTGGTGGGCATTAATCTGCTGAGAGAAGGGCTGGACATGCCGGAGGTATCGTTGGTAGCGATTCTGGATGCGGACAAGGAGGGCTTTTTGCGTTCTGATACTTCCCTGATTCAGACCATCGGCAGGGCGGCACGGAACGCCGAGGGCAGGGTTATCATGTATGCTGACGTGGTTACTGACTCCATGCGCCGGGCTATTGACGAGACATCGCGCCGCCGCCAGGTGCAGCAGGAGTACAATCAGGCTCATGGCATTGTGCCAAAGACCATTATCAAGCCGGTGAAGGATTTGATTGAGCTTACCCTGGTGGCAGAGTCCAGTGGTGAGTACAAGGTGGATGTGGATGCCACGGCACGGGCGGCAGCCAAGAAGCTGCAGGTGCCGGGGAAGAAGATGACCAAGAAGGAGTCTGAGGCACTGTTGAAGGCATTGATGAAGGAAATGCAGATGGCGTCCCGTTCCCTGGAATTTGAACGGGCGGCGCAGCTGCGGGATATGATTTTTGAGCTGGAGGATGCCATGGGGAAGAAATCCAGCAGGAAGAAGAAAAGCTGAAAATATTAGCTTAAACTATTAGCTGAAAATATTAGTTGAAATATCAGCTGAAAATAGTATTTGCGAAGAAGCAGGCATAAAAAAGCGTGTGAGAAAGAGCCGGTCTGAATGGCTGGCATGTATTGGAAAGGATAAAGCAGGTTAGCTATGGATAAATATATCAGGATACGAGGTGCCAGGCAGCACAACCTTAAAAATATCAATCTGGATATTCCCAGGGACAAGATGGTGGTGATTACGGGGCTGTCCGGCTCCGGCAAGTCATCACTGGCTTTTGATACGATTTATGCCGAGGGGCAGCGGCGGTATATGGAGTCCCTGTCCTCCTATGCCAGGCAGTTCCTGGGGCAGATGGACAAGCCGGATGTGGACTATATAGAGGGGCTTTCCCCGGCGATTTCCATTGACCAGAAGACCACCAGCCGCAATCCCCGTTCTACGGTGGGGACAGTGACGGAAATTTACGATTATCTCCGTTTGCTGTTTGCCAGGGTGGGGCATCCCCACTGTCCGAAATGTGGCAAGCCGGTCAATCAGCAGTCCATCGACCAGATGCTGGACCAGCTTCTGCTGCTGCCGGAGCGGACGAAGCTCCTGGTGATGGCCCAGGCTGTCCGGGGCAAGAAGGGGGAGCACAAGAAGCTTCTGGAGCATATTCGCAAGGAGGGCTATACCCGTCTGAGGATTGACGGTGAAATGCGGGATGCCGGTGAGGAAATCCTGCTGGAAAAGAATAAGAAGCATACTATTGAGGTGATAGTGGACAGGCTGGTGATTCGCGAGGAAATCCGTGCCCGTTTGGCGGAGTCCATGGAAACTGCCCTTAAAATGGGACAGGGGGTTGCCTATGTGCAGATTGTGGATGGGGAGCTGCTGATGTTCAGCCAGAATTTTGCTTGTGAGGACTGCGGCATCAGCCTGCCGGAGATTACGCCGCGGATGTTTTCCTTTAACAGTCCCTTCGGTGCCTGTCCAGTGTGCAGCGGCCTGGGCAGCCAGATGAAGCTGGATCTGGATATGGTGCTGCCGGATAAGTCCCTGAGCCTGGCTGGTGGAGCGGTGGCTCCTTTGTCCAGCAATACCAAGTCATATTCCATGTGCCAGATGAAGGCGGTGCTGGAAAAGCATGGCTGTGATTTGGATACGCCTTGGCAGGATTTGCCAGCCAAGGTGCAGGATTTGCTGTTGTATGGCACCGGGGAGGTGCGGTATGATTTTGGCTATGAGAACATGTTCGGCATTTACAAGATACATAATGGCCCCTTTGAGGGGATTATGCCTCTGCTGGAACGCCGCTACAAGGAGTCCGACTCGGATATGATGCGTGAGGAATACGAGAATTACATGAGCATCAGCCTCTGTCCTGAGTGCCATGGCGCCAGGCTGAAGCCGGAGGTGCTGGCGGTGACGATTGGCGGCAGGAATATCCAGCAGGTGACGGATATGACGGTACGGGACTGCCGGGAGTTTTTCCAGCAGGTGGATTTTTCTGACAGGGAGCGCACTATCGGCAAGCAGGTGCTGAAGGAAATCAATGCCCGGCTGGGTTTTCTGGTAACAGTGGGACTGGAATATCTCACCCTCTCCCGGGCGGCAGGTACTTTGTCCGGCGGCGAGGCCCAGCGCATCAGGCTGGCTACCCAGATTGGCTCAGGGCTGGTAGGTGTATTGTATATACTTGACGAGCCAAGCATCGGGCTGCATCAGCGTGACAATAATAAATTGCTGGAAGCGTTGCAGAATTTGCGTAATATGGGCAATACACTGCTGGTGGTGGAGCATGACGAGGATACCATGCGTGTGGCAGACCATATTATAGATATCGGTCCCGGTGCCGGTTCCCAGGGGGGCTATGTGGTGGCACAGGGGACGGCTGAGGAAATCATGCAGGTGCCGGAGTCCGTTACCGGCCAGTATCTGAGCCACAGGAAGGAAATTCCTGTGCCGGAGGTGCGGCGCAGGGGCAACGGCAAATTATTGGAAATTGTGGGTGCGGCTGAGAATAATCTGAAGGATGTGCATCTGAAGCTGCCCCTGGGGGTATTTACGGTGATTACCGGCGTGTCCGGCTCCGGCAAGAGTACCCTGATTAATGAAATTCTCTACAAGGCTGTGGCATCAAAATTGTATCGTGCCAAGGGCAGGCCGGGGAAATTTAAAAAGCTGCTGGGCATTGAAAATGTGGACAAGGTTATTGATATTGACCAGTCGCCTATCGGCAGGACGCCACGCTCCAACCCTGCTACCTATACCGGGGTATTTGATTTGATCCGCACTCTTTTCAGCCAGTGCTCCGAGGCGAAAATGCGGGGCTATAAGCCTGGGCGTTTCAGCTTTAATGTGAAGGGGGGACGCTGTGAAACCTGCAAGGGGGACGGTATCATCAAGATTGAGATGCACTTTTTGTCCGATGTGTATGTGCCTTGCGAGGTCTGCGGCGGTGCCAGGTACAACCGGGAAACCCTTGAGGTAAAGTACAAGGGCAAGTCGATTGCTGATGTGCTGGACATGACTATTGAGGAGGCGGTGGAGTTCTTTAAGAATGTGCCGCGGATTGCCAACAAGCTGCAGGTGCTGCAGGATGTGGGGCTGGGCTATGTGCGGCTGGGACAGTCGGCTACTACCCTGTCCGGCGGTGAGGCGCAGCGCGTCAAGCTGGCAACGGAGCTGTCCCGCCGTTCTACCGGCAAGACACTGTACATTTTGGATGAGCCGACTACGGGACTGCACACGGCTGATATTCACAAGCTGCTGGGAATTCTCCAGCGATTGGTGGATGGCGGTGACTCGGTGGTGGTTATTGAGCATAATCTTGATGTAATAAAGAGTGCCGACCATATCGTGGATTTGGGACCGGAAGGCGGTGACAAGGGTGGCACTATTGTGGCACAGGGAACGCCGGAGGAAATCGTGCAGGTGACGGAGTCTTATACGGGCAGGTTTTTGAAGCCGCTGCTGGAGTGAGTGGTTAGATGGTGGCTGTGGTGCACTGTGTTTTTTCGTGTGCCACAGTACTGGTTTTTGGAAGACTGCTAGTAAAAATAGTGTCCATAGATGGCACATGTGATATAATGTAATTGTAATGGTTAAGTTCGTTAAGGAAGGGCAGGTGATTGCCATGTGGAAAGCAGTTACAAAACCTTTTATGAATATAGAGAAAATACATCCTCAGCAGATGGAAGATGTAAAGGAGTTTTCAAAGAAATAATAAAAGATGTGTTCTACTTCATTAGATAGAATACATCTTTTTTCAATAGTGAATATTAAGTGCGCAATAGGGGATTAGACCAGTCTTTCAATCATAGCTAGACATTTTTGTTTTCCACCATTAGCTGGATGCCTGATGTAATGGTCATCATTGAGCTTTAATTGTTTCTGGGCAGTTCTGCCAATGGCATAAATATTTGATGAGTCTATGTTGAACATTTCGCAAAGAATCTGGAGCTGTTGTAATCCGAAATCAATTTCTGCTTTTGTCGGTTTGCGGTTGGACCGGATATTTCCAGCTTTATATGGGTGGAACGGAAAGGCGTTCCACATAAGCGGTATAATCTTAGTATTTCGTAACCCTTCCCATATAACATTAGCAGATATTTCGGATGTATCGCTAGTGTCAGGATGACGTTTCCATTTACCAAGGCCAAAGTAATTATCGGGACTTATTAGTTGTTTTTCATCGGTGAAGGGAATGCCGGTAAGCTGGCAGCCTCTATAGCCGGGTGCTTCGCCAACCAGCATAATGCCTGAACCGTGTTTAGCAACATGCAAAAGGTAATTTTCAAGATTATACCTGCAGTTTTCTTTTTCGTATGGATTTTGTATGGGATGATTACTGATTGTACTGTCAAATTGGCAGAGGCTTTCAACAAAGGAATGAATTGCTTTTTCCATAGTAAACCTTCTTTCTATATAGTAAGTTTATGTATCTCATAAGGCTATTATAGGTCAAATGTTAAGAATCCTCAAGAGAAGTATGTATTTATTCAAACTCTTTTTTCTCAGGTGGTATCATAAAGTCAATAATATGATATGCCCCTTCGATTTCTTCATAGGTCTTTTCATCGCTTGTCAGTATGTCGAGCAGGTAGACATCAATGAACATATTTTTTTGCATTGAGTTCATGGCAAGCAGGGATTCTGGGGTAAAGCCTGCCTTGAAAATAATGTCAGTGGCACATTGCAGAATCAGCTCATTGTTACTGGGACGACATTCTATAACCTCATCGTTTTCTTTTTTGCTTTCATTTTCATTTTCGTTGTTCATGTAATCACCTCATAATGCAGCTTGGATTTTGATTTTTGGGTTTCAATTGCTTCTGTCATCATTGTACATCAGATGAATAACAAAAATGTCCTAAAATACGGACATTTTGACTTCGGGGATATGCTAGAATATGCATGTAAACAGGTGATGTGATGATATGTGCAGGCTTTGAAAAATTGAAGGGGGCTACTGCATTATGAATGAGGCAATAACTAAAAAGAAATATCGTAGCCAGGGCAGTTATACCGAGAGAATGAGGTTGAAGAAAATTGCGAAAGAGACCATGAAGATTACCCGGCAGGGCTATTATGAGCTGAATGGTATGCGCATTGAGCTGCCAAAGCGCAAATATGATGAAGTGATTGCTATCACGCCTGAACAGGCTGATGCGGCAAGATGGTCCCTGCTGGGGCGCAAGCTGTCAAAAAACTATCCTGGTAATA
Source organism: Anaerovibrio slackiae (assembly GCF_009695585.1). Classification (GTDB taxonomy): domain Bacteria; phylum Bacillota; class Negativicutes; order Selenomonadales; family Selenomonadaceae; genus Anaerovibrio; species Anaerovibrio slackiae. Next base: position 22,378 of record NZ_VUNR01000026.1, read on the forward strand.
TTTATGTATGGTGTATCAGTTCCTTTGGGGCTGTGGCATGCTTTGACAGGTTTCTTGTGCTGAATTTTGCCAATGCCTTTACGCCTGGGGGTGGTTTTATGAATGGTGCCGAGGCGCAGGAAGAAAGCCTGTGCCGTGAAAGTACCTTGTATGCATCCCTTGTCACTGAAAAGGCTGTCGGCATGTATGAGTATAACCGCAGCCTGAATAGTCCGGCTGCTTCAGATTATATGCTCCTTTCGCCAGAGGTGTGCGTATTCCGTGACCATGACAGCCATAAGCTGCTTGAAAAGCCATATACGGCTTCTGTTCTTACTGTGCCTGCCGTAAACCTGCATGGCTACGATGACTGCGTTCATAAGCCTGCTTCGCAGGAGATTGATGAGCTTATGTACAGGCGCATTGAAAATATGCTGGCTGTTGCTATAGCGCATGAGTATAAAAATCTCATTTTGGGGGCGTGGGGGTGTGGTGCCTTCGGTCATGATGCCAGGCGTGTGGCTGAGTATTTTTACAATCTTTTGGTGACAAAAGGGTATCGCAATTATTTTGACAATATCTGCTTTGCCATTCCTGACGATGCTCCGCAAGCCAATCAAGAGAATAATCTCGAACAGCATGCTCATTCAGATAAAGAAGATAATTTTGATGTTTTTGACGAGGTTTTTGCTGATGTGCTGAGATATGACATTGATACATATTTCTCATCATCCAAGCCGGAGGCAGCTGAGCTGCTGGCTGCTAAGGCTGCCGATGTGGCACAGGTTGACTATCGTGAGTTTGCTATTAATAATGTCTTAAAAGGGTATTATCCGGCACAAGCTGCCTATGTGCGCTATAATTTTCCGCCTGCCAATATCAGTAAGCTGAATATCGGCTATGCCTATGGTGTTACCAGGCTGTGGGATGCCTATATGGCAGAGCAGTGGGGGTGTGAGGGCGATAAATCCGTGTGTTTCTATCTGTCTGACATTCATGATATATGGTGCAGCAGTTATGAAGATATAGACAAGCCCTATCCTTTTAATGAGCGTTCCGAGGCAGAGCCTTTTACGGCTGATACCCTGGGGAAGGGGCACCATGTCCTTTGCCGCGGTATGCGCTATCTGGGGTGCGTAGACGATGTCTATCGCATCAGTCCATATCTGTCCTATCTTGTTGACAGAGGGCTGTTAGAGTTTTTGACAGAAGAACACAATGGGTATGTTTTGATGCTTAAAGATGCAGATAATAATTCGGTGGTGGGCGTTACAGTAGCCCTTGAAAAAGCAGGTGAGCTGCTTGCCAAGACACCGCTGGCATGGAAGAAGTTTCCAGGCTGCAAGAGTTAAAAACGATAAATTGTAAATATAAAAGGCAGATAATGCTGATATATGCGAGGTGCTTGTTATGCCAATGGTTGTTGTGAGAAATGATATTACCAGAATTGAGGCTGATGCTATTGTCAATCCTGCCAACAGGCGGCTGGAGCATGGCAATGGCACCAGCGATGCCATCTTCCAGAGGGCAGGGGCAGAAAAGCTGGAAAAGGCTTGTCATGCCATCGGCACCTGCGAGCCGGGCTGTGCCGTGGCAACGGAGGGCTTAAGCCTGCCGTGCAGGTATATTATTCATGCAGTGGGGCCTCTGTATGTGGATGGAGGCCGCGGCGAGGAAGCGTTGCTGCGCAGTGCTTACCTGTCTGCCTTGAAGCTGGCACAGGAAAAGGGCTGCAAGTCCATTGCTTTTCCTCTTTTGTCCAGTGGCAACATGAAATATCCGAAGGAGGAGGCGATGCGTGTTGCCCTGACTGTGATTGGCGAGTATGTGATTCAGCATGATTTGCTGGTGTATCTGGTGGTTTACGATAATGAATCCTTTGAGCTTAGCAAAAAATTATTTGCCCAGGTGCGCAACCATATTGATGAAGAATATATCGCCAAAAATCCTGAGAAGCATGTTGATGACAGGGATTATAAGCTCCATGAGGCACTCTGGTCCTGGCAGTATGAGAATGAGGCAGAGGCTGGCAGCACTGACAATGAATACTGGGAGCGCGTGATGGCAAGGCGGCTGGCAGCTCCCGGGGAGGATTTTCAGCAGATGCTGCTGCGGCTGATTGATGCCAAGGGGGTAAAGCCGTCAGTGGCTTATGATGGGGCAGGCATTGACAGGCGTGAGTTTTCCCATGTGATGAATTATGAGCAGAAGCCTGACCGCCAGTTTGTGGCAAAATTTATTTTATACTTTGGCATGGGGCTTGAGGAAGCAGAGCGGTTTATGGCAAAGGCTGGCATGGGCTTGTCTGATGCAGATGATTTTGACATAATTTTACGGGTGTTTATCGAAAACAGCATTTTTGAAATAGATACCTTTCAGGCGGCACTGGCACAGCGGGGCATTAAGCTGAAGGTAAAGTACCGGGAAAGAAAGGCGAGGCGCAAAAAAGGCAGATAGCTGATAGATAACAGATAATAGATAATAGATAATAGATAATAGATATTTGATAATATTTGCCAGATAATAGATGCGAATTATGGCTGGTTAGTGTATTTGGCAGGCTGATAAGCTGGGTGAAAGGAGTGCATTGGCATGAGCAGGGCAAGAAGATATGATGACTTGCGCAGGATAGCTGCGGAGTCTATGCAGGTAATTGAGCAGGGCTTCTATGAAAATGAGCAGGGCAGGCAGCGTCTGCCTGAATATAATTATGGGGAGGTTCTGTGCATTACCCCGGAAAAGGCGGAGGCAATCCGTCAGGCGGCAGAGCAGCATATCCCGGCAGGTCATAGGCCTTTGATGCTGCTGACAGATGCGGATAGCTTTACGGTGGCACAGAGCCTGGATAATTGCCTGGTAATGAATTTTGCCAATGCCTATCATCCAGGGGGCGGCTTTTTGGAAGGCTGCAATGCCCAGGAGGAGTGCCTGTGCCGGGAAAGCACCCTGTACAAGTCCATTGGCAGTGCTGAAGCTGCCAAAATGTATGATTATAACAAACAGCTGCACAGCCCGGCTGAGTCGGACTATATGCTCATCTCCCCTCATGTGTGCGTGTTCCGGGATGTAAAGGATAATTTCCTGCCGGAGCCATTTATGACCTCGGTGGTGACGGTTCCTGCCCTGAATCTGCGGCGGCAGGCAAGGCATATCCCCATGGATGAGGTTGACCGCATCATGAAGCATCGCATTGAGTGCATGCTGGCGGTGGCTGCTAACTATGGCTACCGGGATCTGGTGCTGGGGGCGTGGGGCTGCGGTGCCTTTGGGCATGATCCTTACCGGGTGGCAGGATATTTTCGTGAGGTGCTGATAGACAAGGGTTATATGGGCTTTTTCGATGGGATTATTTTCGGCATTATGGATGATGGGCGGACTAATAATTACCTTGCCTTTATTCATACTTTGGGCGACTGTGCACATCTTTTTGACCTGAAAAGGGCGGAGCCGGCACATGCCAATGCTGATGATGATACTGATGATGCTAATAATGCTAATGATGGGATTGCTATGGCTGATAATGTAAGTGATATTGATAATATTGATAATATTGATGACGTTAATGAAGATAACGAAGCTCATGTTGCTGATTTGGCTGGCAATAACGCTGCTGGTGGGGGAGAATATTATCAGCAGCAGTTCCAATCTGATTTCCCTTATATACAGTACAATTTTTCTTCGCGCAATATCGGCAAGGAGAATATCGGTTATGCCCACGGCGTAACGATTGATGGCATTCCCTATATGGCTGAGAAGTGGGAGATTGATGGCAAGGTTGATGTTTGCTTTTATCTGCCTGTGCTGGATGATTTAATTGATGGCATGGATGAGGAGGAAGTGGAAAAATGCGAGGCGATGGAGCAGAGTGCGGAGTGCCATGATGTAAAAGGCGGCCAGATGCTGTGCATAGGCATGGTGGATAATTGCGTAGAAAATGAAATTCCTGTTATGGAAGCGTATTTTGAATATCTTGATACTGTGGGGCTTTTAGAATTTACCACTCAGGTTCGGGCTGCATATTACCTTTTGCTGACAGATGTTAATGGCAATGATGTATTCGCTTTGACAATTACCATTGAGGAAGACGGCAATGTGCTGGCTGTTACGCCGCTGCGGTGGATTCCCTTTGACAATGGCTATGGCCAATCTGGCAATGTTAGTGGTAAAAGCGGCAATGCTTGTGAGAAAAATGGTAATGGTAATGGTAATGGCTATGGCTATGGCTATGGTAAGCAGGAGCCTGGGAAGGCGGCACCTGTCCTGAGGCTGGTGAAGAAATAATGGTTTTTGGTTAGCGGCATGTGTGCCAGCAGTTAATGGCTTCTGCTGGCACATGGCACAACTGGCGGTTTGCATTGGCGAAGGGAAACGGGGAAAGGATGATTTATGATGGGCGGTATGAAATCAAAGGTAGATTTGCACATGCACAGCAGTGCTTCTGATGGCGTGGACAGTATAGCCGAGCTGCTGGCGAAGGTAAAGGCGGCTGGCATAGAGTGCTTTGCCCTGACCGACCACGACACGATTGCAGGTGTGCTGGCAATGGAAAAGCTGCTGGCAGAGCAGCAGGCTGGTGACGGCAATCGTATGCAGTTTATACGGGGGATAGAGTTTTCCTGCATTACGGCACTGGGAAAATGCCACATTCTTGGCTATGGCTACGATTATAATGATGAAGCGTTTCGGTCAGTGCTGGCAAAGGGGGAAGCTTTGCGCAGGGAAAAGCTGGAGAAGCGGCTGGATTTTCTGAGGAAGGAATATAATATTGTCTTTGCACCACAGGATGTGGAAGCCATGCGTGGCATGGGCAGCGTGGGCAAGCCTCATCTGGCAGAATTGATGGTGAAAATGGGCATAGCGGCTTCTGCCTCGGAGGCTATCAGGAATTATATCAATCATTGCCCTGCCTTTGACAGCCGTCTGCCTGCCGGAGAGGCAATCAAGGCTATCCGCAGTGCGGGCGGTGTGGCAGTCTGGGCGCATCCTTATGGCGGTGTGGGGGAGCCTGTGCTTACGGAAAAAGAGCTTGTCAGCCAGCTTGAATTGCTGCTGTCATTTGGCTTGCAGGGGCTGGAATGTCATTATTCTCGCTACGACATGGCGCAGACAGGCAGGCTGGCCGGATATGCCAAAGAGTATGGTTTGTGTATATCCGGTGGCAGTGATTACCATGGGCGGAAGAATTTCCCGGAGCTGGGACAGCTGAACGCGGAAGGATTTGCTGTTGATATGGCAGAGATTTCCGTCCTGGCTGTTGTTTAATTTTTTGCATAAACGTAAGTATTTATTATTTTGTTGTTTATTATTTATTGTTTATTGTTTATTGTATTTATCGTATATATGTATGGAAGCGGCTTTTAGCTTGCTTCGCAGGCTTTCTGGTTTTAGCACTTCTGCGTATTGACCGTACTGCAATGCCCAATAGAGCATGGCTTCCTCGTTGCATTGCAGCTCAAGGGTGAGGGAGTCCTCCCGGTTTTCTGTTATGATGAAGTCCTTGCCGAACCAGTCGATAATTTCATCCAGAATAAATGGCTCGATGCGCAGAGTGATGGAGATGCCTTTGCCTGAGAACATGTAGATGTGCTCTGCCATGTGCCTGGGGAGATCGTAGCCATTGGCATATTCCGGCAGGGTGCGCAGGGGCTTTGCCGGGGTATCACCAAGGATGCATACATCGGTGATTTTGTCCACGCGGTAATGGGATATATCGCTGTGATGGCTGTGATTGGCAATGAGATAATACCTGCCGTTGTTGGCTACCAGATAGTAGGGGCTGACGGTATATTTGTAGTTGGCAGCCCGTCTTGAGTGCAGTTTTAGGTCACTGCCGTAGGAATTGTAGGTAAAGCTGATTTGCTTGTTTCCAGCGATGGCATCGCTTATGCGGTCGATGTTCAGCATGGTCTGGGGATTGCTGTTGTGCTGCAGGGCCTGCAGGTGGCAGATGTGCTTTACTTTGCTGGGAAAATAGGCATTGCCCAGCTGCTTTAGCTTTTTTATCAGCCTGTCCGCCTGGACATGGGAAATGCTTTTATTGAATAATACACTGTCTATCAGCATGCGCAGCTCGGCATCATCAAACTCCCTGTCGCTGAGGTAATAGCCTGAGCCTGTGCGCTCAATGGCGTAGCCCAGGTCCCTCAGGGAGTCAATGTTTGCCTTGATGGTTCTGCGATCATATTCCATGGCGTATTTGCTGTGCAGTATGCCCAGGATTGCCTGTTGTGTCAGGCAGTGTTCTTCATCGGTATATTCCCTGAGAATTTTTAAGATTAGGATATTCAGGCATTTTTTATCGGTGGGGATAATGTTTTCCAGTTCCATGATGTACCTCCATGTATGATGCATTTTATTGTGGGATATGTGTTATTATAGGATGTGTATTATTATAAGATGTGTACTATTATAGGATGTTGCAATGTATAAGGCTTTTATTTTTGTGTCGTGTGTTATATTACCAGTATTGATGTACATTTTTTCGTACATCAAAGAATGGACAATATGATTATAGCACGGATATACATCAGAAACATTGGGGATTTCAAGGAATTGCTGTTTATGTGTTTATGTTAGTTATATCATTTGTCAGGAGATGGCTTATTATGGAAAAGTTTGCTGATTTTATGCAGGTGGAGAATTTTAGTGAAAATGATTTGGAGTATGCAGTGGGCAGGCTGCTGGCAGCAAGGAAGCTGACGATTGCCTGTGCTGAGTCATGTACTGGGGGCTTGCTGTCCGGCAGGCTGACGGCAGTGCCGGGGAGTTCTGCTTATGTGATGGGGGGCGTGGTGTCCTATACGAATGAAGTCAAGGTCAGCCATCTGGGAGTGAAGCAGGCTACGCTGGATGCCGTGGGGGCTGTAAGCCAGGAAACTGCCGGGGAGATGGCAGAGGGGATACGCTGCCGCATGCACACGGATATTGGCGTAGGTATAACAGGGATAGCCGGTCCTGGCGGTGCTACGGCAGACAAGCCTGTGGGGCTGGTGTATATCTCCGTGTCCGGCTGTAATGGTACGGTGGTTACACGCAATGTTTTTCATGGCAATCGCCAGCAGGTGCGCTGGCAGGCAACAGAAAAAGCTCTGGAGATGGTAGCGGAGTACGCTGGTGGATTGCCAGATAAGTCATAAACAGCAAAATATGTGCAATATAAGTAAACGCAGGAGCTGTCTCCTGCGTTGTTAATTAATTATGCTTATAATGTGTGCGGCATTGATATATGATGATGGTATCATCAGTGGCAGAGTAGACTAAGCGATTTTCTGCATCAATTCTGCGGCTCCAACATCCCTGAAATTCATGCTTCAATGGTTCAGGCTTTCCAATACCGTCAAATTTGTTTCTAAGGATATCCTGAATTAACATATTTATGCGTTTTAGTGTTCTTTTATCCTGAGTCTGCCAATACAAGTAATCCTGCCATGCAATTTCCGTCCATGTAAGGTTCATGTTCATACCTCGATTAATTCATGAGATGCAAGCTGCCCGTTTTGAGCCTGTTTTATGGATTGGCGAAGCATGTTTAAATTTTCTTCATTGTAGAATGGATCAGCAGAGATTTCAAATGGAAGCTTCTGCTTTTGCAGTACAGCTTTTACATAGAGATTTATTGCTGAAGAAACTGTCAGCCCGACTGTGCTGCAGAAGGCTTCAAAGTTTTTTTTGTCAATGGGATCTATTCTCGCCGTTAATGTTGTCTGTGCCATAATTATCACCTCAAGGACATTATATGACAAATGTATTACAATAGCAATAAAATATGCGATATTGGTTGAATGGGAGCCGCACACTCGTGACTTTAGTCGTGAGTTAGGTGACCAAACTAGTTAGCGCATATTAGCTTTCCTGCTATCTGCTGATGCCGTAGGCGGCTGCGTACATGACAGGCAGTACCAGCAGCGTCAGTATGGTGGCTGCCAAAAGGCCGCTGGCGATGGCTACGGCCATAGGCCCCCAGAAGGTGCTGGTCATCAGGGGCAGCATGCCCAGGATGGCTGCCGCAGCCGTCAGCATGATAGGGCGGAAGCGCAGCACCGCGGAGTCGATGATGGCATCCCAAGGGGCTTCGCCTGCCGCCAGATGTTTTTGAATCTGGTCGATGAGAATGACGGAGTTGCGGATAATCATGCCGCTGAGTGCCAGCACGCCCAGGATGGCTACGAAGCCCATGGCCTGGTCAAGGAGCAGCATGCCGAAGGCAACGCCGATAATCCCAAGGGGTGCCGTCAGCAGGGTAAGGAGCATGTCCTTGCCGCTTCTGAGCTGGAACATGAGCAGTGTCATGATGATGAATATCATGGCAGGCAATGGCACCAGCAGGTACTTCATGGAATCGTCGCTGTCAGCCTGAGCTCCCTTCATCTTTATCTGATAGCCGAAGGGCAGATTTTCCCGGATGTCCTTGACGGATTCAAAAGCCTTGACGGTGGCATCGTTGGCTGTGCCTTCCTTGATATTTGCCTGTACGGTGATGGTCGGCAGCATGTTTTCACGCTTGATGAGCCCGTCCTCGGCGGCGAAGGAGATTTTTGCCAGCTGCTCCAAAGGCACATAGCCACCGGCAGAGTAGATTGGCAGCTCCTTTATCCGGGACAGGTCGCTCCTGTCTGCCTCACGGAGCCGCAAATCCACGCTGATGGTCCTGTCCCCGGCATAAAACTGGGCGGCAGAGGCACCGCTGATTTCCGTGTAGGCGGTCTGTGCCACCACCTGGGGGGAGAGCCCCAGCTGCCGGAGCTTCGCCTGGTCAAAATCCAGGTGCAGCACCTTGGCTTTTTCGTTCCAGTCCATGCTCACATCGTAGTTGTTGCTGTCCTGGATGAGCCTGTCTGTGACCTGAGTGGCAATCTGCCGTACCTTTTCCTCGTCATAGCCGGAGATGCCCAGCATTACAGGATAGTCTGCCGGAGGCCCGGTCTGTAGCACGGTAACATTGGTGCGTACCTCCGGGAAGGAATCAGCCAGCTGGCTGCGGATTTTCTCCATCAGGGCATCCCGGTTTTTTGGGTCCTTTGCTACTACCACAAACTGGGACAGGTTGTCGGCAGGCAGCTCCGGATCCACGGTCAGCACGAAGCGCGGGCATCCCTCCCCTACATAGTAGGTGTAGTTTTCGATTTCGTCAGCATGCTCCTCCAGAAATTTGGCAAAGCGGCTGGCGGTTTCTGCGGAAGCTTTTTTGGAGGCTCCCTCCGGCAGCTCCAGCTTGATGAGGATTTCCGGCCGCACGGATGGCGGAAAGAATTCCTCCTTGATGAGACCCATCATGCCGATGGAGGCAGCAAAGATGGCTGCGGTGGAGGTGAGGACGATTTTCTTATGGTCAAGGAACCAGCAGAGCACCTTGCGGAAGACGGCGTAAAACCTGCTCTGATATGGGTCATGCTCTCCTGCACCAGGGGCTGGCTTGATGAGATAGAAGCCAAAGAGGGGCGCCACCATGACGGAGACAACCCAGGAGATGACCAGCGCCATGCCGATAACCGGGAACAGGGTGCCGCAGAACTCGGCTGCCATGCCGTCAGAAAAGCTGACGGGGATAAATCCGGCACAGGTAATCAGGGTGCCGGTCAGCATAGGCTTTGCCGTTGCCCTGAAGGCATAGCAGGCTGCTTCAAAGCGGTCATGGCCTTTTTCCAGCTGGACGCTCATCTGCTCCACAGCGATGATGGCATCATCCACCAGAAGCCCCAGGGAAATAATCAGGGCTCCCAGGGAGACCTTGTGCAGGTCGATGCCGAAGATGTACATGCCGCAGAAGACAGCAGCCAGCACCAGCGGAATGCAGCCAGCCACCACCATGCCGGTGCGGATGCCCAGGCTCATGAAGCTGACTGCCAGCACGATGATGACGGCTTCCCGGAGGGTGCTGACAAAATCATCAATGGACTCGGTTACTACTGCCGGCTGGTCGGAAACCTGATGGATTTCCAGCCCGGCTGTCATTTCTGACTGGATGGCTTCCATGTGTTTTTTTAGCTCGTCACCCAGGGTGATGATGTTGCCGCCTGTTTCCATGGATACGGCAATGCCGATGGCAGGCTCGCCGTTATAGTACATGGCAGTGTCGGCAGGGTCAGCATAGCGGCGTTCAACGGTGGCAATATCACCCAGGAAGAAGGTCTTGCCGTTGGCACTGACAGGGGTCCGCCTGATGGCGTCGATGTCGTCAAAGCTGCCGCTGTAGCGCAGGTATACGTTGTCGCTGCTGGTTTCGATCATGCCGGCAGGTGTCATTTCATTCTGGGTTTTCAGGGCATCTGCCAGTACGGCAGGGCTGATGCCCAGTTCCGCCAGCTTGGCGCTTTCGATTTCTACATATACCTTTTCAGTCTGGACACCCAGGAGCTGAACCTTCTGCACCTTGTTGATAGTGGCAAGGCGGCGCCGGATGCGCTCTGCCTGCTGGCGCATTTCCTCCATGGAGTAGCCGTCGCCGGTCAGGGCGTAGATGGAGCCGAATACGTCATCGAAGCGGTCGTTGTAGTAGGGGCCGTAGACACCGTTAGGCAGCTCACGCTCCAAATCCCTGCCAAAGTTGCGGACATCACGCCAGGTATCCCGGATGGCGGAGCGGTCCACGTCGTCCCGGAGGGTGACATAGACATAGGTGGTGCCAGCCCGGGTGGTGCTGTCCACCTGCTTGACGCCGGGGATGTCACGGAACTTGGATTCCAGCTTGTCTGTGACCTGTTCCTCCATCTGCTTGGCGGAGGCTCCCGGCCAGGCGGCGGTGACAATCATCTGGTTGATGGTGAAGTTGGGGTCCTCCATGCGCCCCAGCTTGAAGTAGAAGAAAATGCCGCCAATGGCGGTAACAAGGATAAAATACCAGATTAGTGCTCTGTTCTTCAGGGAAATTTCCGTTAGGTTTCTCATTTAATGCTTGTCCTCTTTATCGTTATCATCGTTTGTCAGACGTACTTTTGTACCCTCGTGGAGCTTGTGCACACCGGCTACTACGACAATGTCACCGTCATTGAGGCCGTGCACCTTCAGCTGGTTTTTGTCAAAGTCCTCCACCTGCACTTCCTTGAGGGAAAGTGTCATGGCGTTGGCATCTACCACCCAGACTGCCGGATTGTTGTCAGTCTGATAGATGGCGGCCATAGGCAGGATGACAAAATCTGCGGCGTTGGAAGCTGGCTGATTTTTATCTGCGGCATTGCTGCCGGTTATTTTGGCGGAGGCGGTCATGCCCAGCTGCAGGCCATGGGGTGGATTTGGCAGGGCAATGCGGATTTTGTAGGTTCTTGCCACTGTGTCAGCCATGGGGTAGATTTCCCGGATAATGCCTGTTACCGGCTGGTTGTTGAGGGACCAGAAGGAAACCTCGACGCTCTGCCCCTTGGAAACATCGCCAATCCTGTTTTCCGGCAAATTGATTTCCACCTCCAGCTCCTGGGACTGAACCAGGGTGAGTACCGTCTGCCCGGCACCGACTACCTGCCCGACCTCGGCGGTGACGGAGGAAATGACTCCGTCGGAAGCGGCGATGAGCTTGGAGTAGCCCACGGCATTTTTGCCCTGCTTGGCAATGGCAACGGCCTGATTGTAGCCTGCCTGGGCGGCATCAAAGGATGTCTGGTACTGCTCAAGCACGCTCTCCGAAATGGCTTCCTGGGCATAGAGGGATTTGTAGCGGTTCAGGTTGGAACGGGCCAGGTCAAGCTGTGCCTTGGCGGCTGCCACCTGGGCTTCCCCCTGCATGGCCTGCTGCACTACATCCCGGCTGTCGATAGTCATTAGCACGTCACCGGCATGTACATGGTCACCTGCCTGCACGAAGCGCTGCAAAATCCTGCCGCCCACCTGAAAGGACATGGTGGTTTCGTAGCGCCCCTTGACAGCGCCTGGATAGTTTCCTTCGCTGGCACCTGTGCGCAGGGAAATCGTCTTTGTCTTTACTAGCGGATTATTCTCCGTGGCAACCTCCTCGCTGCCACAGCCGGCTAATACTGCTAAAAATAACAGGCAAAGGATGGACGAAATAAATCTTTTCATAAAGCAAGTCTCCTTTGAACCAATTCAATGATATATTCTACCTCTAATTTTACCAAATTTGCAAGAATTAAACAACAATAATATATGTATAACAAATTTTGAGAAATTTTGCTATACAAAAAAATAAATATTTGTTATAATATCATTAGTTAAAGAGTCGGGCTGTCAGGGGACAGCCTGTCGCAATAAAAGGAGGAATTGTTAAATGAAAGTAACAGTTGTAGGCGCAGGTAATGTAGGAGCAACAGCAGCGAACGTGATTGCCAGCGCAGGTTATGCTAGTGAAGTAGTTCTTCTCGACATCAAAGAGGGTGTATCCGAAGGCAAGGCAATGGATATGATGCAGACCTCCCAGATTCTGAACTTTGACACCACCATTACCGGTGTTACCAACGACTATGCAGCTACTGCAGGCTCCAAGGTTGTTGTTATCACCTCCGGTATTCCTCGTAAGCCAGGCATGAGCCGCGAGGATCTTATCGGTGTTAACGCTGGCATCGTAGGCAGCGTTATCGAGCAGGCTGTAAAGTATTCTCCAGATGCTATCTTCATCGTAATCTCCAACCCTATGGATGCTATGACCTATCTGGCACTGAAGAATTCCGGCCTGCCAAAGAATCATGTAATCGGCATGGGCGGTATGCTGGATAGCTCCCGCTTCCGTTATTTCCTGTCTCAGGCACTGAAGAAGAAGGGCATCCCTGCTACCCCTACTGACATTGACGGTATGGTAATCGGTGGCCACAGCGATAAGACCATGGTTCCTCTTGGCTCCATTGCTACCTACAAGGGCATTCCTGTATCCCACTTCCTCGATGAGGCAGAGCTGGAAGATGCTATTGCTCAGACCAAGGTTGGCGGTGCAACCTTGACCAAGCTGCTGGGCACTTCCGCTTGGTACGCTCCGGGCGCAGCTGCTGGCGAGCTGGTTAAGTCCATCATCACCGATGGCAAGAAGCTCATCCCTTGCTGCGTATATCTCGAGGGCGAGTATGGTGAGGATGACCTCTGCATCGGCGTTCCGGTAATCCTGGGCGAGAACGGTGTAGAGCAGATTGTTGAGCTGAATCTTGAGGGTGTAGAGAAGGAGCGTTTTGCAGAGTCCGTAGCTGCAGCTCGCAACACTCAGAACAACTTGGGCGACGCTCTCAAGAAGTAATCGAATACCGGCTTTTGTTTTTGACTAGCATAACCACAAGGGGGCCTGCAGCTTTGCAGGCTCCTTTTCTTTTTGGATTTCCTCATTTGCTTGAGGCTTTAGTTTGCAGGCTGGCGATGTGAGATTTTATTGTGTTTTTTGCTTTGCAGCAGCAATTTTCCAGCAATATAATTTATGGTTGCATAAATTATAGGCAAAAAGGCTTAATTTTTATTTAAAGTGTAACGATATATTGGTATAAGCATATAAAGTGCAGAGGTTTTTGGGTGCGCAAGGCTCAAATCTGAAAGGCGGTGGTTATCGTGATGAGCAAGGTTTACAAAATTAACAGGGTAAATGGTGTCAATCTGGATATGAACAGCCCGTGGCTGCAAAGGCGGAATCGTGATGACCAGTCCCAGGGGGAGGGCAGCTTCCGGGAGATGCTGCAAAGCAGCATGGCACGCCGTGGACGCAAGGAGGAGGCACCTCAGGTTTCTGAGGCGGCAGTGTGGGAGGGCAGTAGTGCCACCCAGTCCCTGTTCTATGAAAACGGGGTGGATTTGAGCTTTTTCTACAAGCTGCGTGCTGGTCTGGGCTGAGTAAGATAATAAGATGATGGTGATGAGATGATACTTGATGATGAGAAATATATGCGGCTCGCCCTGGCGGAGGCTGAAAAGGCTTATGCCAGGGGCGAGATTCCTATAGGTGCCGTCCTTGTGCGCAATGAGGACGGCACTGTTGTGTCGCGGGGGCACAATCTGCGTGAGAGCAAAAATGATGCTACTGCCCATGCGGAGATGGAGGCAATCCGGGAGGCATGCGCCAGGCTGAACCGCTGGCGCCTCAGCGGCCTTACCCTGTATGTGACTATCGAGCCCTGCGCCATGTGTGCAGGAGCCCTGGTGAACAGCCGCATTGACAGGCTGGTATACGGCAGCACGGAGTCAAAGTTCGGGGCAGTGGAATCCATCTTCAACGTGGTCAATCACAGGCTGCTGAATCACAGGCTGTCTGTCACTGCCGGTGTGCTGGAGGATGAGTGCAGGCAGCTGATGAAGGATTTTTTCAGGATGCGCAGAGAGCAGAACAAGCAGAAGAAGCGTGAGGAAAACAGCGAGGAAAAAAGCGCAGATTCATGATGGGCAAAATAAAGGGAGTACCGCCGGGAAATGGGGTACTCCCTTTATTTTGCAAATTTTTTTGATGTGCTCAGATGTCCCAGTGGAGGTTGTCAGGATTTGGCGTAGCCTTGTCGATTTCAGCCAGTATCCAGGAGACATTCTCATGCTGTGCCTCAAAGGCATGCTTCAGCTTTTCCTGATTGATAGGCGGCAGTTCCATGGCGTGGAGCGCCATATGCATGTAGTCCTTGGCGATAAGGGCGGTACCACGCTGGGCAGCCAGCTGTGCCTTGAAGCGGTAGCCGTAGTAGAGGTAGCTGTTGTGGGCAGCCGGAATGTCCTTGAAGCACTCGATGCGCTCGTCCGCCTCCGCCTCTGCTTCCTCGGTGCGCTTCATCAGGTGCAGCAGGTTCCAGCGATCAGCCCACAGCTCCCCCCGCAGGATGTAGCGGTAGAGAAAATCCGAGTTCTCGGCAGTTTCCAGTGCCAGGTTGATGTATTCCAGTGCCGCCTCGTAGTTCTCCGCATCCCGTTCCATCTGGCTGAGATGCTGCATGGCGTAGGTTTTTTCCTCAATATCCTCGGCATTTTCCTCGTCCGGCTCCACCTCCAGCACGGAGAGGAACAGCTCCTTGGCTGCCTCCGGGCGGTTCAGCTCCGGCATGGCGAGAAAATGTGCCAGCCGTGCCCGGCAGTGCCAGTCATCATAGCCGCCAGCAAACAGGTTGCGGGGCGGCCTGGCGCTTGTTTCCAAAACTGTGTCCACCAAAATATCAAATTGCTCTTTATCCATGCATGTGACATCCTTTCATGTAGATGATTTATTATTGCTATCGTATTTGATTTTATCTCTAGTATTGCAGCGGTATCTGGTTGAGCAGCAGGATGGCCGCTGCGAAAATGCCGATGATTATGGGCAGCAGGGAGCCGTAGGCCGGCAGGCTGGCCAGGTTGAGCAGGAACACTACGGATAGCACCAGCAGCAGGTTGCAGGCTATGGCGATGAGCCGCCCTGTTTTTTTCTTGCCCATGACTACCCGGCAGATGCCCTTGGCGGTGGCGATGGTGCCCAGGCTGTTGGTGTGTATCAGTACATCCGCCATGCTCTTGACGGATTCCTCCGCATACTCCAGGGCAAAGCTCAGCTGGGAGCTTCTGATGGGCCCCTCAAACTTCATGGTCCTGCCTGCTGCACCGATGACGCGGCCGCTGGTCTGCATCAAAAGGAGCTCCTTAGCCTTGCCCATGGCATCAAGCTCGCTGCGTATCTGGTCGATGGTAGAGGGCTTGCCGTAGCTTTTGGCTGTGGAGCGGTTGGCACCTGTCAGTAGGGTGGTGGTGATGCCCATTTCCCGCAGGAAGCTGATATCCCCCGGCACGCTCCTTTTTATTTTGTCGTGCAGGGTGATAAAGCCCCGGCAGAATTTGCCGATGGCCACGAAGACGATAATCTGCCCCTTGTATGCCAGCTGGTCCGCCCTGGTAAAAAGCTCGGCAGGGATTTCGATGTTCTGCTCCTGCAAGAATTTGGCAGAGCCCAGGCTCAGTGTCTGGCGGTTCATGAGGGCTTCCACCCCCTTGCCGGGAACAGGGCTGGCTGCGGAAATCTCAGGCAGTGCCAATCCCCTGACACTGGCCTCGTCCACGATGGCTTCGGCTATGGGGTGGTCAATTCCCTTTTCGATGGCCGCCGCCAGTGCCAGCAGCCTGCCGGAGGAAATGCCGTTGGGAAAAATATCCGTCACTGCCGGTGCACCGTAGCTGATGGTGCCGGAGAGATTTACCACCAGGTCTTTCAGCTGCGCCAGCAGGGGCAGCTTGCCGGTGTCCTTGATGCCGATTTTCCATTTTTTCAGCAGTTTTTTTGCCTGCCATGGCAGCAGGAGCCTGTCCAGGAAAGCCCAGAGGCAGTTGAAAAGCAAAATGACGACAGCCGTGATCAGGTAAAGCCTGACGGGATTGTCCTCTATTGATATACATGCCAGGATATAATCCACATAATCACCCTCCAGCAAAAAACTTCATCTAAAATATTATCCTTTTCTTGTGAAGAAAAGTCAATAATCTTTTAATAACACTTGAAGAAAACCTGAAAAATTGATAAAATTTATGAGTGATATGCAAATTTGGACTGTAGGATGTGTTGCTGTCTTGATAACACTAAATGCAAATGCAAAAATCAATCTGACGCTGGATATTCTGGGACTGCGCGAGGATGGCTACCATGAGGTTGCCATGGTCATGCAGGAGGTGAGCCTGCACGATACCCTGTCCATGGAGAAATCCGGGGCAGGCATTCAGCTTTCCATCACCATAGAGGGACAGGATGGAGTGCTGCCGGCGGATGAGAGCAATCTCTGCTGGAAGGCTGCTGCCCTGGTGCAGCGGGAGTATGGGCTGACGGAAGGCGTGAGCATGGAGCTGGTAAAGCGTATCCCGATGGCTGCCGGCCTTGCCGGTGGCTCGGCGGATGCCGCTGCCGTGCTGAAGGGCATGAATCAGCTCTATGGCCTGGGCATGACGGAGGAGAGGCTCTGTGAGCTGGGGGCGAGGCTGGGCTCGGATATTCCTTTCTGCCTGATGGGGGGCACCATGCTTGCCACAGGCAGGGGCGAGATTCTGACCAGGCTGCCGTCTTTCCCGGAGACCTATGTAGTGCTTGCCAAGCCGGAGGCAGGGGTTTCTACTGCCTGGGCGTACAAGACATACGATGCAGGCTATGATGGGCCCCATCCTGACAATGAAGCCATGCTGAAAGCTATTGGGGAAGGTGACCGCCGCAAGGCAGCAGGGCTTTTGTGCAATGTGCTGGAGGGCATAACCATCAAGGAGCATGCTGTGATAGAGTCCTACAGGAAGATGATGCTGAAGCAGGGGGCGATGGCCAGCATGATGTCAGGCAGCGGCCCTACTGTGTTCGGCCTGGCAGAGGACGAAGCATCTGCCGGAAGGATTGCTGCCGCGGTAAAGGCTTTGGATGACAAGGCTGCGGTCTATGTGGCGAAAACTGTGGTATGACGTTATGAGGCTGTGAAGACGTCATGCTGTTGGGGATGAAGTTTTCCAATTTGTTAGTGGCTGGCAGGCAGCCTGGCACCTTGATGGGGATGCCGGTTTGGCTTGCCCTGGCAGCCTGGTAGGGAATAGAAGGATTTTGATTTAGATGGAAAAAAAGCTGACACCGATTAAACTGGATAGTTATCAGCCTCTCAGGGAGGTTGTGTGTGAAACCCTGCGTGATGCCATCCGCAAGGGTGTGCTGGCACCTGGGGAAAGACTGATGGAAATTCAGCTTGCGGAGGAGCTGGGGGTGAGCCGTACCCCTGTACGTGAGGCTATACGCAAGCTGGAGCTGGAGGGCTACGTGATTATGATGCCCCGGCGGGGTACTTATGTGGCGAATCTGTCCATCCGTGATGTGAATGAGGTTTTTGAAATCCGCACGTCATTGGACTCTCTTGCCAGCGGCCTGGCGGCGGAGCGCATTACGGATGAGGAGCTGGAGCATCTGCAGCGGCTCCTGGTATCTATTGGCGAGTATATCGAGGAAGGGGATATGGACAAAATCGTGGAGACTGACATGGAGTTCCATGATTTGCTGTATCAGGCCAGCCGCAATTCCCGGCTGGTGGGGATTATCTTCAATCTCAGGGAGCAGCTGACCCGCTTCCGCTCTACCTCCATGTCCTATCCTGGGCGCCTGAAGGCAACCCATGAGGAGCATTGCCGTATTGTGGAGGCAATAGCCAAGGGGGATGTGAAGGAGGCACAGGCAGCTTCTGAGTACCATATGGAGCAGGCGGAGCATACCCTGCTTGCCAGCATGGAGGAGCTGAAGAAGAAGGCTGCTGCCAAGTCAGGGAAGCAGCAATGATGTGATGATATAGTGGTATGATGGATGGCATTGTGATATTATGATATTATAATGCGATAAGATAATGATGTAATTACATAATGGGTAATTGATAAAAAATATTATGTGTGTTTTGGAGGCAATATAATGCTGGATTTAGTTACCGTAATTTTGGCGGCAGGCAAGGGAACCCGTATGAAATCAAAGCTGCCGAAGGTTCTGCACAAGGCGGCTGGCAAGCCGATGCTGCAGCATGTGCTGGATGCTGCCAAGGGGGCAGGTGCCAAGCGCAATATTGTGGTTGTGGGCTTTGGCGGTGAGCAGGTAAAGGAAGCTATGGGTGACCAGGCTGAGTTCGTGGTGCAGGCAGAGCAGCTGGGCACAGGCCATGCTGTTCGCCAGGCGGAGCCTCTCCTGAAGGATGAGCAGGGAACCGTTGTGGTTCTCTGCGGCGATACGCCTCTTGTGACCTCTGATCTGATTGCCAAGCTTTACGAGGGACACAAGGCAGCCGGTGCCAAGGCTACCGTGCTGACTGCCATCATGCCTGATGCTACCGGCTATGGGCGCATTATCCGCACTGCGGAGGGGGATGTGGCCCGCATCGTGGAGCAGAAGGATGCTACCGAGGCAGAGCGCCAGGTGAAGGAGGTCAACTCCGGTATTTATTGCTTTGAGTGCCAGGATTTGTTTGCGGCCTTGGAAAAGGTTGGCTGCGACAATGCCCAGGGCGAGTATTATCTGCCGGATGTGCTGGGGATTCTCCGGGAGCAGGGGGAGAAAATCTGGGCTGTGGCCGCAGATGATTATGAGTCCACCTTGGGCATCAATTCCCGGGTGCAGCTGGCCGGGGCAGAGAAAATCCTGCGCCGCCGCAAGAATATAGAGCTGATGGACAAGGGGGTTACCCTCATGGATCCTGACAGCACTTTTGTGGATGCCGATGTGGAGGTTGGTGCAGATACGGTTATTTATCCGTTCACCTGGCTGGAAGGCAAAACAGTTGTAGGCGAGGGCTGCGAGATTGGCCCTAACAGCCGCTTTACCAATGCGCAGATTGGTGATAATGTGGCTGCCCAGTTTACCTATGGCCATGACTGCGTGATTGACAGCGGCGTTACCATGGGGCCTTATGTGCATATCCGCCCGAATTCCCATATCTTCAACGATGTGAAGATTGGCAATTTTGTGGAGGTAAAGAACTCCAATGTAGGCGTTGGCACCAAGCTGCCGCATTTGCAGTACATCGGTGATTCTGATGTGGGCTCCAACGTAAACCTGGGCTGCGGCACTGTTACTGTCAACTATGATGGCAAGCTGAAGCACCGCACGGTTATTGGCGATAATGCCTTTGTTGGCTGCAATACCAGCCTGGTGGCTCCTGTCAGCGTAGGCGAGGGAGCATATATCGGTGCAGGCTCCGTGATTACCAAGGATGTGCCTGCCGGGGAGCTGGCTATCGGCCGCGCAAGGCAGAAGGTGATTACCGGCTGGGCGGATAAGCGCAAGTAATCAGGCGCAATTCAAGGGCAATTGCTGCCTGATGTATTTTGTTTATTTTGTGTATTGGGATATTCTGGTATATTTTTGTGTATTTTGGTATATTCAGCGCAAGCTGTTTATATATAAGAGGATAAGGAAAAAAGGAAATATTGGAGGCATTCAAAACAATGAACGAAGCTGCAAACAATTTACGACTTCTGGCCGGCAACGCAAATCCTGAGCTGGCAAAGGAAATTTCTGAACATCTCGGAATTCCGCTGGTTGATGCTCAGGTGGGCCATTTTAACAATGGTGAGATTCAGGTCATGATTAGTGAAAGTGTTCGTGGAAAAGACATCTTTATTATTCAGCCAACCTGTCAGCCTGTCAACGAGAACCTGATGGAGCTGCTGATTATGACAGATGCCTGCAAGCGCGCATCTGCCAAGAGCGTGACTGCAGTTGTGCCTTATTATGCATATGCTCGCCAGGACCGCAAGACCCGCGGCCGTGAGCCTATCTCTGCCAAGCTGGTGGCAAACCTCATGTCTGCTGCAGGCTTGAACCGCGTGGTGACCGTTGACCTGCATGCAGGCCAGATTCAGGGCTTCTTTGATATCCCTGTGGATCATCTGGCTGCTGCTCCTGCTTTGGCTGAGTATTTCCAGAGCCTGAACCTGGAGAATGTGGTTGTGGTATCTCCTGACCTGGGCGGTGTTACCCGTGCCCGCAACATGGCTGACCTTTTGGGCACCAGCATTGCTATCGTTGAGAAGCGTCGTCCGCGCCCTGGCTGTGCCGAGGTTATGAACCTGATTGGCGATGTAAAGGGCAAGACCTGCATCATGATTGATGATATGGTTGATACTGCCGGTTCTCTCTGCGAGGGTGCCAAGGCTCTGATGAAGCTGGGTGCCAAGGATGTATATGCCTGCTGTTCCCATGGTATCCTGACGGACCCTGCAACCCAGAGGATTCAGGATTCCTGCATCAAGCAGCTCGTTATTACCAATACTATTCCGGTTGATCAGAAGAAGAAGTGCGATAAGATTATCAGCATTTCCCTTGCTCCGATGCTGGCTGATTTCATTAAGTGCATTTATGAGAACCAGCCTGTAAGCAATCTGTTCAACAAGAAGTGGGGCAAATAAGTACGTAAGCAGATGAATATGTAAGCAGATGAATACGGCGATAGATGAATGTGGAAGCAGATAAATATGGCGGCAGGGCAGTGCCATTGCAGGCACGCTCTCGCTAGGCAATGAACCTAGCGGTACTAAGCTCTCACTGCGCCTTTGGCTTGTGAGTCGCTAAGTACCGAGGTTCATCAATCTGCCTGCAATGGCACATGCCCTGCCTCTTGTTCGTTGCCAGTCCGTTTCTAAGAAGCTTTAAGTTCTGTTAGTTCCTGGTTGGCAACTTGTTTGCTATTGGTACAATTATTCTATTATTAATAGCGATATTGTTATGGGGCGATGTCCGATCGTCCCTTTTCTGTTTTCAGGGAGGGTATGTGCATGGAATTTGCAAAGCGAATGGAGCAGTTCGGGGAAGGAGTTTTTTCCCGGCTGGCCGAGATGAGAAAAAATCGTGTGGCAGAGGGAAAAGAGGTCTTTGACCTGAGCATCGGTGCGCCCAATATTCCTCCTGCCAAGAGGATTATGGAGGTCATGGCGAAGGCCGTCATGGAGCCGAAAAACTACGTCTATGCCATCAATGATACACAGGAGATGCTGCAGGCTGTGGCACAGTGGTATCAGAGGCGTTACGGTGTAACAATGGACGCAGACACGGAAATCTGTTCCCTGCTGGGCTCCCAGGACGGGCTTTCCCATATAGCATTGTCCATATTGGATGCCGGTGATGTGATGCTGGTGCCTGACCCTTGCTATCCGATTTTTGCTGATGGGCCGCGGCTTGCCGGGGCGGAGCTGTACTACATGCCTCAGAAAAAGGAAAATGATTATGTCATCCAGCTGCAGGACATTCCGGAGGAAGTGGCGCAAAAAGCCAAGTTCATGCTGGTTTCTTATCCGAATAATCCTACGGCTGCCATGGCACCTGAGTCCTTTTATCATGAGCTGGTGGCATTTGCCAGAAAATATGATATTATCGTGCTCCATGACAATGCCTACAGCGAGCTGGTATTTGATGGCAGAAGCTGGGGCAGCTTCCTGAGCATTCCGGGGGCAAAGGATGTAGGAGTGGAGTTCAATTCCCTGTCCAAGACCTACGGGCTTGCCGGAGCAAGAATTGGCTATTGCCTGGGCAACAGCAGGGTTGTCAGTATGCTGAAGACCTTGAAATCAAATATGGACTATGGCATGTTCCTGCCGATTCAGGCAGCAGCAGTGGAAGCTATTACAGGAGACCAGTCCGTGGTGGCAGAAACCAGGGCAGCCTATGAGCGGCGCCGGGATGTGCTTTGTGACGGCCTCATTGCCGCAGGATGGCAGATGGACAAGCCGCCGGGAACCATGTTCGTGTGGGCCCCGGTGCCGGAGCAGTATGCTGACTCGGAAAGCTTTGTCAGGGATTTGCTGGACAAGACCGGCGTGCTGGTGACACCGGGCAGTGCCTTTGGCCCTTCCGGCGAGGGATATGTGCGCATGGCACTGGTACAGTCCGAGGAAGATATGCAGCGGATTGTGGAGGCTGTGAAGCAGAGCGGGATTTTTGCTTAAAATAAATTTCTAATCAAATAAAAAATCTGTTTGCGACTATTGCAAACAGATTTTTTATTTGGTATAATTTACTGGGTGCTACCAATACGGTAGGCGGTTAGCCCTCTCCGGAGGGACTGTTACCCTCCGTTTACATAGAAACCTTGCAAAAGGAATCTCACGATGGAGGGAAGTGATAGACATGTCAGTTGAAATCCTCGGCGTGCTCATCGGATCTTTGTGTCTGGTGATAGCCGCCATCCAGTTAGGATACACAATCGGCAAAGATATCCATAAACAAAAATAGCCGCCTCACGTCCAAAGTTGAGCGGCTATCTTTGCCAACCAACACGGGCTAACCGTCTATCGGTAGCACCTTTTTTCAATTCCCATTATACAACAAATGTAGTCACTTTTCAATATCTGCCGGATTTTCTTTGGGAGCTGGCAGATATTATTTTTTGCTGAAAACAGCGGCAGTGGGTACACTGCCGCTCAGACCGTAGACAAATATGGCAGCGAGTTATCCACACTCGCTGCCATATTTTTGCCTTATAAAGTAGTTTGTATTTTATTTTTTCAAAAAAACTATTTTTGCCATGTACAGACGGCTTTTGCAG
>NZ_VUNR01000027.1 GCF_009695585.1 Anaerovibrio slackiae
GAGATGAGATCTCTCACAGAGCAATCTGGTAAGACTCCTTGAAGACGACAAGGTAGATAGGTTGGGAGTGGAAGCGTGGCAACATGTGAAGCGGACCAATACTAATAAGTCGAGGGCTTAATTACAACCCTAAAACGTCAATTCATGACTTGTTTCTGTATAGTTTTGTGTGTACATGTGAATGTATACAACAGCATAATCCGGTGATGATGGCTATGTGGCTCCACCTGTTCCCATTCCGAACACAGTAGTTAAGCACATAAACGCCGAAAGTACTTGGCTGGAGACGGCCTGGGAGGATAGGAAGTTGCCGGTTAGAAAGAGATTGTCTAAGGACAGTCTCTTTTTTGTTATATAGTCACCGTCTCCAGCCAAGGGACTTGCTTGGAGGGTGACATGCCGGTGGCATGTCACCCAGTGAAATACAGCGGGTTCGCTGTATTTCACTGCGACCGGCCTGGGAGGATAGGAAGTTGCCGGTTAGAGCAAGAGAGGTTACTGCAAGGTAGCCTCTTTTTTTCGTGCTTGGAAGTTCGTGGACTCTGTTCAGACTATGAAGGGGGCAGGTATTGGCAGTACCCATAGAAAACACGCTCTCGCTCGGAGGGATGACGAAACCCTATTTCCATGATTATTTTCGGTCTAAATCCTTGTCTGCGTTGTTGTCGTCGGTCGGCATGGAACCACCATGCCTTCCTCCTCCGCCTAGCATACAAGGATTTATCCTCGAAACTAATTCATGTCAATAGGGTTTCGTCATCCCCTGCGCCTCGCGCTTCTAAGCTCCTGCATCGCTTACGCTCGCACTCGCTAAGAAGCGAGGCTGCACTCAAGGTTTTCTTTGGGTACATGCCACACCTGCCCTTTCTTGGTCTGAACAGATACAACAGAATAATCAACGCTACAAAATGTACGCTACACATTACATAACATGGGGCTTGCATCTACCCGTCAATGGGAGCTGGTAGCTGACGAAGCTTGAAACTGCCAACATTTATGCAAGGATTTCTACTAGTAAGAGCATGGAGGCTTGCATAATTGATGGCAGTTGCAGGTTTCGTCAGCTTTCCGGCTCTCCTTTTCAATTTTTTTGTATGGTTGGGGGGAGGCAGGTTGCTATTGCAGGATAGTAAATGTTGGCAGGGAAGTGATGGGGGGAGATGGCGGTGCCAATGCAGGGCACTGAGACGCGCCTCGGTGCTTAGCAATTCGCGAGCCGAAGGCGAAGCGAGAGCTTAGCATCCGCTAGGCGCGGATAGTAGCGCGAGCGTGCCTGCATTGGCATTGCCTCTCCCCCCATTGGGATTTCCACAACGAAAAAATTGAAATTTTTAAATATTTGCAGGATATTTACATTTTATGGCGAATACTCTATATATGACTTTATTTGGGTAATTTGTTGTAGATATTTGGTAGTAAAACAGCAGGACAGTAAGAAAATAAATGGTAAGCAGTTGAGGTGGACAGTATGAAGTTTACACTTCATGAAAAGAATGACAGTTTCCAAGCTTTGATTGTGCTGGGGATGCTTTTAATGCTCTGCATGGGAGCCTGTCAGTATGCACTATCCCAGATCATGTACAGGGAAGCGGAAACTAATATGGTGGAGAAGACCGTTCAGTCCAGGCACTTGATTGATGAACGGATAAAAAAGTACTATGAAACATTGCGATATGTGAATTCTGTAGCGGAGTCCCAAACAAACAGCAGGAGTGAGCTAAATGAGTACATTCGCAAGGTAAATCCTGCCTTGAAGGATTTTATCCTCATAGGAGCAGTTACTCCTCAGGGGGAGATGATTTATGGCGATAAGGCACCTTATGATATTTTGCCTGTGCTGCAGCAGACCATGCGGGGCTATGAGAAAATACAGTATCATTGCAGCGGCATTTTTGAGCATGTGATTGTCAGTGTGCCATATTGGCGTGGTGGCAGGGTTTGCGGTGCCGTGTACGGGATTTTAAACAGCAGTGCCATGAACAGCCTTTTTTATCACGAGGATGATGACAGCGTTGTCTTTGCGGCATCGCAGCATAGCTGGCAGCTGGGAGTGAGCAGCATGACAATTGAAAGCCAGCAGGCTGCCCATACCTTCTTTAACGATGAAAGCCACTGGAATAGTCTTTCCCAAAAGCTCTATTACAATGACTATGGTATTGAGGCTTTTGAAAATGCTGACAAGAAATGGTACATGGTATCCGTGGCGGTGCCGGAGCTGGATGGCTGGTATGTGTACCGAATGCTGCCGGCATGGGTTGTGGATACGCCGATTCATAATGTATTGTACCTTGTCCTGGTGGCGTCCATGGTGCTGGCGGTGCTTTTCTGGCTTGCCATGTGGACATTGGATTCCAACAGGCGGGAGAGCCAGGACAAGCTGATCAGGCTTGCTTATATTGATGAGCTGACAGGCCTGTACAATTATGCAGGCCTGAGGCGCAAATGGCATACCCAGGGCAGGAAGCCTGTGACGATTTTTGTGGTGGATTTCAATTCCTTCAGCGCCCTGAATATGATTATGGGCAATGAGTATGGCGATATAGTCCTGAAAAAGACGGCAGCTATCCTGAAGGATGGCATAGACCAGGGGGAGATGGTGTGCCGGGTTACGGCGGACAGATTTGCCCTGCTGATGAATGGCGAAGGGGCATTGGAGCGTGTACAAAACCTTTTGGAGCAGGTGCGTGACAGTGTCAGGGAATATACCATAGTGCTGTCAGCAGGTGCCAGCGTAGCAGATGAGGGCGGTCACATGAACGCGGCGTATGAGCGGGCGATTACGGCCCTTAAGTATGCCAAGCAGGGCAGCAATATAGTGGTGTTTTATGACCAGAAGATGTACGAGGAGCAGCAGATGCGCAAAAGGCTGGAGGAGGACTTTGAGCATGCGCTGGAACGGCGCGAGCTGAAGCTGTATTTGCAGGCAAAGCACCATCTGCAGTCTGACGGATGGGCAGGCAGCGAGGCGCTGGTCAGGTGGCATCACCCGGAGCTGGGACTTATTCTGCCGTATCAGTTTGTGCCTTTGCTGGAGTCTACAGGAGATATAAAGCGGCTTGACTTGTATATGCTGAAGGAGGCATGCCGCCTGATACGCCACTGGCTGGATGAGGGCAAGGTGGTGTATCCGATTTCAGTGAATATCTCACGCGCCCATTTTGCCAGCAAGTCTTTGGTGGCAAATATCTGCATGATTGCGGATTCTTTCCGGGTGCCGCGGCATATGCTGGAGCTGGAGATTACGGAGAGCGCCTTTATTGATGATGCAGCTACCATGGTGGACAGGCTGCAGGAGCTGTCTGCGGCAGGCTTCAGGCTGTCCATTGATGATTTCGGTACAGGTTATTCCTCCCTGTCCATGCTGGAGCAGATACCGGCTGATGTGCTGAAGCTGGATAGGAATTTTGTGCTGGGCTGGGAAAGGAATCACAACAACAGCCTGGTTGCCAATGTGGTGAGGCTTGCCAGGGACTTTGGCATGCTGACAGTGATTGAGGGCGTGGAAACTGAGGAGCAGGCAGCCATGGCCAGGGAAAGCGGCTGTGATGTGGTGCAGGGATGGCTTTATGCCAAGGCAGAGCCGGTGGCTGACTATGAGAAGCGTGTCTATGGAGGTGGCAGTGATGAGTAAGGATTTAATCAAGCCCTTTGCTGTAGCACTGCTGCTCCTGATGGGCGTGGCAGGATATTTTTGCATCAAGTTTGCCAGCAATCCCTTTGCATCCGCGGTTACGGGAGATATACGGATTGGCGTGCTCTTTGACGGCAAGCTGAATGATGGAGGCTGGAATGAGGCTCAGCGCATTGGCTTTGAGTATGTAAAGAACACCTTGAAGGTTCAGGTGGTGTACAGGGATTCCCTGCCTCATGCTGATGCCGCCAATATGCGTGTGGACAATGATATGCGCGGTGATGGAAAGGGCATTGACGAGGAAACTGCCATGCATATTATTGACCAGCTGGTAAGGGCGGACAGGGCAACCATTGTCTTTTCCACCAGCGATGTATATGCCTCAGCTGTTGAAAAGGCGGCGCAGAAGTACAGCAATGTGAAGTTTTTTCAGCTGAAGGGCAAGAAGGCGCAGGGAAATCTGGCTTCCTACTACGCCAGGATATATCAGGCATGCTACCTGTCAGGCATCGTGGCCGGCAGGCAGACGGAAACGGGGCATATCGGCTATGTGTCCAGCTTTCCAAGGCCGGAGCAGATCAGGGTTATCAATGCTTTTGCCCTGGGGGTGCAGAGCGTAAATCCCCAGGCTGTGGTGCATTTGCGCTGGAGTCATACTTACAGTGACGTGGAACGGGAGAAAGAGGTTGCCAACAGGCTGATGGATGATTTTCCGGTGGATGTAATGGCGACCAATCTGAACACCATATCCGTGCTGGAGGCTGCTGATGCCAGGGGGGTCAAGAGCATCGGCTACAATATGGAGCATACGGATATGTTCCCCAATACCTTTTTGGCAGCTTCTGTATGGCACTGGGATAAGTTTTATGAGGCGAGGATGCGTGAGTGCATGGAGGGGCGCTTCAAGGGAACCATGTACTTTGCGGATATTTCCGAGGGCTTTTTTGGCTTGTCGGAGCTTTCGCCTCTGGTGAAGCCGGGGACTGCCAACCTGGTGGAAACGGCTATGGCACGGTTCCGGTCAGGCAAGTGGGATGTCTTCTACGGCCCTATTTACGACCAGAGGGGTGTCCTGAGGGTAGCAGGAGATGAGAATATGTCCGATGATGAGGTTTCACAGCATTTTGACTGGCTGGTCAGGGGCGTGGAGGGCAGCTGCGGCGAGGATGATTAGCTGCACAAATTTTTGTGTGCCGGTTGCTTTATCTGCCCTGGGAGAGTAAAATAAAGAAATAAAATAAATTTTGTGAGGTGCTAGGGTGTCAAGTTATTATATTGATTATGAAAATGTGCACAACGAAGGGTTGGGCGGTATTGAAAAGCTGGGGGCTGGCAGCAGGGTGTGCCTGTTTTACAGCTGCAAGGCAGATACGCTGAAGATTGATGTGGTGCGCCAGCTGATGGGCTGCGCAGCGGAGATACGCTTTGAGAAGATTGATAATGGCGTGGAGAATGCGCTGGACTTTCAGCTGATTACGGCTCTGATGTGCAGTTATTCAACGGATGAGAGCTATTATATCATCAGCAAGGACAAGGGCTATGATGCTGCTATTGAGATGGCTGCCAAGCAGGGACGGGATAATATCTATCGCTGCCGTGATATTGACGGTGCCCTCAAGCATCAGTCCGGGCTGGGGATTGATGAGAGCGACCAGGAGGTTATTGTAGATTTGAACCTTGACAGTGCTGCAGGTGCTGATGATTATGATTATGTTGTCGCTGACGGCCAGCAGGCAGATGGCGGCACAGGGGAGGTCTATGGGGCTGAGGAGCCGCCTTTTGGTGCTGATGATGGGTACTATGCTGATAAGGCTGCGGAGGCGGCTGCTGCCAGTGATGAGGCAGCAGGGGATAGCAGTGCCGGGGATGATTCAGATAGTGCATCCTGCGGAGCTTTGGCAGCTGCTGATGCGTTTTCCGCAGCCGTGGAGGCTGTTGCGGAGGAGGCTGCACCAGAGGCAGATGAGCCAGCTGAAGCAGGAGAGGCAAATGAGGCTGATGGTGAAGCAGGAGAGGCGAATAATGGCGGCGGAGCCGAGCCTACGGCAGAGGAGCTGCAGCGCAGGGCATATCAGTCCATCTGCACCAAGCTTCTGAACCATATTAAGCTCATCCACAAGATACCGCTGAACTACAAGCAGGCAGGGGTTATCTACGAGGCATTGTCCGAGTCTGACAGCAAGATGCAGTTCTATCACAAGCTGATTCAGATTCTGGGGCGCAAGAAGGGTGGCGAGCTTTATCAGAGGGTGAAGACTACCTACAAGTCAATTACGGCTATTTACAAGGCTTCCCTGAACTCCGATGGTGATGGGGATGGCAATGGCGTGCCTGCCGGGGCGGAGAGCAGCCGCAGTGCCTTCGATGAGGATGGGCAGAACCAGGGCAATCCTGAGGAGTAACCTGCTGCTATGCTGTTTTGTTATAGGTGGGATATGGATTAATCTATACCAATTTTGCTAATTTTGGCATAAAAAACTTCTATAATGGAATAGCTGAAACTAGGACTAAGGTCTGTTCACAGAAATTGGACATAGACGTATAATGTACACAAATGAATACAAAGTACACAGCAAGTACAAAATGGTGTAATGAATTTGTGGAGGTATACGGTTATGGATATGGCAGTTGTTGACGGAGTTCTGAAGCTGGTTATGCTGGCAGGCGTTATCCGCATGATTAAGTGATTGTTGATGTGTGTCCTGCTTTGGCAGCAGGAGATAAAAAATGAGCCGCAGGAGTATGTGCGGCTCGTTTTTTATTTGCAGGGGCTGTCATTCTTATCCGGGATATGGTCTTTTATTTTGCTGGAAAGTATGGTAAACTAATAATAATCCGACCGGAGGCGGTATTGCTGTGGTATCTTGCTGTGCTGGTTGCGAGATTTGTTGATGATGAAATTTATATATTGGGTTTAGGAGTGTTGTGTTATGATGTCTTTGAATTTCCAGGCCGAAAAGCACGAAAAGATGCTGATTGAGCGCAGCAAGAGATGTACTGTACGTCTGGGGGATGTGAGCGACAAGTATCCTGAGGGTTCCATTGTCTGGATTACTGCCGGCAAGAAGTTCACCCCGAAGAAGCGGCTCTATACTGCTTACCTTGACAAGGTACGGGTGAAGACCATGGAAAACCTGACCTCTGAGGATTTGGGCCAGCAGAATCCCAATATTCATTCCCGTGATGAGCTGATTGCTGATTTTGAGCGCATCTACAAGAAGCGCATTACCATGAATGATACCGTTACGGTAATCTATTTCACCGAGGTGTTTGGCTGATATGGCACAGGAGATAAGGACCGGGCTTTCCCATGAGGTCAGGGATGCAGTGACGGCTGCCAATACGGCGAAAGCCATGGGCAGCGGCTGCCTGGAGGTATTTGCTACTCCTGCCATGTGCTGCCTGATGGAGAAGGCAGCCTCCGACCTGATGGACAGCCTGCTGGATGAGGGCAGTACCTCCGTAGGGACGGCTCTTAACATCGCCCATAGTGCAGCTACTCCTGTGGGTATGCAGGTGAGGGCTGTGGCTGAGATTACCGGGGTGGAGGGACGCAGGATTTCCTTCAAGGTGACTGCCTTTGACGAGGCCGGGGAAATCGGCTCCGGCACCCATGAACGGTTTATTGTGTTCAAGGAAAAGTTCCAGCAGAAGGCTGACAGCAAGCTGGAACGGTAATCTGCATTGGGATATTGCCAACGTCAAAAAATCATACAGTGTCATAGGCAGCGCCCCCTTTCAGGGGCAGGATTTACCGCCTGCCGTGCCGGTACATCTCCTGCTGATGATATTATGCATGATTTTGGCTGAGAAGGCAACGAAAAAAGCACTCTGTTCGTTTTTGAACAGGGTGCTTTTTTATGGCTATTTTGCTTCGCGTGGTTTATTTATCCAGCATCTGTCCCAGATAGTGGGTGACAAACTGGCGGGCAGAGCGGCCGGAACGGCCGGAGTGCTCCAGGTTCCAGCGGTGGCCCAGGATGCGGAGCTCCTCCCGGTCAAGGGAGATGCCCTCCTGCTGCAGGTAGTGGTCGATAATATCCAGATATTCGTCCTGTGTCGGCTCCAGATAGGTGATGATGAGCCCGAAGCGGTCAGACAGGGAGATGGTCTCGTTGATGCTATCGTTCCTGAACATTTCATCCTGCTGGTCGTTCCTGTCACGCCAGGTCTCACGGATGAGGTGGCGGCGGTTGGAGGTGGCGTAAATAAGCACGTTTTCCGGCCTGGATTCCACGCCGCCCTCGATGGCGGACTTCAGGTACTTGTAGTCGCTGTCGGATTCCTCAAAGGACAGGTCATCAAAGAAGATGATGAAGCGCTTGCTGGCGTACTGGCGCAGGCTTGCCATGATTTTTGGCAGGTCGCTGAGCTGGGATTTCTGCATCTGGATGAGGCGCAGCCCGTCAGTGTAGTAGGCCTTGGCCAGTGCCTTGACGCCGGAGGACTTGCCTGTGCCCCGGGAGCCTACCAGCAGCACGTTGTTGGCAGGGCGGCGGCGGATAAATGCCAGGGTGTTGCCGATGAGCTGCTCCTTCTGCCGCTTGTAGGCAATAATGTCCTCAAAGTCCATAGCTTCAAAGTGGCGGATGCCCTGCAGCTTCTGATGCTTGGTATTCCAGCAGAAGGCAGGATAGGATGCAATCTCGCCATAGCCGTACCTGGCGTAGTAAGTCAGGAATGCCTCGGTGATTTCCTCCGGGGTGGCCTTGCCGGAAAGCTGCCGTTCAAGGTACTCGGTGGCTTCCAGCTTCTGAGGCAGGGAAGGGATATAGTCATCCAGCAGCTTTACATTGACAATATCCACTGCCTTTTCGGAGAGTGCCGGCAGCAGCTTTTTCATATCGTGAATGAAGGCATCCTGCAGGCTGGTGCCGATTTTGCCACTGGCGGCCTCTGCCATCTTTGCTGCCAGGCAGCCCTCCTGGCTAAGAAGGTGCAGGAACAGGGCGCGGATCAGGTTGCCGCTCCAGCCCTCCTGCTCAGCCTTTTCCATCAGGTGACCGGCAAAGCGATGGCTGGCGGATAAATCGTCAGGCGAGGCAACGGCCTCTGCCAGCTCCTGCACCAGCTTGTCCTTTAATATGTTTCTGCACACCAGCAGGTTTTGCAAATCAAGTGTTACCATAAGAATGCCTCCATTTATTTTTGAAAAATGCAATAGCCCCCCGACAAGGAGGGCTATTAATCATTTTATCTGTATTTTGAAAAAAGTCAAGTGTGCATTATCCAGCACAGGATGCAGCTGATAGTAATTTATACAGGCGTTGGTCAGAACTTCAGGCTGTTTTTGATGCGGTCAACTGCCTCAATGGTCTTTTCCCTGTTGCCGAAGGAGGTGAGGCGGAAATAGCCCTCGCCGCAAGGGCCGAAGCCTGCGCCAGGAGTACCCACGATATGCACATCGTTCAGGAGCTTGTCAAAGAAGTCCCAGGATGGCATGCTGTCCGGGGTTTTCAGCCAGATGTAAGGGGCGTTGATGCCGCCGAAGGCGGTAACGCCTGCCGCAGTAAGTCCCTCGCGGATGATGCGGGCATTTTCCATGTAGTAGCCGATCATTTCCTTGACCTGGGTCTTTCCCTCCGGGGTGAAAATCGCCTCTGCACCACGCTGGATGATGTAGGCGGTGCCGTTGAACTTGGTGGTGTGGCGGCGGTTCCACAGGGGATTCAGTGCCTGCCGGGAGCCGTCAGCAGCTTTGCCGGTAACGGTCTTCGGCAGGACGATGTAGCCGCAGCGGGTGCCGGTGAAGCCTGCTGTCTTGGAGAAGGAGCGGAACTCAATGGCACAGTTTTTGGCCTCAGGAATCTCAAAGATTGTGCGTGGCACATCCTCCTCGGTGATGTAGGCGTTGTAGGCAGCATCAAAGAGGATGATGGAGTCATGCTCCAGGGCGTAGTCCACCCACTTTTTCAGCTGCTCACGGGTGAGGGTGGTGCCCGTCGGATTATTCGGGCAGCAGAGGTAAATCAGGTCAACGGGCTTTTCCGGCAGCTCCGGGCAGAAATTGTTCTCAGCGTTGCAGGCCAGATAGGTGACGCCCTGGTAGCGGCCATCAGGCTGCAAGGTGCCGGTGCGGCCAGCCATGACATTGGTGTCCAGGTATACAGGATATACCGGGTCCGTGATGGCAATGGTGTTATCGGTGCTGAAGATTTCCTGAATGTTGCCGCAGTCGCTCTTGGCACCATCAGACACGAATACCTCGTCAGATTCAATGCCCAGCCCCTTATAGTTGTTCTCGATGATTTTGTCCACCAGGAAGCTGTAGCCCTGCTCCGGGCCGTAGCCCCGGAAGGTATCGGCAGATGCCATTTCGTCTACTGCCTTGTGCATGGCCTGGATGCAGGCCTGTGGCAATGGCAGGGTTACATCGCCTATGCCCAGGGAAATGACGTCAGCTTCCGGATGAGCCTCAATAAAGGCAGCTCTCCTGCGGGCCGTCTCCCTGAAAAGATAGCTGCCTGCCAGCTTTAAGTAGTTATCGTTAATGTTTGCCATAAAATCTCCTCCTGTTTCTTTGCAAATTTATTTTCACATATCATGACTACATGCCACAAAAAAACAGGCAACAGATAACCGGCTGATCTTTGGCAAGCATCTCTCTCCGGCTATCCTGTCACCTGTCGTTGGTGTAATATCTCTTTTTCAGTATTGTAGTATAACAGAATTTACATACTTTGTAAATAGTTTATTATACTTATGAGGCTTATCAGCCTTCCTTCATGGTATTGCGGCAGAAGTCGATGAAGGACTGGGCGGCGTTGCTGATGTAGCGGTCCTTTTTCCATGCCAGCCCCAAATCCACATAGATGGGGTCATCAAAAGGCACGGCCTTGATGCCCGGAGCCCCCTTGACGATGAAGTCCAGCAGGAAGGCGATGCCCACGTTGGAGGCAATCAGCCCCTTGACTGTCTCTATCTGGTTGGATTCCAGCACAATCTCAGGCATGATATTGGCACGCTTGATTTTGCTCAGTACCAGCTGCCTGAGGAAGGAGCCCTCCTTCAGCATAATCAGGTCGGCATTGGCCACATCGTTGATGGAGATGCTGTTCTTACTGGCCAGGGGGTGCTTTTCAGGGATGCACGCCACAATCTGGTTCCTGGACATAGGCAGGAGCTGCAGGCTGGCAGAGGCATCGGAGATGATGACGATGCCGAAGTCCAGGTCATCCCGCTCCAGCTGCTCCCGGATGGTCATGGAGCCTTCCTCGTAGAGGTAGATGTCCAGGTGAGGGTACAGCTGCTGGAAGCTGGAGAAGATCTTCGGGAACAGATAGGCGCCGATCATGGAAGGGATGCCTATCTTGATGGTGCCCTTCTGCAGCTGCTTGTAGTCGTTGACTTCCAGTACGGCATCCTGTATGCTTCTCAGAGCCAGCTCGATGCGGTTCAGGAAGATGTTGCCTTCCGGTGTCAGGGAAAGCTGCTTCTGGCTCCGATCGAACAGCTTGATGCCCAGCTCCGTTTCCAGCTTCTTGATGGCAACGGTGATATTGGGCTGGGAAACATTGAGCCGTTCCGCCGCCCGGGTGATGTTTTTCAGCCGGCTGGCCATCTGGAAATATTCCAGTTGTCGCAATTCCATAATGATCACTCCGATACAATTTATTCGCGAATTTGTCGTGCATATATACTAAAGTAATAAATTCAAGTTATTTAAAATTTATTATACCATATATTTTAGAAATAGTTAAGGATTTTTATGTTATTATAAAAGAAAATTATTTTAGTACAAAAGTCTAAGAATTTCATGAAAAATGGCTAATGGTTTGTTTTTCGGGAAAAAATTTTGTATAATTAAAGAAAATTGAGTTTGTTAGCAGGACTTTCAGATTTTTTATTGAATAATACTCAATAAATGTATATGGATAGGGGGATTTTATCTTGGAACTTGCAACAGTCATTGGTATGGTATTGGGTGTAATTTCTATCTTTGTGGGCATGATTTTAAAAGGTGCGCCTTTGTCAGCTATGAATAACCCGGCGGCGTTCCTGATTATTATCGGCGGTACATTCTCCTGCTTGTTCATCGGTTTCCGCATGGACCAGCTGAAGAATTTCCCGACGCTGTTCAAGAAGACATTTTTCAAAAACAACCTGCAGTCCTCAGTTGAGCTTCGTCAGACCTTTGTTGAGCTTTCCCAGCTGGCACGCCGCGAAGGCTTGCTGGCACTGGAGAGCAAGATTCAGGAGATTGACGACCCGTTCTTCCGCAACGGCCTCAGCATGGTAGTTGACGGCATGGAGCAGGAATTTGTCAGCGATGTGCTGGATGCGGAGATTTCCATCATGCAGGCACGTCATGCGGAGAACCGTTCCATGTTCTCCCAGGCAGGTACTTATGCACCTACCCTGGGCGTGCTTGGCGCCGTGGTAGGCCTGATTGCGGCACTGGGTAACCTGAATGATATTGAGAAGCTGGGCCATTCCATTGCAGCGGCGTTCGTTGCCACCATTCTGGGTATCTTCACAGGCTACGTTCTCTGGTTGCCGCTGTGCAACAAGCTGAAGATACTTTCCGAGCAGGAAATCAGCCAGAAGCGCATGATTATCGAGGGCATATTGTCATTGCAGGCCGGTGACTCCCCGGCTGCTATTGAGGCGAAGCTGATGGTATTTATTCCTCAGACTGTACGCGAGACTTTGAAGGAGGATTAAGCTGATGGCAAGAAAGAAAAGACCGGCTCCTCATGAGGAGGAAGCCAGTGAGGCATGGCTTTTGCCGTATTCTGACCTGATGACGCTGCTTTTGGCGCTGTTCATCTGCCTGTTTGCGATTTCCCAGACGGATGAGACGAAGCTGACCCAGATGGCTCAGGCCTTCAGTTCGGCCTTTAATATGGGCGGCCCGTCTTTCTTTGAAGGGGCAGGCCCGGCACAGAACAGCTCCCGTGACATGGTGTCATCGGATGATGGCGGCATGGAGGCTTATCTGGCAGAAAACAAGCAGATGGAGGCTGTTAAGAGGCAGCTGGATACATATATTGAGCAGAATGACCTGAACGAGGAAATCAGCACAGTCCTGACCGAGGACGGGCTGATGATCAGGATAAAGGAGAATGCGCTGTTCCCGTCAGGCTCTGCGGAGCTGACGGCTGGTGTGCAGAAAATCGGGCCGGTGATTGCGGCGCTGGTGGCACCTATTCCCCAGCGGATTCTGGTCACGGGACACACGGACAACGTGCCGATTACCAGCGGGGCGTATCCCTCCAACTGGGAGCTGAGCTCTGCCCGTGCCATTAACTTTATGAAGTATATTATTGCGCAGGATGGCAGGATGAATCCGGCCAGGTTCAGTGCCATGGGCAGGAGCGAGTACCGCCCAATTGCTGATAATGCCACCGAGGAGGGCAGGGCACAGAACCGCCGTGTTGAGGTGCTGATTGAGCGCTCCGTGCATGTGGACAAGTCTGAGTATCAGGTAGCAAGATAGAATTCAAGAACCCCTGCCCGGGGTTCTTTTTTGTAGAGGGGTAGTATGATTTTAGGCATTGGTGTTGACATAGTTGAAATAGGCAGGATGAGGAAGGCTGTGGCGAAGGAGGCCTTTGTCAAGAGGGTGTTTACGGAGGCGGAGGCGGCCTACTGCCGGAGCCGGGGGGCAGGCATGGCGGAGTCATTTGCCGGGCGGTTTGCTGCCAAGGAAGCGGTGCTGAAGGCTTTTGGCACCGGGCTGCGGGAGGGCAGGCTGCTTGATATTGAGATAGTCAATGATGAGCTGGGCTGCCCAAAGCTCTTGCTGTATGGTGCATTCCGGGATATGGCGGAGGCAAGGGGGCTGAAGCATGCCTGGATAAGCATCAGCCATGCCAGGGAGCATGCCGTGGCACAATGTGTTTTTGAGGGATAATTAGAGAAAAGTTGCGGCGCAGCAGGCCGGCAGAGGCAGGTAAGCCGCGGTATTTTTTTGAATAATGAGGGGGAAGCGTTCATGAAGCTGACAACAGTGGCGGAGATGAGGAATATTGACAGGCGGGCGATTCAGGAAATCGGGATTCCCGAGGTGGTGCTGATGGAAAATGCCGCCCGGGAGGTTTTTCTGGCATTGGATTCCCTTTTGGAGGGCGTGGCTGGCAAGAGGATTTGCGTGGTGGCTGGTATCGGCAACAACGGGGGAGATGCCTTTGCGGCGGCGCGGTATATTGCCAATGCAGGGGGCAGGCCCAAGGTGTTTGTGCTGGGGCAGACGGAGCGGATGTCAGCTTCGGCGGCAGTGAATTTCAATGTCATCTGCAACATGGGCATCGAGGTGTTCAACCTTCGGGAAGAACGTGACTGGGATAAGCTGCAGGTGGTGCTGAAGACGGCTGACGGGGTGGTGGACGGCCTTTTGGGCACCGGCTTTCACGGTACGCTCCGGCCGGAGGCAAGGCGGCTTATTGAGGCTGTGAACCGGGCTGGGCTCAGGGTGCTGTCCATTGATGTGCCCAGCGGTGTGGAGGCGGATAACGGCCAGGTGGAGGATGTGGCGGTGGCTGCTGCCATGACCGTCACTCTGGGTGCACCCAAGTGGGGGATGATGTTTGCACCGGGCTCTGTGTACTGCGGCAAGCTTCTCAGTGACGGCATCGGGATTCCCAGTGGGATTCTGGAGGATGACAGGATCCGTCAGGAGCTTTTGCTGGAGGACGGTGCCAGGCAGTGGCTGCTGCCAAGGCCTGTGGACTGCCATAAGGGAAACTGCGGCAGGATACTGGTGATTGCAGGTTCCAGGGGCATGACCGGGGCGGCGGTGCTGGCTTCCCGGGCGGCCCTGGGGATTGGTGCCGGGATTGTGACATTGGCATGTCCTGAGAGCCTGAACGATATCTATGAGGCAAAGCTGACGGAGGTCATGACCTTGCCGGTGCAGGATAATGGCAGCGGCCATTTTTCCCTGGACAATGCGGAGGAGCTTTTGTCGGCTGCCTCCGGCTATGACCTGGTGCTTTTGGGACCGGGGCTGGGCAGGACGGAGGAAGCTCAGTCCTTTGTGCGTGCCTTTGCGGCTGGTACGGATGTGCCGCTGGTGCTGGATGCGGACGGTATCTACGCTTTTCGGGAGCGGGGGGAGCTTCTGGCAAAGTGCCGCCATGTGCCGGTGCTGACGCCGCATCTTGGGGAGATGGCATGCCTTCTGGGGATTACGGTGCCGGAGCTGAAGGAGGAGCTTTTGGAGCTGGGCCGGGAGGCGGCCAAGGAATACAATACGGTTTTTGTCATCAAGAGCGAGACTACGGTGGTGATTTACCCTGATGGCATGGCTTATGTTTCCAACGGCGGCAATCCGGGCATGGCAACGGCAGGCTGCGGTGATGTGCTGGCAGGAACCATTGCCGGGCTCTATAAGCAGGTGATGGAGGGCAGGCAGCCGCTGGCCGGGGTGTACATTCACAGCCGGGCCGGGGAGCTGGCTTATGAGCAAAAGGGCAACTGCCTCATAGCCGGGGATATTGAGGAAATGCTTCCTGAGGTTATGAAAGAATTGACAAGAGATGAGGCAGAGCTTTGCCAGTGAAGTTTGTGGCAGGGCGGAGGACTGGTTTTATAGATACTTTAATAAATTTTATTTATTTACTTGATTTATGAGTGGAAAAGTCCTAAAATGTATACATTACACAGTTACAAAGTTATCAGATGAATTGTTAGGAGATGTATTTTTATGGCAGACATTCGTTTTGTACAGGCGGAGAGCTTAAAAGAGAAACCTGCGGATATCAGCAAGGTTGGCTTTGGCCGCGTCTTCACTGATTATATGTTTGAGATGGATTACAACCCGGAGGAGGGCTGGCATGACCCTCGCATCGTGCCTTATCAGGAGGTTTCCCTGAGCCCTGCCAATGCCACCTTGCACTATGGACAGGCTATTTTCGAGGGCTGCAAGGCGTATCGCTATGAGGGGGGCAAGGCTGTGGTCTTCCGCGCCAAGGATCATGTCGCTCGCCTGAATCGTTCCGCAAAGATTCTGGATATTCCTGCTGTGGATGAGAAGCTGGTGTATGATGCTCTCATGAAGCTGATTGACATTGAGAAGGACTGGATTCCTGATGGCCCTGGCCAGAGCCTCTATATTCGTCCGTTCATTTTCTCTACTGATCCGTATCTTGGTGTGAGCGTAGGCCAGTACTACAAGCTGATGATTATCCTTTCCCCTGTAGGTGCTTATTATGCCCATGGCTTTGCACCGGTAAAGATCATGGTGGAGGATACTTATGTACGCGCACCGAAGGGCGGCCTGGGGGCGGCCAAGACTCCTGCCAACTATGCAGCTTCCCTTCACGGCGGACTGGTGGCTCACGAGAAGGGCTACGACCAGACTTTGTGGATGGATGGCATTGAGCACAAGTATGTGGGCGAGGTTGGCTCCATGAACATCCTCTTTAAGATTGATGGCAAGGTGGTAACTCCTGAGCTGGACGGCACTATCCTGGACGGCATTACCCGCCGCACCGTGCTGCAAGTATGCAAGGAGTGGGGCATCCCTACCGAGGAGCGCAAAGTTTCTATTGATGAGCTGATTGAGGCTTATGAGAACGGCAAGCTGGAGGAGGTATTCGGCTCCGGCACGGCAGCTGTCATTTCCCCTGTCAGCGTGCTGGGCTATCAGGGCCAGGACAGGGTAATCAGCGGCGGCAAGATCGGCCAGTTCGCCCAGAAGCTGTATGATTACATTGACGGCCTGCACACCGGCAAGGAAAAGGATGTATACGGCTTTATTGATGTGGCCGGCGAGTATTAATTTTATTAATTGACGGCAAGGCAGCCGGGGAGGCATTTTCTGTCTCTCCGGCTTTTTTTGTGGCTGATTGTGGGCATTTGCAGTCCTTTTCATAAAAAAATCACAAAAAAGATTTATATTTTTTCGGAAAAATGAAGGATTTCTGCTTTTTTTCGCGAATGAGAGATATAGGGAGATTTTTCGGAATAATTTGTATTGGTGCATGGGTTTTGTTTGTTGTCATTTTATGTAGGGGAGTATGTATATGCCGTTTGATTTTTCTGTTCCGATACAGTACCATGGCCTGTTGTCCACAGTTGGGTTTCGTGATGTGGTGGACATACTGCTGGTAGCTGTTATTTTGTACAAATCTTATGAGATGCTGAAGGATACCAGGGCTATAACCCTGGCTAAGGGGATGTTCGTGATGATGGGCGTGGCGCTGGGGGCGTATATCCTGGAGCTGCATGCCATCTACTGGCTGCTGTCCAAGAGCATCTATCTTCTGTTCATGGCGCTGCCGATTGTGTTCCAGCCGGAGCTGAGGCGTGCCCTTGAACGTATCGGCCAGGGCAAGTTCCTGGGCTCTGCGGTGTACCTGAATGCGGAGGAGGCTGACACCCTGGTCAACGAGATTGACAAGGTGGTATTCAACATGTCTGCCAAGAAGATTGGTGCCCTGATAGTGCTGGAGCGGGAGATCGGCATCAATGAGATTATTGATACCGGCATCAGGGTGGACGGGCTGGTGACGGCTCCCTTCATGATGAACGTGTTTATTCCCAATACGCCCCTCCATGACGGTGCGGCAGTTATCCGGGGCAACCGCATGATTGCCGCCGGCTGCCTGCTGCCCCTGACGGAGAACCGCGGCCTCAGCACGGAGCTGGGGACCAGGCACAGGGCGGCCCTGGGGCTGTCCGAGCAGTGTGATGCAGTGGTGGTGATTGTCAGCGAGGAGACAGGCATTGTGTCTATTGCAGAGAATGGTCATATTACCAGGCGGCTGAATTCGGAGCAGCTGAAGAAAAGGCTTCGTCCGTTGCTCATCAAGGCAGATCCTACCTTGAAGATGAAGGATATAAAAAATGTGTTTGATACTTGGAGGAAGAATAAATGATGATAAATCTGCGTAATCTGGTTAGGCGCAATCTTCCTGTCAAGATTCTGGCACTGATTGCGGCGATTATCATGTGGGGCTATGTAATGAATGAGGAAAATCCTTCGGTCAATGCTACCTATACGGTGCCTGTGGAGATTGTCAATGCGCCGGAGGGGTATAATGTTACCATGGATGTCAGGGAAGTCAGTATGAAGGTGCGTGCACCCCGTTCCCTGATGGCAACTGCCCATGAGTATGACTTCAAGGCGGTCATCGATTTGTCCGGCAACACCGAGGGGGATTATGAAGCGAAGATCAAGACGGTTATCCCCCAGGGCTTTGAGCTGCTGGAGCTGTCCGATGCCGTGGTCAACGTGAGCATGGAGAGCCTGATTGCCCACGGGGTGCCGGTGGAGATTGCCGTCAGCGGCAAGCCTGCCCAGGGCATGGATGTGGGCAGCGTGCAGCCTGTGCAGCAGTATGTCAATGTATACGGGCCGAGGCATCTGGTGGAATCCATTGTGAAGGCGGCAGGCAGGATAAAGCTGGCGGACAATACGGCTGATTTTACCATGCGCGTCAAGCTGACGGCTGTGGACGCAGATGGCAACCAGGTCACCAATCTTTCGGTGCTGCCGGGGGAG
Source organism: Anaerovibrio slackiae (assembly GCF_009695585.1). Lineage (GTDB taxonomy): Bacteria > Bacillota > Negativicutes > Selenomonadales > Selenomonadaceae > Anaerovibrio > Anaerovibrio slackiae. The sequence continues at coordinate 18,081 of NZ_VUNR01000027.1, forward strand.
ATGGATGTGACTGTGCAGCTGGTGCCGGGCATGGGCAAGAAGGTTGTGGCGGTAAAGCCTGTGGTGAACGGGATTCTGCCGGAGGGCTACAAGCTGGGAGGTGTGACGGTGGAGCCTGCCCAGGTGGAGATAAGCGGTGCTACCAGGCTGCTGGCAGATATCAAGAGCCTGGAGACGCAGCCTGTTTCCCTGGCTGGCATGACGGAGGAAGGAACCAGGGATGTGGAGCTGGTGCTGCCTGAAGGGGTGACTTCACCGAATAAGACCGTGAGCGTGGGTATCAAAATCAATAAAAAATGATGTAAAAATATAAATGCTGCAAAATATAACGGATATATTTTGTGGATAGCTGGCACTTGTCAATGATATAATGTCATTGGCAAGTGTTTTGCGTTCAGTGTTTTTTGCGTGGAGAGTGGACATATTGATAAGGATTGCAAATTTTAATGTGAATTTTGATGATGCCAGGGAGCTGAAGGTGCTGGTGGCAGAGAGGCTGGGCGTGGCTGCCGATATGGTCAGCCTGGTGAAGGTGGTCAGGAAGGCGGTGGATGCCAGGCGTTTTCATGGTGCTCCCATCAGGTTTGTGTATATGCTGGATGTGGCGGTGCAGGGCAGCGAGAAAAAGCTTCTGAGCCGCTGGAAAAAGGACAGGAATGTATCTGAGGCGCCGGAGGCGATGGCATCCCTTGGGCAGTTTTCGCCTCCGGGCAGGGAGGATAAGCCGCCTGTGGTAGTGGGCTTTGGCCCTGCCGGCATGTTTGCGGCACTTACCCTGGCACGGCAGGGCTGGCAGCCTGTGGTGGTGGAGCGTGGCCGTGATGTGGACAGGCGCCATGAGGATATAGCCAGGTTCTGGTCTGGCGGCGGCTTTGATGAAAAATCCAATGTGCAGTTCGGGGAGGGGGGAGCCGGAACCTTCTCCGATGGCAAGCTGACTACCCGTGTCAATGACCCGCTGATGGGGCAGGTGCTGGCGGATTTTGTGGCAGCCGGTGCCCCGGAGGAAATCCTGTACCTGCACAAGCCCCACATCGGTACGGATATGCTGCGGCAGGTGGTGAAGAACATCCGCCAGGAGATTATCCGCCTGGGAGGGCAGGTGCGCTTTGAAACCCAGGTGACAGGGCTTGAGGCAGATAGTGATGGCAGGCTCCGGGGCGTGCAGCTGAATGGACAGGAAAGGCTGTCAGCAGGGGCTGTCTTCCTGGGCATCGGCCATTCCGCCAGGGATACTTATCAGATGCTTTTTGATAGGGGTATAGCCATGGAAGCAAAGCCCTTTGCCATCGGGGTCAGGATAGAGCATCCTCAGGAGCTTATTGATGTGTCCCAGTACGGGCAGGATGCAGGCAGCCCTCTTTTGCCGGTGGCTGATTATGCCCTGACCTACAATGACAGGGCATCCGGCAGGGGAGCCTATTCCTTCTGCATGTGCCCGGGGGGCCAGGTGGTGGCCGCGGCCTCGGAGGCCGGGGGCGTGGTGACTAATGGCATGAGCAATTATCGCCGCGATTCCGGGGTGGCAAATTCCGCGCTGCTGGTGACGGTGAATACGGCGGATTTTGCCAGCCATGTGCTGGGGGGCATTGAGTTCCAGCGGCAGTGGGAGCGGCTTGCCTTCCGGCTGGGGGGCGGTGACTATCGGGCACCTGTGCAGACGGTGGGAGATTTTCTGTCCGGGCGGCAGGGCTCCCGGGATTTTCTGACCAAGCCAGGCTATCTGCCGGGAGTGAAGCCGGTGGATTTGCATGGCTGCCTGCCGGGGTTTGTGACGGATATGCTGGCAGCCGCCCTGCCTTACTGGGACAGGAAAATTCATGGCTTTGCCCATGAGGGGGCGGTAATGACCGGCGTGGAAACCCGTTCCTCGGCACCTTGCAGGATTGTCCGTGACCGTGAAAGCTATCAGTCTGTCAGCATGCCCGGGCTGTATCCTATCGGCGAGGGAGCTGGCTATGCCGGGGGAATTATGAGCGCGGCATTGGATGGAATGAACGCATCACTTGCATTTTTGCGTGAAAACAGTCATAATATATAGGATAATGGCTAGAAAAGCGGAAGCTGCTTTGGCTTTTAGGGGCATTTTATGAGTATTATGCAAATGCTATATGAGTATTATGCGAGTATTGTTTATGTAAGTATTATGTAAGTATTATGAGCTTGATGCGGAGGGTTTTGTTTTATGTCAAGATTGTTTGGTACTGATGGTGTTCGCGGTGAGGCAAATCTGGAGCTGACGCCTGAGCTGGCGTATCGCATGGGGCGGGCTGCCACCCTGTATTTTGGCGAGGATGACAGCGATGAGGCGCCTGTGATTCTGATTGGCCGCGATACCCGTATTTCCGGCCCGATGTTTGAGGCGGCACTGGTGGCAGGCATCTGCTCTGCCGGTGGCCATGCGGTGGTGACGGGGGTTATTCCTACGCCTGCCATTGCCTATCTTACCAAGAAGCATGGGGCAAAGGCAGGTATTGTGATTTCTGCTTCCCACAATCCATTCCATGACAACGGTATCAAATTCTTTGGCGGCAATGGCTACAAACTGCCGGATGCAGTAGAGGATGAGCTGGAGAACATCGTGCGCACTATCGAGCAGGAGGACCAGATGTATCGTGCTACCGGCTCACAGATGGGCACTGTGACTTATCGCCATGATTTTGTGAAGGAGTACATCGAATTTGTGGTGTCTACCGCCAGTGAGCGGCTGGATGGCATGAAGATTGTGCTGGACTGTGCCAATGGCGCGGCCTTTGAGTCCATGCCGGCAGTTTTGAAGCAGCTGGGGGCAGAGGTGACTGTCCTCAATGACCAGCCAAATGGTGTAAATATCAATGACAACTGCGGTTCTACCCATCTGAAGATGCTGCAGAAGGCTGTAGTGGCTCAGGGGGCTGATTTTGGCATTGCCCATGACGGGGATGCAGACCGCTGCCTGTGCGTGGATGAGAAGGGCCATGTGATTGACGGTGACCACATGCTGGTGATGTGCGCCAAGGAGATGATTGCCAATGGCACTCTGAAGGATAATACGGTGGTGACTACCGTCATGGCGAATATCGGCTTCCACAAGGCTGTCAAGGGCCTGGGGGGCAGGGCTGAGATTACCAAGGTAGGCGACCGCTATGTGCTGGAAAACATGCTGGCTAACGGCTACAATCTGGGCGGCGAGCAGTCCGGCCATATTATTTTCTCAGATTTCAGCACTACGGGAGATGGCCCTGTGACTGCTTTGCAGACCTTGTGCGCCATCAAGAGAAGCGGCAAGAAGCCGTCGGAACTGAATGAGCTGATGACCAGCTATCCTCAGCTTCTGGTCAATGTAGTGGTGAAGTCCAAGGAGGGCTGGGAGGAAAATGCCAATATCGCGGCTGCCATCAAGGCAGGTGAGGAGGAGCTGGGGGCAGAGGGACGCATCCTGGTACGTCCTTCCGGCACTGAGCCGCTGATTCGCGTTATGGCGGAGGGGCCTGACCAGGCGCAGCTGGAGGTCATCTGCCAGAAGATTGCCGATGTGGTTGTGGCAGAGCAGGGTGCAAAATAATGACGAAGGGTGCTATTGTGGCAGTGTCCTTTGGCGTGGGGGATATCCATGTGAAGGAACGCTGCCTTGATGCGCTGCTGGCTGATGTGAGGGAGGCTTTCCGGGACTTTGAGGTACGGGAGGCCTGGACCAGCAGCTTTTTGCGCAAAAAGATGGCAAGGGAAGGATATGTATATCCTTCCCTCGAGGAGCTTCTGGATGAATTGTCCGGTGCAGGGTATGAGGATGTGGTGGTTATGCCCACCCATCTGACGCCGGGGGAGGAATTTCAGAAGAAGATTGTGCCTGGGGCAGAGGCTTTTGCGGATAGATTTGCCAGCCTGCAGGTGATGGAGCCGGTCTTTACTGTGAACGAGGCAGAGGATTTTGCTTTTTTGACAGATGATGTGCTGGGGCTATCCGGGCTGGCTGAGGATGAGGACATGGTGTTCATGGGGCACGGCTCCCCTCATCAGCACAATCCAGCCTACGAGCTTTTGCAGCAGTACGCTGACAGCCGGGGCTGGCGGATGCATATCGGCGTGGTGGAGCCTGATGATTATCCCAACAAGGCTGATGTGCTGAAAAGGCTGGCAGAATGCGGTTCCAGGAAGGTGTACCTGCGTCCGCTGCTTCTGGCAGGGGGCAATCATGCCATTCATGACCTGGCAGGTGACTCCCCGGAGTCCTGGAAATCAGTGCTGCAGGGGGCAGGCTTTGCCGTGCGCTGCTCTACGAAGGGGCTGGGAGAGTATGCAGCCTTCCGTAGGCTGTATGTGCAGAAGCTGAAAAAATTGCTGATATAACTATTTATAGCCAAAAGTTATGGAAAATATTCTCATAACCTACTTTTACATATTTGGAATTTCTGTTATAATGTGATAAGGCGTTATTAGAAAGCTGTAGGGCATAGGTGTGGAATGTATAGATATTTTATTTGACATTTGCTTAATGCTTATAACAGCGGAAACTATTATTTTAAGGCGGTGTCTATATGGATAATCAAATGTCAAATCCAGTTGTCATCATGCTTATCAACATGACAATTGTATTTGCGGTACTGTTTCTCCTGAGCCTTTTTATTCGTGTGATTCACTTCATTGATCCAACGAAGCCGAGAACGAAGAAGAAGACTCATCCGACAGCAGCTCCGGCCAAGCCGAAGAAGGCTGCCCCTGCGAAGGCGGCAGAGCCTGCGGCTCCTGTAGTTGCTCCTGGGATCAGCGGTGAGACAGTGGCTGCTATTGCTGGTGCTTTGGCAGCATATGGTGTTGGCTTTTCCCAAATCAAGGCGATTCGTCCGGCTGAGAGAAGAAGCTGGGCCGGCGCAGCTCGCATTCGTGGTTTGAGAAATGACAGGTAGTATTGTATTTTTTTAACGAATGAGGAGGCAATTATTATGGCAGTAACAAATGGTGTAAACAAGGACACAGTAGCAGTAATCGCAGGGGCTTTGGCCGCAATGGGCGTGGGCTTTTCCAGGGTGAAGGCAATCCGGCCGGCGGTGCGCCAGAATTGGACTGACTCTGCCAAGGTGATTGCCCTGAAGAAAATTTGACACACAAGGGGTGCATTGATTAATGGAAATTTTTAGCGCTTTTGCGATTTCTTTGCAGTCCGTATGGCTTGACAGTGGCTTTTCAGCATTGACTTGGGGAAATGTAGCGATGATTATCGTGGGCATTTTCCTGCTGTACATGGCTATTGGCAAGGAGTACGAGCCTTTGCTGCTGACTCCGATCGCATTTGGCTGTATTATGGCTAACTTCCCTTGCACTGGCTTTCTTGAGGAGCCTGGTGTAATGCAGGTTATCAATTATGGTATCAAGTTTGAGATTTTCCCGCCGTTGATTTTCCTGGGCGTAGGTGCAATGACCGACTTCGGCCCGCTGCTTGCTAACCCGAATACGCTGTTCCTGGGTGCAGCTGCCCAGTTCGGCGTGTTTATTTCCCTGGCAGGCGCCATGCTTTTGGGCTTTACGGCCCAGGAGGCATCTGCTATCGGTATCATCGGTGGTGCGGACGGCCCTACTGCTATTTATATGGCATCCAAGATGGCTCCTAACCTTCTGGGTGCGATTGCGGTGGCGGCTTATTCCTATATGTCCCTGGTACCGTTGATTCAGCCGCCGATTATGAAGGCCCTGACTACGCAGAAGGAACGCGAAGTCAAGATGGACCAGTTGCGTAACGTAACCCATTTTGAGAAGATGGTATTCCCGGTTGCTTCCGCTATTTTGATTTCCTTATTGCTGCCGCCTGTAGCAGCCCTCATCAGCATGCTGATGCTGGGCAACCTGTTCCGTGAGTCCGGTGTTACTGACCGCCTGTCTGATACTTCTCAGAACGCGCTCTGCAACATCGTGACGATTTTCCTGGCAACAGGTACTGGTATGACTATGAACGCCGAAGACTTCCTGACTGTACAGACCCTGATGATTATCGGCCTGGGCCTGCTGGCTTTTGCCGGCGGTACTGCGGCTGGTGTTATCCTGGGCAAGATTATGTGCCGTCTGTCCGGCTGGAAGATTAATCCATTGATCGGTTCTGCCGGTGTATCTGCAGTGCCGATGGCTGCGCGTGTTTCCCAGGTTGTAGGCCAGAAGGCTAATCCTTCTAACTTCCTGCTGATGCATGCAATGGGGCCTAACGTTGCCGGTGTTATCGGTACGGCTGTTGCCGCCGGTACCATGCTGGCTATGCTGGGTGCGAAGTAAGATGATGATTTGTACGGGCTGCCCTTCGGGGCAGCCCTTTTTTTCTATTTTCGGATTACTCAGTGGTTGTGTCTGAATATGAGTATGAGCACTTTATGGCATAATATTTTTGCAAAGTTATACACAAAAGCAGGATTTTCTTTGTAGCTTGTAGAATTTATACGCATATAACAATTTTCTTAAGGGGCGCGGGTTATGAAAAGTTTATATGAGCTTTGTCAGGTGAGACAGGATGTCTTTTTGGATAATCAGCAGGATGATGCGCTGGATTTAGCAAATCTAGTTGATGGAAGCATTGATGCGAAAAAATTTTTTTCTGAAAATTATATAACTGAAGGCATGAATACTTTGGTTGATATGGCTTTTCAGCGTTTTTCAGGTACAGGAGCACGAGGCCTCATACGCTTGAAGCAGTCTATGGGTGGTGGCAAAACCCATAACATGATTGCACTGGCTCTTTTGGCAAAATATCCTGCTCTGCGTGAAGCGGTTCCTGCAAATATAATCCATGATTTTAAGGATGAGGTCAGGGTTGTAAGTTATACTGGCCGCAACAGCGATATAAAATACGGGATTTGGGGCGAAATTGCTGAGCAGCTTGGCAAGAAGGAAGCCTTCAAGGATTATTATGCGCCATTGGCAGCCCCTGGCCAGAATGCCTGGATTGAATTGCTTAAGGGAGCACCACTTTTAATTGTGCTGGATGAGCTGCCACCTTATTTGTCCTACTTAAAGACTCAGCCTAGTGGCACTGGCACTGTAGCGGATATAACAGTAACGGCTTTGGCAAATCTGTTTAATGCTGTCAACAAGGGTGGCGAGTTGGCCAAGGTATGCATTGTGGTTTCTGATCTGAATGCAACTTATGAAAGTGGCAGTGATTTGCTGCAGAATACCTTCAAAGATTTGGATAACGAGATTTCCCGTACATCTATGGATATTGAACCTGTGCGGGCTACTTCTGATGACTTGTATAAGATTTTAAAGAAAAAGCTTTTTAGTGCCCTGCCTGAGAAAGCAGAGATTGAAGCCGTTGCGGCTGAATACAAGGATGCTGTCAGCAAGGCGCGTCAGATGAATTATACCGGCTATGATGTTAATAGTGTATATACGGGTATTTGCGAAGTTTACCCGTTTCATCCATGCATAAAAGATTTGTTTGCTCGTTTTAAAGAAAACAATAATTTCCAGCAGACAAGGGGATTTATCCGCTTGACACGTCTGATGGTTCGTTCCCTGTTTGGCAATGAAGGTAAGAAAGCAAAGGAAAAGTATCTCATTAATGCCTTTGATTTTGATTTGCATGATAATCTTACAGTTTCTATGGTTTCTGCAATCAAGCCAAAGCTGCAGCTGGCTATGTCCCGTGATATAGTTTCTGAAGGAAGGGCAGCTGCAGAAGTAATTGATGCAAGGACGGGCAGCCACGACATGCAGGAAATTGCCAAAATGATTTTGATGGCATCGCTGGGAGATGTAACAGGTGTCATTCTTGGTCTGACTGCCAATGAAATTATAGGTTACATGGTAGCTCCCGGGCGTGATATGTCCAATTTCAGAAATCTGATAGAGGAATTTAATAATGCAGCATGGTATTTGTATGCGGACGAGAGAGGCCATCTTTATTTTAGGGACATACAGAATGTAAATGCCAAGCTGAACAGTATAGTGACTTCCTACAATAACGCTCAGGCAAAGCAGGAAATCAAAAAGGTTTTGCAGGATAAGTTTTCCCCACGGGTAAAAGATTGCTATCAGAAAGTGAATGTTTTTCCTGCCATAGATGAAATTCAGCTAAATAAGAACCAGGTTACATTAGTGTTGTTTGAGCCTGTGGATAATGGGAAATTTCCTAAGGAACTTATTGATTTTTACAATAATGCTGTGTATAAAAATCGCATTATGTTCTTGTCCGGTCAGAAAAATACTATGGAAAGCCTGCTGGAAGTATCAAAGGAATACAAGGCAATTATGTCCATCATTCAGGAGTTGCAGGCAGAGCATATTTCGGAAAAAGATACCCAGTATATGGCAGCAGAAAGCTTGCGGGATAGGATTTTGATGCGTATGCGTTCCGCTATGACCGAGACTTTTGTTACGCTTTATTATCCGGCTAAGGATACTTTGCGCAGCAAGGAGATTACAATGGATTTTCGATCCAACAATTTTGATCCTGAGGCGCAAATAAGAAATCTGCTAATGGAGGCTGGCAAGTTTACAACCCAGGAAAAGCTTTTTGAGGACACGTTCCGCAAAAAAATAGAAAAAAGGCTGTTTACTGCTAATAAGATGAGCTGGCATGATTTGGTAGAACGGGCGGCAACCAATATGTCTTGGAACTGGTATATTCCTTCAGGCTTGGAAGATGCAAAGGATAGATATGTGGTAAATGGCATTTGGGCAGAGGAAGGCGGTATGCTGGATAAGGAACCGCCTGCACCTAAAACCGGGGTGTCTGTCCGTGCAAAATATCTGGAAGATGGTACAGTGCTGCTCAATATTGTGCCGGAGAATGGCGATATCGTGTATTGGGAAGTTGAGCAGCAGGCAACGACAGCTTCTGCACGGGTAAAAGATTGCAGTGCTTTTCAGACTGATGAAATGCTGCTGTACTTTTTGTGCGTTGATTCTACGGAGGTGCACGAAACCGGTGATTTGTGCCGTTGGGAAAATAATGTCAAGGTGCAGTACAGTTATTATGACCAGGGGGGGCGCAAATATTGCTGCCTAAAGGCAACAAATCCCAAGGTCAGGATATACTATACTACGGATGGCTCAAATCCTGATAAGGAAACGGCAGCAGTGTATCAGGAACCTTTTGTTGTAACCAAGGAAATGTCCATGCTGCAGGCTGTAACATATTATGAAAAGGAAGATATATGGGGTGAAGTGCTATCCCAGATGCTGCCAAGATTGGATGGCGGACATGGGACAGGCTGTGGCGGTGATGTGGAAATTCAGCCTGATAAGCCGCTTTGCCTGCAGAAAAACTTTAGTTACAACAGCAACAAAGATGTGTATGAATTTCTGGTGGATATGAAAAAGTGGCATTTGCAGGCTGATGTGGAAAGAATACTGTTGAGTGATGCCAATGATGACAGTATTTTTGTGGAAATTTCCGCTTCCGGTGTCAGGCTGGATGGCAATGCCATCGAAAAGCAGCTGGAGAACATCAGGCAGAATGTGCTCGGTTTGGAAAAGACCAAGCATACTGTGGAGTTGTCTGGCTTATGGTTTGTGTCTGGCCGTGACTTTAGCAAGTGGGTAGGAGAACGCCGGGAAGAAATTAAGAAATATGGGGAGGCTATCAGGCAGTAGAGGATAAAGTGCCTGGTGGAATGAAATGAAAAGAAAGAAAACTATCGGCTTTGGCTTTGACCCTGAGGAAGCACAGCAGCATTTTATGGTGATTGTGCCTAAGGCTGGCAATAAACAGAGTGTATCTGTTTATGAAAGGTTTGTCTGGGATGAAGGAGATGTTCAGTATACGGCACTGCCGCTGACTGTTTCCAAAGCCTATATGGAGCAGGCGGCATACGATGCGCACTGTGTTATGCCAATGGTTCCTGTAAATGATGAGGAAGAAAAGGAAAAAATACGGCACAAGATTATTTTGCCATACAAAAAATGGAGGGCTGTGAAACCTGTCCTGGAGAGGGAGTTCAATAGGACACTGAAGGCAGAAGGCAAGCTGACAGGCCGTTTCAAATCAGGTCATATTCCAGTGGAAAGATTGCTGGGAAAAGAGATGATGGTGCTCCTTTGGGCAATAGAGGACTGTGATTCTAGCGTGATTGATAAAGCGGTGCAGAATTGGTGCGGACTTAGCAGGGAAGAACGCTGGTGGCTTTTTACGATGACCAATGCATCGACCGGGGAGGCTGATGATAAACTGGGCTGGCGCAGTGCCCTGCGGTATGCCTTGACTGAAAATCCTGTGGAGGAAATGGTATGTCAGGGGGATTTTCTGGAAAGCCTGGCACAGCATAGGTAAGCGAATGTTTTTATTTTATATGGATAGGCAGGTTGGCGCAAATGCTTGATTATACTAAATCTTTTATTGAAACCCAGTTTCCAGTAGCAAAGCTTTCCAAGGAAAGTTATCGTGAGCGCAAGGCAGGACGTAGCCAGACCTTGACAGGGCTGGGGAAATGGTGGGGACGCAAGCCCCTGATTTTAGTCAGGGCGGCACTGTTTGGCGCATTGTTGCCGGTATCTGATGATGCAAGGCGGGACAAGGAAATATTCTTGAAGATTTTGACTATGGACAAGGCCGGATTTTGGCGCAGGCATGAAAAACAGGCTGCTAAATTGCAGGAACGGGATTTGTTTAATCAGCTTGAGTATAGTGCCATGCTGGATGTAAGCTGCCGTCCGGAGGAGATAGATGGCCCGGATGAGTCCGCATGGCATGAGATAAATGCCCACTTGGAAACTGATGCCCATAGCTTGCAGGAATTGGCACAGCAGCTGGGCAAAAAGCGTTTTGGCCATATTCCGAGAGTAGGGGATTGCTTTTCGGGTGGCGGTTCTAATGTGTTTGAGCCTGCCCGTATGGGGTGTGATGTATATGGTTCAGACTTAAATCCCTTGGCAGGGATATTGACCTGGGCTGATTTGCATCTTTTGGGCTGCAGTGAAGATGAGCAGAAAAAGCTTAACGAATTTCAGGAGAAGGTTTTTGATGAGGTCTGTGCTGAGATTGATTCCCTTGGTGTGGAGGAAAATCCGGAGTACAAGCCTCATAGTTATGCAAAGTATTATTTGTATTGCCATGAAATAGTATGTCCTGAGTGCGGCTATCTGGTGCCTACCTTGCCTTCTTTGGTGGTGAGCAAAAAGCAGAAGCTGGTAGTGGAATTGGAAGATACCGGGGAGAAGCACTTTGCTATGCATCTGGTGACGGTAAATGATACCAAGGGTGTGGATAAAAATGCTACAATCCAGCGTGATTCATTGGTGTGCCCTCACTGCCGGAATATTACTTCGATAAGGTCAATTCGCGGTGGCGATGAGGGAAGTTTTTTGCGCAAGTGGGAAAGAAAGGATTTTGTTCCCCGTCCTGATGATATTTATCAGGAGCGTCTTTATGCCATCAAGTATGTGCAGGTGACAAAGCCGAATCGCACTAAGGAAGGGCTGCGCAAGAAGCCGGGGCCGGTGACAGATAATACTTTTGGCGAGTCGTATTATGTGGAGCCTGCTGCGGCAGATTTGGCGCGGGAAGAACGGGTATATGAATATGTGAAAGAGCATTTTGAGGAATGGCAGGAAAAGGGATATATTCCTAGCGGGGAGATTGTAGCTGGAGATAAAACTGATGAACCTATACGAACCCGTGGCTGGAAATACTGGCATCAGCTGTTTAATCCAAGGCAGCTTTTAATGTTGGGGCTGTTTGTAAAAAAGTCGTTGGAGTTGGCAGAAAATAAAAATGAAATAGTTGTTTCAATATTAACATTAAATAAATTAAATGATTTTAATTCAAAGTTGTCAATATGGTTTACAATAGGAGATAAAAGTGAAAATACTTTTTATAATCAAGCACTAAATACACTTCATAATTACGCGGTAAGAACATCTTTTACTATATGGAGCATATATAATTTATTATTTCGTATTCATGCTGTTAATTTTTATAATAAAATCGATATAAAACATGCGGCTGAAGTTGATGATGCTTGCGATATATGGATAACTGACCCGCCTTATGCCGATGCAGTGAATTACCACGAGCTGACGGAGTTTTTCCTTGCCTGGGACAAGGCATTGATAAAAAAAGCTTTTCCAGATTGGTATACTGATACAAAGAGGGCATTAGCCATAAAGGGGAAAGGAAAATCCTTCAATCAGTCTATGGTTGCCGCGTATAAGAATTTGGCTGCGCATATGCCTGATAATGGCCTGCAGATTGTGATGTTTACCCATCAGGACACTAAGGTCTGGGCGGAGCTGGCCATGATTCTCTGGTCGGCGGGGCTGCAGGTAACAGCTGCCTGGTGCATTGCTACAGAAACTGAATCCGGTGGTTTGAAGCAGGGGAATTATGTCAAGGGAACTGTTTTAATGGTTTTGCGCAAGCGCACTACTGATGAAGAAGCCTTTGAGGATGAACTGTATGAGGATATTCGTGATGAGGTCAAGGCGCAGATAGACTCCATGCATGATTTGGATGATATGAGCAGTCCCGACTTCAATGATGGAGATTATTTGCTGGCAGCTTATGTGGCAGCCCTGAAAGTGCTGACTTCATATGCGAATATTGAGGGACTGGATGTGGAATATGAGCTGGAAAAAGCCCGTGAAAGCAAGATGGACAGCCCTGTAACAAAGATTATTAATACTGCGCGCAAGGAGGCCTATGATTATCTTGTGCCTGAGGGCATCCAGCCGATGCTGTGGTCGAAGCTGACTGTGGAGGAACGTTTTTATATCAAGGGGCTGGGCATGGAGATGAATGGTGTCCATAAGAGCAGTGCTTTTCAGGAGCTGGCCCGTGGCTTTGGCGTTGCTGACTATCAGGATATGCTGGGAAGTACCAAGGCAAATAAGGTGCGCCTGAAATTGCCGAAGGAGTATCGCATGACTTACATGAATGAGCATGGTTTCGGCAGCTCGCTTTTGCGGCAGATATTGGCGGCACTCTATCAGTCTATGGAAAAAGATAATGTGCAGGAAGGATGCAGTTATTTACGTTCTCATTACCATGAGGGCAACAAGTATTGGGAATTGCGCAACGATATTGTAGCATTACTGGATTTTATGGCAAAAATGCAAGGGAATAAGAACGTAGAGCATTGGCAGGATACAGTTGAGTATATCAGGATGCTCAGGGAAGCAATCCGAAATGATGGCATATGATGACTTCAAGCAGGTTTATGGGGTATATTGGTTATGAAACGCTATTCATCTTTGCGGGGAAAGCCTTTTATTGAGGTGCTTACCGGCAATTTGCAGGGGGCACAGGCTTATGACCGCATCGCAGGGTATTTTTCATCTTCTATTTTGGATATTGCCGGAGAAGCTTTGGAAAGCATGGCAGGGAAGGTGCGCCTGGTGTGTAACTCGCAGCTTGATGTGGAAGATGTGAAAACCGCGAAATTGGCAGCAGAAGCAATGCGGCAGGAGTGGAATAGTTTTCAGCCTGAAAACCTGCCCGACTGTAGCAAGCGTTTTCAGAGGCTGTATGAGTTTTTGGCAACAGGCAAGCTGGAAGTAAGGGTTTTGCCCTCGGAGAGCTTTGGCTTAGAACATGGAAAAGCTGGTGTTTTTACCAGGGCTGATGGCAGCCGGAGCAGTTTTTTGGGGTCGGCTAATGCGACTTATATGGGCTGGAAGGGCAACTATGAGCTGGTCTGGGAGGATGATGCAGATGCAACGGTGGCATGGGTTCAGGAGGAATTTGACCGCTTGTGGAATCATCCGGAAGCGATTGCCCTGTCAGATTATGTTGTGTCAGATATAAAGCGGCTAAAAGACCGCCATGTAATTGGCTCTGTCGATGAGTGGCGGAACAAGGCTGCAAATCCCGCTTCGGCAACAGTTGAGGCTCCTATTTACAGGCAGAATTTTGGTTTGTGGGAGCATCAAAAATATTTTGTGGATAGAGCATTTCGTGACCACAAGACCAGCTATGGAGCTAGATATGTGCTGGCAGATCAGGTAGGCTTGGGAAAAACAGTGCAGCTTGCTGTTACAGCAGAGCTTATGGCATTGTATGGTGACAGGCCTATTTTGATTGTTGTGCCCAAGACATTGATGGAACAGTGGCAGGGGGAATTGAAGGATCTGATGGGGCTACCGTCTGCTATCTGGCGCAATAAGCAATGGGTTGATGAAAATGGTGTTGAATATCCCCTGCCTGTCAGCAAGTGCCCACGGCGTATGGGTATTATATCCCAGGGGATTATTAGCAACGGCAGCCAGGCATGCCAAAAATTAAAAGAAAGTCTATTGCAGCAGTATTATGAATGTGTAATTGTAGATGAAGCTCATAGGGCGAGGCGGCGTAACCTGAGTGAGCAGAAATTGAATCAAAAGCCTGAAATGAATAATTTGTATAGATTCTTGCTGCAAATTTCTTTAAGGACACATAGTATGCTTCTGGCTACTGCTACACCTGTGCAAATGTACAAGGTAGAGGCATATGACTTGCTGAATATACTTTCTCAAGGTAGTGACAGTGTTTTGGGGAGGAATGGCAGTAAGTGGCTAGGGCCGGCTGAAAGTGTGCTGCAGGGGCTTGACTTAATTACCGGGGAAAGCAAGTTGAAGGAAGAAAATGAAATATGGCAATGGGTGAGGAATCCTTTTCCGCCATCTGAAGAAGATGTGCACTATTTTGGGCGTTTGCGCAAGCGAACCGGCATGACGGATGGGGATTTTGTCTGTGCAAAGCTATTGAGTGACTTTGAGCCGTCTGATCGCAAGCGTGCAAAGGATATTTGCTTAAAAAAGAATTTTTTTGGCATGCATAATCCTTACATACGCCATATTATTCGTAGGGAGCGCAGCTATTTGGAAAATACTGTGAATCCGGAAACTGGGCAGACATATTTGCCTAAAATTAGTGTTAAGCTGGTGGGGGAATCAGCAAGGGAAGCCTTGGTTTTGGAAGGTTATTTGGGTAATGCATATGCTTGTGCTGAAATTTTTTGCCAGCTTATACAGGAAAGAAGTCCATCTGCCGGGTTGTTTAAAACGTTGCTTTTGAAGCGGGTGGGCAGTTCTATGATTGCCGGTTTGAATACGGGCAGGAAAATTCTTACGGAATGGCAAAATACTGATAAGCTGGTTCAGATGTACCTTGCATCTGATGATGAGAATGCAGATGATAATGGAGAGCTGGAGGATATTGGAGGGGAGTTTGAGGATAATGTGCGTGGGAGCACATCTTCCCAGCAGGCGAGAAATAATTCTGATGGTACTGATAGCCTGAAAAATCTTACCCAGCGTGAAAAGGAGGTACTGGAGAAATTCGTTGGCCTATTGGAAGTAGCATTAACCAATGAACACCTTGACCCAAAGTATGACAAGGTATATAAGATTTTGAATGAAGGCATGACCTTGGAAAGTGGTGTTTGTACCAAGCCGTGGAAACAGCTCGGCTGTATAATTTTTTCGCAGTATTATGATACGGTGGAATGGGTGGCACGTTGTTTATCAAAGGCGATGGCAGAACCAATTGGCGTATATGCCGGTGGCAGCAAGTCAGGTATTTTTAGGCAGGGGATTTGGCATAGGCAGGAAAAAACGGAGATTAAGCAGATGGTCAGGGATAGGAAACTCAAAATCCTTGTGGGTACGGATGCAGCTAGTGAAGGTTTGAATTTGCAAACGTTAGGAACTTTGATTAATCTTGACTTGCCGTGGAATCCAACCAGGCTGGAGCAGCGAAAAGGGCGTATTCAACGTATAGGCCAGATGTATGATACGGTTTATGTGTGCAATCTACGCTATAAGGATTCTGTTGAGGATCGGGTGCATCAGTTGTTATCCAATCGCATGGAGAGCATTTATAAAATGTTTGGGCAGTTGCCGGATGTATTGGAAGATGTATGGGTAGATGTGGCCATTGGCAATATTGAAGAAGCTAAAAAGCGAATTGATTCTTTGCCTGAAAAGCATCCATTTGAAATGAAATATCATGAACAGGTTGAACACATAGATTGGGAATCGTGCGCAGAAATTTTACGGCAGCAGGATGTGTATCAATGCCTGGTAAAAAAGTGGTAAAAAAGAAAAACACCGTTGTCATTAAGTTTTGTATGGCTTAATGATAACGGTGTTTTATTTTATAAAGTTATTTTCAGGCAGTGGGCAGAAGCTCTGCCATAAGCTGCTGCTGATAAGCTGCATCCTCTGTGGCACGGGCAAGGTCATCGAAGCGGCCTGCCTTGATGAGGATTCTGTTCAGTGCATTGATTTCTGACTGTCCCTCAGCTTTGCCCTCAGCTTTGCCCTCAGCTCTGCCCTCAGCTCTGCCCTCAGCTCTGCCCTGGTTGATACCTTGGTTTTTAAACCTCTCCTGGACCAGCTGCATCAAATCATCTAAGGACTCGCACATGTCACTCACTCCTTTGTCACTTTCTTTGAAATCACTGACTCTGTTGGCCAGCACACGGTAATTCATGTCTGCGGCCCGGGTGCAGAAAAAATCATGCATCAGCCTGCCTACGGCATCATCGCCACGGTATTCTCCGTTTACATAGATGATATGTGCACCATCATTTACAGCCTGGCCTGTTTCCATAAGGCAGCGTTCAATGTGGTACAGGGGAAGCTGCAGCCTGAACTTGTCCTTTTCGGTGATGAAAATCACATAGGTTTCAGCCAGCTGCTCGCCATACCTGCCAATATCGGACTGATTGGCATCCAGGTAACTGCTGTTGCGGCGCGCCCTCTTGATGCCTGCTCCCTGCTCCGAACGCTGTACCTCTATGTTTACTATTTTACCATCAAAGGAGGCTATGATGTCAAGCCTTATTTCCTGCCCCTGGAAGCCGGAGATAGTGTATTCGACGCTGCTGGATATGACCTTTAAATCCGGCTTGTCCAAAATAATCTGCAACACCAGCTCAATACATTCATCATGCCCCTCAAATACCTTCTTCATGAAGGCATCGTCGATGATACGCAACTTGTGCTTAACAATATAGATGATCTGCGCCCTCAAGTCTTCGTTCGTATACACAATAAGCACCCCTCTTATTATATTTGGTATATATGTATTATACCATAAAGAAAAGATAATTACCATGACCAAGACTCATGCCGTAAGGCAGGAGGACAGCCCGAAACTTTTGGACACTATTGTTAATTCCAGTTTGTCGTAGTGCTTAATTGTTACTTCGTGCATATACTGATGATGTAGTTTGATATTTCGTGGACTCTGTTCAGACATTATAAAGGGACAGGTAGCGGCAGTACCCATAGAAAACTCGCTCTCGCTCTTAGCACAGCCTCGCGCTTCTAAGCTCCTGCATCGCTTACGCTCGCACTCGCTAAGAAGCGAGGCTGCACTCAAGGTTTTCTTTGGGTATATGCCGCACCTGTCCCTCTTTTTGTCTGAACAGATATGCACGTAGTTATCAACTATATTCTGCTGTACGCTACCAAGGTAATCAATCTAACTTTACGAGCAAGCCTGAAATAGGGGGGGCTGGGAGGCTGGCGAAGCCTGATACTGCCAACAACTATGCAAGGCAACCTGCTATTGTGAGCAGAGTTGTTGGCACTGTACGTTTATGCAACGGTCGGCAATAACAGGTTTCGCCAGCCACTTCGTCCCCCCTATTTCAGGCTTATTCGTAAAGCTGTATGGGGCACTATGGTAACAAATAATGTATGCGGTTCTGTCATTTTGTTTATATCTGTTCAGACAAAGAAAGGGATGAGTGAGGACAGTACCCATAGAAAACCTTTGTTGTGCCTCGTTACTTCATTCATCAGAGCCGCAGGCGATAGATGAATGTTAGTAACGCGAGGCACAACTAGGAGCGAGAGCGTGTTTTCTATGGGTAGCTGTCCCGCTCAGCCCATTTTTAATCTGAACAGAATCCACAAACTAACAAAACTCATCCGTTAATGTTCTAAAAGTCTCGTACCTTCACGACGGCAAACTGAAATCCTTTATTTTATTGGTGGCAGAACCTCCAGCCAGTATCCATCCGGATCCTTGATGAAGTAGATGCCCATCTGGGGATTTTCGTAGCAGATGCAGCCCATGGCCTCATGCTTGGCGTGAGCGGCCTCGTAATCATCGGTGCGGAAGGCCAGGTGGAACTCGCAGTCCCCCAGGTTGTAAGGGCGGTCCATGTCCCGGAGCCAGGTCAGCTCCAGCTCGAAGTCGGAGTTTTCGTTAGCCAGGTACACGATGATAAAGGAGCCGTCAGCGGCCTCCTTGCGGCGGGTTTCTTTCAGTCCCAAAGCTTCCTCATAAAATGCCATGGACTTTGCCAGGTCTGCCACGTTATAATTTTCGTGAATCATTTTGAACTGCATACTTTCTACCTCTTTTCATAAACCTATTGTAATATGTTGTAAAGCTTCTGTTATTATTTTATCAAAAAAGGGGCGGCATGACAATTTTTGTGGTATAATGACTTTTGCGTGATGAAAGTAAAGAAGATTTAACTAGTATGTAAGTAGGTAATGATTATGGAAGATTATAATTTTCACGAGGTTGGCATAGAGGACAAGGACTGGATCAAGGCACGGCTGGCGGAGGATGATGGCAACAGCTGCGAGCGTTCCTTCAGCACGATTTTCCTGTATCGGAAGCTTTATCATGTGCAGGTGGCGGAGATTGCAGGCTGCCTGGTTTTTCGCTGCATGTACAAGACCATGAAGGA
Source organism: Anaerovibrio slackiae (assembly GCF_009695585.1). Taxonomy (GTDB): domain Bacteria; phylum Bacillota; class Negativicutes; order Selenomonadales; family Selenomonadaceae; genus Anaerovibrio; species Anaerovibrio slackiae. Next base: position 36,674 of record NZ_VUNR01000027.1, read on the forward strand.
AAACGTGCCGTACTGGACATATTATTTTCCTATCGGTGCTGGTGACAAGAGGGCAGCCCTGGAAATCATGCTGGAGCTGTGCCGCCAGGAAGGTATTCCCCTGCATTTGGAGCCCATTCTCGCCCAGGAGCGGGAGCTTCTTCTGGAGTGGTTCCCGGGGAGGTTTTTAATCGAGTCCAACCGTGATTGTTATGATTATTTGTACAGCCGTGAAAAGCTGGCGTCTTTGAAGGGCAAGAAAATGCAGAAAAAGCGCAATCATATTGCCCGCTTCAAAGATGATGAGAATTGGAGCTATGAGCCTATCACCAGGGAAAATCTGGCGGAGACGCGCTTTATGGCGCGGAACTGGATTTGCTCCCGGGCGGAAAAGTGGAATGAGGACATGGAAAATGAGTTTTCCGTGCTGGAAGATGCCTTTGTCAATTATGAGGCAATCGGACTGAAGGGTGGCATCCTGAGGCGTCATGAGGACATTGTGGCATTTACCATGGGAGAGCCGTTGAACTCTAATACATTTCTGGTGCATTTTGAAAAGGCCTTCCCGGAGGTGCAGGGTGCCTATCCGATGATTAACCAGCAGTTTGTCCAGCATGCCACGGAGGGCTTTGAGTATATCAATCGGGAGGATGATATGGGCGACCTGGGGCTTCGCAAAGCGAAGCTGTCCTATTATCCTGAAATCCTGCTGAAGAAGTATGTGGCGGAAACTGCGGATGTGGTTATGGCGGATCCTGTCCGCGACCGGGAGGCAATCCATGCCATGTGGGAGCAGTGCTTTGGGGATAGCCCGGAGTTTATTGATTTTTACATGTCAAAGCGCATGAGCGAGCTGAATATGCTGGTGATTTACCGGGATGGCAGGGCGGTGTCCATGGCAAGCTTCCTACCGGCAGATATTCAGACCGCCATCGGCAATATTGAGGGCTACTATGTGTATGCGGTGGCTACCCTGCCGGAGTATCAGGGGCAGGGGCTGTCAAGCCGGATTTTGCAGTTTGCCCAGCAGCATTGGCAGAAGCCGCTGATTTTGTCACCGGCGGAGTCAGATTTGCGGATTTTCTATGCCAAGCGGGGGTTCCAGCCGGTGTATGACAAGAAGTTTTATGCCCTGCAGCCATGCCGGGAGCAGGAGGCGGCAGATGTGGCATTGAAGCCTGCTACGGCAAAGGAGTACAAGGCCATCCGTGATGCCAAGTGGCAGGGCCCGGGCTATGTGGCGTGGCTGGAGGAGGATATTGCCTACGCCATGGAGCATGCTGCCTTCCAGCAGGGGGAAACCCTTTTGGTGAAATGCTGCCATGAGGGCGAGGGAGAGACGCCACAGCACATCCTCATGTATACCTTGGACGGGGAGACCATGCGGATAGTGGAGTCCACCCTGAACCTCAGTCAGCTGCCGAAGCTCCTGCCTCTCCTGGCAAGGCGGGCGGCAGAGCTGCATCCTGAAAGCCGGAAGGTGCGCAGCTTTGAGTACAGGCTGCCGGACGGCATGGTCTGGCTGCCGGAGCGGCTGAAAACTACCAGATTAAAGCGGCGGGGGTATTTCAACCTGGTGCTGGATTAATGCAGTATCGTTCAGCTGTGCCGGGGTAGCAGTCCCTTTGGGGGGACTTTTGCAAAACAGCTTGAGGAAAAGGTATTTCTGTGGTATCATAAAATTTGCGTTAGGATGTACAGGTGCCGGATAGTGCAGAAAGCCGGATTGTACAGAAATTTATCAAGACACAGGAGGAAATTATGAAAGAGTATAAGCCATTCAAATCAGGTAAGGTTCGTGAGGTATACGATGCAGGCGATAGCATCATCATGGTAGCTACTGACCGTATTTCCGCATTTGACCACATTCTCAAGAACAAGATTACTCAGAAGGGTGAGGTACTTACCCAGATGTCCAAGTTCTGGTTTGATTTGACTGCTGATATTGTGCCAAATCACATGATTTCCGTTGATAATAAGGATATGCCGGAGTTCTTCCAGCAGCCGCAGTTCCAGGGCAACAGCATGATGTGCAAGAAGCTGACCATGCTGCCTATGGAGTGCATCGTCCGTGGCTACATCACCGGCAGCGGCTGGGAGAGCTATCAGGAGAACGGTACTGTCTGCGGCATCAAGCTGCCGGAGGGGCTGAAGGAGTCCCAGCAGCTGCCTGAGCCTATCTTTACTCCTAGCACCAAGGCTGAGCTGGGTGACCATGACATCAATGTCAGCTTCGAGGAAGGCGTCAAGTATGTGGAGAAGGAGTTCCCTGGCAAGGGGCTGGAATACATGACCATGATGCGTGATGCCACCATCGCCATCTACAAGAAATGCGCTGCTTATGCCCGTGAGCATGGCATCATCATCGCTGATACCAAGTTTGAGTTCGGCATTGATGAGAACGGCACTTTCATGATTGGTGATGAGATGCTGACTCCGGACAGCTCCCGTTTCTGGCCGCTGGAGGGCTATGAGGCAGGCAAATCCCAGCCATCCTATGACAAGCAGTTTGTCCGCGACTGGCTGAAGGCAAACCCTGACAGCGATTATCTGCTGCCGGATGAGATTATTGACAAGACCATTGCCAAGTACAAGGAAGCTTATGCCCTGCTGTCCGGCAAGGAGCTGTAATATAGCGGCAGAATATGTGCTGCATGATGTATCTGGCGCAAGGCAGATGGTAAACTTAATATAGCGCATTAGTTGACTAAATTGCCTCCCGGGGGTATACTGATATGAGAGTATTGGTATTACCGGGAGGTCTTTATTATGAAGGATAAGGTATTTACGCCCCGTTCCATGGGCAGGATGGCCATGTGCGTGGCACTGATAAGCGTTGGTGGATATATTGCTTTTCCGACGCCTTTTTCGCCGGTCATGGTGACGGCTACCACTCTGGCTCTGGGCATAACAGCATTGATTTTGCCGCCCAAGCAGACTGCGGTAGCTATCCTGGCATGGATTCTGCTGGGGGCAGCTGGCGTGCCGGTATTTTCCGGCGGACAGGGAGGCATTGGCAAGCTGCTGGGGCCCAGCGGCGGCTTTTTTCCCGGCTTTTTCGTGGGCTACACCTGCGTAAGCTATTTAAAGGGCAAAAGCTATGACTGGAAGCGGTATCTGCTGGTGCTGCTGGCGGTGGCATTTCCTGCTACCTATATCCTGGGGATTGCCTACATGATGCTGACACTGCATGTAGAGCTGTGGCAGGCAATGACCATGGCGATGTTCTCCTTTATTCCGGGGGATATTATCAAGGCTGTGGCGGCGGCATTCCTGGGAGTGCGGCTGAACAAGGTGCTGTAAGCCATATATTTGCCGGGGGTTCAAGTGGCAGTTATCAGGGGATTTAACCTGATAGCTGCTATTTTTGTGGAATTTTTTTCTTTACTTCAATATATATCGTGATATATCGTGCATCTATGCTATAATAATCCTATTGAAAGTTTTGCGGAGGTATTTATGAAAGGAAAGCGCAGGGAAAAGAATTCCAGCCTGAAAAAATACATTGTAGCAGCTCGTTATGATGGAATGGAGCTGGAGCAGTATCTGAAGGAGGTTATGTCTGTATCGGCACGGCAGCGGCAGAAGCTGTTTTTCAGCCGGGGTGTGTATGTGAACGGCAGCAGCGCCCATACGAAAAGGCTGCTGAAGGCTGGCGATATGGTGGCAATCCGCCAGTTCAAGGATACCGGCTATGGGGTAGTGCCGGAGGAAGGTGCAGTGGAGGTTCTCTACGAGGACAATGAGGTGATTGTGCTGAACAAGCCTGCCGGGATGCTGGTGCATCCTGCCGGGCAGACCGGCTCCGGCACCCTTGCCAATTATTTGGCACATTATTTCAAGGTCAAGGGGCAGATGGTGACAATCAGGCCTCTGCACCGCCTGGACAGGGATACTACCGGCTGCGTGCTGTTCGCTAAAAGCTCTGAGGTGCAGGCAAAGCTGGAAGCTTCCCTGGCAGCAGGCCGGCTGCACCGCAAGTATGAGGCAGTTGTCTCTGGTGATGTGGCTCTGCTGCAGGCAAAATTCCCGGAGGGTACCATCAATCTGCCTATAGGCAGGAATCCCCTGCAGCCCAATCGCCGTCAGGTGATGGCAGGTGGCAAGGAGGCTGTTACCCATTTTCAGGTGCTGAAGCAGGGCAGGGAGCATAGCCTCTTGCAGCTGACGCTGGAAACGGGGCGCACCCACCAGATCAGGGTGCACCTGGCTCATGCAGGCTGCCCGGTGGCAGGTGACAGGATGTACGGCAGCCGCAGCAGGGCAATCAGGCGGCAGGCACTGCACGGGGCAGAGCTGGATTTTTGGCAGCCGGCTACAGGCAGGCGCATTGTGGTCAAGGCACCTTATCCTGAGGATATGCAGGAGCTGATCAATATAATTGATGCTGAATGATGATGAATAATGAATAATGATGGATGATAAATGTTGAATATTGATAAGGCAAGGAGCATGGGGCATGAACAATATAGTGAATATCAGTGAAAATGAAATTGTGGAAGGGGTGCTGGCTGAGTTTTCCCAGCTGGCCAAAATACCTCGTCCATCAGGATATGAGAAGGCAGTCAGCGATTATCTGTACAAATTATTTTCGGATATGGGCTGCCGCGTGGTGCAGGATGATGTAAATAATATCATCGCTGATATGGAAGCCACGGAAGATTGCCAGGAAAAGCCATTAACGGTGCTGCAGGCACACATGGACATGGTCTGCGTGGCGGCAGAGGGGGTGGATTTCAATCCCCTGACGGACGAAATCAAGCTGGTACGGGAGGGCAATCTCCTCCATGCTGACGGAACCAGCCTGGGAGCTGATGACGGCATGGGCATTGCGATTATCGTGTACATCATGAAGCATTTGGAGAGCCATGGCCCTTTGCGGGCGGTGATTACCGTGGATGAGGAATGCGGCATGACCGGGGCGGAAAAGCTGGCGCCGGAGGCACTTGCTGATGCCAGGTATCTGATTAACTGCGACTCAGAGGATTGGGACTTGCTGACAGTGGGCAGTGCAGGTAGTGGCGATATCACCTTCCGGCAGGGCTTCTGCCCGATGCGCAGCAGCCTGCCTAAGCTGTATCGGCTGAAGGTCAGCGGCCTTCGGGGCGGCCATTCCGGAGAGGAAATCAACTGTGGCGGCGGCAATGCCATCAAGGCTTTGGCTGCCTGCCTGCATAGCTGGCGCCAAAAGGGGCTTGCCTTTGATTTGGTCAGCTTCAATGGCGGCAGGGCAAAGAATGTTATTCCCGGCGGCAGCGAGGCTGTATTTTATAGTGATGCAGGGCTGGAGGAACTGGCAGCAGCTGCTGATGAGTCCCGGCAGGAGTTTTTGGCGGTTTATGGTAGCATAGAGGCAGGGGCTGTTTTTGCTGTGGAGCCTGTAGAGGATGTAGAGGCTATAGGAACTGCGGCAGGGGTGGGACGGCCTCAGGCCATGGATAGGCATCAGAAGGATAACCTGATAGACCTTCTGATGTGCCTTAGTAACGGTGTATCAGCCATGTCCCAGCTCTGTCCGGGGCTGGTGCAGACTTCGGCAAACCTGGGGGTGGTGCGCACCGTATTTGAGGCGGACAGAGGCGAAAAATACATTGAGGTGCAGTACATGCCTAGATCAGCAAACGAGGGAAGTATTCTGGAATACTATAGGACAGCAGAAATCCTGGCACGGCTGACGGATTTTGAGCTGCAAACAGGCAGGATTTCCCCTAGCTGGGGGGAGCGGCAGGACAGCCGTCTGGCAAAGCTGATGCTGGAGGTATTTGCGGAGCAGAATGGTCAGCCGATGCGGATGGCAACTATTCATGCCGGGCTGGAATGCAGCTGGCATTTGCAAAAGAATCCTCAGCTGGACATTGTTTCTATAGGTACTAACAACAATGATATTCATTCGCCATCAGAAACCTTGGAGCTGGATACGGTGGCTCCCCAGGCGAAGCTTATTGCAGAAGTTTTATGCAGGATATAATACTGTAAATAGCCTTGCAAATTTTGCAGGAGAATTGTATAGAGACATAAAAAGGTGCTACCGATAGACGGTTAGTCCTCAGCATATTAAGTCAGAATGACCGCTCGCTTTGGAACTGAGGCGGTCATTTCTGTTTTTGGGAAATTCCCAGTGGACTTACCGCAAGGATATTACTACGGAGGAAGCTTTGTTTATCTTAATGTGGCAGAAGACTCCCTGCCTCTATAGGCGGGAGATGAATGCCACGTCCACCGAATTTACGCAAGTAATTGAGATGGACAATAGAACATAGTGGTGATATAATAGTAAGTGACAGGAGGTGAACGATGTGTTACAGCAAAAAGGCTATCAGTATCGAATATATCCCACTAAACAACAGCAACAGCTAATCAATCAGACACT
>NZ_VUNR01000028.1 GCF_009695585.1 Anaerovibrio slackiae
TGGCGCAGTTGTGCTCCAGCACCAGGCAGCGTTCCCGGAGCCGTTCCATGATGCGGCCCGGGTACAGCTTGGCAAGCCCGGCAGGGGACAGGTTGGTGGTGATGATGAGGGCTCTGCCGTTGGCATGACGCTGGAAGATAATCTGCTCCAGCTTGCTGCGGACGAAATCCGCGTGGTGTCCCTCTGCCCCCAGGTCATCCAGCACCAGTATAGGCACGCTGCACAGCTTCTGCATGGTGCGGCAGTATTCGTCCTTGTTGCTCTTTTCCAGCATTACCAGCCTGTCCAGCATGCTCATCACCAGCTCAAACCGTGCCTCGATGCCGTGGGCAAAGGCTTCCAGCATGATGCTGCAGGCAAAGGTGGTCTTCAGGGTGCCGCAGGGGCCGGTGAGAATCAGCCCGGTGCCAAGGTCGCAGCATTTTTCGATATTTTCCAGATAGCTGCATATCCGCATCCGGGGATATTCCAGTGCCTCCGGCAGCCCCTGCCGGATGATGTTCTCCATGGTGGCCGAATGAAACAATCTTGGTATGCCGGCCTCGGTGAGCCCCTGCTGGCACAGGAATTTCTTCTTGACCGCTTCCCGGTCACGCCGTGCCTGTTCCGCCATGGCAGCTTGCAGGTTTTTGGCATTTCGTTCTTCTACGGCATCATGCGGAGTTTTTACACCCAGCAGCTTGTTCAGCTCCCTGGTCTCCGCCTCCTGCTCCCGTTCCTGCTGGCGGCTGTGGATGTTCCTGCGGAGCCGGAGCAGGGCATCCCGTAGTTCCGGCGCCATTTCCTGCAGCCTGCGCACCTCATCCTGTGACAGTCCGTCATAGCTGCTGTCGGTATAGTTTTCGTGGTTAATAATGCAATTTTTTGTGTCCATGCTTTCATCCCCTCGTATTGTTTATATTGCTCTTGGTATCCTGTGCGGTTGTAGCCGTAATTAGGTAATGTGCCCTGCGGTTGGGGTGGGTGACTATCAGGCGGCATGCCTCAACCAGTATCTTCCGCAGCTGGCAGAACTGCCCGTGGGAAATGCCCATGTGGCGGAGAATATGGTGCTCCGCCAGCTCCCCCTGTCCCAGATCCCTGATAGCGTTCAGTAAATCATCGGGTGTGGCCTTCATAAAATCCCTCTCAATCTTTGTTTTTAATGTCTTTTAGTTTTTTACTTTTGCTTTGCCAATCCAGCTCAATCAGGTTGTAAAGGGGCTGGATTGTGCCTGTTTTTACGGAATTGACGTCAATCAATACCCGAAAAACGTTAAAATACTGCCGAAATATGAAATTTTGTTCAATGCCTATTTAAACCTCCTCAATTTTGCGAATATTTTTCATAACAGCAACAGATTGCATTTTACAGCGTATTGGCAAAAAAGTAAAGAGCAAAAACTAAAAAATATGCCAATTCGATAAAATTTGCGAAAAAAGTTTTCAAGAATAGCTGACAATATTTATATAAATTAATATATCAATATAAATATATATATTTATATATAATGGCGTACTATAACCGGCAGGGAAAATGCATATACGTACCCGGCATGAGCTGTGTTTCGGGTTTTAGGAGATTCTTTAACGATTTAGAGCGAATAGAGCAAATGGTAACTTCCGCAAGACATGAGGGCCCCCGAAAAATTTTAATTTTTTGGGGTTAAATGTCTTGCGGGGGGGGGCGTTTGTGATACTATAATGGACAAGATAGTTATCAAAATAACAAAACTTTATCTGTTGGAGCATAAATTTTTATTTTCAGGAGAAGCTAGCATCATCCAGCTGGATGGCGCAGGTCAGAACTGTGAAAATAGCAATGCGAAGATGATAACGTAAAATTTATACTGCCAAAAGGATATTGGTGAATAGCTTATAGAAAGTGGGTTTTGAACATGAAGAAAATCGCTGCTTTGACGGCAGGTATATTGCTGGGGATAAATCTGGGCTGCATCGTGCTGGCGGATGCCATGCCGAGGGCCAGTGCCAAGGTGGAAAATGCAGTGGAGTCGCTGGATGAGAGCATTTTCAAGGTGGCAAGGATGCGCCCTGAAAGGATGCTGGAGGAATACAGGCTGATGAAGTACGACACCATCAACATCATGGCCATAGGTTTTCCAAATGGCATCGGCGTTAATGATGTGACTGTGGGCGTGGATGGTATGGTCAGATTGCCTTATACCGGTAATCTCAAGCTGGTAGGGCTAACTTTGGATGAAGCAAGGGATTTGATACATGAGAAGCTCAGCAGATATTTCAAGCTGCCGGAGTTGAACGTCTACATGAAAAGCTATGGTCCCCGGAAGGTATATGTCATGGGCAATGTCAATGCACCGGGAATCAAGGAAATGGGCGTGGACAATATGAATGTCTATGCGGCTGTTTCTGCTGCCGGCGGTGTTGATAGGAAGGGGCGTTCCAAGCATGTTCAGCTGATACGGCAGATTGATGGCGTACTGTACTACCGGGAAATAAACCTTGATGCTTTTGTGAAGAAGCATGATATGAGTCAGAATATTGCCCTTGAGGATGGGGATATTGTTTATGTACCAGATTCCGGCAAGATAATATTCAGCGAGGATATTGCGCCTTATATCAATCTCTATGCTACCTATCGGACCATTGTCAGGGATTAAGAAAGGCCGGGACAGCGTTTTATGCACCGTTATACCTTTATTGTAGCTGGCTTGCCTTGAAAGGTTTGTATTGGAATAGGCTTGGGATTTGATGAGGATTTTATTAGGATTTTACTGGTTAGGACATAACGAGATTTTAGATTTCAGGAAGCTTAAGGAGATTTTATGAACAGGGAAGAAGATACCATAGATTTGGGCAGACTGCTGTCCATCATCGTTGCTAATAAGAAGGTGACAGGGGGCATCGTGGTTGTGTGCACCGTGCTGGCGATAGTCATTTCGCTGCTCCTGCCGAAGACATATACATCAAGTGTCATGGTGCAGACAGGCAGCAGCAAGTCTGCCATCAGCTCCGGTGCAGCGGCATTGGCGGCTATGACAGGTGCGGCTACCGGCAAGGCCGGGGAGTACATAGAAATCATGAAAACCCGTACTGTACTGGAGCCGATTATTGCCAGTGTCTATGATGATATGGATGCTGATGAACAGCCTACAGTGGAGAATTTTGCCAAGTCTAACCTGGATATAAAGAATACCAAGGGAACCAATCTCATCCAGCTGGATGCCAAGGGGCGTACCCCGGAGGAAGCCCATGAGATAGCCCAGGGGGTAGTGGACAACTTTCTGAAGCTGATGACGGATATGAACTACCAGAGCCAGTCACTGATGGTGAAGTTTCTGAACGAGCGCAGCGATGTGGCCCAGAAGGAAGCTGATGAGGCGGCACAGAAGCTTGAGGACTATAGCAAGGAGCACAAGGTCTATGTTCCTGATGAGCAGACCAAGGCCATGATGGAGCGCATGGCTGCCTATGACAAGACCATGGGTGAGTTGGCAGTACAGAGGCAGTCAGCCGGTGCCCGGTTTGCCAGTGTCAGCAGCCAGCTGGGGGAGCAGAATGCCAACGCTGTGAAGTACAGCATGGCGGATAACGATGTGGTAACAGCTCTCAGAAATAAGATTGTAGCCAAGGAAGTGGAGCTGGTGAAGCTCCGTCAGCTCTACACAGAGGAGCACCCTGATGTCATCAATGCAAAGAAGGAGCTGCAGTCCATGCAGCAGAATGTGGCAGATGAGGTGGCAGCAGCAGTTGCCGCAGAAATTGTGCCGGTAAGCAGTACCCAGGGCAGCCTGGTTGCTGAACGTTATCAGGCAGCTACTGCCATGGCTGTGGCACAGGCAGCGGAAGCTGCTGTCAGGGAGCAGCAGTCGAAGGTGGACAGCGATATGGAAAAGCTGGCTGATGATTCCCTGGGATACATGAAGCTGGCAAGGGATGCGGAAATCAAGCAGCAGGTTCACGCGGAGCTGGTCAAGCAGGCTGAGTCAGCCAAAATCCAGCAGGCCGTGGAATCCATGGATATCCAGGTGGTGGATCCTGCCTCTATGCCGAGGGAGGATAAGCCATCCGGCCCTAGGAAAAAGCTGATTGCAGCTATCGGCTTTGTGATTGGCTGCATGATTTCCCTTGGGTATAGCCTTGTGCTGTACAAGAGGGAAGGGTAAGAGAATTGGTTTAGGACTGACAGGGTTGTTAACAAGGGAAATTTAGATTAACAGGAGCGTGGGGATAGATCATGACGAGATTTAGGGAGCTGCGCTTGCAGAAAGGATATACCCAGGAAGCCTTTAGAAAGATTTACAATGAAAGGTATAACAGGAACTATACATCGGCGGCTATATCCATGATAGAGCATGGGAAAAGGATGCCGGAGCTGGGGGCGCTGATAGATTTTGCAGATTTTTATGATGTGAGTCTTGATTATTTGCTGGGCAGGGATATGGCAGGCAATCAGGACCGCCAGATTTACAGGCAGCTGCGGGATATTATGGAGCGGCTGCACAGCATAAAGGTGGATGAAGGCAAGTCCGAGCTGCCTGTGGTGAAGGAGGATATTGAGATGCTGGGATGCCTCCTGCAGCAGTCGGCTGTGCTGGCAAAGCGTGTGGAGCTGGAGGATAATGCCTGGTACAGGTTTTAGCTGATGTGTGGTGATAGAGATTACTGGTTAGATTATTTTAGAGAAAACGGGTGGAGAGATTGCCTTTAATTTATACGTTGAGAGAAAAAATGAGATTTCTGTTGCTGGACGGGGCGTTGCTTGCCCTGATGCCGGTGCTTGCGCTGATGATACGTTTTGAGGGCGCATTGCCGGACAGGGAATTGGCAATTCTGCTGGGGTGGCTGCCCTGGTTCGTGGCGATCAGCATGGTGGTGTTTTATGCCTATGGCATGTATCATCGCATTTGGCATTATGCCAGGGTGCGGGATTTGGTGGCGATTATCGGAGCAGTATCCCTATCCGTTGCCATTGTCTTTGTGCTGGATATTTTCACCGGCACGAGGATTCCCCGGAGTATTTATGTCCTGTCCTGGATGCTGTCTATCGGCAGTGTGGGCATGAGCCGTCTGGCCTTCAAAATCAACTGGGATAATCTCTCAGATGGCTTGGATGGCGGTATTCAGAAGAAGCAGGTGCTGATAGTGGGAGCCGGTGATGCTGGTGCTATGATGATGCGTGAAATTGAGCAGAATGATGCCGCCACTATGAATATTGTCGGTTTTATTGATGATGATATGCGCAAGCAGGGGAGCCGCCTGTCAGGTTTTCCAGTGCTGGGGACGAGTGATGATATAGTGGCTGTCAGCAAGGAAAAGTGCGTTGATGAGATCATCATTGCCATGCCGTCCGTATCGGGCAGTGTTATCCGCAAGTTAGCCGATACCTGCCGACTGACTGGCTGTCAGGTGAAGATCATGCCAAGTCTTCTGGAGATGACAGATGAACACATCAATGTCAGGAAGCTGAGAAATATAAATATTGAAGACCTGTTGCGGCGGGATCCTATTCATTTGGATTTTGAAAAGATTACCAGCTATATTGCAGGAAAAACCGTGCTGATAACCGGGGCCGGTGGCTCCATCGGTTCGGAAATCTCCCGGCAGATAAGCCGTGTAGGAGCTAAGGAGATTATCCTGCTGGGCCGTGGCGAGAACAGTATTTATGAGATTTATCAGGAGCTGAAGGTGAAGTTTCCTGACCAGCTTTATAGGACAGTAATCGCCAATATTACTGATGCACAGCGCATGGAGGAAGTCTTTGCCAGGTACCAGCCTCAGGTGGTGTTCCATGCAGCTGCCCACAAGCATGTGCCCCTGATGGAGATTCAGCCTGCCGAGGCAGTGCGCAACAATGTTTTTGGCACCAGGAATGTGGCTGAGCTGGCAGACAGGTTCAGCAGTGAGATTTTTGTGCTGATTTCCACTGACAAGGCAGTAAACCCTACCAGCGTCATGGGGGCTACCAAACGCTGTGCGGAGCTGGTGCTGCAGGAGATCAACCAGCACAGCAGCACGAAGTTTGTGACTGTGCGCTTTGGCAATGTGCTGGGGAGCCGGGGCAGTGTGGTGCCGCTCTTTGAAAGGCAGATTGCGGCAGGGGGGCCTGTGACCATCACCCATCCTGAGATGACACGCTTCTTTATGACGATTCCTGAGGCGGTGCAGCTGGTACTGCAGGCTGGCAGCCAGGCAGAGGGGGGCGAGGTGTTCCTATTTGACATGGGCAAGCCGGTGAAGATAAAGGACATGGCATATGATTTAATTCAGCTGCATGGCCTGAAGCCTGACAAGGATATCAAGCTGGTCTATACAGGTCTTCGTCCCGGGGAGAAGCTCTACGAGGAGCTGCTGACCAGCGAGGAAGGAACCACTAGTACCAGGCATGAGAAGATTTTCAAGGCCAGGATAAATCCGCTGGATGCTAAAGAGCTGAGCAGGGATTTGAGGATTTTGGCTGAAAGCCGTGACACATTGACGATTTTAAAGACTATCAAGCGAATGATACCTACTTATAAGAGTAAGCAGCTGGAGGATAGTTGATTGATGCACTATATGGGATAGAAATGATTAGTGCTCAATATGGGAGATAAAGTTTATGTATATTGAAGAACAACATGAATGTACACCTTTTGCAAACAAAATATGGCTCAGTAGCCCGACTATGCACGGCCCGGAGCTGGAGTATATCAGGAAAGCCTATGAGACAAACTGGATGTCTACTGTGGGTGAGAATATCAACGAAGTAGAGAGGATGGTCTGTGAAGCGCTTGGCTGTAAGTATGCGGTTGCTTTGTCTGCCGGTACTGCTGCTATACACATGGCAGTGAAGCTGGCAGGTATAAAGTCGGGTGAAAAGGTATTTTGCTCTGATATGACTTTTGCAGCCACTGTCAATCCTGTGCTGTATGAAGGCGGTGTTCCTGTTTTTATTGATACGGAATATGACACATGGAATATGGATGCTGTCGCTCTGGAAAAGGCTTTTGAATTGCATCCAGATGTAAGGCTGGTGGTACTGGCACATCTTTATGGCACACCTGCCCAAATGGACGAAATCAGGGAAATCTGTAACAGGCATCAGGCCATTATTATTGAGGATGCTGCAGAGGCTATGGGAGCCACCTATAAGGGGAAGCAGGCGGGTACATTTGGCAGTTTTAATATTGTATCCTTCAATGGCAATAAGATTATTACCGGCTCATCAGGCGGTATGCTGTTGACTGACAGCAGGGAAGCAGCGGAGAAGGTGCGTAAGTGGTCAACCCAGTCCCGGGAAGCAGCTCCATGGTATCAGCATGAGGAAGTTGGTTATAACTATCGCATGAGCAATGTAATTGCCGGTGTGGTGCGTGGCCAGATGGAATATCTAGATGAGCATATCACTCTAAAAAAGGCTATTTATGAGAGGTATAGAGATGGTTTTTCAGGTTTACCGGTGCAGATGAATCCTTATAATGCGGAGGTATGTGAACCAAATTTCTGGCTTAGCTGCCTGATCATTGATGAAGCTGCTATGTGCAGGCAGGTAAGGGGAGAGAATGAGCCGTTATACATCAAGGAACATGGCAAAAGCTGCCCTACGGAAATATTGGAGACATTGGCAAGGTATAACGTGGAAGGGCGTCCTATCTGGAAGCCTATGCACATGCAGCCAAAATTCCGCATGAATGAATTTATCACCCGTGAGGGGAGTGGCAGAGGGAAGACTAATGCCTATATCAGTGGCGGTGTTCTTGGCAAGGATGGCAAGCCACTTGATGTGGGGATGGATATATTCAACAGAGGCTTGTGCCTGCCTAGTGACAATAAGATGAGCGTGGCAGATCAGGATAGGATTATTGAGATCATACGCAGTTGCTTTGAGTGATGCTGGGAATGAATAGTTTATGAAAATTTTAAAATATATGTATGAAAAATATACTGGCAAAAAGGCACCATATTATTATTCATATTCATTAGTAACAATATTGATGAAACCAATTAGAAAGTTTGTGGTTCAAGTAATTGCACCTAATTGTCCATTTAATAATCTTAGGGTGTCTATATATCGCTTGTGTGGTTTCAAAATAGGCAAGAACACTTTTATTGGCATGAAATGCTATTTAGATGATATGTGCTATGACTTAATTGAAATAGGTAATAATGTGGTTATAAGTTATGGTGTATATTTTGCCTGTCATGGTAAAAATCAAGGTCATTTCCCTATTGTTATTGAGGATAATGCGTATATAGGTATGCGTGCTATAATAATAACAAAACACAAATTCGGGGGGGGGCAAAAACGATTATTGGCAAAAATGCTGTTGTAGGTTCTTGTGCATTGGTTAATTTAGATGTGCCATCTGGAAGTGTGGCAGTTGGCATTCCGTGCAGAATTATAAAGAAATGAGATATTTAGTATGTATCAATACTTTTTAAAAAGAGTTTTTGATGTTTTATCCTCAGGCTTGGCATTGATATTTTTGTCACCCATTTTGTTGTACATTGCTTGTCTGGTAAAGAAAAGGCTCGGTTCGCCGGTGTTATTTACCCAGGTCAGACCGGGCAAGGATAATAAGCTTTTCAAGATGTATAAGTTTCGTTCCATGACTGATGAACGTGATTCAAATGGTAAATTACTGCCGGATGACGAACGTTTGACAGCGTTCGGGAAAAGGTTAAGAGAATCTTCACTGGATGAATTGCCTGAACTTATAAATATTTTTAAGGGAGATATGAGTGTTGTAGGTCCTAGGCCTCAGCTGGTCAGGGATATGGTATTTTTTTCTGATGCGGAAATGCAGAGGCAGAGTGTTTTGCCGGGGCTTACCGGCTTGGCACAGATAAACGGCAGAAATAACATCAGCTGGGAAGACAAATTTAAATACGATTTGCAGTATATAAAAAATATTTCTTTTTTTGAGGATATGAGGATTATATATCGCACCGTGTTTAAGGTTGCTCGTCAGGATGATATTAATACTGATGGTATGGAGACGGCAGAGGATTATGGTGATTACCTGCTGAGAACAGGTAAAATTAAACCTTATGTATATGCTAAAAAACAGAGTATCGCCAATAAGTTATTAGAACAATATTGTGAGATTTCCAGGAGATAAAGATGAACATATTATTGATAAATCACTATGCAGGTTCTGACAAATATGGGATGGAATATCGTCCCTATTATTTGGCGAGGGAATGGGTGAAGCTGGGACACAATGTAACCATAGTGGGAGCGAGCTTTTCTCATTTGAGAAATAAGCAGCCAGCTTGCAGAGAAGAAATTGTAGATGGTATACACTATGTATGGCTTCCAACCAATTCCTATAAAGGAAATGGGATAGGCCGTATATTAAATATGGGGCTGTTTGTTTTGCAGCTATTCATTAGACAAAACTACATATTATCTGATTTTGTTCCAGATGTGGTGATTGCTTCTTCCACATATCCTTTGGAGATTTTCCCAGAAAAATTAATCGCGGCTAAGTATAAAGCAAAGCTTGTATATGAAGTACATGATATCTGGCCGCTTAGTCCCATGGAAATAGGTAAAATGTCTGCTCAGCATCCGTTTATCAGGATTATGCAGACAGCAGAGGATTATGCTTGCAGGCATGTGGATAAAATAATATCACTTTTGCCCAAGGCAGAGGAACATTATTTGGAGCATGGGCTTGCCAAGGGAAAATTTTTCTGCGTGCCAAATGGCGTTGTGATAGCTGAAAATAAAAGCAAGGTGCAGGCTGCTAGTGAGAGTTCCGAGGAATGCTTGCGGCAAATGGATAACTGGCGCAGGGATAACTACAGGATTGTCATCTTTGCAGGCAGTCATGGCAAAGCAAATGCCTTGGATGTGCTTTTGTCAGCAGCGAAATATGTACAGTCAAGAACAAAAATCGTCTTGCTGGGAGATGGGCCGGAAAAGGAGGCGTTACAAGAAAAGGCCACGAATTGGGGCTTAAAAAATGTAAGCTTTTTTCCACGAGTTCCCAAGCATGAGGTGCCATTATATTTGGAAAAAGCTGATGTTGCTTATATAGGATGGTTATCTAGAGATTTATACAGATTTGGTATAAGCCCTAACAAAATTATGGACTATATGCTGGCTAAAAAAGCTATCATTCAGTCCATTGACGCCGGTAATGATATTGTACGCGAAGCCGCTTGCGGTATTTCTGTGCCAGCAGGAGATGAAAATAAAGTTGCAGAAGCAATTGATAAAATGGCTGCTATGCCACTGGAAAAATTGGCTGAGCTGGGTAAAAACGGCTATAGGTATGTAACCCAAAATCATGATTACCGTGTATTGGCGGAGAAATTCATATCATACATCAGGTAAGACAAAGGAGCTAAATGATGAATAAGGATGCATTGAAGAAAAAGATTGAAAGCTATGAAATAACCTGCGGTGTTGTAGGACTTGGCTATGTGGGCTTGCCACTGGCAGTAGAAAAGGCAAAAGCCGGGTACAGGACAATTGGCTTTGATGTGCAGGCTGAAAAGGTGGCCATGGTGAACGAAGGTCATAACTATATCGGTGATGTAGTGGACAATGATTTGCTGCAGCTGGTCAAGGATGGCAGGTTGTCTGCCACATCGGATTTTTCCTTTGTAAAGGATGTGGATTTTATTGCTATCTGCGTGCCGACACCGCTGGATGAGCATCAGCAGCCGGATATCAGCTATGTACGGGATAGTGCCAGGGCGATTGCTAAGTATCTGACTAAAGACACTATTGTGGTGCTGGAATCCACCACATATCCGGGAACTACGGAGGAGCTTCTGAAGCCGATTTTGGAGGACGGCTCCGGGCTGAAATGCGGTGAGGATTTTTATCTGGGCTTTTCCCCTGAGAGGGTTGACCCAGGCAATCTGATTTACAAGACGAAAAATACACCGAAGGTTGTAGGCGGTATAGGTAAGGATGCTACCGAGGTAATTGCCTATATGTATCGTCACATTTTACAGAGTGATATTCATGAGGTATCTTCACCGGCTGTGGCCGAGATGGAAAAAATCCTTGAGAATACATATCGCAATGTCAATATCGGCCTCGTCAATGAGATGACCATGCTCTGCCATAAGATGGGCATCAGCATGTGGGAGGTTGTGGATGCTGCCAAGACAAAGCCGTATGGCTTTCAGGCGTTTTATCCTGGACCGGGGCTGGGAGGCCATTGCATTCCGCTGGACCCGTATTATTTGTCCTGGAAGGCAAGGGAATACAGCTTCCATACATCTATGATTGAGTCCTCCGGCATGATTAATGACAGGATGCCTGAATACACTGTTGACCGCTGCGGAGCAGTGCTGAACCGGCATAAAAAGGCGATTAATGGTGCCAAGGTCTTGATTCTCGGTGTTGCATATAAGCAGGATATTGATGATTATCGGGAGAGTCCGGCATTGCGGGTGATTGAGGAGTTTAAAAAGCGCGGTGCCCTGGTATCTTATTTTGATCCGTGGGTGGCAAAGTACAAATACAAGGGCGAGATGCATCAGGGGTTGCCTGAGCTTAATGCAGACGATATTGAAACTGCTGACATTGTGGTTATTACCACAGCTCACAGCAACGTGGATTATGAGTTTGTGCAGGAGCATGCCAAGGCTATTTTTGATACAAAAAATGTGATGAAGAATGTTACCAAGCGTGGGAATGTAGAGGTCTTGTAAATTATGAAATATGCATTAATCGGCTGTGGCAGGATTGCCACCAATCATATTAAAGCTGTTCTGAACAATAAGCTGGAGCTGGTAGCTGTCTGTGATGTGCTGCCGGAAAAAATGGAAGCACTTTTGGCAAAGCACGGTCTGGAAAATAATGAAGCTATTCTTCGCTATACGGATTATAAGCAGATGGTAGAGGAGCATCCGGAAATCCAGCTGATAAGCATTGCTACGGAAAGCGGGCTTCATGCGGAGATTGCTTTGTACTGCATTGACCATAATATTAATCTGATTATTGAAAAGCCTATGGCAATGAGCATGACTGATGCAGAGGAGATTATCCGCAGGGCGGAAGCGCAGCATGTGAAGGTTTCTGCATGTCATCAGAACAGGTTTAATATTGCTGTGCAGAAACTACGAAAAGCGGTGGAGTCAGGCAGGTTCGGTAAGCTGTCTCACGGCAGCATCCATGTGCGCTGGAACCGCAACAAGGATTATTATACCCAGGCACCGTGGCGCGGCACATGGGCGCAGGATGGTGGTGCCTTGATGAATCAGTGCATTCACGGCATTGATTTGCTCCGCTGGATGATGGGCAGCGAGGTCGTGTCCGTGTATGGGCAGACGCGCCGTCAGCTGCACAACTATCTGGAGGCTGAGGATTTGGGCATGGCGGTGGTGACCTTCAAAAATGGTGCTGTGGCTACTATCGAAGGAACTACCAATGTTTATCCGCAAAATCTGGAAGAAACTCTGTATGTATTTGGCGAGTTTGGCACTGTAAAACTGGGAGGCAAGTCCACCAACAATATTGATGTATGGGATTTTGCTGATGAAACTGATGCGGACAAGGAAAATAAGGGCTTGGAGGAAGCTGCCAGCAATGTATATGGCAACGGGCATACCAGCCTTTTTGCGGATGTGGTCGAGGCCATTGAGCAGGATCGTCAGCCTTATGTAGATGCCAAGGCTGGGCGCGATGCACTGGAAATGGTGCTGGCGATTTACAAGTCAGCAGCAGAGGGCAAAGCGGTTAATTTGCCGCTTTCGGATGTAGCTTCGGTGGATTTTGCAGGGCGTTTTGATTGATAATTAAGTATTTTTTCATGCAATAGCGGATAGTGGGTAGTAGTGGGGAGTAGTGGGTAGTGGATAGTAGTGGTGGGTAGTGAGGAGTAAGGCAGATATGAAGGTTGTTACTGTAGTTGGTGCAAGGCCGCAATTTATCAAGGCGGCGGTGGTATCTCATGTCCTGCGCCGGAAGCATCAGGAGATTTTGGTTCATACAGGGCAGCATTTTGATTACAACATGAGCGAAAAGTTTTTTGAGGAGCTGGATATTCCCAAGCCTGACTACAATCTTGGTATTTCCGGCGGTACTCATGCTGAGATGACAGGCAGAATGATGATGGCCATTGAAAAGGTTTTGCTGGCTGAAAAGCCTGATTGCCTGCTGGTTTATGGCGATACAAATTCTACCTTGGCGGCAGCTCTTGCAGCAGCCAAGCTGCATATACCTGTGTGCCATGTGGAAGCAGGTGCCAGGACACATAGCTGTACCAATCCAGAAGAATTGAACAGGATTTGCACAGACCATATTTCCAGCCTGCTGTTGGCAAGCACTGCCAGTGGCATGGAGGAAATGGAGAAGGAAAACCTTGGGGAACGTGCCGTGCTGGTGGGTGATCCCATGTATGACGCTTTTGTTATATATAGCCGGAAATATAAGCCTGGTGATATTTCCTTGAGGCTTCTGTCAGGCGGTGAGAGTAGCATACCTGATGCGTTTTATTATTTGACATGCCATAGGGAAGAAAATACCGGCCGTGATGCAGATTTGCAGGAAATTTTCAAGGCCATGGAGCAGCTGGATGCACCTGTTGTTTATCCTGTCCATCCGCGCAATCAGGAAAGAGCCAAAAGATTAGCTGCTGAAATGCAGCTGAAAAACATTGTTTTGGCAGAGCCGGTAGGATATCTGGAGAGTGCCTGCATGGTACTCAATGCCAAGAAAATTGTTACTGATTCCGGCGGCTTGCAGCGTGAGGCATTTTTTGCAGGCAAGAAATGTGTAACGATACTGCCATTTGTTGTCTGGCCGGAGACTATGGCAGGCAATAGGAACAATCTGGCTTCGCCTGATGCTGAGGATATATTGGCAAAGCTGGCATTGGAGCAGGTGGTGGAGAGTGATTATCTGCCATTTGGTGATGGACATGCGGCTGAGAAGATTGTGGATGCGTTGGATGAGATGGCAGAAAATCGTTAATGTTGTGATAGTGATTATGAAGATATTTTAGGTATAAGAAATAGTATTATGATGAATATGAGGAAGTTATATAATGCTCAATATAGACGTATCCAGATGTAATGCTTGGATTTTAGCACTTTTTTTCTTTTCTCAGGGATTATTTATATATGTGTCAGCTGGAGAGGAAAACCATCTCAGATTTATTCTGATAAGCATTATATGTTTATTATCCTTGCTTATTAACGGAATAAAATTTACAAAAAAGATATTAATATTTTTTATTGTATATTTAGGAATAATCTTGCTAAAGTTTTTTATGGATTCGGAAGGCTTGTTAGATGATGAAACTGTTTCTGCTATACGTTATTTAGTGGAAGGATGCCTGATTTGTTATTTAAGTACGCAAGATTTTTCATTAAAAAGATTGTTTAGGGTGTTTCGTTTATTAGCAATGATAGTATGTTTTGAGGCATGCATGATAGTAAGTAACGAAAGCCTATTTCTTTATTATAGCATGAAACAGGGATGGTATATGAGTTTTGGGTATACGCTTATGCCTGCGGTCAATGTTTTATTTTATGGAATATTTACGCAAGGATTAAAATCAAGGCTTATAGATGCCATTGTATATGTTCCTTCAGTGGTATTGATGTGTTTTTATGGTAACCGCGGTGCTATATTGGGGCATGTGATTCTGATAATTACGTTGGTAATATTGTGGTCATCAAGAAAGTCTCTGGCGTGCAAGATATCAATTTTTGCGGCTTTAGTGTCTATACCATCTGTTGTATATTATTACTTGGATGACATATTTTATAATCTTTTTATATTTTTTGAAGGTGCTACACCTTATTCTATTAGTAAATATATGTCATTGTTTTATGGTGGAGAGGAAAACTTTTCTTCTGGCAGAGATGATATTTACATATATGTTTTAGATGCTGTGGCGGAGCATCCTTTTTTGGGGAACTATATAGGATATCTTCATTGGAAGACAAGTTATGCTCATAATATCTTTTTGGAGGTAATGGGAAATTATGGTATTCCTGTGTTTGTAATTTTCCTTATTTTTTTGCTCTATGTGTTTTACGATGTGTTGCAAAACAGTACTTATTTTAATAAGCAATGTTTTTTGGTACTTGCTAGTTGCTTTATAGCCCGTGGAATGTTGAGCGAAGGTCATTTTTTTGATAATTTTTTGATGTTAATCTTTGGGTTGTATTTGTCTGGGAAGTTTACAGAAAGAAATTGTACCTAATATTGTAATTTATATCAATAGGCATAGGTGAATGTACGCAAAAAACAGCCGCATTTCTGCGGCTGTGGAGATGATTGTTAAGTTCTTTACGTTACAGCAATGCCAGATATCTACTGTGTTGTGCTTTATCTATGCACAGAGCTTCCATTGCCTCTGTAGCTGAAAAATGTTTTGTTTTCATAAGATTTTTTATGTGCTGTAAAATAGCTTTACGTTCACCTCTACGTTCACCTCTACGTTCGCCTCTGCGTTCACCTACGCGCACGCCTTCATCAAATCGTTTGGCAGAGTATTCTTCTACGATATTGCACATTTTGGTTACCTCCTCATCCGTTGATTTCAAGTATTTCATCCTGTCAGATAATAGTTTGGAGTGCATTTTATCCGCATCAGGCTGCTTGAAGTCCTGCATCAATCTGCCTAGCGGACTATCATCAGTATTCTCGCCATTGACATAGATAATATGGGCTTTGTCGCAAAATTGCCTGCCGACTTCCATGATACATCTTTCTATATGATATATCGGCAGTCCATAGCCAAGTACATCATTGGCTGTAATGAAAATGACATAAGTCTCTGGAAGTTTGTCAAAGCCATCGCCAGCGTTCAGCTTTCGGAAGTCCAGCATGTCACTGTTGTATCTGGCTCTCTTAGGTTCTGCACCATCATTGGCATTCTGCACTTCAAAGTTGTATTCGCGTCCGTACTGGTCTGTTGCAAATACGTCAAAGCGAACACTGCGCCCATAAAGATTGGGAACACAATGTTGAGTTTGAATTCGCCTAACCTTTAAATCAGTTTTGTTCATGATGATATTGAGAATGTACTCCATTGCATCAAAATTTTCATTCATGAAACTGTTAAAGAACACATCATCCATGAGTGTCATTTGCTGAATCTTTTCGACCAATTCCAGCCAGCGGGGATTCTTGAGCATAATATTCAAATCATTCACCACCTAACGCCTTTTTATTTTATTATACCACAAAACAAAACACATGTCCAATGGTTTTGTGGTAATAATGCCGGTAGCGGCAAAAATCATAACATGCACAAATATGCAAATTATTGCGAAGTAAAGGAGAGTAAAAATTATGATACCATTTATAGACTTAGCAACTCAGCAAGAGAAAATCAAGCTTGATTTGGACAGGCGTATAGCGAATGTACTCGCTCATGGCAAGTATATTCTGGGGCCGGAGGTTAAAGAGCTGGAGGAGCTATTGGCTGATTATGTGGGAGTGAAGCACTGTATTGCCTGTGCCAATGGCACGGATGCCCTGCTGATTGCCTTGATGGGGTTGGGCATAGGTCGCGGTGATGAAGTTATTACCACTGCATTTACTTATGTGGCAACTGGTGAGGTCATTGCCAGGCTGGGAGCAACTCCGGTTTTTGTAGATATTGATGAGATGACGTATAACTTGGATCCTGCAAGGATAGAGGCGGCAATTACTGATAAGACAAAGGCGATTATGCCGGTGAGCCTCTATGGCCAGTGTGCTGATTTTGATGCTATCAATGCTGTGGCAGAAAAATATAATCTGCCTGTTGTTGAGGATGGAGCACAGAGCTTCGGTGCTACTTATAAGGGACGCCGCTCCTGCGGCTTGTCTACCATCGGTTGCACCAGCTTTTTCCCTACTAAGCCGCTGGGGTGCTATGGCGATGGTGGTGCGGTTTTTACCAATGATGATGAGCTGGCAAAGGCGATGGACATGATTCACAAGCATGGTCAGGACCGGCGGTATCACCATGTGCGTATGGGGCTGAACAGCCGTCTTGATACCTTGCAGGCAGCGGTGCTTCTGGCAAAGCTGGAAATCTTTGCTGACGAGGTCAGGCTGCGTGGTGAGATTGGTGCAAGGTACAGTGAAATGCTGGGAAATGTGCCGGGGATAATCGTGCCTTATATAGAGCCGCATAATACATCAGTATATGCACAGTATACGGTACGGGTGCAGGATAGGGAGGCCGTGCAGGAAAAATTGAAGGAAGCTGGTATACCTACTGCGGTGCATTATCCTATTCCACTGAATCAGCAGCCGATGTTTGATTATCTGCAGCAGGGAACCGGCAGTGTGCCTATTGCTGAAAAGGTGGCCAAGGAAGTTATGAGCCTGCCTATGAGTGCCTGGGTGAAGGATGAGGATATACGGGCTGTGGTTGAGAGCTTGTCTGCAAGGATATAACAAGGATATAAGAGATGTTATTTAATTCATTTATTTTTATCTTGCTTTTTTTGCCAGCCACTTATTTTACCTGGCTGTTTATAACTAGATGTGATAGACGGCTGGGGAAAGTTGCGTTGATATGTGCATCTTTAACTTTTTATGCATACTGGAATGTCCATTATGTGTGGCTGCTGCTGTTGTCTGTGGTGTTTAATTATTTGCTACATTGCCAATTGAGTCTGAGAGCCAGGGACAGGCTATCCAGGTGGCTGGTGTGCATGGGAATATCTGTTAAATAATATTTTTTCTGCCTATGTTCTTTGCCGTAATACTGCCAGCGATAAATGTGTGGCGGGTAGATGTAAATATGCAGTGGAATCATCCTTTTCATCCAGATGGGTATTACATTGGTTTTAATGAGCGGCGGCAGAAAACAAATTACTTGGCTTCTCATGCGCCTTTACCTATAGATACGTTGTTTTTGGGCAGTAGCAGAACCACTTATATAGATCCCGCCTGGACAGGTACGGACTATGGGTTTAATTATGGTGTGAGCAGCGGCAATTATAAGGATTATGAAAAGTATTTAAATTTTGCTCAGAGCTGTTCATCTAAAGAGATAAAGAATGTGTGGCTTGAGCTGTCTTTTTTTCAGCCCTTAGATGCTGGCAATGAAAAATTGGATAATGCAGATGACTGCATAAATGCTGCTGGAAGGCTGGATAGCAAATTTACCAATATTTTTAGCCATGATGCAATAGAATTAACACGCAAATCAGTGTTGCCATTAAATACTGATGAAATTGAAAGGCTTGTTGATGCATATAGGGTGCAAGGTGGAGATTTGCAGTCATATCGTGTGAAAGACAAGTTTTATGTTAATGATGAGGAAAAAAGTTCAGAAATTGCACGTCAATTAAAGGTTTATGATGATATGAAATTTTTTTGTCAATCCTATGATGAGAAATGTGCAATTCGATTAAAAAAACTGGCTTCGTCATTAGCAGGAAAGAATGTTGTCGTATATATGCCTCCTGTGACTACAGCATATCTGAACCAGGAGGCACGCTATGGACAGCTAAAGAACCATGAACGTTTTTTGCGTGAGGCAGTAGCTGCTTTTGGAGAGGTGTGGGATTTTGCGTATCCAAATGAGATTACAAATAATGAAGATAACTTTCAGGATGCGCATCATGCTAAAATAGTTACTTTAGAAAAAATGATTACTATTATAAGAAATAGCACGCCGGAAGACAAATATAAATATTTAGTAAATAAACATAATCTGGATGATCATATTTATAGGTTTTATAAATGAAAGAAAATGGATAGTTCATGCATTGTGAAAATCACTAGATAACTCATTTAAGCAATTAGGATAGTATTTATTTGGGCAAGTTGGGATATGTGGTTAAAGTGTTAGGATTCATAAAAAAACTAATTTTAAATGCATTAGCAGATACTAATTTTGTAAAGAGCTTTACCAAACTGATTTGTGGTACAGCGGGAGCGCAGGTGTTTACTGTAGTTACATTGCCTTTTTTAACGCATATGTATTCAGTAGAAAGCTTTGGCTTGCAGGCTGTATATGTCTCTATTACAGGGATACTTATCGTAATGGCATCCGGAAGATATGAATTAGCTATTTTATTGCCAGAAAAGGATGAGGATGCCTTTAGCCTAGTAGTGATGTCAATATTTTTATCAGTATTAGTATGCTTTGTTGCTGAAACGATAGTCATATTTTTTTCAAATAGCATAAATTTTGCCCTTAATGTCAGCGGTATTGTTGAGTGGCTGTATTTTATGCCATTCACAATTATAGCAGGTCTTTCGTATAATGTCGGCTGTATTTGGCTGAACAGAATGAAAGCGTATAATATTATGCCAATGACGGGAATAATAAATAGTGTGGGGAATTTTTGTGCATCATATAGTTACGGTTATATATATGATGCAGAGGCTAAAGGATTGCTGCTTAATACGATAGTAGGCCCATTATTAGGCGCAGGAGGCATATTTTGGTATTGCTGGAAAAAAGGCTGGCTTCCTCGTGGTATATCAATTGATTTGATAAAAAAACAAGCTGTACGGTATAAAAATTTTCCCCAGTTTTTGGTTGTAGGACATATGATAAATGTATTTTCTTTGCAACTACCAGTATTTTTGTTGCAAAGCTTGGCAGGTCAGCAGGTTGTAGGCTATTTTGCCATGGTGCAGAAATTTATGGTTATTCCTAGTTCATTAATCGGTTCAGCTATTGGTAATGTTTTTATGCGTGAGGCAAGTGAAGAATGGCGCATGTCACATATATGCTGGGGCATTTATAAAAAAACATGTATCTTGTTGACCGGCATAGGAATCATTGTTTTTCCTATTATATTTGTAGCAGCGCCTGATGTGTTACCGTATTTTTTAGGTGAAAAGTGGCGTATGTCAGGAGAATACATACGATATTTATGCCCTATGTTTTTCATGTCATTTATTGCAAGTCCTTTAAGCAGTATGTTTGCTGTTGCAGAAAAGCTTAAATGGGATTTAATTATACAAGTGGTGCGTTGTGCGATGATTTATGGCGGCATGATGGCTGTATTTAGTATTAGTCAGACAGGCGATGGAGCTGTCATAGGTTATGGTTTGGCGTTTTTTGTTTTTCATTTTTGGAATATGCTGATTACAATGAAATGGGCAAGGGGTGAGTCATATTTTTAAGGGAATTATGCAAAGAATCAAACGCAGAATCTATACATATGATGAAGTGGGTATCTATCATGCTCATAGTGTGCAGTGCGTTGATGATAAAAAGGATATAAAAATCTGTCATGTAAATTATGACAATATAAATGATGCATTATCATTTCAATCAAAACAATATATAAAATGCTTCAAAGAGTTTTTGGATAATGGAGATATCGGATATTATGCTTATCTTGGCGGTGAATGTGTGCATAGAACATGGACCAAGTCTAATGGTGTTGCTGCTATACATGCTTTTTATACTATTCCATTGTCTTCCAATCAGATTTTTATACATTGGTGTGAAACCGCAAGTAGTGCAAGAGGTCATGGTATATATCCCAAGGTATTACACAGAGTTTGTAATGAACATCCCAGTGATGAGATATTAATTGCCGTAAATGAAAACAATTTAGCGTCAAGACGTGGTGTTGAAAAAGCAGGTTTTATTATTAAGGAGCGAATAAAAGTGTTAGTCGTTTTGGGAATAAAGCATATTAAGGTAGAAAATATAATACCTAATGTCCACTCGGGGGGGGCAAGGGCAACGAGATAATCTATTGTGGTGTATTGTTTGTGCCCCAGCGTAGCTATGTGGAGGTTGCTGCATGAACAAAAAACTCCGCATAGTTATAATTACCATGGGGCTGTCCTGTATTGTAAAGCCTTTGGTAGAATCACAGGATGAAGTGGTTGGGATTGTAGAATGTGCTCCTCGCAATGGAGTCAAGGCTGGATTGCTACGAGAATTTTTGGATTTTATCAAAAATATTATAAAGTGGCATATGAATTTGAAAGGATATGCTAAACAAAAACGAATACCTTATATGCTTTTAGATAAAAATAATCATAACAATGTTTCGGAGATGATCAAGGGCTTAAATCCAGATTTGATAGTGGTTTTTTCTATGTCGCAGTTATTAAGGGAAAATATTTTCTCCATTCCTAGATTGGGAACAATTAATTTACATCCATCACTTCTACCGGCTTACAGAGGTCCTGATCCTACTATCTGGCAGTATGCTGATCTGATGCTGCATCCTGGTGTCACAGTACATTATATAGATGAAGGTGAGGATACCGGAGATGTTTTAGCTCAATCTGTTTGTGAGATTTCACTTGGCGAACCTTTGGAAAGATACAATCAAATCCTGCAATCTCATGGGGTTGTTTTGCTGAGGAATGTTATAGCGCAGCTGCGTGCAGGAAAAGCAAAGGGCAAAAAGCAAAGCCGGGAAAGCAGTACACCTCGGTCGAGACTTTTGAAACAAGGTGAGTCCAGGTGTTTTATTCAGTGGAAGCTTTGGTCTGTAAAAAGAATATGGCATATTTTACATGGATTGAATACACATTATGATTTCTTGGTGCCACCGAAATTTACAGCTTTGGGTATGTCTTGGCGGATAGGTGATTGGGAGGAATGTAAAGAGAATCACATACCAGAAGATATTTATATAGAGAATGGAAAACGGTATATTGCGTGTAAAGATGGCCGTATAAGGTTATATATGAGGTTTTCCTTACGGAAATTATTACGCAATTTGCGTAAGCTTTTTTAGATAGTGTATCAAAGGTAGGAGTTTATTGTGGATAATAAAGAAAAATATAGGCAATTATGCAAAAAAGAAACATCAATACCAATTTTTTCTAGAGACTGGTGGTTGGATGCGACTGCTGGTGAAGATAATTGGGATGTTGTTCTTGTAGAAAAAGGTGGAGAAATATTTGCCTCTATGCCGTATATGGTTACTAAAAGGTATATATTTACATATCTGTGCCAGCCAATTTTGACACAAAAATTGGGACCGTGGATAAAATATCCGCCAGGGCAGAAGTATGATAGAAAACTTGGGTATGAAAATGAAATATTAAAGACTTTAATAGAAAAGCTCCCAAAGGCAGATATTTTTTCGGCTTGTTTTGATTACAGTATTACGAATTGGCTGCCATTTTATTGGCAAGGTTTTGAGGAAACCACACTGTATACATATGTTATTGAGGATTTAAGTGATATTGAAAAGATATTTAAAGAAATGGCATCTGATATGCGCAAGAATATTCGCAAAGCAGAAAAAAGTGTGATAGTGAAAGAGTGTTTGGATATTGAGCTAGCATATTCACTTGCCCAAATGACATTTGATCGTCAAAATATGAAGATTCCATATACATTAGATTTGTTTAAGCAAATCAGTGAGGCATGTTTTGCTCATAATGCTGGAAAAATCTTTATAGCAGAGGATTCTGATGGAAATCAGCATGGTATGAGTTTTATGGTGTATGACGAAAATTGTGCTTATTATTTAATCGGAGGAGGAAACCCGGAATATCGTAATAGTGCTGCCCAGGATTTGCTTATATGGCATATGATAAAAGAAGCAGCTAAACTTACTAAAAAATTTGATTTTGAAGGTACTATGCTGCCTATGGTTAATAAGACATTTAGAAGTTTCGGGACTATTCAGAAATCATACCATTCGCTACAAAAAATCTATACAAAAAAATATAAAATATCTAAGCTATCGCAAAAGTTTTTGCAAGCATTGATGGAATAAATATGTTTTAGAGATGTTAAATCTATTTGAGAATATGCAAATTTTGCTGAAAAATCTGTGGAGGAAGAATGATGGTAGTTATTCATACAAAAAACAATCATATTAAGGATAGAGAATATATATATGATGTTGTATTTAGTTATTTTTGGGGACTTGAATATGAGATTGTGTATGAAGAACGTGACAACCTTGCCCTTGAGGTAGAAGGCAATTACTTTTTTATAGATGACAGTTTCTTCCAAATGGATGAAAGTATTTGGTTAAAAGAGGAATCTTTGCCTAAGCAACCATTACAAAAGATTGAATTACCAGATGCTCTAAAAGATGCTGCAGTAGAAAAAATTTTGCCAGTAATTTATGGCAGGCAAGGCATCAAAGATATTTTTTCAGAAGATGGCAAGATGTGTTTCTTGGATATTTTTGGCTCGGCATTTTTTATGTTGACACGGTATGAGGAAGTTGTAAAAGATGATAAAGATGAGTATGACAGATTTCCAGCAAAAGCATCTCTTGCGTATCAAGAGGGATTTTTGGAACGTCCTATTATAAATGAGTATTTGGAAATTTTATGGCAATGGCTAAAGAGGTTTATTCCACAAATTCCAAGAAGCAGCAGAACGTTTAATGTGATGGCAACTCATGATATTGATAATCCATTTTATTCTTTATGTTTAAATGGCTTGCAAAAACTTAAAACATTAGCTGGGGATTTAATAAAGCGGCATGATATATGTTTGTTTAAAAGAAAGTTTATATCATTTGTGGATGAGAAGCATGATGTTTTTGATAATGATTTATTAAATACCTTTGAGCTAATAATGGATTTAAGTGACAAATATGGTATAAAAAGTAATTTTTATTTTATGACAGCCATGCATCGGAGTAAAATTGATGGCAATTATGATATTTTCTATAATCCGGTAGTAAAAATAATAAAAAACATCATTGCTAGAGGGCACTATATTGGGATTCATCCAGGTTATGGAAGTTATAACAATATAAATTTAGTACGAGATGATACAGATAAATTGCGTCAGATGTTAGAAGCAGAGTCTTTGCAAATAGAAAAATTTGGTGGCAGGCAACATTATTTATCGTGGCGTGCACCAATAACGTGGAAGGCATATGAAGAAGCTAATCTAGAATATGATGCTACTTTAAGTTATGCGGAGCATATAGGATTTCGTTGCGGCATATGCTATGAGTATCCTGTATATAACGTTATCACTCAGGAAAGATATAAATTAAAAGAATATCCGTTAGAAATTATGGATTGTACCTTGTGGTATGATGATTTAATGAATTTGCCAATGTATGATATGTTGCCGCGTTGTACAGTATTGAAGGAACATTGTCGTAAATATGACGGAACTTTCGTTGTACTTTGGCATAATAGCAGTTTTGTAGAAAAATGGCATGTGGAATTGTATAAACAGCTATTGGAATTTTAACTTTTTTATTTTTAATGTAACAAAGGTGGAAAGAGAAATGTGCGGAATAGCAGCCCTGTTTTCAATGCATAGTATCGAAAAACAAAATATACAAAAAATGACAGATATTATTATACATCGTGGGCCGGATGCTTTTGGACATGAGTATTTTGAATCTGACAAGTGGCATCTAGGGCATAGACGATTGTCTATTTTGGATGTATCTAATGCTGGAAAACAGCCAATGTCCTATCTGGATAACAGGTATTGGATTACATACAATGGAGAAATTTACAATTATGTAGAATTACGAAAAGAACTCGAAAATTTTGGCTATATATTTCGCAGTAATACAGACACCGAAGTTATTATGGCTGCTTATGATTATTGGGGCAAGGATTGTCTTGCTCACTTTAATGGCATGTGGGCGTTTGTTTTGTTAGATATAGTTTGCAGAAAGATTTTTGTGTCCAGGGATAGATTTGGAGTAAAACCTCTATATTATTGGCATTCCTCTGATGGAGTATTAGCATTTGCTTCTGAAATCAAACAGTTTACAGTATTGGATGGTTGGCAGGCAAAGTTAAATCCTCAGCGAGCATATGATTTCTTGGTATGGGGGCAGTTTGACCATACAGATGAAACAATGTTTTCAGGTGTTTATCAAATTCGGCGTGGAGAGGCTGTCGAATTGAACCTAGATGAGTTAGATAGTTTTAGTGAAAAGCTGACTGTGTATTCTTGGTATGAGCTGCAATGCAAAGAATTTAAGGGAAGTTTTGATGAAGCAGCTGATGAGTTTAGGAATTTACTTATTGATGCGGTTTCTTTGAGGTTACGGTCAGATGTACAGGTTGGTTCTTGCTTGTCAGGGGGACTGGATTCTTCCAGTATTGTTTGCATTATTAATGATTTATTGAGTCAGTCAGGTAAAAGCAATATTCAGTATACAGTATCAGCTGGAGCAAAAGTAAAACGGTATGACGAGAGTGAGTATATTGATGCTGTTTTGTCAGAACGCAAAATTAACGGGTATTATGTGTATCCTGAGTTTGGCACACTTTTTGACATGCTGGATGATATTAATTGGCATATGGAAGAACCTTTTGGTTCCACCAGCATATATGCACAGTGGCAGGTATACAAGGAAGCTCATAACAGAGGATTGACCGTCATGCTGGATGGTCAAGGAGCAGATGAATCTTTGCTTGGATATCATAATTCCTTTGGTGTACAATTTGCAGGATTATTTAGAAATATGCACTTTATAAAGTTACTAACGGAAATAAAAGCTTGTACAAGAATTCATGGTTATGGATTAAGCTTTGTTATTAAAGGTATATTATCTAATATTTTACCTGAGTATGGATTGAATAAATTGCGTCGTATATATAGCGGAGGTGGAAATAGACCTGATTGGATAAATATTGACGGTCTCGGAGTAGATGAAATCAGTCCCAATATTTATACTGGCCGAAAAACAACATCACTTCGTGAGTTATCATATTCTGAATTGATGGCAAGCAATTTGCAGATGTTATTACATTATGCAGATAGGGATTCCATGGCACATTCAGTGGAAACAAGATTGCCATTTTTAGATTATAGATTAGTTGAATTTATATTAGGATTACCGGATGATTATAAGTTATCTAAAGGTATTACAAAAAATGTTTTAAGAGAAAGCATGAAGAATATATTGCCTCAAAAAGTAAGATTGCGTATGACCAAGTTAGGATTTGTTACTCCGGAAGAAGTTTGGATGCGGGAAAATAGTGAGTTTTTTACTACAAAATTAAAGGAATCAATTGAATTATCAAATGGTTTACTAAACAATAATTGTCTTAGATTGTGGCATGATTTTCTTAATAACAACAGAGCATTTGATTTCAAGTTTTGGGAAATGATAAGTTTTGCTAATTGGATGAATAGATTTTCTGTAAAGCTTTAGTTATAATGCACAAAATATTCTATTTAGTTAAGCAAATTTAAATTTTTAAAGGATGCGAATTTTACCTATGAAAAAAGTTACGTCTATTGTACTAAACCCATATATAAACGATTCACGGGTTATTAAGGAAACTCAGACATTGCGTAAAGCAGGTTATGAGGTAAGTGTCATTGCCCTGCATGATGGCAGGGAAGGATTAGCTGAGTATGAGGTTATGGATGGTGTGGCAGTACACAGAATAAAATTGGTTTCTAAGTCCTGGAGCAAGCTGCCTCCTGTCCAGGTGTTAAAGTACATTGAGTTTTGTGTACGGGCAATATGTGAAATCAAGGCGGACATTGTGCATTGCAATGATTTGAATGCTTTGCCAGTGGGATATATTTTGAAATCAATCCTGCGATGCAAAAAGATTGTGTATGATGCCCATGAGCTTGAATCAGAACAAGATGGACAAAGTCGTTTTGTGCGTGTGACATCAAAATTGCTGGAAAGTATATTGATCAAAAAAGCAGATGTAGTTATGACTGTAAGTAATGGTATTGCGAAATGGTATAAAAATCAATATGGTATAAGGAAGCCTTATGTTGTGATGAATGTTCCTAGGTGGAGGAAGATACCGCGAACAGAAAACATGTTTGCGAAAGAGGATGCACGACTACTTGGCAAGAAAATATTTTTATATCAGGGAGGCCTTACTTCAGGTAGAGGAATTGATTATATGCTGGAGGCTTTTCAAAAAAGAAATGATAATAAGGCAGTTCTAATGTTTATGGGATATGGGGAGTTGGAAGAGAGAATAAAAAAAGCCGCTGAGATGTTTGACAACATTTTTTATCACGATGCGGTTTTGCCGGAAGATTTATGGATGTATACAATCAGTGCAGACTATGGATTAGTATGTATTGAAAACACTTGCTTGTCGTATTACTATTCACTTCCCAACAAATTGTTTGAATATGCTATGGCCGGACTCCCTATGGTTTTGACCAATTTGTATGAATTTGTTTCATTGAACAACAATTATCATTTTGGCGTTGTGTTAGATGAATTGTCTGTGGATGCGTTTAACAAAAAAATTGATTATTTATTAAGTATAGATGAAGCTGCTTATAATAAATTTGGGCAAAACGCTAGAAAGATGGCTTTTGATTTATCATGGGAGTGTCAGGAAAAGGTATTGTTAAAAAGTTATTCTGAACTATAATTTTATGTGGCTTTTTAGAAAGAGTGAGATGCTTATGTGTGGAATATGTGGCATTGTTGGCAAGCGTACTTCAGAAAATGTTATGCGAGATATGCTAGATTCTATTGCCCATAGAGGTCCAGATGACGAAGGAATTTTTGAAGAAGGTGATATTTTTTTAGGGCATCGCAGATTGTCCATCCTTGATTTATCAGCCTTGGGGCATCAGCCAATGATGTATGAAAATTATGTTATTGTCTTTAATGGTGAGATTTTTAATTATGTAGAATTGCGCAATGAATTAAAGAAAATTGGACATGTATTTAAAACTGGCACGGATACTGAAGTGATTTTGCATGGCTATGCCCAATGGGGACAGGAAGTTTTTGTGAAATTGCGTGGTATGTGGGCATTGGCTTTGTATGATAAAAATGCGCAGAAAATAATTTTTAGCAGGGATAGATTTGGTATAAAACCTTTTTATTACTATAGCGATGCTAGTAGATTTATATTTGCTTCTGAAATACCTGCGTTGCTAGCCGCTGGCGTTTCGGCAGAGGTGAATTATGATGTTGTGATGCGATATTTGGCTATCAGCTGTGACGATAATGGTAAGGACTGTTTTTTTAAGGATATTTATCAGTTACCTGGTAGCTGCAATATTGAATATGATTTAAAAACAAAAAGTTTTTCTATAGTGAAGTATTATGATTTGTTCTCGGAAATTAATTCAACAAATGATAATACTGCATTTGAAGATGTATTTGATGAAAATTTACTGATACATTTGCGAAGTGATGTAAAGATTGGTTCTTGTTTGTCAGGTGGATTGGATTCTTCTACTTTGGCTGGAGCCATTCAGCATAAAATCGATGGAGTTGGTCAAAAGTTATCTGCTGTGACAGCGCAATCAGAGTTAAAGGAAAATGATGAAAGTGAATTAGCTCGTCAGGTGGCAGAGTACTCCGGCATGGATTGGAATGTAGTGTGCCCTGATTATGATGATTTTTTAGCTGAGCATCAGGAAATGCTTCGCTGTCAGGCAGAACCTGTTGGCTCACCATCAGTTTTTATGCAGTATTGTGTAATGAAAAAAGCCAAAGAATGTGGTATTAAAGTAATGTTCGATGGTCAGGGGGGCGATGAGACACTTTTGGGATATGAAAGATATTATGTGACATACATTTTTTCTTTGCTGAAATCAGGTAAATTTATTGCTGCAGTAAAAGCATATAGAGATATTTGTAAAAATTCAAAGCTGAATGTGATCACTTTAATAAAGTATATTTTCTATTTTGGTTGTCTTCCAATTAGAAAGTCTGTCTTGCAAAAAAGATTACATTTTATCAAAAAAGAGTATCTGGAAATGCTTTTTAAGTCTAGTAGTCAATATTTTGAGCAAAGTAAGGATATGCTGCAACTGCAAATTGATGAAATCACTGATAGCCAGTTACCGCATTTGCTTAAGTATGAAGACCGCAATTCAATGTATTTCTCGATAGAAGCCAGATGTCCTTATGTAGATCATGTATATGTACAAAAAGCTATACAGTTGCCATTTGAAATGAAAGTTGCAGGTGGATGGAGTAAGAAGTGTTTGCGGCATTTGGCTGAAAAATTTATTCCGAAATCAATAGCATGGCGAAAAAATAAATTTGGTTTTGAAGCACCAGAAAAAATATGGCTGGAAAGATATTTAGCAGATATGCAGGAATGTGTGAATCAATCTCGCTTAATAAGAAATTTAGTAAGTGAGATTCCTGAACTGGCATCTTTATCCTTGCGATTGAGATGGCGATTATATAATTTAGCAGTATGGGAAAAGCAGTATTTAAGTCAGAAAGTGTGATGAATTGTATGGGACGAGTGATAAAAGTATGTCACATGACTTCCGCTCATGAATGGAATGATGTGAGAATTTTTATGAAGATGTGTCATTCCCTTCGAGAGGCTGGATATGATGTGTCGCTGGTTGCAGCTGGTGTGAGCAGGGAGTATGATGGTATACATGTCGTAGGGTGTGGTGAGAAGCCGGTAGGGCGCAGGGCGCGTATGGGGGGCTTTGCCAGAAAAGTATACGAGACGGCTAGAGAGTTGGATTGTGATATATATCATTTCCATGATCCGGAGTTGCTGCCATATGGCATCAAATTGAAGCAGGCTGGGAAAAAGGTAATATTTGACAGTCATGAAGATGTGCCGGAACAGATTATGTCAAAGTACTGGATTCCGGTACCGTTTAGATGGATTGTATCAAAGTTATATACGGCTTATGAAAGCTATGCGGTGTCCAAATTTGATGCGGTTGTTACGGCAACTCCGGCAATAGCTGAAAAATTTGTTGGAAGAACAAGAAATGTTGTGGTTATAAATAATTATCCTAAACTGGATGATATTGTGTTTCAGACGAAGCCCTTTGAGGAACGTTCAGCTAATATTTGCTATGCTGGCGGATTAGATGAACTTCGCGGCGGAAGATTCATGGTAGAAGCAGTGAATGAGCTTGATAATGTTCAATTAGTTTTGGCTGGGCCATGCGATGATGTAATAAAGCAGGTGATTTCCGAAGGGAGAAATGTCAAATATTTAGGGCAACTTGATAGAAAAGAAGTTAATGTGATGTATAGCAACGCTATTGTTGGCCTTGTTTTGTTGCAGCCACTGGAAAGATATAAGGTATCTAAGCCTGTAAAAATGTATGAATATATGGCTGCCGGATTGCCTTTTGTGTGTTCGGATTTTCCGCTGTGGCGTGAGTTGGTAAAAGAAACTGGTGCTGGCATTTGTGTGCCATACGGTGATTTGGATGCTGCAAGGCGTGCTATTTTGCAATTGGTAAATGATAAAGAAATGGCACAGAAAATGGGGATAATGGGGCGTAAGGCTGTGGAAAATAAATATTCATGGAATAAAGAGGTTCAGAAGCTGGTCAATCTCTACAAATCTTTGCAGTAAAACAGCCGCAAAAATGCGGCTATAGATGGTGGATAGGTATTTGCATCAGTTGTCATAACAATGCCATATATAAATTGTACTGTGATTTGTCAATGCCAATGGCTTCCATGGCTTCTAAAGGAGAATATTGTTTCTTTTGGATAAGGTTTTTAATGCTTTTTAATAAAGCATTATGTTCACCTATACGCATGCCTTCGTCAAATTTTTTGGCAGAGTATTCTTCTACGATATTGCACATTTTGGTTACCTCCTCTTTAGTTGATTTCAGGTATTTCATCCTGTCAGATAATAGTTTGGAGTGCATTTTGTCCGCATCAGGCTGTTTGAAGTCTTGCATCAATTTTCCTAATGGGGTGTCATCAGTGTTTTCGCCGTTTACATAGATTATATGGGCTTTATCGTTGAACTGCTGGCTGACTTCCATGATACATCTTTCGATGTGGTATATCGGCAATCCGTAGCCCAGGACGTCCTTGGCTGTGATGAAGATGACATAAGTCTCTGGCAGCTTGTCAAAGTCATCGCCAGCGTTCAGTTTTCTGAAGTCCAGCATATCAATGTTATATCTGGCTCTTTTGGGCTCTGCTCCGTCATTGGCATTTTGTACCTCGAAGTTGTATTCGTTCCCATATTGGTCAGTGGCGAATACATCAAAGCGGACACTGCGGCCATAGAGGTTGGGAACACTATGCTGAGCTTGGATGTGGTTGACTCTTAAATCAGTCCTGTTCATGATGATATTGAGAATGTACTCCATAGCACCAAAGTTGTTATCCATGAAACTGTTAAAGAAAACATCATCCATGAGTGTCATTTGCTGGATTTTTTCGATTAGTTCCTGCCAGTGGGGATTATTAGTTATGTTATTCAAATCAGTCACCACCTAACGCTTTTTTTAGTTTATTATAACATAAAACAAAACACATGTCCAGTGATTTGGTAGAGATTATAGTTTATTTTCTATGAGTTTTTCGAGGTGAGGGAAAGAAAGTTGTAATTATAGAGAGGATATAAATACTGTTGTAAGGAGGAGTTTATATGTGGCTATTAGATGAGTTAGAAAAGTTAAAGGAAAATGAAACAGTCGCTGTACGTTATAAAAATGAGTCTATAACGTATAAAGAGTTATGGAAGCGTTCTGAATGTATAGGTGCATATTTTATAGCAAAGGGGTGGGATAAGAAACCAATTGTAATATATGGTAATAAAGAAATTGATATAATTCCGTGTATGCATGCTGCACTAAAAATTGGTATCCCGTATGTTCCAGTAGATACGTTATATCCTGTTGAGAGGTTGAAAAAAATAGCTACTGCGGTTGAGGCAGATGTTGTAATAAATTTTTCTGATGTCTCGGATGTATGGAAGAATTGCATTTCCAGTAAGGAGATATATGAAATTTACAAAGAAAATATGTTCTACGGGGGGTAAAAAGCTCTAGCTGGGTAAAGGATGAAGATATTTGTTATATTTTGTTTACGTCAGGAAGTACCGGAGAACCGAAAGGGGTTCCTATATGTAAAAGGAATTTGGTCAATTTTTCTACTTGGTTTAGTAAGTATTTTTCTCCATATATGATAAACAAGGCTACTATTAATCAAGCACCGTATTCTTTTGATTTATCAGTAATTGGTTTGTATGTTTGTCTTCCGCTTGGGAATTATTTAGTCAATATAGATAAAGAAATGTCTAGTAATTTTACATTGCTAGATGAATATATTGAGAAATGTAAGCCAAATATTTGGATTTCAACGCCGTCATTTATGAAAATGTGTATGTATGATCAGCAGTTTTTAGAACTTACGCGTTCTAGCATTGAGGAAATAATTTTTGACGGAGAAGTGCTTACCAAAGATTTAGCGAAAGATTTGTTAGTTTGGTATAAAAATGCAAAACTTATAAATGCATACGGACCTACTGAGGCCACGGTTGCTATAAGTGCTTGTGAAATAACAGCAGAAATGCTTATGCCAGATCAGGAATTGCCAATAGGTTATCTAATAGATGATGGAGAAATTGAAATAAAGCAAGACTATGTAAGTGAATTGGGTGATGTAGTTGGTGAATTATACATAAGTAGCCATTCTGTTGCTAGAGGGTACTATAATAGTTCAAGTGAAACAGAAAAGGTATTTTCAACGGATACTTGTGGTTTGAGGAGATATAATACTGGAGACTTAGTTTATATGCGAGATGGATTATTATATTATGTGGGGCGGAAAGATTTTCAAATAAAGCTAAATGGGTACAGAATAGAAGTGAATGATATAGAGGCTAATTTACAGAAGTTAGATTATATTTCTTCCAACTGTGTAGTTCCAGTAAAGGAGAACAATAAGGTAATTTTTTTGTGTGCATTTGTGGTCTTGTGTGATGGGCAAAAAGAAAACGACTTAAAAATGAGTATACGAATAAAGCATGATTTGGCTCATAAACTTCCAGCATACATGGTTCCTAAAAAAATTATTTTTATGGATGAGTTACCATTGAATATTAATGGTAAGATTGATAGAAAAATGTTACTGGAGGGGATTAATAGTGATCATAAATGAGTATGGTGATGGTCTCGCATTATATGTTTTTGCGTTAATTCTCATTCCAGCTGTAATACTTGGTTGCATCGGTAAAGGCATTCGTTTCTATGGAATGGTCATTAGTGTTCCAGTGTTATATTTGCTTATAGGGGAGCATTTTCAAAACTTTATCGTAATAGTAAGCGGAGAATTATTAATATTATGGATATATTATAAATTGCATAATGTATATAAAAAAAATTGGGTATACTATGCAACGTTAATATTATTGATATTTCCAATTTTTGAATGTAAAGTGGCAGGCATTTTTGCTTTTCCATCTTTAGCATTTCTTGGTATTTCATATTTTGGATTTAGAATGTGGCAGTTGGTAATAGAAATACATGACGGACATTTAGATAATTTAAATTGGTTTAATGTCATATATTTTGTATTATTTTTTCCTTCTTTAAGTTCTGGTCCCATTGATAGATACAGGAGATTTTCGGATGAGATTACCGATAAGCTTTCAGGGAGATTGTATTTTTATGAATATTTTTTGCCAGGATGTAAAAAAATATGTATTGGTGTTATTTATAAATTTTCTTTGGCAGAGTTTATAAATCAGTTTTGGCTTAGTAAGATTCCTACAGTAGTAACGGGCATATCATCTATAGAATACATGTATTCATATACGTTGTATTTATTTTTTGATTTTGCCGGATATTCTCTTATGGCGATTGGTACAGGTTATCTACTTGGTGTTACATTACCGGAAAACTTTAACAAGCCTTTTTTGGCACGTAACATGAAAGAATTTTGGGATAGATGGCATATATCACTGTCAAGATGGTTTGGAGATTATTTGTTTTCGCGGATAGTTTTAAATTTGTTACGTGGTGGAGCTATAAAAAAGCAGACAACGGCGGTGAGATTTGCATATATGGTAACGATGTTTACCATGGGAATGTGGCATGGTTTTACGGTATATTATCTATTATATGGTTTATATCAGGGGGTTATGCTGGTGTTAAGTGATATATACGTGAAATCCAAAACATATAGGGAACATATAAAGTTACCGTGGTATAACACTGTAAGCAGGATAGTATGTTTTCACTTTATAGCATTTGGTATGTTAATATTTTCAGGATATTTATTTAAGTAAGGAGGAATTAAATTGGATTACAAGATTATGGCCGTAGAAATTTTAGAGCAAGTGAGTGAGATGGAGGGATTGAGTGAAAATAGTGATTTAGACTTATTTGAAGCAGGTCTTTTGGATTCTTTGGCAGTTATAAGTGTAATTGTTCAAATAGAGGCAAGGACGGGGATTAGGTTACAACCAACAGACTTCAAAAGAGATGATATAGCTTCTGTAGAAAAATTGACTAAATTTTTAGAGAACAGGGGAATTAAGGATGCATCACTATAGAAAAATATATAAATGTTTAAATATTATTGGCATAGTGGTAATAGCAGTTGCTGTAATATTGTGCAGTTGTACAATGTGGTTGGATTGGGAACTTGCAATATTGGATGATAAGCATGTTAATCTTGATAGTAACATCAGAAAAGATAGTGGGATGTATTTATTGCAGCGCTCATTAAAGAAAGGTGATTTGTTGTTAATAGGCTCCAGTGAACTGTCGGCACCAGTAGAACAAAATCCAATAAATCTTTACCCTAATAACGAATTGCCTGCTAATATTAACAAAATTGGGCACGCATATCAGCAATGCCTATTAGATGGAATTATGTTAGGAGCTTTAAGAAAAGATGATTCTGTTAATAAAATTGCTTTAATCGTATCGCCTCAATGGTTTGAAGGGAGTGATATAGATAAAAAAGGCTTTCAATCTAATTTTTCTGAGCTGCAATTTTTGACATTTCTTCGCAATGATTGCATAGCCGATACATCTAAGAAATATGTATGTGGAAGGTTATACGAATTATTGGATGATGATAAAGCAAATGGTGAAAGTAGGTTTTTGTCATTAATTTACAAAGATAAAACAGTGGTGAATGATGTTCTAAAACTAATTTTTTATCCTTATTATGAACTTAAATATAGGTTATTGGTTTTAAAAGATAAGTATAGGGCGTATAGGTTTTTGAAGGATACAGAAGAAACCTCAACAGTTAAATATATAAATTGGGATGAAGCTATGAAAAAAGCTAGTTTGCAAGGTGAAGAAGCTTGTACAAATAATAACCTGTTTGTCTATGATGAATACTATACAAAATATATAGCTAATAGACTTGACAGTTTGGCTAATATATCAAAGAATGAGGAGTTATTGAATTCTAGAGAGATTGATGATTTTAATTTTTTATTAGAAATGTCAAATACAAGTGTTATAAAACCTTATTTTGTGTTCATGTCGACAAATGGACTGTATTATGATTATCGAGGTTTAGATAGAGTAAAGAGAATAGCTTTATATGATTATTTACAAAAAGAAACAGATAAATGGGGGATACCATATCTAGATTTGCGAGAATATGAGTATGAGCCATACTTTTATTGTGATGTTATGCATCTTGGATGGAAAGGATGGACTTTGGTTAATGAAAAAATTTCAAAACATTTTAGACAGATATGAAACTGTAATAAAGCATAACTTGACTAAAACAATATTTTTAGTTATTGCTTTTATACTGTGGTTAATTGTTTTTTTAGAAAATGAAAGTAGCAATGTGACATTCATTTATAATAATTTTTAGCAGTAAAATTTGGTAAAGATGTAGCGTAATATAAATGAATTAAGCAATATTTAAATAATATTTTAAGGCGGTGTTATTTATGCAGGAAAATAAGTTTTTTGTTCATGAATCATCTTATGTGGATGATGGTGTAAGCATTGGTGAGGGAACGAAAATATGGCATTTTTCCCATATCTCGAAAGGGGCAGAAATAGGCTCCGGGTGCAATCTGGGGCAGAATGTTTTTGTGGGTAATGATGTCATGATTGGCAATAAGGTGAAGATACAGAATAATGTCAGCGTGTATGAAGGGGTGGAGCTGGAGGACTATGTCTTCTGCGGCCCTAGCATGGTGTTTACCAATGTGCGGACTCCTAGATGTGAATTCCCTCGTAATACTGCAGCGGATTATAAGAAAACATTGGTCAAGAGAGGTGCCAGCATCGGGGCTAATGCTACAATAGTATGCGGTACTACCTTGGGGCGTAATGCTTTTGTGGGGGCAGGCTCTACTGTTACCAAAGATGTGCCAGATTACGCTGTAGTGTATGGCAATCCTGCCCAGATAAAGGGATATATGTGCGCCTGCGGTGATACCATAGTGCCTGCGGATGCTGATAAGCTGGAGTGCAAGCGTTGTGGCGTAAGTGTATCCATACAAAAGAAGCATTCATGAACAGCCTGTGCAAAACAGCTGTATAGGCCGCAGCTGTTTTGCATATATTTGATATTAGTGGGGATTCGGCAGCATTTTGCACTGGTGCATTTGAGTGAAATTATATCAATAGTTACGTTGGCAGTATGGAAAATTCAATTTTATTGATTTCCCCATTGACAAGATGGCTAATTTAATGTATCATGTACTCATGCTTTACAGAGCATACAACGAAATATGAACTCATCCAGAGCGGTGGAGGGACTGGCCCTATGAAGCCGCGGCAACCATTGTCCATGTGAGTGGACGAAACGGTGCTAATTCCTGTAGGCTGTGCCTGAAAGATGAGAGAAATGTGAACTCTCTCATTGTGGAGAGTTTTTTTATTATCTAAAAACAGGGCTGTGTGTATCCCTGAACGGATAAGTTGCTAAGCTGACAAGCTAGAGATAAATTACTGTATGGCTTCATATTTCATTTCTATCAAATTAATTTTTCTTGATGAAAGAGGAGGCATTTTTTATGGCAAAACGTTTATTGTTTACTTCTGAGTCTGTTACCGAGGGGCATCCTGATAAGATTGCAGACCAGATTTCTGATAGTGTTCTGGATGCAATTCTTGAAAAGGATCCTTATGGCCGCGTGGCCTGCGAGACCTTGGTGACTACCGGTCAGGCTCATATTGCCGGTGAGATTTCTACCAAGTGCTATGTGGATATTGCCAAGATTGCCCGGGAGACCATCCGCAGGATCGGCTATACCCGTGCTAAGTTCGGCTTTGATGCTGATACCTGCGGTGTTTTGATTTCCCTTGATGAGCAGTCTCCTGATATTGCCCAGGGTGTTGACAAGGCTCTGGAGGCAAGGGAAGGTGACCTGGACGAGGCAGAGGCTACCGGTGCCGGTGACCAGGGCATGATGTTCGGCTATGCTACCAATGAGACGCCTGAGTTCCTGCCGCTGCCAATCGCGCTGGCACATCGCCTGGCACGCCGCCTGACCGAGGTGCGTAAGAACGGCACCCTGCCGTATCTCCGCCCGGATGGCAAGACTCAGGTAACTGTTGCCTATGAGAACGGCAAGCCTGTAGCTATTGATACTATTGTTATCTCCACCCAGCATGATGAGAACGTCACCCTTGACCAGATTCGCAAGGATTTGATTGAGCATGTCATCAATGCTGTTATTCCTGCGGAGCTTCTTAGCGAGGAGACCAAGTATTTCATCAACCCTACCGGCAAGTTCGTTATCGGCGGCCCTCAGGGGGACTGCGGCCTGACAGGGCGCAAGATTATTGTTGATACCTATGGCGGCATGGCTCGTCATGGCGGCGGCGCTTTCTCCGGCAAGGATCCAACGAAGGTTGACCGCTCCGGCGCTTATGCTGCCCGTTATGTGGCAAAGAATATTGTGGCTGCCGGCCTGGCAGAGCGTGCCGAAGTGCAGCTTGCTTATGCTATCGGCGTGGCTACCCCTGTGTCCATCATGGTTGATACCTTTGGTACTGGCAAGGTGGATGACCGGGTGCTGGAGGAGCTGGTACAGAAGAATTTCGATCTGCGCCCGGCCGGTATCATCAGGATGCTGGATTTGCGCCGTCCTATCTATGCCCAGACTGCTGCCTATGGTCATTTTGGCCGTACCGACATCGACCTGCCTTGGGAGCATACTGACAAGGCTGAGGCCTTGAAGCAGCAGGCTGGTATCTGAGCTTCACTTGTATAACAGCATTAAAGAAAATCAGCGGCCGTGCAGGAATGTGCGGTCGTTTTTCTTTTGCTGAAGCTGCAAATTTTCCACCATTAAGTTGCCTAGATATAGACTTTTGTAATTTTATGGTGGATTTTTTTAGAAAAAAGCTTGCATATTCGGCTTATTTCCTTTATTATATAGTGGTATCTGAAATTTGACTAAATAATGTTGTTTGGAGGCGTTGACTTTGATTAAGGTTCTGGTTAGCGGTGCCTGCGGCAGGATGGGACAGGCAGTGGTAAAGGCTGTCATGGAGGATTCTGAGCTGCAGCTGGTAGGTGCAGTTGATATTGTGGCCGGGGCAGATGCCGGTGAGCTGGTTGGCATGGGCAAGAGCGGCGTAATCGTTGCTGATGACCTGGCCAAGGCTATTGATGAGACCAAGCCGGAGGTAATGGTTGATTTTACCCGCCCGGATGTTGTGTATGGCAATGCAGTGCTGGCTGTGAAAAAGGGAGTATCCCCGGTTATCGGCACCACCGGTCTTTCTGATGAGGCCAAGGCTGAGCTGGAGGCTTTGGCAAAGGAGCACAATACCCCTGTGTTCATCGCCCCGAATTTTGCTATCGGTGCTGTGCTGATGATGCTGATGGCAAAGCAGGCTGCCAAGTATATGCCTGAGGTGGAGATTATTGAGCTGCATCATG
The DNA here is from genome assembly GCF_009695585.1 of Anaerovibrio slackiae. Taxonomy (GTDB): domain Bacteria; phylum Bacillota; class Negativicutes; order Selenomonadales; family Selenomonadaceae; genus Anaerovibrio; species Anaerovibrio slackiae. Next base: position 38,374 of record NZ_VUNR01000028.1, read on the forward strand.
ACAAGAAGCTGGATGCTCCGTCCGGCACGGCTTTGCAGACGGCTGCCATGATTTCCGAGGTGCGTGCGAAGCATCAGCAGGGCAACCCTGAGGAAACGGAGAAGGTTGCCGGTGCCCGTGGTGCCAACGTGGACGGCATGCATATTCACAGCGTGCGCCTGCCGGGCTATGTGGCTCATCAGGAGGTTATTTTCGGCGGCCTGGGGCAGACGCTGACTATCCGCCATGATTCACTGAACCGTGAGTCCTTTATGCCGGGTGTGTGCCTGGCCTGCAAGAAGGTTCGCGGCCTCAGCGGCCTGGTAGTAGGCCTTGACAAGGTAATGGACTAAGCTGGCAGGGCAAGGGCGTTTATGATATCAAGCATTGAAAGGATGTTTAGAATATGAAGAAGTACAATGTTGCTATTTTGGGTGCTACCGGTGCGGTAGGCCAGGAATTTTTGAATCTGATTGAGGAGCGCAATTTTCCTTTTGCAGAGCTGAAGCTTTTGGCTTCCAAGCGTTCCGCGGGCAAGAAGATTCAGTTCATGGGCAAGGAGTACACTGTGGAGGAGGCTACTGATGCTTCTTTCGAGGGTGTGGATATTGCTCTCTTTGCCGGTGGTGCTGCCAGCAAGACTTTTGCTCCGGCTGCTGTAAAGGCTGGTGCCGTTGTTATTGATAATTCCAGTGCCTTCCGCATGGATCCTGAGGTGCCATTGGTAGTTCCTGAGGTAAATCCTGAGGCTATTGCCAGCCACAAGGGCATTATTGCCAACCCGAACTGCTCTACTATCATCATGGTTATGGCTTTGAAGCCTCTGTATGATGTGTCCAAGATTAAGCGCATCGTGGTTTCCACCTATCAGGCTGTTTCCGGCGGCGGCAAGGAAGCTATGGCTGAGCTGGAGGAGCAGGTAAAGGCTATCAACGAGGGCAGGGAGGTTGTTGCCAACATTCTGCCTGGCGCATCCCTGGCAAAGCATTATCAGATTGCTTTCAACCTGATTCCTCAGATTGATGTCTTCAAGGAGAATCTCTACACCAAGGAAGAAATGAAGATGATCGACGAGACCAAGAAGATCATGAGCGATGATTCCCTGCGCATCACCGCTACTACTGTCCGCGTGCCTGTTTACAGAAGCCATGCTGAGTCCGTCAATGTAGAGTTCGAGGATGAGATTTCCGTGGAGAAGGCCCGTGAGGTGCTGGCTGCTTTCCCTGGCGTTACCCTGACCGATAATCCTGATGAGCAGGTTTATCCGATGCCTCTGGAGACCTCCGGCAAGGATGATGTAGAGGTAGGCCGTATCCGCAAGGATTATTCCATTGACAACGGACTGAACTTCTGGGTATGCGGCGACCAGATCAGGAAGGGGGCTGCCCTGAATGCCCTGCAGATTGCTGAGTACATGATTGAGCATGATATGTTCTAAGCTGAAATAGAACGATATATAGATACAAGGGGCCTGTAGCGTTGGTTACAGGCTTCTTTTTTTGATTATTAGTATGTGGGCATGTTGACCTTTATATGGTTTTGTGATAATATAATTATCGCTGATAATTCCGAAGAATTTGCCAGAATTTCGTAAAAAAGACTGGCAGAGGAGGAAACTCTGGAGAACTCCATTAAATTGGGTACCGAAGGTGCAAGGCTCGTTCAGGGCTGAAACTCTCAGGTAAAAAGACAGAGCTATGGCGGCTTTTTTGTGCCGCTTTTAGTCCTGTGCTCCGGGGTGCTCTTGACCTGTGTCAAGGCACCTGTTTTTTTATGCAAGGAGATAAAATAGGAGGTATGTGGTTTTTATGTTTAATGATTTGCTGCCGGTAGTCCAGATGGTGAATGCGTATCTGTCTGATTACATTCTAGTGTTTTTGCTGATTGGTGTGGGGCTGTTCTACAGCATCCGCACCAGGTTTGTACAAATCCGCTGCTTTGGGGATGGTATGCGGAAGGTGTTCGGCAATTTTTCCTTTAACGGCAAGGCCAAGGAAGGGCAGATGAGCTCCTTTCAGGCTCTGGCAACGGCCATTGCGGCACAGGTGGGCACAGGCAATATCGTAGGCGCCTGTGGTGCTATCCTGACCGGCGGCCCGGGGGCTATTTTCTGGATGTGGGTGATTGCCTTCTTCGGCATGGCTACTATCTATGCAGAGGCGGTGCTGGCGCAGGTGACCCGCATCAAAAAGGCTGACGGCAGCGTCCATGGCGGCCCTGTCTACTATATCCATGAGGCGTTTCCGGGAGCTCTTGGCAGGGTGCTTGCTGTGTTCTTTGCTATTGCCATTACCCTGGCACTGGGCTTTATGGGCTGCATGGTGCAGTCCAACTCCATCGGTGAGACCAGCAGCATGGCCTTTGGCGTACCGGCATGGATCATCGGTGTAATTGTGGCGGCCATTGCAGGTTTTGTCTTCCTGGGGGGCGTCAAGCGGATTGCCGCCATTACGGAGAAGCTGGTGCCTCTGATGGCTCTTTTGTACATTACCGGCTGCCTTCTGGTGCTGGTGATGAATTATGACCATATTCTTGATACCTTTGGCATGATTTTCTACTATGCCTTCAATCCCGAGGCTCTTTTGGGTGGCAGCTGGGGTGCGGCCCTGAAGACTGCCATCAGCCAGGGTGCCAAGAGGGGACTGTTCTCCAATGAGGCAGGTATGGGCTCTACGCCACATGCCCATGCCCTGGCGAATGTCAAGCATCCTCATGAGCAGGGGATTACCGCTATGGTAGGTGTTTTTGTTGACACCTTTATCGTGCTGACCTTGACGGCTCTGGTGGTTATATCTACCCTGTATACTGATGGCGGTATTCTTGCCTCCGGGACGGCAGAGGGAGTCAGCAAGACAAACATGGCGCAGCTGGCCTTTGCCAGCGTCTTCGGCAACGGCATTGCCAGCGTTTTTATCGCGGTCAGCCTGCTGTTTTTCGCTTTTTCCACCATTCTCAGCTGGAATTTGTTTGCCAAAATTAACGTGACTTATCTTTTTGGTGCACGGGCGGCAAAGGTCTTTTCCTTTGTGGCAATTATTTTCGTTTTCCTTGGCTCCTGCCTGTCCAATGATCTGGTCTGGGAGCTGGCGGATATGTTCAATAACCTGATGGTTATACCGAATGCGCTTGCCTTGTTTGCTTTGAGCTCGCTGGTGCTGAAGCATCTGGATGATTAACGGTATAAACCGGATAAAATGAAATAATGAAATAATGGACAGGCTGTCTGAGTGATATTTTGCGTATCACAGGGGCAGCCTGCTTTTTTTATCTTAATGTGGCAGAAGACTCCCTGCCTCTATAGGCGGGAGATGAATGCCACGTCCACCGAATTTACGCAAGTAATTGAGGTGGACAATAGAACATAGTGGTGATATAATAGTAAGTGACA
>NZ_VUNR01000029.1 GCF_009695585.1 Anaerovibrio slackiae
AGGAACTACGGAAATTAACGCCCACGGAGAGTGTGTAAGACCTTTTGCTAAGGCAGAAGGCTGTTCTCGTAGAAGTGGGAATCTCCCTCCTCAAACGCTAAGCGTTAGGAGGGAGTAGTTCAATTATTATTTGTTATCGGCTATTCAATGCACTGCATTATATGATGCATATCGGAATATGATGTATGTCATATAATCTGTATAAGATGTTATATTGTATTGTATGGAAAGAATTTTGCGAGGTGTTTTTCAATGAATGTGATTCCAGTGGATTCCTGGAAAGAGGATATGCAGGTTTTTCAGGAGGCAGCCAAAAAGTATTATGCAGGTGAGCTGAAGCGGGCCGAGTACAAGGGGATTTCCGGCAAGTTCGGCAGCTACGCCCAGAAGGGGGACGAGCCAAAGAGCATGCTGCGGCTGAGGATGCCTGCCGGGCGCCTGACCAGGGAGAAGATGGCTTTTATTGCGGAGTCTGTGCGTAAGTACGCTATAGATAAAATCAAGTTTACCACCTGCCAGACTGTCCAGCTGCACAATCTGGGGCTGGAGCCTGTGTGCAGGATTATGGAGGATGCCCTGAAGGTGGGCATCGTCACTGTAGGCGGTGGCGGAGATTTTCCGCGGAATACCACCTGCTCCCCTCTGTCCGGCATTGATGCAGATGAGTATTTCAATGTGATGCCTTATGCAGAGGCTGTAGGTCAGTATGCCATGCAGTTTATTAACGCGGAGAAGATGCCGCGTAAATATAAAATCGGCTTTTCCAGCTCCCCAAAGAACCAGTCCCATGCCACCATGCGTGATTTGGGCTTCGTGGCACGGCCTGATGGCAAGTTCGATGTGTACAGTGCCGGTGGCATCGGGCCAAATCCGAAGGTGGGGGTCAAGGTTGGCGAGGCTGTGGAGCCGCAGGATATCCTGAAATATGTCCGCGCCATGTGGGTGATGTTCCGTGCCTATGGCAACTACGAAAATCGTGCCAGGGCAAGGAGCCGCTATATGCAGGAAACTTTGGGCGGCCCTGAGAAGTATTATGAGGCTTTTCAGGCGAAGCTGGCAGAGGTGGAGGGCACCGATGATTTCGCTTTTGAAATCAAAGAAGCAGTCATCACCAAGGCAGGAGACGGCACCATTGAGAACCGCAGGGCTATAGCCCAGAAGCAGCCGGGGCTGTACAGCGTAGTATGGCATCCGCTGGGGGGCTGCCCGTCACCGGAGGTATTCTGCCAGGTAAGTGATGCCCTGCAGGAGATTGAGGGGGCAGAAATCCGCCTGGCGCTGGATGAGACTGCCTATATCGTGAATCTGACCGCCGGGGAGGCACAGAAGTTTATTGACCTGACTGCCGGTGACAGTGCCGCCAGCCTCTTTGAGATGGCTTCTGCCTGCATTGGCGGTTCTATCTGCCAGCAGGGTGTGCGTGATTCCCAGGCACTGCTGAGAAGCTGCGCGGAGGCTGTGCAGAAGGCAGGTATTCCTGACGGGGCACTGCCGGCCATTCACATTTCCGGCTGTCCTGGCTCCTGCGCTACGCCGCAGGTTGTGCCGATGGGCTTTAGGGGTGCTGTCAAGGACAGGCAGTCGGCATGGCTTTTGTATCTCAATGGCTGTGATGCCCAGGGACAGGAGGTATTCGGCAAGGAAGCAGGGGTGATTCTGGAGACCGAAGTGCCTGATTTCCTGGTGGAGCTGGGCAAAAAAGTGGCTGAAAGCGGCATGAGCTTTGCTGAGTGGAGCAAGGCAAATGCTGATGGGGTAGAGAAGGTCGCTGCCAAGTATTTCTGATATTCTTCTGCTGATGCTCTAATGTGCTGATGTTTTGAGTGGGTGTTTTTTGTTTGTTACGGTAAAGGAGAGGTAGCTATGGAGAAAACACAATTGATTGAGGCTATGGAAAGGATCGTGGGCAAGGAGCATGTGCTGCATTCCCCGGAGGCTCTTTATGAGTATTCCTATGATGCTACGCCTGGCCATTCCTACATGCCGGATGTTGTGGTATCGCCGGGAACGACACAGGAAGTTTCAGAGATTATGAAGTATGCTAATGCCCATAGGATTCCTGTGTATCCTCGTGGCTCCGGTACCAATCTGTCTGCCGGTACTGCTCCTTTGAAGGGCGGTATTGTGCTGCTGATGCTCCGCTTCGACAAGATTATCGATGTGGATCTGGAAAATTTGATTGCCGAGGTGGAGGTAGGTGTCATTGTGCAGGACATCAATGACCATATTGCTCAGTATGGCCTGATTTATCCGCCTGATCCTGGCACGGTAAAGACGGCAAGCCTGGGAGGCACTATTGCGGAAAATTCCGGCGGCCTGCGGGGCTTGAAGTACGGCATCACCAAGAACTATGTGCAGGGACTGGAAGTTGTCCTGGCCAATGGCGATATTATCCACACCGGCGGCAAGAATGTAAAGGACGTGTCCGGCTACGACATGACCAAGCTCTTTACCGGCTCTGAGGGAACCTTGGGCATTGTCACCAAGGCTCTTTTGAAGCTGCTGCCAGCTCCGGAGGCCACCAAGAGCATGATTGCCGTGTTTGATTCCATTGATGATGCAGGCAAGGCAGTGTCTGGCATTATTGCGGCAAAGATTATCCCGGCTACCTTGGAAATCCTTGATAATGCAACTATCCGCACTGTTGAGGACTTTACCCATGTGGGGCTGCCGGTGGATGCAGATGCCATCCTGCTGATAGAGGTGGATGGCAATCCTGTTGTGGTGGAGGATGAAAAGGCAAAGGTGCTGGAGGTGCTGAAGGCGAATAATGCCCGTGAGGTTACCCTGGCCAAGTCCGCTGAGCACAAGGCACAGCTCTGGACGGCACGCCGCATGGCCTTGCCATGCCTTGCCAAGCTGCGTCCTACTACCTTTGTGGAAGATGCAACTATTCCAAGGAGCAAGATTCCTGATTTTCTGCGGATTGTGACCAAGGCATCCAAGGACCACAATGTAACTATTGGCACTTTCGGCCATGCCGGTGACGGCAACATGCACCCGACTATCGTGTGTGACCTGCGTGACGAGGATGAGATGAAGCGTGTGCATGATGCTATGGATGATATCTTCAAGGGGGCGCTGGCTCTGGGCGGCACCCTGTCCGGGGAGCATGGCATAGGCCTTGGCAAGCTGCCTTGGATGGAGCAGCAGCACGGCAAGGAGGGCATGAATGCCATGAAGGCCATTAAGCGTGCCCTTGACCCGAATTTGATTTTGAACCCTGGTAAGCTGTTAGGAGAGTGTTGATTATGGCTGAAAATAAATTGACGGCAGAGGCAATGAACAGCCATGACACTACCCTGCTGAGGGATATTGATGACGCTCTTGCCAACTGCATGAAGTGCGGCAACTGCCAGGCTGGCTGCCCGATTTATCGTGAGACGAAAAAGGAGTTTTCCGTGGCCAGGGGCAAGATTTCCCTGATGCAGGCAGTGCTTAGCGGCAAGCTGCCGATTAGCGAGGAATTTGACAGCATCATGGGGATGTGCCTGAATTGCAAGACCTGCTCTGCCAACTGCCCGTGCGGCGTAAAGGCGGATGATCTGATTTTGCGGGGGCGCAATGCGGCTGTCAAGGCACGGGGGCTGCACCCTGTTAAGAGCACTGTGTTCAAGCTTCTGAGCAACAGGCCGCTGTTCAACGCGGCACTTAGGATGGGTGGCATGTTTGGCTGGCTTACCTTCAAGGATATTCCGGACAAGAATGCGGTATTCTCACGCTTCCCGGTGCCGGGCATGGATCCGAACCGCGCTACGGCGCCGCTGGCTTCTACGCCTCTCAGGAGCGAGTACCCGGAGGTTATCAAGGTTGCCGGTGCCAAGCGCCGGGTGGCATTCTTCACCGGCTGCACTATCAATTTTATGTACACCGATATTGGCAAAGCGACCATAGAGGTGCTGAAGGAAAACGGCAACGAGGTTGTGCTGCCGGGCAAGCAGCATTGCTGCGGCACTCCTGTCCATGTGGCTGGCTGCTTTGATCTGGCCAATGAGATGGCAAAGCACAACATTGAGGTATTCGAGAGCTATGATGTGGACTATATCGTAGGCTCCTGCGGCTCCTGTGTGGAGGCACTGAGGGATTATCCGAAGTGGCTGAAGGATGAGCCGGAATGGCAGGCCAGGGCGCAGCGAATTTCTGACAAGGTGCGCGAAATCAGCCAGTTCCTGGTGGAGATCGGCTATCGGACGGACAATCTGGGCACTATCAACAAGACTGTGACTATGCATGACCCATGCCACATGATACGGGGCCTCAAGGTTACGGAGCAGCCGCGGCAGGTGCTGAAGTCCATTCCGGGGCTGAACTTCGTGGAGATGAAGGAGCATGACCGTTGCTGCGGCTCCGGCGGTTCCTTCTGCATGTCCCACTATGAGCTGTCACGGCAGGTTAATGACCGCAAGTGCCAGAATATCGAGGCTACTCATGCGGATTATGTCTGCGCCAGCTGCCCTAGCTGCCGCATGCACATAACGGACGGCATTGTGCAGAACCATCTGCCTCAGGTGGCATACCATCCTGTGCAGCTTCTGGCAGAGGCGTATCGGAAGGGTAAGGGGTAAGCTCAAATAGAATAGTATGAAAAAGCAGGAACTCATCCTATAAATTAGAAATCATCTGATTTTGGGGATTCAGTTCCTGCTTTTGTGTTTATATTTATGTTTTTATTTTGTTTGTGTTGAGATTTAGTGAAAGCAGGTGATCTGCATGACTTTTTCCATCATGTCATGCAGAAGCCGGGTCTGCTCCGTGTCCGCAGCCCTGTAGTATACTTCCTTGCCTTCACGGCGGCTGGTTATCAGGCCGCTGTTTTTTAATGGGCGCAGATGGTGGGATACTGCCGGGCTGGACATATTCAGCAGGGCGGCGATGTTCAGCACGCATTCTTCGCAGTGGCAGAGTATCCAGAAGATGCGCAGCCGGGTGCTGTCACCCAGCTGCTTGAATACATCGGCCACAGCCTGGAAATTTTCTACATCGCTTATTTTTTCCTGCAAAAACTGGCAGGCAGCAGCATTTTCGTTGTGGTTGTGAGGCAGGTTCATGCTGGTCTCTTTCTATGCATGAAATGTATGTGGTAATAAAATAAGCCGCAGAAATCTGCGGCTTACGAATGAAAATCTTGAGTTAGAGCAGGGCGAGGTACTGGGTATAGTCTGATTTTGGGATGCCAATGGCTTCCATGGCTTTTTCGGCTGACCAATGAGTGTTCTTCATAAGGTTTTTTATGGAATTTAGAGTGTTATTTGTTGCCTCGGCTTTTGCCTCGGCTTTTGCTTCAGCTAATCTTTCGGCAACGTATTCTTCAACGATATTGCACATTTTGCATACCTCCTCGTCAAGAGATTTTAGATGTTTCATTTTGTCTGCTAAAAGCTTGGAGTGCATTTTTGCCGGGTCGGCATTCTGAAAATCCTGCATGAGCATGCCCAGGGGCGTGGCGGATGTGTTTTCACCATTGACATAGATGATGTGAGCCATGTCGTCAAACTTTATGCCAAGCTCGTTGATATGCCTGTCAATGTGGTAGATGGGGAGGCCGTATCCCAGCACATCCTTTGCGGTAATGAAGATCACATATGTCTCCGGCAGGTCATCGAAGTCATCGCCTGCTTTCAGATGCCGCAGGTCCAGCATATCAATGTTGTACCTGGCTCTCTTGGGAGCAGCTCCGCTGCTGACATTTTGCACTTCAAAGTTGTACTCCCTGCCGTACTGGTCGATGGCCAATACATCGAATCGGACACCGCGCCCATAGATGTTGGGAACAGCATACTGAGTTTTTACGCTGATGACTTTTAAGTCATGTCGCTCCATGATGATGTTCAGGACATACTGCATAGCAGCGGTATCGTCTTCCATGAAGCAGTTGAAGAAAATGTCATCCATCAGTGTCATGGCCTGAACCTTGGCTATCAGCCGTTGCCAGTGTGCATCATCCTTTGGGAGTAATGGTGGATTAGCGTTATTGTTTATCGTTTTCAATCCTTTCACCGCCTTCATTATAACATGAAATGTATATATTTTTCCACTATGGTAATTTGATAAATGTGGGAAATGGATAAATAACCATGGAAGACGTTACTAAGAGTAAATTTTTATTACATACATTCTAACATATAAATGTTTGCAAATCAAGAGTTTTTCATTGGGACTAATTAATATGCGAGGTGAATTGTCATGGCAAGGGGGATGCTGTCCTCTGCTGAGATGGATGTGTTGAAGAAAAATCCTTATGTGGAGGATGTGAAAAGGCAGAGGATTTTATGTACCTATGAGTTTTAGTGCTTTTTCATGGAGCAGTATCCCATGGAGCTGACGGACAGGATGAAGGTGCTGGAGAAGCGTTCTAATGAACTGGTGATAGAGAAAGAGGTTTTGTGCAAGGCAAGAAAGATAGACAGGGAACTTAATAATGCTAATGGGCGTAACAATACGGAGCTGTATCAGCTTATCCGTGAGGCGGTGGAGGCATGTCCTGAGTATGCAAATGTAACGAAGTTGTGCGAGGATTTGAAAGTATCTGTAAGAGGCTATTATGCTTACTACAAAAACTGAGAAATCCGCTAGGGTGTATTGCCACATAAAAGTTGTAAAGTGCTGTAAAATACAAAAACCGCGGCGTATTCGTGATGGAATAGCCGCGGTTTTGGTTTCTGGATATGGCAGGGAATTAGCGAAAGCAGGTAATCTGCATGACTTTTTCCATCATGTCATGCAGAAGCCGGGTCTGCTCCGTGTCCGCAGCCCTGTAGTATACTTCCTTGCCTTCACGGCGGCTGGTTATCAGGCCGCTGTTTTTTAATGGGCGCAGATGGTGGGATACTGCCGGGCTGGACATATTCAGCAGGGCGGCGATGTTCAGCACGCATTCTTCGCAGTGGCAGAGTATCCAGAAGATGCGCAGCCGTGTGCTGTCACCCAGCTGCTTGAATACGTCGGCTACAGCCTGGAAATTTTCTGTATCGCCTATCTTTTCCTGCAAAAATTGGCAGGCCGTGGCATCTTCGTTGTGATTGTGAGGCAGGTTCATGATTGTCTCCTTTAATTAAAAAGATGTACTAAAAATGAAAATATTTTTCAGTTAATTTATTGACATATTATCCTGTTGGTATTATACTCTTAATATAACAATTAAGCAAATGTTTAATTGTTATATTAAGAGTGTTATAAGAGAATGGTAATTTATGCATTGCCGCTGGGATTGACCAGTGAAAGGAGACGGGAAGATGAAAAAGACGTATAAGATTGAGGTTGACTGTGCTAATTGCGCCAATCTGATGGAGCAGGCGGCGAAAAATACGGCAGGCGTGGCAGATGCGGTGGTGAATTTTATGACCTTGAAAATGAAGGTGGAATTTGCAGAGGGGACGGAACCGCAGCTGGTCATGGCAGAGGTGCTGAAGGCATGCCGCAAGGTGGAGCCGGAGTGTGAAATTTACTATTAAGTTGCAGCCGGAGTGTGAGATTTACTATGAGCAGACGTATATCTATAACCATTCTTGAGGGGATGAATGATAAGCAGAAAAAATCCCTGGCGCGTATTCTCCTTACCGCCCTGCTGCTGATAGCCCTGCAATTTGTTCCTGCTACAGGCATGGGGCAGATGGCTTTGTACCTGGTGCCATATCTTTTGATCGCCTATGATATACTGGGCAAGGCAGTGCGGGGCATACGGAACGGTCAGGTTTTTGATGAGAATTTTTTGATGGCGGTGGCTTCTATCGGTGCTTTTCTGCTGGCGGTTTACGACCAGAGCGGTGACTGCCTGGAAGCTGTTGCCGTGGTGCTGTTCTATCAGGTGGGAGAGCTTTTTGAAAGCTATGCCGTGGGCAGGAGCCGCCGGAATATCAGTGAGCTGATGGACATTCGGCCGGATTATGCCAATATTGAGCGTGGCGGTGAGCTGGTGCGGATTGCCCCGGATGAGGTGGAGATTGGCAGTGTGATTGTGGTGCAGCCAGGCGAAAAAATCCCTTTGGATGGCATAGTGCTGGAGGGGAGCAGCATGCTGAACTCTGTAGCCCTGACAGGTGAAAGCCAGCCAAGAGAGGTGACGGCAGGGCAGGAGGTCATCAGCGGCTGCATCAACATGACAGGTGTTTTGCACATAAAGACTACCAAGGAATTTGAGGAGTCCACAGTTTCCAAAATCCTCTCACTAGTGGAGGAAGCCAGCTCCCACAAGTCCAAATCCGAGGCATTTATTGCCAAATTTGCCCGTGTCTATACGCCGTTGGTCTGCTATAGTGCATTGGCACTGGCAATTTTACCGCCGCTTATCAATAGATTTGCGCTGGGAATGGCGATGGAATGGCATGTGTGGATATACCGCGCCCTTTTGTTCCTGGTTATCAGCTGTCCGTGTGCCCTGGTCATAAGCGTGCCTTTGAGCTTTTTTGCGGGAATTGGGGGTGCCAGCAGGGAGGGTATCCTCATCAAGGGCTCCAACTATCTGGAAACCCTTGCCAAGGTCAAATATGTAGTATTTGACAAGACAGGCACCCTGACTCACGGTGTCTTTGCTGTTTCGGATGTGCATCATAACACGCTGGAGCGGGAGCGGCTGCTGGAGTATGCGGCATTAGCAGAATGTGCCTCTTCACACCCCATCAGCAGGAGCCTGCAGGAGGCTTATGGCAGCAAAATTGATCGCAGCCGCGTCAGCGAGATTCAGGAAATCAGCGGTCATGGCATCATGGCAAGGGTAGATGGCAGCCAGGTGGCTGTGGGCAACGAAAAACTAATGGCAAAGCAGGGAATCAGTGCCATTCCTTGCAGGAGCGGCGGCACAATTATCCATGTGGCCATTGATGGCAGCTATGCCGGTCATATTGTCATTGCAGATGTAATAAAGGTGCAATCCGCAGAAGCAGTGGCAGAGCTTCGGTCGGCAGGTGTCAGGAAGCTGGTTATGCTGACAGGTGATGGCAGTCAGGCAGCTCAGCAGGTGGCAGAAAAATTGCGGCTGGACGAAGTGCACAGCGAGCTGCTGCCCTCCGACAAGGTTGCTCAGGTGGAAAGGCTCCTTGCTGAGAAGCCGGAGCAGGAAAAGCTTGCCTTTGTCGGTGATGGCATCAATGATGCCCCGGTACTGACACGGGCGGATGTGGGCATTGCCATGGGAGCGATGGGTTCGGATGCCGCCATTGAGGCGGCGGATGTGGTGCTGATGGATGATAATCCGCGGCAGGTTGCCAAGGCGGTCAGGCTTGCCCGCCGGTGCATGGGGATTGTGTATCAGAACATCGCACTGGCACTGGGGATAAAATTCATCTGCCTGGCATTGGGCGCCGTGGGCATTGCCAACATGTGGCTGGCGATTTTTGCCGATGTAGGGGTGCTGGTGATTGCCGTCCTCAATGCCATCAGGGCCTTGCAGGTACAAAATGTATAAGCAACCTAAAGCTTGCAGAAAAATACGCTGTCAGCCTGGTTCCCGCTTTTGGGAAGCCACGGCTGGCAGCGTTTTAGCTTGTACCGATTATATCGACTATATCGATTATACTGATTGTTTTATGCAGGCAGGTTATCTGCCCTTTTCAGTTTCGTTTATGACGCAGGTTACGGCAGCATCGCCGGTAATATTGACGGTGGTGCGGAACATATCAAGGATACGGTCGATACCTGCTACCAGGGCCAGTCCCTCCATAGGAAGGCCTACGGACAGCAGCACCATGGACAGCATGATGAGCCCTGCACCCGGCACACCGGCAGTACCGATGGAAGCCAGGGTACCGGTCATGACGATCATGCCCATCTGTCCTGCGGTTAGGTCAATGCCGTACACATTGGCAATAAACAGGGAGCAGATGCCCATGTAGATGGCAGTACCGTCCATGTTTATGGTAGCACCCAGCGGCAGCACGAAGGAAGACACATCACGGGAGCAGCCCAGCTTCTCCTGGCAATTCTTCATGTTGATCGGCAGGGTTGCTGCAGAAGAACAGGTGGTGAAGGCAATCAGCATTGCCTCGGTCATGCCCTTGAAGAATTTCACAGGGGAATGACCGCCCCACACCTGTGCCATAGTGGAATAGATGCCCACCGCATGAATGGCGGAGCCGATAGCCATGCAGGCGATTACTGACAGCAGAGGCAGCAGCACCTTCGGGCCATTGGCAGCCACAACAGGCAGCAGCAGGCAGAATACGCCGATAGGAGCCAGGCTCATAACGATGTTGATAATCTTGTAGCTAACCTCGGCAGCTGCATCGAACCAGTCGATGAGGATCTGCGCCTTCTTGCCGCCTACCTGCAGGATGCCCACGCCTACGAACAGGGCAAAGATGATGATAGGCAGGATGTCAGCCTTGGCCATGGAGGCTACAGGATTGGTAGGAATCATGGCAACCAGCACCTGCATGATGGACGGTGCTTCCTTGACCTTTACTGCCTCGCCGGCAGCCATCTCCAGGCCGATGCCCGGATGTCCCACGCCTGCTACGGCAAAGCCGATAAGGATAGCGATTGCCGTGGTGCAGAGATAAATCAGGATGGTCTTGATACCGATGCGCCCCAGTTTTTTCAGGTCACCCAGGCTGGTCATGCCCACAACCAGCGATGTGAATACCACCGGCACGATGACCATCTTGATCAGGTTGATGAACATAGTACCGATAGGGGCAATCCACCATTTGATGAACGGCAGCCCCTCAGCACCTGCTATCAATCCCACGATAACGGACAATACCAGGGAAATTAGGATTTTTACTGACAGATTCATAATACTCTCCTCCTTTTTGTGAATTTTTATTTATGAATCCTACAAAAAGGGATAAAAATATCCCCTTTCATTGCTAAAGTATGCCACAGCCAAGGCAGAGCATGGCGTTGGCTGTGTGGCAGGAAAGCAACAGCAGCGCCGCTTAGAGGAAAAATGAGGATACCACAGTAAACAGTGCCAGCTGCAAAGCTATGGTGAATTTGGTAATAGCGGACAGCATGGCAAGCGTCTTTGTATTTGGCTCGTTCATGTCGATCCAGCGGCGCAGCACATCCGGCTTGTCCTCCAGCTTCTTGATAGCAGAGCTGATGCGGACAGTGTAGCGCATGGCAATAGTCTGGTCTGTGATAAACACACAGGCACAGGCGAAAAAGAACATGATGCGGTAGAGAATGCCGTTTACATTCACATAGGCATGGTAATAGGCAAGGTAAAAGCCCATGATATCGATGGCAAGCATGCCTATGCCGAAGATAACAATCATCTTGGCGATGGCGGCAGGGGGAATAAAGCGTTCCATTTCCATCAGCTCATCAAAGAAGTCCCTGTCCTCCTCGTCCAAATCCTTTTTCAAGGTAATGAACAGGCTGTAGCCGGACAAGCATAGCCAGAAAATTGCAAACAAATATACTTCAGTCAAGTTAATCTCTCCTTTTCTATGTATAATATTATAACCGATATTTATGAAAAAGTACACTCACAAGAGAAAATCTGCTTAAGAATCTTAGGAAGAATATTTTTCCCGATTATATGAGGATTTTTTCAACTTATAATTGAATTTATACTGACAAAAGGATAAAATATAAATATCAGTTATTGCTGTTAGGTTAGGATAGGAGGATGTTCAATGAGTCAGAGTGTTAATGCAAGAAAAGTAGCTATTGTTGGGTGCGGCTTTGTAGGTTCTGCTGCTGCCTTTACCCTGATGCAGAGCAAGCTGTTTTCCGAGATGGTGCTGCTGGATGCCAATACGGAAAAGGCAGAGGGCGAGGCAATGGATATTGCCCATGGCATTTCCTTTGCAGGCCAGATGAAGATTTATGCAGGCGGCTATGATGATATCGCCGATGCAGCCGTGATTGTGGTAACTGCCGGTGCCAACCAGAAGCCGAACGAAACCAGGCTGGATCTGGTGCACAAGAACGTAAATATTTTCAAGAGCATTATTCCTGAGATTGCCAAGAGGGATTTCAAGGGGATTCTGCTGATTGTGGCAAATCCGGTGGATATCCTGACCTATGTGGCAGTAAAGCTCAGCGGCCTGCCTGAGAACCGGGTTATCGGCTCCGGCACCGTGCTGGATACAGCAAGGCTGAAGTATGCTCTCAGCGAGCACCTGGAGGTGGACAGCCGCAACGTTCATTCCTTTATTATCGGTGAGCATGGTGATAGCGAGATTGCCGCCTGGAGCAGTGCCAACGTATCCGGCGTTCCTCTGAATACATTCTGTGAGATGCGTGGTCATTTCAATCATGAGAAGTCCATGGAGGCAATTGCTGAGAAGGTAAAGAACAGCGCCTATGAGATCATCTCCAAGAAGCATGCCACCTACTACGGCGTTGCCATGGCAGTAAAGAGGATTTGCGAGTGCATTGTCCGTGACGAAAAGTCCATCCTGCCGGTATCCTCCATGATGCATGGCAATTACGGCATCGATGATATTTCCCTGAGCATGCCTGGCATCGTAGGTGCCAACGGCATTGAGACGCTGATTCCGATTTCTTTGGATGAGACGGAAACTGCCAAGCTGCAGGAGTCTGCCAGGATGCTGAAGGAGATTGCTGCCGGGCTGGATTTGTAAGATGCAGTGAGTGCCGGGGTTATTGGAACTGGACATGTAAAATAATACCGAGGTTTGACATCACAGTAAATTTGTGCTATCCTATTTAGGCTGATGTGCGGGCGTGGCGGAACTGGCAGACGCGCTGGACTTAGGATCCAGTGCCGCAAGGCGTGGAGGTTCGACCCCTCTCGTCCGCACCATATATGATGCTTGCACAGGTTTGTGTGTCAGTTAATATATGAAATAAATATGCAAAAATGCGATGAAAAAGAGGAGTACCTGCTGCCGGGCAGTTCAGAGAGGGAAGCGTGAGGGTGAAAGCTTCCACTGGCGGAGCGGGGAAGGTAGCTTTGGAGCAGCCGGTCTGAAGGGTAAGTTGTTAATTGATTGAATTATTAAGTTATCTGGTAGGTTCGGACGCCGGGCGGCGTTAAGCCAGTGAGCGTGGGCGGCTTTTCATCAGCCGTGCAAATTTAGGTGGTACCGCGGAAGATAGTCTCTTTCGTCCTTGTCAGTGAGGGCGAAAGGGACTTTTTGTTTTATGTGAAGGAGTTTGAGAGATTATGGACATGGAAAAGGAAAATATGGAAGAAAATAACATTCCCAAGGTTTATGACCCGAAAAGCTTTGAGAAGAAGTGGTATGGCTTCTGGGAGGAAAACAAGCTGTTTCATGCTGTAGTGGATGAGGAAAAGCAGCCTTATAGCATCGTGATTCCGCCACCAAATGTAACCGGCCAGCTGCACATGGGGCATGCCCTGGACAATACCTTGCAGGACATCCTGATTCGCTGGCGCCGCATGCAGGGCTACAATACCCTGTGGATGCCGGGCTGCGACCATGCCGGTATCGCCACCCAGGCCAAGGTGGAGGGGGCTCTCCGGGAGGAAGGCACCAACCGCTACGAGCTGGGCCGGGAGAAGTTCCTGGAGCGTGTATGGCAGTGGAAGGAAAAGTTCGGCAGCCGCATCATGAGCCAGCTGCGTTCCCTGGGTTCCTCTTTGGATTGGGACAGGGAGCGTTTTACCATGGACGAGGGCTGCTCCCGGGCTGTCCGGGAGGTTTTTGTCAGCCTGTATGAGAAGGGGCTTATCTATCAGGGGACACGCATTACCAACTGGTGCCCTGACTGCAACACCGCTATTTCTGACATCGAGGTGGAGCATGAGACCGAGGCCGGACATCTGTGGCACATCCGCTATCAGGTAAAGGGCGAGGACAAGTATGTGGAGGTTGCCACCACCCGTCCTGAGACCATGTTCGGCGATACCGGCGTGGCGGTAAATCCTGCTGATGAGCGTTATACGGATTTGGTGGGCAAGACCTTGATCCTGCCGGTAGTAAACCGTGAGATTCCGCTGTTTGCTGATGAGTACGTTGACTCCGCCTTTGGTACTGGTGCGGTAAAGGTTACCCCTGCCCATGACCCTAATGACTACGAGATGGGGCTCAGGCACAACCTTGAGCAGATAAAGGTTATCTCCAATACCGGCAAGATGACCGAGGGTGCAGGCAAGTATGAGGGCATGGACCGCTACGAGTGCCGCAAGGCCTTGGTGAAGGAGCTGCAGGAGATTGGCGCCCTGGTATCTATTGAGGATCATGAACATGCCGTAGGCCACTGCTCACGCTGTCACTCCACCATTGAGCCGATGATTTCCACCCAGTGGTTTGTAAAGATGGAATCCTTGGCAAAGCCTGCTGCCGAGGCGGTAAAGAACGGGGATATTAAATTTGTGCCGGAGCGTTTCACCAAGATTTACTGCAACTGGCTGGACAATATCCGCGACTGGTGCATTTCCCGCCAGCTGTGGTGGGGACACCGCATCCCGGCCTGGTACTGCGATGACTGCGGCGAGACCATCGTTTCCCGTACCGATGTGGATGTCTGCCCGAAGTGCGGCGGCAGGCATCTCCGTCAGGATGAGGATGTGCTGGATACCTGGTTCAGCTCCGGACTGTGGCCTTTTGAAACCATGGGCTGGCCGGATGAGACACCTGAGCTGAAGCAGTTCTATCCTACCAGCACTCTAGTAACCGGCTATGACATTATCTTCTTCTGGGTGGCCCGCATGGTCATGATGGGGCTGGAATTTGGCAAGGATATTCCGTTCAAGACCGTGTACATCCACGGCCTGGTCCGGGATGAGCAGGGCAGGAAGATGTCCAAGTCCCTGGGCAACGGCATTGACCCTGTTGAGGTTATCGACCAGTATGGCGCGGATACCCTGCGCTTTATGCTGATTACCGGCAATACCCCGGGCAATGATATGCGGTTTATCAATGACAGGGTGGTTGCCACCAGAAACTTTGCCAACAAGCTGTGGAACGCTTCCCGTTTCATGCTGATGAATCTTGAGGGCTTTGACAAGGGCTTTGTGCCGGAGGAGGGGGATTATACCCTTGCCGACAAGTGGATTTTGTCACGCTTTGCCAAGACAGCCCAGGGGGTTACGGCAAACCTGGAGAAGTTTGAGCTGGGCGAGGCCGGCCGCCTGATTTATGAGTTTATCTGGAACGAGTTCTGCGACTGGTACATTGAGCTGGCAAAGGCACGGCTCTACGACAAGGAAAATATTCGTCCTCGCCAGACTGCCCAGTATGTCCTTGGCTATGTGCTGGAGCGCACCTTGCGCCTCCTGCATCCGTTCATGCCGTTTATTACCGAGGAAATATGGCAGCATATTCCTCATGATGGCATCAGCATCATGGTAGCTGAGTGGCCGGGCAATGACGAGGCAGGCCTTGCCAAGCTGGTAAATGATGGGGATGAGGCAGCTATGACCGCCATCATGGAGTCCATCAAGACCATCCGCGCCCTGCGCCTTGAGGTCAATGCGGCTCCGGGCAAAAAGAGCGAGGTAATCCTGAACTTTACCGATGAAAGGCTCAGGGAGGTATTTGCCGCCAATGAGGGCTATCTGACGGTGCTGGCTGCTGCCGAGCCTGTTACCATGCTGCCAGCCGGTGCTGAGAAGCCGGAAAATGCCATGACAGGCGTAGTAAACGGCGTGGAGATTTATCTGCCGCTGAAGGGCCTGATTGATGTGGAGAAGGAGACTGCCCGCCTGAACAAGGAGATGGCAACCCTGGACAAGGAAATCAGCCGCCTGGAGAAGAAGCTGGGCAATCAGGGCTTTTTGGCCAAGGCACCTGCCGAGGTGGTAGCCGGTGAGCAGGAGAAGCTGAAGGGCTATCAGGAGAAGCAGAACGCGGTGAAGGAACGCCTGGCTTATTTGCAGAATATCTGATGGGAACCTGCGCTTTGGAGGTGAAAGGTTATGAATTATGAGGAAAGCCTGGCTTATCTGGATGAGCTGAATGTCTTTGGCATGAATTTCGGTTTGGCGAGGATTGAAAAGCTGCTGTACCTTTTGGGGGAGCCTCAGAAGGCCTACAAGACAATCCATGTGACCGGCACCAACGGCAAGGGCTCCGTGACTGCCATGCTGGCCTCCGGCTTGCAGGCGGCTGGCATCAGGACGGGCATGTACATCTCGCCCCATCTTTCCTCCTACACGGAGCGGATGGTGATTGACGGCAGGCAGGTGTCCGAGGCGCAGTTTGCGGATGCTTTGAGCGTGGTGCGTGATATCTGCGAGTTTATGGCAGGGGAGGGTGACGAGCATCCTACCCAGTTTGAGGTGATTACGGCGGCGGCTTTTCTGCTGTTCCAAAAGGAAAAGGTGGAATATGCCGTCATCGAGGTGGGGCTGGGAGGCCTGCTGGACTCCACCAACGTAATCCTGCCGGAGGTGTCCGTGATTACCAACGTAACCTTTGAGCATGCAGATAAATGCGGCGGCACCCTGGAGGGGATTGCCCATCACAAGGCTGGTATCATGAAGCCTGGGGTGCCGGTGGTAACAGGTGCCGAGGGCAAGGCCTTGGAGATTATCCGGGAGGAGGCCTGGGCCAAGGGGTGTGCCCTGTACGTCATGGGGGAGGATTTTGCAGCCGAGGCCATGAAGCCTCTGGGGCAGCTGTCCATTCCGCCCAACCTGGGGGCAACGGGCTATGGCGCTCAGGACAGGGCACTGACGGCTATGCAGATGGAGGCATTGTCCAAGCTGCACATGGATTGCAGCGAGTGCGGCGACAGTGAGCAGCTGGTGGCCTTCAAGGGCAAAAATGATGTGTTTGGCAGCATGGATTACAAGCTGTCCCTGCTAGGGCTCCATCAGGTGCAGAACAGCGCATTGGCTGCGGCAGTGATGATGGTGCTGGCAACGGATGATTTGCGGTTTACAAAGAAGGCCATCAAGCAGGGCATGAAGCGTGTGGTATGGCCGGGACGTTTTGAACTCATAAAGGGATATGCTTACAAGGTGCTGATTGACGGCGCCCACAACCCTGCCGGGATTGCTACCCTGCGTGCCAGCCTGGATTATTATTTCCCGGCGGAGCAGCGCGTCTTTGTGCTGGGGATATTGAAGGACAAGGATTATCAGCAGATGCTGGATATGCTGCTTCGTCCTGAGGACAAGGTGGTGCTGACTACCCCTGATTCGGAACGGGCGGCGGAGCCTGCCGAGCTGCTTCCTTATGTGAAGTCTGAGTGCAGGGAGGCTGTGGCTGATGCAGCTGCCGCCCTGCAGCGGGGGCATCAGCTGGCACAGGCAACGGGGGAGCCGCGTAACACGATTTTGATTTGTGCAGGTTCCCTGTATCTTATTGGTGCACTCAGGGATTTGCTGATGAAAGGGTAATTTTATCAGCCCGGAAGTTTAGCAAAAACAAAAACCTTGTGTAGAATAGAAATTTGTGGTATTATGGTTTGGTGTACTATGGTAAAGAATGGGGATAACTATGCGCTGAATTAGCTGTGCCGGTGTCCCTGCACAAATATTTTTCAGGAGGTCATTAGACACAATGGAAGTAAACGTAAAGGATTTGGAGAACTCTCAGGTTGAATTTGAAATCACTGTACCGGCTGCAGAGCTGGATAAGGCTTATGAGGCTGCATACAAGAAGGTTGCCAGCAAGGTGAACATCCCTGGCTTCCGCAAGGGCAAGGCTCCAAAGATGATTGTAGAGCGCCATGTAGGCAAGGAATATATCATTGATGAGGCTGTAGAGATTGCTGCACCAAAGGCTTTCTTTGATGCACTGAAGGAGAAGGAAATCGACATCGTTACCCGCCCTGAGTTCGAGGTTGTTACCAAGGAGCTGGGCAAGGATCTGGTGTTCAAGGCAACTGCTACCAAGAAGCCTGAGGTTCAGCTGGGCGAGTACAAGGGCCTGAAGGTTGAGGTTCAGAAGGATGCTGTTGACGATGAGGCAGTTCAGCTGCAGCTGACCCGCATGCTGGATCGTCAGGCTGACATGGTTGAGGCTGAAGAAGGCTCCGAGGTGGCAAAGGATGATTTCATCACCTTGGACTTCAAGGGCTTCGTTGATGGCGAGGCTTTTGCCGGTGGCGAGGGCAAGGACTACCCTCTGCAGATCGGCTCCAACAGCTTCATTCCTGGCTTCGAGGATCAGCTGATCGGCGCCAAGATTGGGGAGGAGAAGGATGTAAACGTAACCTTCCCTGAGGAGTATCACGCTGAGGAGCTGAAGGGCAAGCCAGCAGTGTTCAAGTGCACTGTCAAGAGCATCAAGAGAAAGGTTCTGCCTGCCCTGGATGATGAGTTTGCCAAGAAGGCAAGCACCTTCCAGACTCTGGATGAGCTGAAGGCTGATATCCGCTCCAACCTGGAGAAGACTGCTGAGAGCAAGGCTGAGTCCGAGAAGCGCGAGGAGGCTATCAAGCAGGCTACTGAGAACGCAACTGTAGAGGTTCCAGAGGTTATGGTTGAGCATCGCATCAACATCATGATTCAGGAGCTGGCTATGCGCCTGGAGCAGCAGGGCATGAAGCTGGAGATGTACCTCCAGTATGCAGGCACCGACATCAACAAGCTGCGTGAGACCTACAGGGACACCGCTGCTGCCAACGTGAAGACCGACCTGGTTCTGGAAGCTGTAGCAAAGGCTGAGGGTATCAAGGTTGAGACCGAGGAGCTGGATGCAGAGGTTGAGGCTATGGCCAAGGCTTATGGCGCAACCGCTGCCGAGGTGAAGAAGATTATTACCCAGCAGGGCCGTACCCCGGATCTGATTGAGACTGTCCTGAAGCGCAAGACTGCACAGTTCATTATTGACAACATTGCTGAGTAATTGCCAAGGCTTTTTGAATAATTGCTGATATTTGGATGGAGCGGCATGACCGCAGGGGAATGCCGCCCCGTTGTATCTGCTGAAACCGTTTCAGTGAGTTTTCAGTGAGGTGATTGGAAAATGGGTTATGTTCCTATGGTTGTGGAACAGTCCGGTCAGGGGGAGCGCGCCTACGATATTTATTCTCGTCTTTTGAAGGACAGGATTATTTTCCTGGGTGGCGAGGTAGAGGACAACATGGCAAACACCATTGTTGCCCAGATGCTGTTTCTTGAGGCAGAGGACCCTGACAAGGATATTTATCTGTATATAAACAGCCCTGGCGGCGTTGTGACTGCCGGTATGGCTATTTATGATACCATGCAGTATATCAAGCCTGATGTGGCTACTATCTGCATTGGCCAGGCGGCAAGCATGGGCTCCCTGCTTCTGACTGCCGGTGCCAAGGGCAAGCGTTTTGCCCTGCCAAATGCCAGGATTATGATTCACCAGCCGTTAGGCGGTGCCCGGGGACAGTCTACTGACGTTCAGATTCAGGCGAAGGAGCTTTTGCGCACACGCCACATGCTGAACGAGATTTTGTCTGAGCGCACCGGCAAGAGCATGGAGCAGGTGGAGAATGATACTGAGCGCGACAATTTTATGAGTGCATCCGAGGCTGTGGAATACGGCCTGATTGACAAGGTTATTACCAGGGCAAAGGATAGCGAAAATTCTCAGGACTAAGGGGGTGGCGGCATGAGCTTCAATGATAATGATGAAAAGCTTGTCTGCTCTTTTTGTGGAAAGCCTCAGGACATGGTACGCAAGCTGGTAGCAGGTCCGGGAGTTTATATTTGTGATGAGTGTATTGAGCTGTGCAACGAGATAGTTGATGAAGAAGTGCGGGAGCAGGATGATGATGAGGTTCGTGGCCTGCCCAAGCCGAAAGAGATAAAGAGCATTCTTGACCAGTATGTTATCGGTCAGGAGGATGCCAAGAAATCATTGGCAGTTGCTGTATACAATCATTATAAGAGGATAAATGCTGACAGCCGCAAGCTGAAGAAGGATGTGGAGCTGCAGAAGTCCAACATCCTGATGCTGGGTCCTACGGGCAGCGGCAAGACATTGCTGGCACAGACACTGGCACGGATTTTGAATGTGCCTTTTGCCGTGGCAGATGCCACTACCCTGACTGAGGCAGGATATGTAGGCGAGGATGTGGAGAATATCCTCCTGAAGCTGATTCAGGCTGCCGACTTTGATATTGAGAAGGCGGAGCGGGGCATTGTCTATATTGATGAGATTGACAAGATTGCCCGCAAGGGTGAGAATGTCTCCATTACCCGTGATGTGTCAGGGGAGGGAGTGCAGCAGGCCCTGCTGAAGATTTTGGAGGGAACGGTGGCTTCCGTGCCGCCTCAGGGCGGTCGCAAGCATCCTCATCAGGAGCTTTTGCAGATTGATACCAGCAATATCCTGTTCATCTGCGGCGGTGCTTTTGCCGGTATTGACAAGATTATCAACAAGCGCATCGGCAAGAAGAATCTTGGCTTCGGGGCAGAGATTGCCTCCAGGCAGCAGATGGACATGGGGGAGCTTTTGAAGAAGCTGGCACCGGATGACCTGATGAAAAGCGGCCTGATACCGGAGTTCATCGGCAGGCTGCCGGTGGTGGTGACGCTGGCACCTCTGGAGGAAGCCGACCTGGTGGAAATCCTCACCAAGCCGAAGAATGCGCTGGTGAAGCAGTATCAGCACCTGCTTGATCTGGATGGGGTGAAGCTTGCCTTTGATGATGAGGCACTGCGCAGCATTGCCAAGGAGGCATTGAAGCGCAAGACAGGTGCCCGTGGCCTTCGTTCCATCATCGAGGAGCTGATGAAGAACGTCATGTACGAAATCCCGTCCATGGATGGCGTTACTGACTGCCTGGTGACCAAGGATGTGGTTCTTGAGAAGAAGGATCCTGTACTTTCCTATGGAAAGCGCAAGCATGAGGCATCGGCCTGAGCTGGCTTCTGCCTTTAGGATGATAAATTGAGCAGAATATATAGGCGTTGCCTCAGGGTAACGCCTATGTTTATATAGATTTTTTTGCGGAGGTGGATTTTATGGAGGAAATGGATGAGAATGTAGTAGTGCTGCCTGTGCTGCCGCTTAGGGGCATGATGGTCTTTCCATATATGATGGTTCATCTGGATGCTGGCAGGGAGCAGTCTATTTCCGCCTTGGAAAAGGCCATGCTGGTGGAGGACAAGCACGTTTTCCTGGTGGCGCAGCGGGATTCGGATTTGGAGGACCCGCAGATGTCAGATTTGTACAGCGTGGGTACGGTGGCTGAGATAAAGCATCTGATGAAGCTGCCGGACGGGGCAATCAGAGTGCTGGTAGAGGGCCTTTACCGCGGCCAGATTGTCAGCGCCATTGAGCAGGAGGAGGACTACCTGATTGCCAATGTCAGGGAGTACCATGACAAGATTGACAAGTCCATAGAGATGGAGGCCCTGGTTCGTGTGGTTGTGCACGAGTTTGAGCAGTGGGTCAAGAGCAGCAAGAAAATTCCGGCAGATGCCATGGTATCTGTTTCGATTATAGATGATGCCGGGCGGCTGGCAGATATGATTGCCGGTCATATCAATCTGAAGCTGGATGACAGGCAGGCAATCCTGGAGAGCATCGATGTGAAGGAAAGGCTTGAGAGGCTGTACGGCTTCCTGAAGCGTGAAAAGGACATCCTGGATATTGAGCGCAAGATTGGCACCCGGGTGCGCCGCCAGATTGAAAAGGTGCAGAAGGAATATTATCTCCGGGAGAAGGTCAAGGCCATCCATAATGAGCTGGGAGACCAGAACGGCATTCTGGGGGATATTGAGGAATACAAGGAAAGGCTGAGCAAGGGGCACTTCCCTGACGAGGTTGTGAAGACCGTGGAGAAGGAGCTGAAGCGGCTGGAAAGGACTCAGGGCATGTCCCAGGAGGGAGCCGTCATCGGCACCTATATTGACAATCTGCTGTCCATGCCGTGGGAGAGCCTGTCAGAGGATATCAACGACATCAAGGCGGCAGCGGCTGTGCTGGATCGCGACCACTACGGGCTGGAAAAGGTCAAGGAGCGCATCCTGGAGTTCTTGGCGGTGCGCCAGCTGACTAACGGGCAGAATGCGCCTATTTTGTGCCTGGTGGGGCCGCCGGGGGTGGGCAAGACCTCTTTGGCTGGTTCTGTGGCAAAGGCTTTGGGCAGGAAGTTTGTCCGTGCCTCCCTGGGTGGCGTGCGGGATGAGGCGGAGATTCGTGGCCATCGCCGCACCTATGTGGGGGCTATGCCTGGGCGCATTCTGGAAGCCCTGAAAAAGGCTGGTACTCGAAATCCTGTGTTCCTTCTGGATGAGGTGGACAAGATGGGCTCTGACTACAAGGGAGACCCTACCTCGGCCCTTCTGGAAGTGCTGGACCCGGCTCAGAACAATACCTTCAGCGACCATTATATTGAGCTGCCATTTAATTTGTCCGATGTGCTGTGGATTGTGACTGCCAACGATATAGGCTCTATTCCACGGCCTCTGCTGGATCGCATGGAGGTTATTAACCTTTCCAGCTATACGGAGCAGGAAAAGCTGGAGATTGCCAAGCAGTACCTGCTGCCGCGGCAGCGGACCAGGAACGGCCTTTCCGGCAAGGAAATCAGGCTGGGGGCAGGCGTCCTGCAGCGCATGATAAACGAGTACACCAGAGAGTCCGGGGTGCGCGAGCTGGAGCGTGTCATCGGCCATCTCTGCCGCAAGGTGGCAAGGAAAATCGTGGAGGGGGATACGGAGTCCGTATATGTCACCACGAAAAACCTGGTGGATATCCTGGGCAAGGTGAAGTATCCTCATACCAAGGCCAAGCGCAAGCCGGAGGTGGGGCTGTGTACCGGCATGGCATGGACGCAGGTTGGCGGCGATATCCTGCCTACCGAGGTAAATATTTTCCCTGGCACTGGCAAGCTGATCTTGACCGGCAAGCTGGGGGATGTGATGAAGGAGTCGGCCCAGGCTGCCCTTTCCTACATCCGCAGCCGCCAGGATAAGTTTGAGCTGGCAGAGGATTTTTATGAGAAGAATGATATCCATGTGCATTTTCCTGAGGGTGCCGTGCCAAAGGATGGCCCTTCCGCAGGTATCACCATGGCAACAGCTATTGTATCCGGGCTGACCGGCCGCAGGGTACGGAGCGATGTGGCCATGACCGGGGAGATTACCATCCGCGGCAATGTGCTGGCGATTGGCGGCTTGAAGGAAAAGGTGCTGGCAGCGTATCGCGAGGGCATCAGGACCATTGTGCTGCCCAAGGAAAACGAGCGGGATATTGAGGATATTCCTGAGAGCGTCCGGGAGAAGCTGGAATTTGTGCCGGTGGAAAACATGGACAAGGTGCTGGAAACAGCCCTTTGCCAGTGATGGAAAGGGCAGGTGAGTGCCGTGGCAGATAAGGTGATTATTACTCAGGGGAAGTATCTTGCTTCTGCTGTGAAGCCGGAGCAGTATCCGGAGCTGCAGCGCAAGGAAGTTGTGTTCATCGGCCGCTCCAATGTGGGCAAGTCATCCCTGATAAACTCCCTCACCCGGGTGCGGAACCTGGCCAGGGTTTCCAGCCAGCCGGGCAAGACCCAGACCATCAATTTTTATGAGATTGGTGCCAAAATTCAGGATGTGCCGGAGCGGCAGGATTTTTATCTGGTGGATTTGCCTGGCTACGGCTATGCCAAGACCGGTGCGGAGAGGCGGAAGATTTGGAGCAGGTTTATCAATGAGTATCTGCTGACCTCCCCAAATATCCAGTTTGTGTGCCAGCTGATTGATATCCGCCATGAGCCTATGGCATCGGATGTGGAGATGTTCAAATGGCTGGTGGAAAACAACCTGCCGGTGCTGGTTATCGCCACCAAGGCGGACAAGGTCAGCAAGAACGCGGCAGCCAAGAGCATCGCGGCTATTAAGCGAAAGCTGGGGGTGCAGGAGATGGATGTGCTGCCTTATTCCTCGGTGAAAAATCAGGGCAGGGATGAGCTGCTGGAGGTTATTGCCGGGTGCCTGACAGATGATGGTGATAATATCGATAATATTGATAATGGCGATATTATCAGTAATGGCGTTGCCGGTGATGTTAATGCCGGTGATGAGACAGGGCAGGAGGAAATGACTAATAAAAGTGAATGAGGTTCATTTTTATTGACAATCCCTGTGCAGTCGGGTAAAATAAATATAAGCTCCTGGGCTTTCGGGCTTGGGAGCTTTTGTTTTTTGGATATTTTTGTCTTGAGGTTTGTTTTTTTATTTGGCGGTATTTGTCTGCCGCGTTGCAGATTGTACTTTTGTTTTTGAGGTTTGGTGCTTGTTATGCTGGAATTAACGGATTTGGATAAAAAATTGCTGAATTTGCTGCAGGGAAAGCTGCAGCTGGTATCCCGTCCTTTCAAGCTGATTGGTGAGGAAGTGGGCATGAGCGAGGAGCAGGTCATCACCAGGCTGCAGCTTTTGAAGGAAGCCGGGTATATCAGAAAAATTGGGGCGTTCTTTAATTCTGACGAGCTGGGCTACCGGGGGACGCTGGTGGCTTTGAAGGTAAGAGAAGGGCTGATGGAGGAAACGGCGCTTTTTATCAATCAGTTTCCGGGTATTACCCACAACTATCAGCGTGAAGGGGAATACAACCTGTGGTTTACCCTGATTACCCCCAATGAACGGCTGCGGCAGGATATTCTGGGGCAGATTGGTGCCCTGCCGGGGGTAGAGGCGGTTATGGACTTGAGTGCCAGGAAAAAGTACAAGATTAATGTGCAGTTTAAGCTGAAATAAGCAGCAGGAGACAAACTGGCTGAGATAGGGTATATGTGGCGTTGCTGGCTTTGGGTAGTGCCGTTGCCGTGGCTGAGGCTGGAAAGGAAGTTGCAGAGGTCTTATGGAAATTACAGAGCTGGATAAGAAAATAGTGCGTGCCATGCAGGATGAGCTGCCGCTGGTGGCGGAGCCATTCAAGCTGATTGCAGAGGAGATTGACAGCACGGAGGAAGAAGTGCTGTCAAGGCTCCGCCTGATGCAGGAGACTGGTGCCCTCAGAAAGATGGGGGCGGTGCTGCGGCATCGGGAGGTGGGCTTTGCAGCCAATGCCCTCTGTGTCTGGGTAGTGCCTGATGAGCGCATGGACGAGGTGGCTGATATTATGTGCCGCCACATGGCAGTAACTCATTGCTATGACCGCAACGTGACTCCTGACTGGCCATATAATTTCTATACCATGATTCACGGCTCCAGCCGTGAGGACTGTGAGGCCGTTGCAGAGCAGCTGGCACAGGAAACCGGCGTCACACAGCGGACAATGCTGTACACCGGCAAAGAATGGAAAAAAACCAGCATGTCGTATTTCGTGTGAAAATACGGCATGCTGGTTGGTGGTTGTTTTAGGTGTTGTAAATTCATTGCTGTGGCGATATAATTGCATTGTAAAGAGGCAGTTGATGTTTCGCTTGTCAGTTATCTCAAGAAATGTTTGGTTAAGCCGACCACAGCAAATGGTCGGCTTGCAGTTTCTATCGGAAAGTATTATAGCACATACGTTGAGGAGTATCTAGTGATGGGTACTCTTTTTTCGTGCAAAAGAGGTGAAATAAAAATAGCAGCATAAAAACGGAAATTTCGTTGTAATAAAACTAATAATATGATATTATATGAATATAGTTTTATAATAACGTAATGTCAGTTTTTATGGGGGTATTTATGAAATTATTAAGGATAAGGGCAGAGGGACTTCCTTTGCACAAAAATCCATTTGATGTTTCTTTTTATGCTCTGCAAAGGGTTCAGAAAAACCACATGGAAGCATTATCGCATCTTTTCGGAAACGTTTATATCAATACAGCAGAAGCATTTATCGGCATCAACGCTTCTGGAAAAACAACAGCCTTGCGAGTCGTATCATTTGCAAGTATGCTTTTATGCGCCACTCCGATGAATGCGGGTTTTGTACCAAAAATTATTAGCGATGACAGTGAAGTGGTATTTGATATTGATTTTTATGCCAGCAATAAAATATATCATCTCCAGAGCAAGATAGTAAAAACAGAGCTACCTGATGGAACCAATGGCATCAGAATTATTTCTGAAAAATTGTGGGGGAAAAATGTCAACAGCAAAGTTAATAAAAGTAATTTCCTGGCTTACGATGAGTCGAAACCCATACGGGTCCGTGACAATTCAGACGAATATCTTTCAGATGATGTAAGCATTGTTATAGCCATAAAAAAGCAAATCCAAGAAAAAGACTTATTTGTGGATTTGTCCGTGCTTACGGATTTTAATCTCTTTACACCTGATGATAGCTATGCCTCAGCGGAAATCATATCAGTGTTGGATCCTACAATAGAGTACATAAAAGTTGAAAAAAATCAAAACAAAAAAACAATGATTAAGTTAAAATTCCAAGGACAACCTGAATTGGTACTGCTAAATCTAGGCGAACTGCCACAATATCTTTCATCTGGCACAGTAAAAGGATTAAGGGTATTTACTGATGCCGCCAGAGTCCTGAAACAAGGTGGATATTTATTTATTGACGAGATAGAAAATCACTTTAATAAGGAGTTAGTAGTGTCACTGCTCAGGTTATTCATGAGCAGGAAAACCAATCCTAAAGGTGCGGTTATTATATTCACGACTCATTATTCTGAGCTGCTTGATGATATGGTAAGGAATGATGCCATATTTATTACAAGAAATAATGATGGATTGTCTGTAGCAAATCTCAATTCCCTGTTAAAAAGGAACGATATGAAAAAGAGCGAGGTATACCAAAGCAATTTCCTCGGTGGGACAGCACCTAAGTATCAGGCGTTATTGGCACTTAAAAACGGCATTATTGCAGCACAGGAGATGTAAATGGAAGTAAACATTTCAAATTCAAGTATAATTGCGTGCATCTGCGAAGGTGGTGCTGAAACTGCTATCATAAACTTGCTGCTGGACAATGATATGTTGATATTCAGCAGAAATCAACTACTGGAAGAAGAA
Organism: Anaerovibrio slackiae; assembly: GCF_009695585.1. Lineage (GTDB taxonomy): Bacteria > Bacillota > Negativicutes > Selenomonadales > Selenomonadaceae > Anaerovibrio > Anaerovibrio slackiae. The sequence continues at coordinate 26,705 of NZ_VUNR01000029.1, forward strand.
GTTTTACCTCGCACACCTGTCAAAGATTTTGAAAAGCGTTACCTGAGACGTGAATATGATGGCAAGATAACCATTCTCCGCATAATAGATTCACGGTCGGAAAAATTCAATTTGAGCAAAGCATACAGATGCCAGGTGGATATAATAAATGTGATTACTGCTCCGGAGATTGAAATTTTGGTCATTGTCAGCAAAGGGAAATATGACGATTATTGCAGGTCAAGCATTAAGAAACCAAGTGATTATTGTAAAAGTGAACTAAAAATAAAGAATGTGAAGTCACCAAATTTCATTTCAAAATATTTCTCTGAACCAAGCTTCCTCGTGGATAGCATAAAGGAATATCATCGCGTTCATAAACAAAAGAAGGATGAAGCATCAATTTATGACTTGCTAAAAAATAAGCAGTGATGCAGATTTAAAACTAGCAGCACATCTATAATCGGTGTGCTGCTTGACACATAGCAGTATATCGCGTATACACAGTATGTCTAATTTCAATATCTGTATGTCCATTCCAAAGCTGTCCTGCTGGACGGCTTTTTGTTTTAGCAATCGTCAAGAATAGGTAATGTTCAATTCCTTGCACAGGGCATTTTGCATTAATTTAGAGAAATTAATATTGTGCTCCCTTGCCAGTTTTTTACATATGCATGAACAGAGCGATTTCCAAAAAGATTCGTCTTAACAATGCGATGAGTTACCCTGTATTTTCCAAATTTTACCTCAACATGAAAGTTGCAAGTTCCATTTTTGTTTTTACAGGTGTCCACATGGCATATCCGATGCACAATGTCAAGCTTATGTATTCGTATATACAACTTATGTCACTGGATGCCTGTTTTGATAATATAACATTGAATTTATTGAAGGCCATGGCTGCTCCTAAAGTTTTCAAAAAAACATCTGCTGGAACAGTGTTTCCATGCTATATATCTTCAGACCTTTTCAATAGACGATTGTAAGCCTTGTGCAGACATAATATCCGCGTTAATACTGGATGGTGCTTTGGGCAGTGCCAAGTCAAAAGGAATGGCTCTATGTAGGGCGATCTGCTTCAGATATATGTTTTTGGCAGAGGTCATGGACAATCCCAGTTCGGATAGCACAGCGTCTGCTTTGCACTTTATTTCCTGGTTGACATGTAGATTTAGTGTGGCAGTTTTTTCCATGAAAGCTCTCCTCTCGAAATAGTATTATGAATTTGCCTCCGTGGTGGTATAATTTCGGCACAGAGAGGTAGCTGATGTTGCAGTTGTCAGCTTCCTCAAAAAATGTTTAGTTAAGTCGATACACCAATGTCTCTTATAGGGGATTATAGCACATATGTTAAAGAGTATCTAGCAATGGGTACTCTTTTTTCGTGTAAAAGTATGGAATCAGCTAGGTATTTTCACCACTAATGTCATAGGATAGGTTTTGACAGGAATATTCAAGACAATAAGGTTTTTACTATAATACATATAAAAAATATATGAAAACAAATTGACAAAAGAGGGGGGATGTGATAACATCTAATCATATTAAACAAATATGTTATTAAGGAGCGATTAAATATGAGTAACAAACTGTGGTCAATCTTAGGAGAATTGCAATCTGATGAATATGAGTGGGTAGATTTGAGCCATTCTTTGAATAATAGCAGTCCATATTGGGGCGGTATTCCTGAAGGTGCTGTAGAATTAGGGACTACAGTGTTTGATTGGGGCAATCCGATGCTGGAGTGCCTTATTCAGACATTCAAGGTTCCGGGACAGTTCGGTACTCATATTGATTTTCCGGGGCATTTCATCAAAGGTGCAGATTTATCCGAGAAATATGGTGTGAAGAATTTCATCTATCCGCTGGTAGTGATAGATATATCGGAGAAGGTCAAGGCTGATGTGCACTATGCAGTGACAGTTGATGATATAAAGGCCTATGAAGCGGAGCATGGCAACATTCCAGATGGTGCTTTTGTGGCACTCTATACCGGCTGGGCGAAGAACTGGCCGGATATGGATGCACTTTCCGGCGCGGCCGAGGATGGTAGCGAACATGCACCTGGCTGGTCTTTAGAGGCCTTGAAGTACATCTACGAAACTAGAAATGCAGCTGCCAATGGGCATGAAACCCTTGATACGGATGCCAGCGCAGTAGCTGCGGAAGCAGGGGATTTAGTTTGCGAGAGATATGTGCTCTCCAAGGGAAAGCTGCAAATCGAGGTGCTGAATAATCTTGACAGGATTGCACCGGCAGGGGCATTGCTCTTTGCAGCCTGGCCTAACATAGAGGGGGCAACTGGGCTGCCTGTGAGGGTGTTAGCGATTACCCCGAAAAAGTAATAAGTGCTGGTAAAATATTGTTTTCAAAAGGCTCATTGTTAGTGATGAGCCTTTTTGGGATGCTAGTAGTTTTTTATATTGGTAGCATGTTGTATGTTCAAAATGACAGAACAAATTCTTGTAAGTGTATATTTCCTGTGAAACAATGTACCTTGTTTGTCATGGATTCAGTGCGGAGAGATATTTTTTAACGAAAACTTTGGTGTATTAATATTAAGTACAGATATTTTTTTATATTTAAGACCAACAGGATAGAGTATTTTTACAAAAGGACATATAGTGTCCTTAAAGAAATATATTATAAGATATGTAAAATAAAAGCAGGAAATTTATAACATTTGTAGAATAGTATTGATGAGGTGGTTTTATGGGCAATACAACGTTTTTCAATGGTGGGATAGGAGATAATAACAGGAAAAGGCGTGGTTTGGTGAAAGGCAATACAACGTTTTTCAATGGTGGCGTTGGTGATGAGTCTGCTGATATTGGACAGTCTATGGGAGCTTCTGCGGGGAACACGAGTGCAACACGTTATATTGTGGAAGATGTAGATAGATTTGTTACTCCTAGAGGTCATGGCTTTGCTGCCGAAAAAATGAATGACTTGTATGATAAAGCACATGGGCATGATGCTAAAGTAGTAGGCGGTGATAATGCTAAAAATGGTGCAGATAGAATCGTAGATGGCATAGAAATTCAAACTAAATATTGCAAAACAGGTAGCAAGTGTGTTGGTGAATGTTTTGAGAACGGCAAATTTAGATATATAAATTCAGATGGGAAGCCAATGCAAGTTGAAGTTCCCTCTGATAAGTATGATGATGCAGTTCGTGCGATGGAGGAACGCATTAAAAGGGGAGAGGTTCCCGGGGTAACAGATCCAAGTGAAGCAAAAAACATTATTCGCAAGGGAAATTTTACCTATGAACAAGCAAGGAATGTAGCAAGGTTTGGTACTGTTGAGTCTATTACGTTTGATGCTGTGCAGGGCTCAATAGTGGCTGCATATTCTTTTGGAATAAGCACTGCTATGAATTTTGCTGTTGCAGTATGGAATGGAAAGCCTTTTGATGAAGCCATAAAAGATTCAGCAGCCGCTGGTTTGAAAGTAGGTGGTACGGCATTTGTAACTACCGTGCTTGCATCTCAAATGCAGAGAACAGCACTAAATTCCTTGCTGCGTGGTACAACAGACCAAGTAGTTAGAGTTATGGGTCCAAAAGCATCTGCTTTGTTAGCAAATGCTTTTAGGAGCGGTGCGCCTATTTCTGGTGCAGCTGCCATGCAAAGTGCTTCTAAATTGCTGAGGGGAAATGTAGTTACAGGTGCAATTACAGTTGCAGTTTTGTCCAGTTTTGATGTTGCCAACATGTTTAGGGGAAGAATATCTGGAAAGCAGTTGTTCAAGAATGTTGGAAAAACTGCAGCTGCTGTTGCAGGAGGCACAGGTGGTTGGATGGCAGGAGCTGCTGCTGGGGCTGCCGCCGGTTCATTTATTCCTGGCGTAGGGAACGTTGTAGGAGGTATTGTTGGTGGATTGCTAGGAAGCTTTGCAGGTGGTTCTGCCGCTGGTGCAGCATCTTCAGCTGTATTGGATGAAATGATAGAGGATGATGCCGTTGAGATGCAAGAAATATTAGAAAAAGAATTTCAGAAGTTAGCAGAAGATTATTTGGTTACTCAATCTGAAGGAGAGAAGATATGTGATCGGTTATCTGGTATCGTTGATGGTGATTTCTTAAAGGATATGTATGCAAGCAGTTCTCATGGTGGTTTTGCAAAAAGAAAACTTGAACCATTGTTTGAGGATATAGCAAAGAATAGAAAGAGAATAACCCTTCCGTCGGATGAGCAAATGGTACAAGGATTGAGAGCAATATTGGATGATGTTGCTGATGGTGAGGATAGTATTGGTGTGTCTGTTAGCTCCAGGAAATGTCCAAGATGTGGAGAACCCATTGTGGGAAAGGGAATTTTTTGTGCGAGTTGTGGTATGAAGCTGTGATAAATATATAGATAGGAGGATTTTTATGTTTGGTGATAATGATTTTTTGAGAATGTTTGGTGGCATGAACAGTGAGGAATCTGCTAGGGAAGTATTGGTTGAACCTAAGACGGAGGATGAAATAGAGAAATTTATTATAGAAAATACTTGGTTTACACGAAAAGTATATCAGTTAGGACGTGGAGTTACATTAGATGGTATTATCAACGTAATAACGAGTAAAAAATACTCTGATGTTTCAGAAGTAGATAACAGCAGTAAAAAATATAAAGAATTTATGTTTTATAATATAAAAGCTAGTTGTAATCACTATGGTGAAATAATATCGCTTAAAGTTGTTGGGGATTTTGTTGTCATTCAAAATGGAATAGATTATATTAATCCACCTAAACCGATATATAAAAACCATAATACAGATTATGAGGCATGCAGAAAGGTTAGAGAGGATAACAAAATTCTGCATTATTTTCTCTTTAAGGATATTGATGAGTATGTAGAAAAAATGAACAAATCATTTGATGCAAAGATTTGTCCTCATTGTGGAGAAGAAATTGTAGGTAAAGGCAAATTCTGTGCAAATTGTGGTGCTACTTTGTGATCTAGGACTATAAATTTGTTTTTTGTGTTCATATGGGCAGGTATTGGGGGGGGACAAGTATATTTTATGCGGGTTGGATTATTTGGTATAAAATATGCTTACCCTCATGGACTGATGGCATACATGTTTTTATCATTGATATGATTTAATGGTTGTTTGGCTAATAGAATACAGCAACTAGGGATATTGCGTATTGATGTTATAAATTGCATTATGAATGGAGAAATTATAGAGGATTATCCCACAGATTATCCTCATCCAAGTTGTTTGATATTTGGACATGACACGCTGAATAATAGGGGGGTCATGTTGTGGCTGGATATGATGGCGATAATGTGCTTATTATAACAGCTTATTATCCCAGTGCTGAAAAGTTTTTAGATGATTTAAAAACGAAGAGGTAGTTTTTATGTGTATGTTTTGCCATTGCCAGGAAACAAAATATGGTACTACCACCCATGTGGTTACATTTGATAACTGTGTTATTGTGGTGAAAAATGTGCCTGGCCTTGAATGCGTTCAGTGTGGGGAGACATTTTTTGCGGATGATGTTATGGAGAAATTGGATAAGATTGTCATACAGGCTCGGCAGGCATTGAGTGAGGTTGTAATCACAGATTATAGGAATATGAAAGTTGCTTAGGCAAATATAGTAAAGAAAAGCCCTGCTATATGGCAGGGTTTTTTAGTGAAATTAGCAATCATAATGACCGCGGCATGAGAGTATTTCAAGGGTATCATGCTGGATGCGATAAACAAGCCTATTGACATCATCAATGCGGCGGCTCCAAAATCCACTCAGATTTCCTTTCAATGGTTCAGGCTTTCCTATGCCTGAGAACGGATTGCGTTCAGCATCTTTTATGAGAGCATTGATGCGTTTTAAAGTTTTTTTGTCTTGGATTTGCCAATAGAGGTAATCTTCCCACGCCTCATCAAACCAAATTTTTTGCATCCTTACACCTCAATCAGGTCATGTTTCTGACCTTTTCCGGCATTAAGTGCCTCTATGCCGCGTTGCAGATGAGCCATATTTGTATCAGAATAAAATGGGTCTGAGGCGGTGAGTGGGAATGGAAGGGAGCGGGTGCGTACAATAGCTTTTAGGAGCATTGTATATGCAGTGGATAAGGTAAAGCCCATATCCGCGCAAAGGGCTTCTGCCTGGCGCTTTAATTCTGGATTTACGCGCATGGTAATAGTATCTGCTTTCATGGTATCAACTCCTAGTGTTATATTTTGTTTATATTATAGCACAAAGTAAATACAAAGTAAATACAGATACAAGGACACTTGGCAAATAAAACAGGGCTGCCGCCTGATGAAGCATCATCAAGAGCGGAAGCCCTGCTTTGTTTTTGCTGTACAGTTTCTTGTACAGCTTCTTATATAGTTTTTGGCACAGCTTCCTATACAGCTTCCTGGCAGGCCATTTTGTTTAAAATCTGCCGCTGACCATGAAATGCAGCCTGGTCTTGCTGACCTGTTCAGCTACAAAGTCCCTTTGCAGGGGAACGCCCAGCGTCAGGCTGGCAGTGCAGTTTTTGCCGATGTTGCAGCGGATGCCGCAACCGATGCTTGCCAGGACATGGTGCTGGTCATCGCTCTGATACTTGCCGTAGACATGGCCATAATCAAAGAAGGTGAACGCATTGACGTCCCTATTATACACCGGCACTACATATTCCGCGCTGAAGGTAAAGCCGCTGTCACCGCCCAGGAAATTCTCCTTGTAGCCACGCACGCTGTACATGCCGCCCATGTAAAACTGCTTGGAGCCCACCATGCCATGGGTGCTGCTCCACTGAGCATCGGCTCTCAGGTTCCACATCTGGCCTGCCTGATAAAGCTTTTGGTACAGGGCGTTGAACTTGTAGAAGCCAAAGTTTTGCGTCCTTTCGTCAAACAGCGCCGGTGTGCTTTCGCTATGGCCGCTTATATAGCTGTGCTTCTGGTAGAGCACATGGCTTTTGCCGTAGCTGGTCATGGCAATGCCCAGAGACACATCCTGAACCGTGTCATCGACCATATTGCCCCTAAAGCCATACAGCCAGTCAGACTTGGAGTTTTGGCGGTTGTAATCAAGGCTCAGCTCGATGCGATTGCTCTCATCCACCAGGAGCGGCTGGGTAAAGCCAATGGAATAGAAATTGGCATGTCCCTTGATCATATCCGAGTAATAGCCCTCCGTCACCTTCACGGCGTTGGTGCTATAGAGCAAATTCAGTTTGGTGCCGCCAGGGCCAAGGCTGCGGCTATAGTAAGCACTGGCGGCCTCCGTGCCCTCGCTCAGCACAGTGCCGAGGCTAAAGGAATCGCAGTTGCCCGACAGGCTCTTTGTATTGAAGAAAAGACCTGTACGATACTCACCGCTGGCATAGTTGCCTGCACTATCCTCAAAGATAGTCCAGGTATCGCGCTGGGGCTCGTAGGCAACAATCTCATAGTCCGTAGTGCCCGGCTTCGTACCTGCCTTCATCATAATGCGCAGCTGGGTGGAATTGGTGGCATTAAAAAGCAGCAAATCCTTGTTCAGCTGCTTGATATTGGCAATCTCGTCCTCCTGCAGATGCAGCCTGTTCCTGATGAAGGCATCCTTGGTGTACTTATTGCCGCTGATGGTGGCCGCGCCTGTCCTGCCCTCAATCAGCAGCAGCTTCACCGTGCCATCCTTGATGGTCTGCGGCGGCAAAAAAGCCCGGCAGGTCGCATAACCCTTGTCATTATAGAGTTTGTTGATTTTTTCGATAATTTCATAAATGTCATTCAGCTGAACGCTGTGCCCTTCATAGGGAGCTGTGATTTCAGCCAGCTCTGCCTCGGTCAGAACGGAAGATGGTTCAAACACAATCTTCTTCAGCTCAAAGCTGATAGTCTCTCCCTTCTGCTCCTGAGCCTTTTGCTGATCTTCCACCTTGTTTTCGGCAGCAGCCCTGTCCTCGGCAATCTGTTTCCTGACACGCTCACGCTCCATTTCATCACGCATACGGTTCATCTGGATGCCTGCATCATTCTTGACAGGATTCGGTATATTGGGTTCAGCGGCCAGGGCAGTGCTGCCGGTCAGCAGGCAGCTGGCAGTCAGCAAGCTGACAAAATGTTTTTTATGTATTTTCATCATACACCTCTGTATATATCTGCGGATATTATATTATTCTTCCTCGTCTTCAATGCTCAGGCCGTTCTCATCCTGCTTCACTACTTTTTTGTCATCCTGAGGCAGGGGAGAAACATCACTGGCGGGACGTTCTGGCATTTCGATTGATGCCACAGGAGTAGCAGACATATTGAACGTATTACCAAATACCGCTGTAGAAGTGTTCTGAGGCTGATAGTTCAACAGCTGAGCACTCATATTCACCGGGTCTACACTGTCATTGTCAATAATAGGCTTCTTGTCACCGCTGCCATCAACAGGCTTCTTGTCACCGCTGCCATCAGCAGGCTTCTTGTCACCGCTGCCATCAACAGGCTTCTTGTCACCTCTGCTATCAGTGACATTGTTATCGGAAGTTATAGACAGATTCTTGCCAGCGTCAACGACTGTATTGCTACCGCTGAGGGTTACACCCTCAATGCCATTTATAGACAGGGTGTCATCAGCATATACTTTGCCGCCTGTTATGTCTACGGTATTGTCAGCAGTCAGATGAATGTTGCCGCTTCTCCCATCGCTATTACCTGCATTGGCAACTATTTCGCCATTTTTGCCGGTTTCTGCATTGTTGTTGACAGTAATGCCTTTTGCGGCATTTATTTCTACATTTCCGCCAGTAGCAGAAATAGTACCGCTGTTTATGACAACATCATTCTCGCTGGCATTGATATTTACATCGCCGCCGGTAGCGGAAATACTGCCGCCGTCTACGATAATTTTATCCTTGTCAGCATTGATTTCTACATTGCCACCCTTGGCAGAAATAGTACCTGTAATCTTCAGCTCATCTGCTGCATCGCCCTCAGATTCATCCTGCGTATCAGTCAGCTTTACGCTACCAGCTGTGGCGGCAATCTTATGAGTACCGAAATCTAAGGCAGGGGAGGTAATCTCTATACTGCCTGACTGAATATCCTTGCTGATGTTTACTGCCTTGCCATTCATGGACAGGGTATTATAGGCGGATAATTCGCCGCCTGTTATGTTCACGGTATCGCCAGCAGTCAGCTGTATGTCGCCATTTGCAGAGGAAACAGTGCCGCTGTTTATGACAACATCATTCTTGCTGGCAGTGATATTTACATCGCCGCCGGTAGCGGAAATACTGCCGCCATCTACGATAATTTTATCCTTGTCAGCATTGATTTCTACATTGCCAGCAGTGGCAGAAAGAGTACCGTTAATATTCAGCTCACCTGCTGCACGGCCCTCAGATTCAGCCTGCTTATCAGTCGGATTTGCGCCACCAGCGATCAATATGATATTAGAGCCGGATATTGTTGCAGTCTTCGTGCTAGGCACAGGGGTACCTGTGTCTTCATTTTTTTTAATTTTAAAATATTCTCTTTCATTCGGATTATCATCATATCCTGGACCTTGAGTTGTAGGGTCGTCCTGCCGGGCCCTCTCAGTCTGATAGCCGATGGCGATATTCCGTCCAGCATTGAGGATTACATCGTCTGTTGATTCAATAGTTGCTCCATCTATATAAATGTCATCAAGGTGGGCAGTGATATTAATATTGCCACGCTCCTTTTTGTCACTTATACCGGCATCTGCCTTGATAGTACCTTCAAGAACTAAAGAAGTAAAGTCAATGTAAGATTTATCACCCTGAATTATTAAATTAGCTTGACCAGTAGACAGATCGATATTGCCATTTGTTACTATGATTTTACCACTATCACAATTGTGGACAGAGCCCTTAATGGACTTAATATCCAAATACGATACGCCCTGAATTATACCCCTGTTGATAAGTTGATCACTAGCATTGAGGGTAACCTGACGGCCAGCATCCATTGTACTATCATTAACAATATTGTATGATGATGTCAACCATATATTGCCGCTACCAGAACTCGCATTCACCTCACCATCAGAGCCAATGATAGGATCCTCATCGCCAGTAGCTTTGAGCGTGCCAGTATTGTAAATGCCACTAGGCTGTCCGCTACCGGTAACGTTCATATACTCAAGATTATAATCTACTTGCACATTACCATTGGCTTGGATCTTAGCAGCAAATGGCTCAGCTGGATCAGTGTTACCCGGAATAGCGTCTATAATACAGTCAGGAACACCGTTTGCAGGAACAACTGGAGCAATTTCAACATAGGAATCATCAAGTTCATTCTTATAGAGTGGTCCTATGTCAAGATTTAGTACAACATAAAATGAGAAATTTTAATTATTTTCAGCTTACCAATAGTGATTCTCTAGCAACGCTCGCATTGTAAAGTTTTTCGAAGTCATCTGGCGAAAGATATCC
>NZ_VUNR01000003.1 GCF_009695585.1 Anaerovibrio slackiae
AGCTGGGTAGCTGCGTCCGGAAGGGATAAACGCTGAAAGCATCTAAGCGTGAAGCCTGCCTTGAGATGAGATCTCTCACAGAGCAATCTGGTAAGACTCCTTGAAGACGACAAGGTAGATAGGTTGGGAGTGGAAGCGTGGCAACATGTGAAGCGGACCAATACTAATAAGTCGAGGGCTTAATTACAAACCCTAAGATGATTCGTCAGTTCAGGACTTGTTTCTGTTTAGTTTTGATTGTACATGGTACAGTCAATTGAATAATCCGGTGATGATGGCTATGTGGCTCCACCTGTTCCCATTCCGAACACAGTAGTTAAGCACATAAACGCCGAAAGTACTTGCTTGGAGACGAGCTGGGAGGATAGGAAGTTGCCGGTTAGAGCAAGAGAGGTTACTGCAAGGTAGCCTCTTTTTTTGTTTTGTTACTTCGTGGACTCTGTTCAGACATTATAAATGGACAGGTAGCGGCAGTACCCATATAAAACTCGCTCTCGCTCTTAGCACAGCCTCGCGCTTCTAAGCTCCTGCATCGCTTACGCTCGCACTCGCTAAGAAGCGAGGCTGCACTCAAGGTTTTCTATGGGTACATGCCACACCTGTCCTCTTCTTGTCTGAACAGATACAGCAGAATAATCAACGCTGCAAAATATACGCTACATATTACATAACATGGGGCTTGCATCTACCCGTCAATAGGAGCTGATAGCTGACGAAAATTGGGACTGCCAGCATTTATGCAAGGATTTCTACTAGTAAGAGCGTGGAGGCTTGCATAATTGATGGCAGTTGCAGGTTTCGTCAGCTTTCCGGCTCTCCTTTTCAATTTTTTCGTATGGTTGGGGGCTATGAAGGGGGAGGCAGGTTGCTATTGCAGGATAGTAAATGTTGGCAGGGAAGTGATGGGGGGAGATGGCGGTGCCAATGCAGGGCACTGAGCCGCGCCTCGGTGCTTAGCAATTCGCGAGCCGAAGGCGAAGCGAGAGCTTAGCATCCGCTAGGCGTGGATAGTAGCGCGAGCGTGCCTGCATTGGCATCGCCTCTCCCCCCATTGGAGAAATGCTTTCTCACTTATTGAAATATTATCTCCCCCCATTGGAATACATGAATACATGCAAGTCCACAAGGTGCTGCGACTGAATTTACAGAATCTTTTCACCTGTTCTTGCTATAATATTATAAGTAAGGGGGGATATAGATGGACTTACACAAGATTGCCAGGGTAACACGGCTGAACAAGCTGAGCAAGGGGCGCATGCTATTGATAGCGGCGGCTGTTACCTGGTCAACTTTGAGCTGCAGCATTGACAATTGCACGGCTGCAGCTGTTGCCAATGCAATGGCACGTGGGGAAAGTGCCTTTACCTCCACTTTGGACAAGATGCGCCTTGGCGGCATTCCATATAGGAACAGTGCCGGGCAGGTGGTAATTTCCGGCAGCATGTCAGATCGCGACTATCTGCTTACAGGCTGCGGGACTCAGGCTCAGATAGCATACGACATTGCCAGGGCCAGCGAGCCTGCCATTACTATGGATATGCTGGAAATAGCCGATGAGCTGGGAACTTCCATGGAGGGGCTGGAATACTCAGTAAAGACTGCCAGCAGTATCAAGAGCAAGATAGAGCGCAAGACCGATACCGCCATCAGGCAGGGAAAACTGCCGAAAAGCGATGTGGAGTATGTGCAGGAGACAGGCGATCTGATACGCTATACCCAGATTGTGCCTCATGACCGGATGGCAGCCATGACCAGTAAAACCATTGCTCTGCTTAAGGCAAAGGGGTATGTATTGGAAAAGGTAGACAACAAGTATCTCAATCCCAATGGGCGCTACAAGGCAATCCATCTTGATATTGTCAATGCTCAGGGCGTGCATTTTGAAATGCAGATTCATTCCCAGCAGACTCTGGCCGCCAACCGGGCAACCCACGCCATGTACGAGGAATGGCGCAGACCTGAAACCCCGGCGGAGCGCAAGGAGCAGCTTTATCGGGATATCAGGAGCATCTATGCAGCTGTACCGCAGCCAAAGGGCATCATGGCAGTAAAAAACTACAGTAGAATATAGCAGAATATAGCAGAATGACGCATTAATGTATGAATGTATGAATTTGTGGATGTATTAATGCGATGCAAAAAAGTGCAGGAGCCGCCGTCTGGCGGGCTCCTGCACTTTTTTTACAACTATAGATTTCTAAAAAATTTAGCAGGGCTTAATTTACCTGCTTTCCCTTGCCAGGTCCGTCATTTGCCACAGCTACCTGCGCCTCGCTGAAGGTCTTCATGTCGTTCAGCATGTGCAGGGAAGCCAGCACCAGGCTGATACCGGCAATGGCAGTAACGCCGGATGCCTTGATACCCATCTGGTAAAGGTTAGGCTGCACCGGCAGCAGGAACTGCTCCAGCTCAGGCAGCATGGTAACCACATAGCGTGCCACAGCCACAGTAGCCTCGTTGTCCAGCACTACCAGGGTGTGATTGTGGGCTGCTGCCAGCATGGCACCCATGGTGGCAGAAACCAGTAGCTGCTGATTTTCCGTCAGATGGGATAAAAAGCTTGTAGTATCATAGCGCAGGCTGCCATCCTCATTCAAAAGGGCATGGGCAATAGCCTCAATATTCTCAGGCCTGCCATCAATCATGCTTACACCCAGTATGCCGTTCTTCAGGGCAAGCTTTTCGCCCTGCAGCCGTCCGTACTCAAAGGCATCCATCTGGGTGTGTCCCAGGAACAGGTGGGAGGACTGGAGGGTTACTCCCGTTGCCTGGGCAAAGCCCTGAATCAGGGATGCCTGCTCAAAGGTATAAGCCTGATTTTTATCATCGTATCCTTCCCAGTCAGCCGGGTTTGCCATGTAGTCAGGGCAGTTATAAAGCATGTGAGGCGTCAGTTCGCCGCCAGCCTTGATCCACTGCTTGATGGATTCCGGCAGGCGTTTTTCCGCCCCGGCCCTGACCTCCTGATGGCTGAGCTTGTCCAGGCCGAACAGCAGCAGTGCACGGGCTGTATCGGTATCTGGCAGTTCCTCGCCCATAATGCCGCTTAGCTGGGCTGCGATTTTTTCCAGGGCACCCAGGCTGTAGATTGGCTTTGCCAGGTTGTCCAGCCGTGACTGGCATGCCTCCATGGCTTCCTTGTCCAGCTCCGGCATGGTCTTGGTATAGTAATCAAAGGTCTTGTCCGTCAGGGTTACGGAGTCATCCGGGATGCTGTGCCAGTTCATCTTGTCCATGAAGGTCATCTTTATCTCGTCAGACTTTGTCAGGTTGGCGGTGGAAATCATGGTCTTGACCAGCAGGTCTGCCACCAGGGAGGAGCCTATGGCCTCGCCCAGCTTCAAATCCAGCTTCATAATAGGTGTCAGCCCCAGCTTGTCCAGCACATATTTGTGCCCCGGCTCGCCGCCGATGTGGGAGGCTGCCATGTAGTCCTTCACAGCCGGGCAGATGGCGGCAGCAATCAGGGCGGCTGCACCGGTGTTGAAGCCGTCCAGGATGGTCAGCATGCCGCTGCTGGCACCGCCGATAATCAGTCCGGCAATAGCACCCAGCTCGAAGCCGCCTACCTTGGCAAGCACGTCAAAAGGATCAGAGGCATCAGGCTGATTTACTTCCAGCATCTTTTTGACCGTGGCGATTTTCGTCTGCAGCCGCTGGTCGGAGATATTGGTGCCCCTGCCGGTAGCCAGCTCAGGGCTGATGCCGCACATAACGGCAGTGATGGCGGCGCTGGCAGTGGTGTTGGAAATGCCCATTTCCCCAGGCAGCAGGACGGTGAAATCATGCTTTGCTGCCTGGCTGGCCACAGCGATGCCTGCCATGACGGAGGCTGCCGCCTGCTCCCTGGTCATAGCCGGGCCCTTGGCGGCATTCTGGGTGCCGTAGCCCAGCTTCATGGTGCTGTCAATAGGCAGCTGGCTGGTATCCCCATTGATGCCTACATCAAATACACCCAGGGATGCCTGGGTAAAATTGGCAAAGGCATTGGCAGCCCCACCCTTGGAAATAACGTAATTGGTTGCCATGTGCAGAGTGGTTTCCGGCGGATAAGCACTGACATTTTCCTCCGCCACGCCATGGTCGGCACAGAAAATGGCAGTCAAAGGCGTCCGCATGGTTTTCAGGGGCATGCCCACTACTGCCACATAACGCTTGGCAAGCTCCCGTAGCGCACCGATGCCGTGCTCCGGCGGCATCCATCTGTCTATGATCTGGGCGTACTCATCGGCATCCTTCTGCTTGACAGGCTTGACGGTCTTGCAGACTACTTCCTTGATGAGTCTTTCATAGCCCATTTCGCGCATTTTTGCCATGATTTCTTCCTGGGAAATGGTAAATGTCTTGTTGTTGGAATCAGTTACTTTTATGTACCCTTTGGATGCCTTGCGCAGCTTGCTCTTTTTTGACAATATAATCTACCCCTTTCAATGCAATGTCCTGTGCCGCATTTCACGGCAGTGCTATCTATTATTCAGCTGCCCTGCCAATCTTGCTTAGTGCAGCGGTTTTGCCTTTTATACAGCAGCCTCTGCGGGAACCTGTTTCAGGCTCAGCCCGATACGGCCCCTTGCCTCGTCCACGCTGATGACCATGACCGTAAGGATGTCCCCCACGGAGACCACATCCAGGGGATGTTTTACATGCCTGTGGCTCAGTTCGGAGATATGGATAAGCCCCGCCTGCTTGATGCCGATATCCACAAACACGCCGAAGTCGGTAATGTTGCGGACAGTGCCCCGCATAATGGTGCCCGGCTGGATATCGGAAAGCTTCACAATGGCTTTTCTCGTCAGCGGTGCAGGCAAATCCTCCCGGGGATCCCTGCCCGGCTTGGCAAGGGCCTCAAGGATATCTTTTACAGTCGGCACACCGGCAGAAAGCTCGGCTGCAAGCTTGTCAGGCTGCACCAGCTTCAGCTTGGCCTGCAGCAGGGCCAGCTTTGCCTTGTCGTTCAAATCCTTTGGCTGCATATCAAAACGTGCCAAAATTTTTTCCGCCAGGGGATAGGATTCCGGATGTACCGGGGTGTTATCCAGGGGCGACAGGGCACCGCTGATGCGCAGGAAGCCTGCGCACTGGGTAAAGGCGGCATTGCCAAGCCTGGCCACCTTCAGAAGTTCCCTGCGGCTTTTGAAAGCACCGTTGGCATTGCGGTAGGCAACGATATTTTTGGCTACGGTGGCGTTGATGCCTGCCACATGCTTCAGGAGTGCCTGGGAAGCCGTGTTCAGCTCAACGCCCACATGATTGACGGCTGTTTCGATAGTCTGGTCCAGGGTATCTGCCAGCTGCTTTTGGTTTACATCGTGCTGGTACTGCCCAACGCCGATGGCCTTCGGGTCAATCTTTACCAGTTCAGCCAGAGGGTCCTGCACCCGTCGGGCAATGGAGACTGCGCCGCGGATAGTTACATCATATTCCGGCAGTTCTTCCTTGGCAAGGGCGGAAGCCGAATAAACGGAGGCGCCGGCTTCGTTGGTGATGATGTAATTTACATTCAGGCCGTTGTCCTTGATGAGTTTTGCCGCAAATTCCTCTGTTTCCAGGGAGGCGGTACCGTTGCCGATGGAAATCAGGGTGACATTGTGCTTTTGGATGAGGGCCAGGGCTTTTCTGGCAGCTTCTGCTGCGCCTTTCTCACCGTGGGTTATATAGAGTACGCCGTGGTCTATTACCTGGCCTGTAGCATCAATGACGGCCATCTTGCAGCCGGTGCGGTAGCCAGGGTCCAGCCCCATGACGGTATAGCCTGCCAGCGGGGCCTGCAGCAGTAGCTGCTTCAGGTTGGTGCCGAAGATGCTGATGGCCTGTTTTTCCGCAGCCTCTGTCAGCCCGGAGCGCAGCTCACGCTCCAGGGATGGCTCGATCAGCCGTTTCCAGCTGTCGGCACAGGTTTCTTTGATGAGCTCTTTAAAAATGGAATTGCCACGCAGGTATTCCTTTTCAATCAGCCGCAGGATTTTTTCCTCGTCTGTTTCGATTTTTACCTTCAGGCAGTCCAGCCGCTCCCCCCGGTTGATGGCGAGAATGCGGTGAGGGGGCAGGGTGCGGACAGGCTCCTGGTATTCCTTGTACATGAGAAATACCCTGCCCTCCTCGGTGTTTTCCTTGTCCTCCGGCAGGCTGGCAGACAACAGGGAAGAACTTTGCATGGTGTCCCGAAGCTTCTGGCGCAGCTGTGGATTTTCCGATATCATCTCGGCAATAATATCCATGGCTCCTGCCAGGGCGTCCCCGGCAGAATTTACTTCCAGCTCAGGGTTGATAAATTCTGCGGCGATTGCCTCCGGCGTGCCCTTGGTATCCTGCTGCAAGAGGATGCGGCTGGCCAGGGGCTCCAGGCCCTTTTCCTTCGCCTTCTGGGCCCGGGTGCGCTTTTTCTGCTTGTATGGGAGGTAAATGTCTTCCAGCTCCTGCAGCTTGGAGGTTTTTTCGATGGCGGCCTTCAGCTCATCGGTCAGCTTGCCCTGCTCGTGGATTTTGGCAATGATTTCCTCCTGTCTCTTGACGAAGTTTCGCAGGTAGGTAAGCCGTTCCTCAATAGTGCGCAGCTGCTCGTCTTCCAGCTCGCCGGTGGCTTCCTTTCTGTACCGGGCGATAAAAGGCACGGTATTGCCATCATCCAGAAGCTGTACGGCGGCATCAACCTGTGCCCTGCGCACCTTCAGTTCCCCGGCAATTACGGAATTAATATTTTCAATCAGCATATTCATTCTCCTAAAATTATGATTTTTGTCATTATAACATAATTCAAAGCAGATTGACATAATTGCCAGCATAATGTAAAATTATTTTATATAGTAATTTTTCTAAATGGATAATAATTATCAATGTTGTTATCCGCAGGTGTGGTGTGGAGGAGTTATTATGTTAGAAATGCAGAGCGTAACCCGTATACTTCGGGAAAATGGCTTCAAAGTGACACCCCAGCGTCTGGCAGTGTACGAGGCCTTGTCAAAGGCGTATAATCATCCCAACGCTGAGATGCTTTACAGCATGCTGCAGCCGGACTATCCGACCATGAGCCTGGCAACTGTCTACAAGGCTATGGATATTTTTTCCGAGCTGGGGCTGGTGCAGGTGCTGAATGTGGGGGAGGACAGCTACCGCTATGATGCTGAGACGGTGAGCCATCCACATATCAGATGTGTGTCATGCAACAGGGTGGACGATGTATTTGATATAGGTGATGAATTTCTGCTGGACACTGTTTCTGCCAAGAGCGGCTACGAGCTCACCGGGCGGCAGCTGTACTTTTTCGGCAGATGCCCTGAGTGCCGCAAGAAGCTGGGGCGCAAGGACAGGCATTAAAGAGCTTTCGTAACTTAAAGCCATTGGAGAAATAAAAATCGGCATGCTGTAGCTGTGTGGCTGCGGCATGCCGATTTTTGAGCAAAAAAATACCCTCAGCCAAGATGCCTGAGGGCTGAAAGGGATTGACTATAGGGATGTACTATAGGGAATACATCACCTTAACTGCTGCGGCTGAGAAATGGCGTTGGAAAAAAACAGCCGCTGCAGGTGGTAAGCTACATACTAAATATTCAAGCTGTAAACTTATCTTGGTATAAGGATAGCACAAATGGTTATACAAGTCAAGTGGAAATTGTATATTATTTCAAATTAATTTCACGATATTTGAATTAAAAAGTCTACTGATTACGGAAATGGTATGGTGATATGGGTATGATTTCGTATTAATTGCAATCAAATAAAAAAATCGAAAAATGCAAGTTGTCAAATGTCTTTCTGAACAAAATTTCACAATCTCTATCAGGAGGATATGAAGCAACGGAAATAAAGCAAAGAAAACTTGAGGGATACTTTGACTTTACATATATTTTCCAGTATTATTTTCTATACTGAAGTGTGATTTATAGGAGTGAGGATATTATATGCAGGTGGCTGTGTTGGCCAGTGGCAGCAAGGGAAATGCCACGTTTATTGAACTGGATGGCAAGAAGCTTTTGATAGATGCCGGCATCAGTGCCAGGCGCATCCGGCAGGAGCTGGAGGGCATCGGCCAGAGGGTGGAGGAGCTGGACGGGGTATTCATCACCCATGAGCACGGAGACCATATCAGTGGCCTGGTGACGCTGACGAAAAAGTACGGGGTGCAGGTGTACAGCCGCCCTGAGACCTTTCGCGCCATGAGCTGCTACCGGGAACTGCCCATTGAATGCATCAACCCCATCATTGACCGGGTGCGCCTGGACAGGGTGACGGTCAGGGCCTTTGATATTCCACACGATGCGGCCAATCCCGTAGGCTATGTGGTGCAGGGCAGCAGCCGCTGCGTTGTAGCCACGGATATGGGCTTTGTGGACAGCAGCCTGCAGGAGATGCTGGAGGGTGCCAGGGTGATGGTGCTGGAAACCAATCACGATGTGGAAATGCTGAAAAACGGCAGCTACCCCTACAGCCTGAAAAAGCGCATCCTGGGTGCCAGGGGGCACCTGTCCAACAGGGATGCGGCACTGGCAGTGGCAGGGCTCAGGCAGCGGCCAAGAAAGCTACTGCTGGCACATCTCAGCGAGTCCAACAACCGGCCGGAGCTGGCCAGGGAGACGGTGCAGGCGGTTTTCAGCCAGCAGGGCATCAATGATGTGGAGCTGTATCTGACCGACCAGAATCAGTGTACATGCGTACAGCTTTAATGCATGATTTTGTGCATGACTTGCTATAAGACAGAATTTTGTATTTTCGTATTTTGCAGGAGGAGAAGGATTATGAATTATCGCAGGAATTTTACGCAAAAATGCCTTTCCGGCGTGGCAGGAGTGCTGGTGGCTGCAACGGTGCTTTTGGGCGGCTGCAGCAACAGCCAGGCTGGCCAGCAGCAGGAGAGCGGCAATGGCATACCGGCTGCCGTTGCCAGCAGCGAGGTATCTGATGCAAGAAATACGCCGGTGGTGCGGGCTGCCAAGGCGGTGGGGCCTGCCGTGGTGGGCATTACCAACAAGGCGGTGGCCAGGGACTGGTTCAACAATCCTGTGCAGGTGGAGGGTGCCGGTTCCGGCGTCATCTTCCGCAAGGATGGCTATATTGTCACCAACAACCACGTTATCAGCGGTGCCAAGGAAATCATTGTTTCCCTGTCTGACGGGCGTTCCCTGTCCGGCAAGCTGGTGGGGGCTGATGAGCTGACCGACCTGGCCGTGGTCAAGGTGGATGCCAATGATTTGCCGGCGGCGGAGTTCGGCAATTCTGATGATATCATGGTAGGGGAGCCTGCCATTGCCATCGGCAATCCTATGGGGCTGGAGTTTCAGGGCAGCGTTACCAGCGGCGTCATCAGTGCCTTGAACCGTTCCCTGGAGCTGGATGACAGGGTAATCAAGGTGATTCAGACTGATGCCGCCATCAATCCGGGCAACTCCGGCGGTGCCCTGGTAAATGCTGACGGCAAGGTCATCGGCATCAACTCAGCCAAGATTGCCCGCAGCGGCGTTGAGGGCATGGGCTTTGCCATCCCTATCAATACAGTGCGCGAAATTGTGGATGACCTGATGGATGACGGCAAGGTAACACGTCCGTATCTGGGGGTTGGCATCTTTGACAAGGAGACTGCCGGGCGGTACGGCTACATCCTGAATGTGGATAAGGGCGTGTATGTGGAGAATGTTACCGTAAACGGCCCTGCCTACAAGGCCGGCATCCGCCGGGGTGATGTGATCCTGTCCGTAGGTGACAAGGAGACCAACCGGGTAGGCGATGTGCGCAATGCTGTGCTGGCTGCCAAGGTTGGTGATACCGTCAAGGTAAAGCTGGACAGAGATGGCAGCACGGTAACTGTTGATGTGGTCATGGAGGCAGCTTCATGAAAATAACCATTGTGGCGGCAGGGAAAATCAAGGAAAAGTACCTGACCGCCGGCATCAATGAGTTCCTGAAGCGGCTGACGCCCTTTGCCACGGTAAAAATAGTGGAAATCAATGAGGAAAAGATGAAGGACAACCCTTCGGAGGCGGAAAAGAAGCAGGTGCTGCAGCAGGAAGGCCAGCGCCTTTTGCGCCAGGTGCCGGAGGGCAGCTATCTCTTTGTGCTGGATGTGTACGGCAAGCAGGCATCTTCCGAGGAGCTGGCGGACAAAATCCGGCAGCTGGGGCTCTCCGGCAGGAGCAGCATTGCCTTTTTGATAGGCGGAGCCTTCGGGCTCTCTGAGGAAGTGCGCCAGGCGGCGGATTTCCGGCTGAGCTTTTCCCCCATGACCTTTACTCACCAGATGGTGAGGCTCCTTTTAGTGGAGCAGGTTTACCGTGCTTTCAAGATTAACCGGGGAGAAAAATACCATTGGTAGCGGATTTGCCTCGGAATTTATCCATTCCGGTACAATGAATGGCAATAAAAATGGGGCTGCTGTCTCAAATCTCCCCACGGGGAAGGTCCGAGGCAGCGGCCCCATAGCTTTATGCCGTTTTTTAGGCTTGCAGCCATAGCTTTCAGGCTGTGCAGCCTGCCACTCCGGGCAGCCTTATTCCAGCTCGATGGACGGCCTGTCCGTAATGGTGGACAGGACTACGATGGTCTCCGTCTTGACGATGCCATCCTGATTCTTGATGCGGGTAAGAAGCTTCTCAAGGGTCTTGGTGCTCTTGGTAATAATCTTCAGGGCATAATCATAATCCCCCGTGATGTAGAAGCACTCCTTTACATCCATCTCGCTGGCGATAAACTCGCGGAATTTGTCACCATTGCTTGGATTGTCAAAGCTGATATAAATAAATGCCATCAGGTGCTTGTCCACCAGGGCAGGATTGAGGATTGCCGTATACTGCTGCACCACGCCGGTATTTTCCAGCTTCTTCAGCCTTTCGCTGATGGCCGGCATGGACAGGGAAATCTCCTGGCTCAGCACGGAAACAGTAACGCGGGCATTTTCCTGCAATCTCTTTAAAATTCGCTTGTCTGTAGCGTCCATAAAATCATCACCGCCATTCTTAATCATATTATATCAGCTAGGTAAATAATTTGTAAATCGTTTTGCTATAAAAAATTTTTGCTTTTAACAAGATATAGTGTAAAATGGAAGGGCAGGATATAAGTTATTATTTGGAGTGATATAATAGATGAAGAAGCAACGGCACAATGTGCAGCTCAGAATCAGCTGGCTGCTGCTGATTATCTGGGGCTGCTTCGGCCTTTTGCTAGTGCGGTTTGCCTGGCTGCAGCTGGTGGATGGTGACGAGCTGGCGGAGCGGGCAATGACCATTGCGGAGGAAAACAGGGCGCGGCAGTCGCCCCGGGGCAAAATCCTGGACAGGAATGGCAGGGAGCTTGCTATCAGCCGTATGGCAAAGTCCCTGGTCATCAATCCCAGCAAGGTGAAGCCGGAGGACAGGGACAACCTTGTGGCACAGCTGTCGGAGATTCTGAAGCTGAAGCCTGAGGAAATCAGTGAGGATATAGATACCGGGGGCGTCTTTGTGTATGTCAAGAGGCGCCTGGAGGTGGATGAGGAAAATGCCATCAAGGAGCTGAAGGAGGATAACGAGTATGAATGCCTTGAGCTCCATGACGAGGTAAAGAGATACTATCCCAACGATATGCTGGCAGCCAATGTGCTGGGCTTTATCGGCACCGATGACAAGGGCCTTGCCGGCATGGAGCAGTATGCGGATGAGCTCTTGAAGGGGGAGGCTCAGGAAGCGGACCTGATTATCGACATGCGGGGCAGGCCGATTTTTGATTCTATCTTTTCGGCGGCGCAGCAGCGCTACAAGGGGGACAATTCCAAGAGCATCACCCTGACTATTGACAGCACCATGCAGTTTATTGTAGAACAGGCACTGGACAAGGCCATGGCTGACAATAAGCCAAAGGCGGTAACGGCAGTGGTGATGGACCCGAAGACAGGTGATGTGCTTGCCATGGCTTCCCGTCCAAGCTATAATCCTAACAAGTTCTGGCAGGCAAATGCCGAGGCGTGGCGCAACAGGGCAATTTCCTCTGTTTATGAGCCTGGCTCCACCTTCAAGGCAATGGTGGCAGGCACGGCTTTGCAGGAAGGGGTAGTAGCTCCTAACATGACCTTTTATGACCCGGGGCATATCGATGTTTCGGAGAAGCGCATCCAGAACTGGAACGGTGAGAGCTTTGGCAATGTCACCTTTACGGATATTGTAAAAAATTCCATCAATACCTGCTTTGCCCAGATCGGTCTGTGGCTGGGAGGCGAAAAGCTGAACGAGTATGCTGAGAAATTCGGTTTTGGCAAGGCCACAGGTATTGAGCTGCCCGGGGAGGAGTCAGGCATCCTGTTTGCCAATCCCAAGGATATGGTAAACTCTGATGTGGCTACCATGGCCATCGGCCAGAGTATTGCCGTGACGCCTCTGCAGCTGGTAACAGCCATGTCAGCAGTGGCCAATGATGGTGTGCTGCTGAAGCCTCACATCATCAAGCAGATTACCAATGCGGACGGCTCCGTATACAAGGAGTACGGCAGGGAGGAAGTGCGCCGGGTGATTGACTCAGCCACGGACAAGACGCTGATGGGGCTGCTGGAGCAGGTGGTTGCCACCGGCGGCGGTTCCAAGGCGGCAGTGAAGGGATACCGCATTGCCGGCAAGACCGGTACGGCACAGAAAATCAACGAGCATACCAGCGGCTACATGGAGGGGCGGTACATTGCTTCCTTCTGCGGCTTTGCCCCGGTGGAGAACCCGGAGATAGTAGTGCTGGTGGTAATCGATGACCCATCGGCAGGGGCATTCTATGGCGGACAGATTGCAGCGCCTGTGGCAAGGGATATTTTCTCCCAGCTGCTGCGGTTCATGCACATCAGCCCTTCCAGTGATACCTTTGCGGATATGAACAAGGATAGGGAAGCAGCTGCTGCCAAGCCTGCACCTGCTGCCAGTGATGGCAAGGTCAGGATGCCTGACCTGACTGGCATGAGCATCAGGGATGTTTCCCAGAAGCTGGCAGAGCTGGGGCTGGGCATCGATGTGCAGGGCAACGGACTGGCCAGGAGCCAGAGCATTCCGGCAGGTGCCGAAATCAAGTCCGGCCAGAGCGTGACTGTCACCTTCAGCCCGTAATTGATAGCCGATAATTGATTGTATGCATTAGCGTACTAATACATTTTTTAAGATAAAAAGGAGACTTACTCATGAAAGCAAAATTATTTGTTACAGATATGGATGGCACCCTCCTGAACAGCGAGCACAAGATTTCCAGGGGAAATAAGCACGCTATCAAGAGGGCTGTGGAGGCCGGGGTGGTATTTACCATTGCTACCGGCCGCATGTATGCTTCCACCCTGCCTTATGCCCAGGAGCTGGAGCTGGATGTGCCGATTATTACCTATAACGGCGCCCTCATTAAGACAGCTTCCGGCAAGGAGCTGTACGCTTCCTATCTGGAGGAGGACCTGGTGAAGGACCTGCTGGACTTTGCCAGGGAGCAGGAGCTCTACATCCATCTCTACAGCGAGGATAAGCTGTACTTCAAGGAAAATGACGAGCATGCCCAGTATTATCAGAAGATGTGCGGCGTGCCGGGCAATGCCGTAGGGGAGGATATCTACAAGTACACCTATCATGTGCCGAAGATGCTGATTATGGGCAGCACCCCGGAGGAAGCTGATGCAGCAGTGGAGCTGGTGCGCCGGAAGTTCGGCGGCCGTATTGATGCCATGAAGTCTTCTCCGACCTATGTGGAGCTGATCAAGCCCGGGGTAAACAAGGCAACAGCCATTGCCAAGCTGGCGGAGATTCTGGAAATCCCGTCTGAGCAGGTGCTGGCTATCGGCGACTCCAGCAACGATGTAAGCATGCTGACATCTGTTGCCATCAGCGTTGCCATGGGCAATGCCAACGATGAGGCAAGGGCGGCAGCCCGTTACATGGTAACGGACAATGAGCACGATGGCGTAGCAGAGGCATTGGAGCGCTTCTGCATGTGATTTTCCGGAGGTTTGTATGGAAAAAGAAAAAAGCAAGGAAAACTGCTGTGAGTTTATCATCGTTACTGGCATGTCCGGCAGCGGCAAGACACAGGCCTGCCGCTATCTTGAGGACATAGGCTATTTTGTGGTGGACAACCTGCCCCCGGTGTTTATTCCAAAGTTTGCGGAGCTGTGCCAGCAGTCCGGCGGCAGCGTCAGCAAGGTGGTGCTGGTGGTGGACACCAGGAGCCGGGAGTTCTTTGATACCTTTATTCATGTGCTGGAGGACATGGACAGGGACAATCAGCAGTATGTGCTGCTCTTTATGGATGCCTCGGATGCTGCCATTATCCGCCGGTACAAGGAAACCCGCCGCCGCCATCCTATGGCACCTAGCTCCCGCATCAGCGAGGGCGTGGCCAAGGAGCGTGAGCGGCTGGTGCAGGTGCGCAACAAGGCCACCTACATCGTGGATACCTCTGAACTGAAGAAGATTGACCTGAAGGAAAAGATTCTGAAGCTCTTTGCCCCGCGGGTAGGAGAAAAGATGAATATCAATGTGATTTCCTTCGGTTTCAAGTTTGGGATGCCGTTGGATGCCGACCTGGTCTTTGATGTGCGCTTTTTGCCAAATCCTTTCTATGTGGAGTCCATGCGCCACAAGAGCGGCTCCGTGCCGGATGTGGCTGCCTATATCGACCAGTGGCCGGTGACCAGGGAATTCAAGCAGCATCTCGATAATCTGGTGAATTTCCTCATTCCTCAGTATGAGAAGGAAGGCAAGGCACAGCTGGTGATTGCGGCAGGCTGTACCGGCGGCATGCACCGCTCTGTGTTTATTGCCAACCACATCTACCAGCTTTTGAAGGACAAGGGCTGCCAGGTGAAGCTGGAGCACCGTGACCTGATGAAAAACGAGGTCTGGGAGCATGTGAGGGAAGAAGTTTAAGGGAGTGTCATAAATGCACTTGTTAAAATGGCTGTATCCCGGCATGAGGTTCAAGCGCTGGCTGCTTCTGTTTGCAGGGGGCGTAATGCTTGCCAGCCTGGGAATTGCGGTGGTTTTTAACTACAAGTATATTGATAATATTGAGGAGGCTATTTTCAAGGCTGTCTATCTGTGGTCTGGCAGCTATGATTATACCTTTACAGCCCTGGTGGGCATGCTGATGGTGCTGCTGGGCTTTGGCGTGATGCTGGTGGCGGCCCGCTTCGTGATCCGCTCGGTTATCACTGTGCTGCTGCCGGCCAATTCATCAGAAAAGCTGGTGGATTTGATTTATGAGAAGCGGAAGCTGGGCAAGGGGCCTGCCATTACGGTGGTGGGCGGCGGCCACGGCCTGTCCGTGCTGCTCCGGGGCATCAAGCAGGCTACCTCCAACGTTACGGCAGTAGTTACGGTAGCTGATGACGGCGGCTCATCCGGCAGGCTCCGGGAGGAGCTGGGCATGATTCCGCCAGGTGACCTCAGGAACTGCCTGGTGGCATTGGCGGATACGGAGCCCCTGATGGAAAAGCTTTTCCAGCACCGCTTCGAGGGTGACAGCCAGCTGTCCGGCCACAGCTTCGGCAACCTGTTCATTGCGGCTATGGCGCAGGTGACAGGGGATGTGGAGACGGCACTGAAGGAGTCCTCCAAGGTACTGGCGGTGAAGGGCAGGGTGCTGCCTGCCAGCAAGGAATTTGTGCGGCTGGATGCTATCATGGAGGATGGCTCCATAGTCTGCGGCGAGTCCAAAATTCCGGAGGCGCACAAGAAAATTCATCGTGTCAAGCTGTTCCCTGAGCATGTGGAGGCGGTGCAGTCCTCCCTGGATGCCCTGCGTGATGCGGAGGCAATCGTGCTGGGGCCGGGCAGCCTCTACACCAGCATCATGCCGAACCTTCTGGTGGAGGGCATCGGTGATGCCCTGTGCCGCAGCAAGGCGGTGAAGATTTATATCTGCAACGTGATGACCCAGCCGGGAGAGACCGACGGCTATACTGCTTCCATGCATGTCAAGGCCATACTGGACCATGCCGGGCGCAATGCGGTGGACTATGTGATTGTCAACTCTACCCCAGTGCCGGAGGATTTGAAGAAAAAGTATGCGGAGGCAGGGGCCTACCCTGTTATCGTGGATGAGGATGTGCTGAAGGCACTGGGCGTGGGCGTCATCAAGGCAGACCTGATTACGGCTCATGATGCCATACACCATGACCCCAAGAAGCTGGCGGAAAGCGTCATGCAGGTGGTGTACGAAACCATGTGATGGTATAAAACATGCTGGGCACGGGAGAGGCGGCCCCGTAAAACCGGGGCGTAGCGTATAGGAACCTGTGAGCATAAAGCGATTGCGAGGTTGTGAGTAGAAGATGCCGTCATTTGCTACCGAGGTAAAAAACGAGCTTGCCCATGGGGCGGTCAGGAGAAAATGCTGCCAGAGCGCGGAGCTGGCAGCTCTTTTGCGCATGGGTGCTTCCATGACTATAGGAGCACGGATGGCTCTGGGACTGAATTTTGTCACGGAGAATGCGGCGGTGGCACGCCGGGTACTGCAGCTGTTGAAGGCCACCGGCCAGGTTCAGCCGGAGGTTACGGTGAGCCGTTCCAAGCGGCTGAAAAAGAATAACAGCTATCTTTTGCGGGTGGCGCCCTCTCCCCATGTTCGTCCCCTGATGGAATCCCTGGGAATGCTGGGCTCCGAGGAAGGGGCTGTGGGCAGGGACAAGGGGCTTCTCAGGAAGCAGTGCTGCCGCAAGGCATATCTCCGGGGAGCATTCCTGGGAGGCGGCACGGTGAACAGGCCGGAGGCTCAGTCCCATCTGGAATTTGTGGCTGACAGCTACGCCTTTGCCCATACCATTGTCAGGATTTTGAGGAATATGGATTTTCCTGTAGGCTTTACGGACAGGAAGGGCAGCTACCAGATTTATCTCAAGGACGGGGAGGAAATCATGGATCTATTGGCCATGCTGGGAGCGGTGAAGGCGGCAGATGAGCTGGCGGTGGCCAGAAACCTGAAAGAGGTCCGCAATCAGGTGAACCGGCTGGTGAACTGCGAGACTGCCAACCTGCAAAAGACAGTAAGCGCGGCAGTGGCACAGGCGGAATGCATCCGGCAGCTGCAGGAGTCCGGCAGGCTGGAAAAGCTTCCACCGAAGCTTCTGGCGGCAGCCAGGGCGCGAATGGACAACATGGACGCTTCTCTGGCGGAGCTGGGGGAGATGCTGGGCATCAGCCGGGCAGCAGTGAACAACCGGCTGAAAAGGCTGCAGGATTTTTTGTAAGGCAGAGATGTTTTTAGCTGCATGTGATATGTGATTTTAGGCAAAAGAGGTAATAGCGTGAAAAAATATCTGAAATGGGGGCTGGGAACCCTGGCAGCAGTGCTGCTGGCTGGCTATGGCGGATTGCAGTACCTGCTGGCGCAGCCTGAGCCGGAGGGCTTTCCTATCCTTGAGTACCACATGGTGCAGGCGGAGGAGCCCAAGGATGCTTACGAGTACAATGTGCCGGTGGAGGATTTCCAGCAGCAGCTGGATTATTTGCAGGAGCAGGGTTATACCACTATTTCCATCCGGGATTTTCTCAGGGCGAAGAAGGGCTTGCAGGAGCTGCCGGATAAGCCTGTCATCCTGACCTTTGATGACGGCTATGAGAGCAACTATACGGAGCTTTTGCCCATTCTGGAGGCACGGGGCATGAAGGCTACTGTCTTCATGGTGGCCAACAGCATCGGCAGGGACAAATATCTTTCCTGGGAGCAGCTGAAGGACATGCAGCACCGGGGCATCGAGATTGGCAGCCATACGGCAAACCATCTGCCCCTGACGGAGATGGACATGGAGACTGCCAGAAATGAGGTCAAGCTGTCCAAGCTTCTGATGGAGTGGAACGGTGTTGACACTATTTATACCCTGTCCTATCCTAACGGCAAGTATACTACGGAGCTGAGGGATATGCTGAAGGAGGAGGAGTATCTGGCGGCAGTGACCGGGGACGCGGGGCTGAATACCCTGGACACGGATACCTACCAGCTGCAAAGGATAAATATCCCTCATCCGTCCTTTGGGATTGAGGAATTTAAGTGGCGGCTTATAAAGGGCAGGATTTTTGCCCAGCTGGGCATAGCACAGCATAAAATTTAAGGCTGTTTAATTTTGTTTTTTGTTAAGGTTTTATGGATTATTTTACAGGAGTGTTGGGAGAGAAGATGAATTTGCAGAGAAAAATTTTGTCGGCAGGTCTGGCAGCGGTAATGCTGGCAGGCGTGTCTATGGCGGAAGCGCGTCAGCATGGCGGCGTGGATGCCGGTGCTGAAGTGCATCAGCAGGTGGTTGCGGAGGCTAATGCAGAAATTGCCAATAATGCCGTTGCAGAGGCTGGCATGAAGCCTGTCCATGGCGAGGGACAGGTGACGGAGCTGGCTGTCAATATGAACGTGGACGGTCTGCATCCCAAGTACAGCAACCGGGTACCAGAGTCATGGCATCCCATGGAGGAAGTGGACTGGCAGGTAAAGAATCAGGACAGCCCCCAGATTCTGAAGCGCTGGCCGGTGACGGTGGAGGATGGCGGCGGCACCCTGCTGTTTTCTGACAGCCCGGAGTATGTGGAGCAGGACGGCATCCTCTACTCCGATGTGGTGACAGGTGCCGGCAGGATTTTTTATTATCACCTGAACAACACGCGGCAGAACAAGAAGATTGCTGTGGTGCTGGAGAATGAGGGCAAGTACACTGCAATCCTGAATGTGAACCGTGAGGCTCTCAGCGCACCTAGCGACAACTATTTGTGGGTAGGCAAGACCACCCAGCAGGCATACATGGAGAGCAAGGTCAACAGGAATGTATTTGTGTTTCCCAACCGCAAGGCGATTTTGAGCAATAAGATGACGGAAACTGTTGTCAGGCCGGGGCAGCTGGTCAACGGCATCTACGATTTTACCGCTGACGGGCCCGTAAGGCTGTCTGTCATCATGTATCCGGCAGGGGAAAATCCGATTGATTTCATGAAAAAGGCCAAGGTGCTGCCCAAGGACGAGCATCGCCTGCGGGGCACTTACAAGGGCATGAACCGCATCATCCGGGCGGAGAAGGCGTACAATCCCCAGCAGGATGGCGCAGTGTTCATACCCCTGGCGGACAATGACCGGGATGTGTACCGCTACGGCATTGATGCCACTGATGGCAGCGAAACCCAGAATTATGGCAACTATGGTATCATGTACGAGCTGCAAGTGCCGGTGAAGGGCACCGGGGATGTGCAGTATATCCTGCAGCCGCTGGGTGGCGTCTATGCCGGTGCCATGTCCGTGCAGGATATGGCTGACAGGCATAGGTTTATGCTGTCTGTGCCGCAGAACCAGCTGTATTTCGGCAACGTGAGGATTGATGATTTTACCAGTCACCGCTTCCCGCCTACGGAAGATACGGATTATATTTATTTTTCCAGCGAGCTGGCAAGCCTTGGCTCCTATGGGGCGGAGCAGAAGCTGCGCTTTGAGTTTTCACCGCCGGGGGCTTCCAATCTGCCGGTTAATTTTATTTTAATGCCGGCAACCCAGGCACAGGGGCTTGCATATAAATGGCAAAAAAGGTAAAATAGAGTTAGATTTTTTATTTGATGAAGGAGGTTTCTTTTTATGAAACACATTCAGACTGTTAATCAGCCTTCTTTGCAGCTGACCAAGAATTCCGGCGGCTGCGGCGAGTGCCAGGCATCCTGCCAGTCCGCTTGCAAGACTTCCTGCACTGTAGGCAACCAGGTTTGCGAGAGCAAGAAATAACATTTAGAGATTGGGCTCCCTGCCAAAAGGGAGCCTTTTTTCGCGTTAGCACAATCAGCCTTGGTGTATAGCTTTTGCTGATTGTTTTATGATAATTTGCAGTTTATAGGAGAGAATGGATGAACAAGGAAATGCAGAAGAAAATCCACAAGTTCGTGCAGAACGGCATGTATATCCTGCTGGATGTGAACAGCGGTGCCGTGCATGTGGTGGATAAGATGATTTATGACATGATGGACTATTTTGACGGGGAGAACGATGCCGAGGTGCAGAAGGCCATGGACGGCATGTACCCTGCAGGTGATGTGCAGGAGGCTCTGGGAGAGCTGCATCACCTGATGGAGATTCAGCAGCTGTTTGCCCCGGACATTGATGTGCCGCCTACCTTCAAGGCCAAGGGGCTGGTGAAGTCCCTGTGCCTGATGACGGCTCATGACTGCAACATGCGCTGCAAATACTGCTTCGGGGATACCGGCGAGTACGGCGGTGAGCGGCAGATGATGAGCAAGGAGGTAGGCCAGGCGGCGGTGGATTATATCATTGACCACAGCGGCCCTAGAAAGCACTGCGAGATTGATTTCTTCGGGGGCGAGCCCCTCATCAACATGCCCCTGGTAAAGCATGTGACCGAGTATGTGAGAAAGCGGGAAAGGGAAACCGGCAAGGTCTTCAAGCTTACCCTGACTACCAATGGGCTGGCATTGAACGATGCCAATATCCAGTGGCTGAACGACAACAACATCAGCCTGGTGCTCAGCACGGATGGCCGCCGGGAAACCCATGACAATATGCGGCCTGATGCCGGTGGCAACCCTACTTATGATAAGGTCATGGCCAACTTCCGCAAGTGCGTTGACTCAAGGAATGATGAGAATTATTACATGCGTGGCACCTATACAGCCTGCAACCTTGATTTTACCAAAGATGTGGAGGCTATGGCAGATGCCGGCTTTGACATCCTTTCCATGGAGCCGGTGGTGCTGAAGGATTCTCCTTATGCCCTGACGGAGGATATGCTGCCGGAGATTTATGCCGAGTATGACAGGCTGACGGAGTTTTATCTCAAGCGGCACAGGGAAGGCAAGGGGTTCTTCTTCTTCCACTTCAATATGGATTTGTCCAATGGCCCGTGCGTGGCCAAGAGGCTTTCCGGCTGCGGTGCAGGCCATGAGTATTATGCGGTGGCAGCCAATGGTGATTTGTATCCTTGCCATCAGTTTGTGGGCCGTGACCGCTACAGGCTGGGGGATGTGTTCAGCGGCGTGCAGAATCAGGAACTGCCGCAGTATTTCCGCCAGTCCCATGTGCTGAACAAGCCGAAGTGCGTTGACTGCTGGGCAAGATTCTTCTGCAGCGGCGGTTGCCATGCAAATGCTGACCTCTTTAACGAGGATATCCGCATCCCGTATGATATGGGCTGCGCTATTCAGAAAAAGAGGCTGGAATGTGCATTGGCTGTGCAGGCTATTTTGGCACTTGAAAAGTAAATTTCAGTTTGTCGTAGTGGTTATTCGTTACTTTGTGCATATACTGATGATGTAGTTTGATATTTCGTGGATTCTGTTCAGACATTATAAAGGGACAGGTAGCGGCAGTACCAATAGAAAACTCGCTCTCGCTCTTAGCACAGCCTCGCGCTTCTAAGCTCCTGCGTCGCTTACGCTCGCATTCGCTAAGAAGCGAGGCTGCACTCAAGGTTTTCTTTGGGTACATGCCGCACCTGTCCCTCTTTGTGTCTGAACAGATATGCACATAGTTATCAACTATATTCTGCTGTACGCTACCAAGGTAATCAATCTCACTTTACGAGCAAACCTGAAAAGGGGGAGCCGGGAGGCTGACGAAACTTGCTACTGCCAACCGCTGCACAACTGAAAATCACACCACTCCGGCCAGCTTCCGGAAGGCTTCTTCGCTCATACCTGCTTCGTTAGCTGCATCGCGAATAGATAACAAATTCTTTTTTACTAAATTTATCAAGGTGCTTTGAGCTCCAAGGATTTTACCATGAGCCTCACCCATGGCTTTGCCACGAGCCTCGCCACGAGCTTCCCCACGAGCTTCCCCACGAGCTTCAACTCTATCCAATACATCACACATTTTGATTCCCTCCCTTGTATCTGAATCATTAGCCAGCCAATCAGAATAACGCTCATCTCTTGTCAATACAGACATCAACTTTAACATGCTGTCAACATGCTGAATTGGCTTATCTGGCGGAATATATTCCTTTCCGCTGGTGCGCTGAACGAAATAATCAGCTATTATCTGAAAATCACCCTTGTACTTTTTTACCTGTTCCGGCGTCAGTCTTGGCACATCAATGATATTCAATTTGAAATCATTAACGAACGGCTTCAGCTTATCAGGTACATCAATCACATCATAAAGGCACAGCGGCTTCTTCCACGGCTTTTCACCAAAATACAAAACCAATGTTATTACAGGATAACGCTTGTGGCGTATCCTGCGTTTCTTGCCAGTAGCCTCGTCTACCACTATCTTATCAAGATTCATCTCATCACGATAAGATATGCCGTCATAGCCTATAACGCGTAATGGCATATCAAAGTCAATGGCTATCTGATTTTCAACACCTATTAGGGCAAGACGTAAGCTACAATTTGCATCCACGCAATACTTGGCAACATCACGCTCCTGCTCATGCAGCACGCCATCATCTGCCTTGTACTGCGAGAATGGCTGTGCATCTACCAGGCTGTCCGCCTTGATATACTCTTCGCCATCAAATAGGCTGCCATTGAATATATCCGCTACTACATCATTATGGGACGCAAAATTTTTCTGGGATATATCTTTTTCTCCCATTGTACTCACCGCCTAGAATTTTTATAATAATCCCTGTTGTTATTATATCATAAGTTTGGTATTGTGTAAATTTCAGTTTATCGTCGTGAAAGTACGAGACTTCTGGAACATTAACGGATGAATTTTGTGGGTTTGTGCACTCTGTTCAGATTAAAAATGGGCTGAGCGGGACAGCTACCCATAGAAAACACGCTCGCGCTCCTAGTTGTACCTAGCGGATGCTAAACTCACGCTTCGTCTACGGCTCGCGTATCGTTAAGCACCGAGGTACAACAAAGGTTTTCTATGGGTACTGTCCTCACTCATCCCTTTCTTTGTCTGAACAGATATAAACAAAATGACAGAACCACATACATTATTTGTTACCATAGTGTCCCTACAGCTTTACGAATAAGCCTGAAATAGGGGGGCGAAGTAGCTGACGAAACTTGCAACTGCCAACCGCTGTATAAACGTACAGTGCAAACAACTCTGCTCATAATAGCAGGTTGCCTTGCATAGTTGTTGGCAGTATCAGGTCTCGCCAGCCTTCTAGCCCCCTATTTCAGGCTTGCTCGTAAAGTTAGATTGATTACCTTGGTAGCGTACAGCAGAGTATAGTTGATAACTATGTGCATATCTGTTCAGACAAAAAGAAGGACAGGTGCGGCATGTACCCAAAGAAAACCTTGAGTGCAGCCTCGCTTCTTAGCAAGTGCGAGCGTAAGCGATGCAGGAGCTTAGAAGCGCGAGGCTGTGCTAAGAGCGAGAGCGAGTTTTCTATGGGTACTGCCGCTACCTGTCCTTTTAATAATGTCTGAACAGAGTCCGCGAAGTATCAAATTACGTCAGTATATGCACGAAGTAACAAACCAGCACTACGACAAACTGAAATTTTTCACAATTCAGGAGTAGTATGGATTTAGATGTTGAGCACATTATAGTGTGCGGCAGTTTTATGCGGCTTATCTTTATACAATCTTAATATGGACAGCTGAACCTTAACACCGTCTTAAACTGCTTCGTGCTAATATTGGCTTATACGAAAGGAGCGATGGAAATGCTATATGTATGGTTTGCAGTTTGGGCAATTATGCTGGCCTGGCTGATAGGTATTCTGCTGAAGGGAGATGAGGGATGATGCAGGCAATGTTGCAATATGCCGGTTATCTTATTTTACTGTTGGTGCTGGCTTATCCTCTGGGAAAGTATATTGATAATGTGATGCGGGGGAGATGGGTATGGCTTTCGCCGGTTATCCGCCCTGTGGAAAGGTTTTTGTACAGGCTGACAGGTGTTAATGAACGGGAGGAAATGACCTGGAAAAAGTATCTTGGCTGTGCGCTGCTGTTTAACTTCTGCGGTTTTGCATTGTTGTTTGCCCTTCTGATGCTGCAGGGGAGATTGCCGCTAAATCCTATGGAATTGTCAGGGCTGGAATGGCCCCTGGCATTTAATACGGCAGTCAGCTTTGTGACCAATACCAACTGGCAGGCGTACAGCGGTGAGTTGCAGCTTAGCTACATCAGCCAGATGTTTGGATTGACGGTGCAGAATTTTGTTTCTGCCGGTACGGGCATGGCGGTGCTGTATGCACTTATCCGTGGCTTTGTGCGGACTTACGATGATACCATCGGCAATTTCTGGACGGATTTAACCAAAAGCGTTGGCTATGTGCTGGTACCGCTGGCAGTGGTAGTTACCCTGCTGATTGGCTCCCAGGGGGTTGTACAGAATTTTGAGGATTATACAACCTATAACCTTAGTGAAACTGTGGTGACGGAGTATGGTACGGCAATTAGCAAGGGTGTTGTGCCGGGTGGCCCTGCTGCCAGCCAGATTGCTATCAAGCAGCTTGGTACCAATGGCGGCGGCTTCTTTGGCACTAACTCGGCTCATCCTCTGGAAAACCCGACACCTTTTTCCAATCTGGTGGAAATGCTTTCCATTCTGCTGATACCGGCGGCACTGTGCTTTTCCTTTGGCAATGCCGTAGGCAGCAGGCGGCAGGGAGTGACGATTTTTGCTGCCATGTTTGCCCTGCTGGTGCTGGGCATGGGCATTATCGGCTTTAGCGAGCAGGCAGGTACTGCCCAGCTGGCGCAAAATGGTGCGGTGCTGCTGGAAGCCGGGGACATGCAGCCTGGCGGCAATATGGAAGGCAAGGAAACCCGCTTTGGCATTGCATCCTCTGCGGCATGGGCGGAGTTCACCACGGCAGCTTCCAATGGCTCTGTCAACTCCATGCACGATAGCTACACGCCTATAGGCGGCCTGATTACCATGCTGAACATGCAGCTGGGCGAGGTGGTCTTTGGCGGCGTGGGCTGCGGCCTTTATGGTATGCTGTGCTTTGCCATCTTGACAGTGTTTATTGCCGGCCTGATGGTAGGCCGTACCCCGGAATTTATGGGCAAGAAAATCGAGCCCTATGAGATGAAGATGGCTGTGCTGGCCTGTCTGGCAACCCCTGTGGCTATTCTGGCCGGCAGCGGTATTGCCTCCATGCTGCCGGAGGTGGCAGAAAGCATGAATAATCACGGTGCACACGGCTTGTCGGAGCTTCTGTATGCCTATTCCTCCTGCGGCGGCAACAACGGCTCCGCCTTTGCAGGCTTCGGCGCTGATACGGTTTTCCTGAATGTGTCCTTGGGAATTGTGATGTTGCTTGCCAGATTTTTGCCTATAGTAGCGGTGGTAGCGATTGCAGGCAGTCTGGCCGGAAAAAAGAAGCTGGCGGTGACGGAAGGCACCTTGCCTACGGATAATGTGATGTTTGCAGGGCTTTTGATAGCAATTGTGCTGCTGGTAGGAGCCCTGAGCTTCTTCCCGGCATTGTCACTGGGGCCTATAGCAGAGTTTTTGCAGTAAGCGATGCATAAATTAAGCTGTGGCATAAAGCTGGCAGATATGGTGTATGATACGCTGGTTTTGGCAGGGAAAGTGATGTGATTGATGATGCGTAAAAATAATTCTTTGAGTAAAGAGATTTTTTCCAGTGCGGTGGCAGAGGCCTTCAAGAAGCTGTCTCCCGGCAAGCAGCTGGAAAATCCTGTTATGTTTTTGGTATATATGTCCTCGGTGCTGACAACCTTGCTTTTCGTGGCAGGTGCAACGGGGTTCTATGAGGATGCACCTGTATGGTTTTCCTTGGCCATAGCAGTTTTGCTGTGGTTTACGGTGCTGTTTGCCAATTTTGCGGAGGCAATTGCCGAGGGCAGGGGCAAGGCACAGGCGGATGCCCTGCGTTCAGCCAAGAAGGATGTGGATGCCTTTAGGCTCATTTCCCCTGATTATCAGGCGGAGGGAGAGGTAGTGGCAGCTTCCAGCCTCCGCCCCGGGGATTTTGTGCTGGTCAGGGCAGGGGAGCAGATTCCGGCTGATGGCGAGGTAGTTCAGGGGGCGGCCTCTGTGGATGAGTCGGCTGTAACCGGCGAATCAGCCCCTGTTATCAGGGAAAGCGGCGGTGACAGGAGTGCCGTTACCGGCGGTACGCAGGTATTGTCCGACTGGCTGGTGATACAGGTAACCAGTGAGCCGGGTAAGAGCTTTTTGGATAAGATGATTGCCATGGTGGAGGGGGCAGCCAGAAAGAAGACGCCTAACGAGCTGGCTTTGCAGATTTTCCTGGTGGCCCTGTCCATAATCTTTATTCTTGTAACTATGTCACTTTATAGCTACAAGTGGTTTGCTCAGAATGAGCTGAATGTGCATGAGGTGATTTCTGTTACCCAGCTGACGGCACTTTTGGTCTGCCTGGCACCTACTACCATTGGTGCGCTGCTGTCAGCTATCGGTATTGCCGGTATGAGCAGGCTCAATCAGGCCAATGTGCTGGCCATGAGCGGCCGTGCTATTGAGGCGGCAGGTGATGTGGATGTGCTGCTTTTGGACAAGACAGGCACGATTACCCTGGGCAATCGTCAGGCATCAGAGTTTATCCCTGTGGATGGTGCCACAGCAGAGGAGCTGGCAGATGCAGCCCAGCTGGCCTCCCTGGCAGATGAAACCCCTGAGGGGCGCAGCATTGTTCAGCTGGCCAAGGAGCAGTTCGGCATCCGTGAGCGGCAGCTGGCAGAAAACGAGGTGACCTTTGTGCCTTTTGCGGCTCAGACCCGCATGAGCGGTGCTGATATTGGCACTATGCAGATTCGCAAGGGAGCGGCTGATGCCCTGCAACGGTATATAGAAGAAAAGGGCGGCGTGTTCAGCGAGGAGTGCCGCCAGGCGGTGGACAGGGTGGCAAAGGCCGGCGGTACGCCGCTGGTAGTGGCCAGGGATGCCCGTATTTTGGGCGTTATCTACCTGAAGGATATCATCAAGGACGGTGTAAAAGACAAGTTTGCTGACCTGCGCAGAATGGGTATCAAGACGATTATGATTACCGGTGATAATCCGGTGACGGCAGCAGCAATTGCAGCCGAAGCGGGAGTGGATGATTTTCTGGCGGAGGCAACGCCGGAGGCCAAGCTGGCCATGATCAGGGATTATCAGGCAAAGGGGCACATGGTAGCCATGACAGGTGACGGTACCAATGATGCCCCGGCACTGGCACAGGCAGATGTGGCGGTTGCCATGAACACAGGCACTCAGGCCGCCAAGGAAGCAGGCAACATGGTAGATTTGGATTCGTCCCCTACCAAGCTGATAGAGATTGTCCGCATAGGAAAGCAGCTCCTGATGACCAGGGGCAGCCTGACTACTTTTAGCATTGCCAATGACCTGGCAAAGTATTTTGCCATCGTACCTGCTTTGTTTGCAGGGCTTTACCCACAGCTTAATGCTCTGAATGTCATGGGGCTGAAAAGCCCGGAGACGGCCATTTTGTCAGCGGTGGTTTATAATGCCTTCATCATTGTGGCATTGATACCACTTGCCCTGAAAGGCGTTGCCTATCGGGAAGCCTCGGCGGCATCAATGCTGCGGCACAATCTTTTGGTGTATGGCGCAGGCGGTATAATCGTGCCATTTGTGTGCATCAAGCTATTGGATATGCTTTTCGGATTATTTATTTGACCGGGGTATTTTATCAGGTTATTTGTTTGATCGGCCACCTGCTGGTGAGATTTTTCAGGGGTCTGATTTTGGAAAGAAGGATTTACGATGGAAGGGAAAAAGACAATTTTGCGGCAGTCAGTTGGCATGCTGCTGGCGTTTACGATTTTGCTGGGAGGCGTGTATACCCTGGCTATGACGGGGCTGACTCAGATGCTGTTTCCCAGGCAGGCTAATGGGAGCCTGATATATGCCGGGGATGGCAGCAGGATATGCGGCTCAGAATATCTGGCACAGCCCTTTGAGGCAAAAAATCATCTGTGGGGCAGGGTGATGAATGTAAGCGGTGATGCCTTGAGGGACAAGGACGGCAGCCCATTATTGTATGGAGGGCCGTCAAATCTCAGTCCTGCCGGTGAGGATTTCGGTAAAATGATGGCGGAAAATGTTGCCAAAATCCGGGCGGCTCACCCGGAGATGAAGGATGCGCCAATTCCTGTGGATTTGGTGACTTCTTCCGGCAGCGGGCTGGACCCGGAGATTTCTCTGGCAGCTGCTGAGTATCAGGTGCCGAGGCTGGCACGGGAAACCGGCCGCAGCCAGGCGGAAGTCCGGGAGATTATCGGCAAATGCACCTCGGGGAGGCTTCTGGGCATATTCGGTGAGCCACGGGTCAATGTGCTGAAGGTAAATCTGATGCTGGATGAACAGCTAAGTAAATAATATTTTTTGGACAGGGTGCAACATGGGGATTATTCTCATACTGCGCCCTTGCATCGTATGTAGTATAATGAGTTTATGAAAAGGCAAGGAGATGATGCTATGGACAGGGGAAGGCCGGAGGATTTTTTGCAGCAGCTAAAGGCGGCGGAGCAGGCAGATGGGCAGCCGGGCAGGGGACGGCTGAAAATATTTTTTGGCTATGCGGCAGGGGTTGGCAAGACTTATGCCATGCTGGAGGCGGCTCATGAGGCGAAAAAGGCGGGGATTGATGTGGTATGCGGCTACATTGAGCCTCATCAGCGTCCTGCTACTACTGCCTTGCTGGATGGCTTGGAAGTTCTGCCCCTGAAAAGGGGGATTTATCACGGCATTGAGCTTTCCGAGCTGGATGTGGACGGGGTGCTGGAACGCAGGCCGCGGCTGGTGCTGGTGGATGAGCTGGCACATACCAATGCAGGCTTTTGCCGTCATCAGAAGCGGATGCAGGATATAGAGGAACTGCTGCGGGCTGGTATCAATGTCTATACATCTGTCAACGTGCAGCATATTGAGAGCCTCAATGACAAGGTGGCGGCTATTACGGGGGTAATTGTCCGGGAGCGCATTCCCGATGAGATTTTTGACCGGGCTGACCAGGTGGAGCTGGTGGACATTGAGGCGGAGGAGCTTTTGGAACGGCTGCAGGCAGGCAAGATTTACCGCAACCCGGAGCAGGCAATGCAGGGATTTTTTTTCAAGGAAAACCTGACTGCCCTCAGGGAAATAGCCCTCAGGCGCATGGCGGAAAGGGTAAGCCACAGGGAAAGCAGCCGTCAGGTGCCCATAGATGAGCATATCCTGATAGGCTTGTCATCGTCACCCACCAATGCCAATGTTATCCGCACGGCAGCCCGGCTGGCAACGGCCTTCAACGGCAGGTTTACGGCACTTTTTGTGGAGCCGCCGGGGTATGCCAATATGCTGCCGGAGGACAAGGCGAGGCTGGCGGAGAATACCCGTCTGGCCCAGTCCTTGGGGGCGAAGGTGGCAACTGCCTACGGTGAGGATGTGGCATGGCAGATTGCTGAATATGTGAAGCAGGCAAAGGTGTCAAAGGTGGTGCTGGGGCGTTCCACCACGAAGAAGCCTTTTTGGTCCAGGAGCAGGACTTTTTCTGAAAGATTGATTGAACTGGTACCCCGGCTGGATATTTACGTTATACCTGACAGTAACAGCACCGAATATGTGCCGGACAGGCACCTGAAGGGCAGGCAGGAGTTTTTCGGTCAAAGGGTGAAGGATATGGCCGTTGTGG
Organism: Anaerovibrio slackiae; assembly: GCF_009695585.1. GTDB lineage: Bacteria > Bacillota > Negativicutes > Selenomonadales > Selenomonadaceae > Anaerovibrio > Anaerovibrio slackiae. Next base: position 29,486 of record NZ_VUNR01000003.1, read on the forward strand.
CAGCATCCCTGCTGGCGTGTACCGGGCTGGGCATGGGGCTGCGCAGCCTGGACATGAATGTGGAATCTGTGCTGCTCCTGTACATTCTGATGTCGCTGGCACCAGCCCTGCTGACAAGCAGCTGGGTGTACAGCCTGTTTGTCTCGGTCGGCAGTGTCCTTTTGTTTAATTTTATGTTTAGCGAGCCACTTTATACTTTTGAAGTGTACGATGCCGGTTACCCTGTGACTTTTGCGGTGCTTTTTATTGTGTCGCTTACGGTGGGCTTTTTGACGCGGAAGGTAAAGCGGCAGGCGGAGCTGGCATCACGCAAGGCATATAGCATGGAGATTTTGCTGGAAACTGCCAGCCTTTTGCAGCAGGCGGAGGATGTAGCAGGGATTTATCGCGTTACGGCAAAGCAGCTCAACCGCCTTCTTGACAAGCCGGTGCTGATTTATCCTCAGGATAATTTCCAGCCTGTATATGTGGAGGGGATAGACACTGATAATGGGGCTTGGGAGAAGCAGCGCATTTACGAGGAATTGACCGCTCGTGATGAGCAGGCGGTAGCGGCCTGGGTACTGCGCAATAACAAGCATGCCGGGGCAGGGACAGGTACCCTGCCGGGCTCCAAGTGCTTGTATCTGGCAATCCGCAGCGGCAGCAGGGTAATGGGTGTTGTAGGTGTCGGCCTTTACGATGCCCGGCTGGAAAGCTTTGAGAATAACATGCTGATTTCTATTTTGAGCAGCTGCGCCATGGCACTGGAAAAGGAGAGGCAGCGCACTAAGAGGCGCAATGTGGAAGTCAAGGCACGGCAGGAGGAACTCAGGAGCAGCCTGCTCAGGGGGATTTCTCACGACCTCAGGACGCCCCTGACTACCATTATGGGCAACGCGGAGCTTCTGCAGCAGGATGGCTTCGGGCTGGATGAGGCAAAGAAACAGGAAGTATGCCGGGATATTGCCGAGGATGCAGGCTGGCTCATCAGCATGGTGGAAAACTTGCTGGCGGTGACCAGGATACAGGGGGGCACCATGCAGATACGGCAGGAGCCGGAGGTATTGTCAGATATTGTGCAGGCGGCGATAAGCCACAGCGGCAAAAGGCTGGCCGCGCATCCAGTGAAGGTAGAGCTGGCAGACGAGTACATGATGGTAAAGGCGGATAGCAGGCTGATAATTCAGGTGCTGATGAATCTCCTGGACAATGCGGTTAAATATACACCGGCAGGTGGCGCTATACGGATTTCTGCGGTAGAAAAGGAAGACTGGGTGCAGATAGATGTAAGCGACTCAGGCCACGGGGTTGATGATAAGCTGAAGGCAACTATTTTTGACAGTTTTGTGACAGGTAAGGCATACCGGGCGGATTCCCGCCGGGGGCTGGGCATAGGCCTGTCCCTGTGCCGGGCGATTGTGGAGGCTCACGGAGGCAGGATAGAAGTGCTAGACAATACGCCTCAGGGGGCTGTTTTCCGCTTTACCCTGCCGCTGGTGGAGCTGGGCTAGAAGGTATCTGATGAAATTGGCATAGAATGGCGGTTTTTGTGATGGGTATAGAAAGGGGACATGGTGATGAATAAACCGGCGATATTAATCGTGGAGGATGACAAAAGCATCCGCAATCTGATAACGGTGACATTGGAAGCTGAGGGGTATCCGTTTTATGTGGCAGAAAATGCCAGGGAGGCAATCTTGGCATCTACCAGCAAGCAACCGGATATTGTGCTGCTGGATTTGGGATTGCCGGATATGGATGGTGTTGAGGTAATCAAGAAAATCCGCAGCTGGTCTGAGATGCCCATTATTATTGTCAGTGCCAGAAGTGATGACAGGGACAAGGTGGAGGCGCTGGATGCCGGTGCGGATGACTACATTACCAAGCCCTTTAGCGTGGAGGAGCTTTTGGCAAGAGTACGGGCAGTGACCAGACGGCTGAAAGCCCTGCGGAAGGCTGCAAAAGCCCCGGTGGAACCGGCAGAACGGGAACGTTATGTAGATGGGGAGCTGGAGATTGATTTTGCAGCAAAGCTTGTCAGGGTGAAGGGTGAGGAAATTCACCTGACCAATATGGAGTACAAGCTGCTGGCTGTGCTGGCGCGGAATTCAGGCAAGGTGCTGACCTATAAATACCTTTTGCGCCAGGTCTGGGGCAGTGCGCTGGAAAGTGATATGGCATCATTGAGGGTGTTTATGGTGTCCCTGCGGAAAAAGCTGGCAAAAAGCAGTGGCAGGCAGTATTTGCAGACTCATGTGGGCATAGGGTACAGGCTGATTTGACCTATGTGAAAACACTGAAAGAATTTTGCAAATATTATTTCAATCGTATTCTGCTCTATTACTTACAGTTACAAATTAATTATCCTATAATTACTGGAATTTATGAATTTACATTGACAATGAGGCCGAAATTACGGTATTATTATAGTAATCAAAGGAGGAGCGAGGCAGGTAGCATGGAGCTCTGTCGGTGTGCCGTAGCATGCCTCATTAGCGGATGGACTCCTGTGCTCACGCTGGTCTCCTGACAATTCTTTTTTAAGTTTATAGGGGGTATTTTTAACATGGCAGTTAAAGTAGCTATTAATGGTTTTGGTCGTATTGGTCGTTTGGCATTCCGTCAGATGTTCGATGCCGAGGGTTACGAAGTTGTTGCAATCAACGACCTCACCAGCCCGAAGATGTTGGCTCATCTGCTGAAGTATGACTCCTCCCAGGGCAAGTACAAGTACGCTGATGCTGTAACTGCAGGCGAGGATTCCATCACTGTAAACGGCAAGGAGATCAAGATCTATGCTTGCGCAAACGCTGCAGAGATTCCTTGGGGCAAGCACGATGTAGACGTAGTTCTCGAGTGCACCGGTTTCTACACCTCCAAGGAGAAGGCTTCTGCACATCTGACTGCAGGCGCAAAGAAGGTTGTTATCTCTGCTCCAGCAGGCAACGACCTCCCTACTATCGTTTACAACGTAAACCACACTAACCTGACTAAGGAAGACAAGGTTATCTCCGCTGCTTCCTGCACCACCAACTGCCTGGCTCCAATGGCTAAGGCTCTGAACGATCTGGCTCCTATCAAGTCCGGTATCATGGCTACTATCCATGCTTACACTGGTGACCAGATGACTCTGGACGGCCCACAGCGCAAGGGTGACCTCCGTCGTTCCCGTGCAGCTGCTGTAAACATCGTTCCTAACTCCACTGGTGCTGCAAAGGCTATCGGCCTGGTAATCCCAGAGCTGAAGGGCAAGTTGATCGGTGCTGCTCAGCGCGTTCCTACCCCTACCGGTTCCACCACTTTGCTCTTTGCTGTAGTAGATAAGGAAGTAACTGTTGATGAGGTTAATGCAGCTATGAAGGCACAGGCTACTGAGTCCTTCGGCTACAACGAGGATGAGATCGTTTCCAGCGACATCATCGGCATGAAGTACGGTTCCCTGTTCGATGCTACCCAGACTATGGTTAGCCCTATCGGCAACGGCCAGACTCAGGTTCAGGTTGTTTCCTGGTATGACAACGAGAACTCCTACACCAGCCAGATGGTTCGCACCATTAAGTACTTCGCTGAGTTGGGCTGATTTTCCGAGTTCGGTAACTCAATAACTTAAAGATCCATTGAGGTCCGGCCTTTGGCTTTCTGGAGAGAGCCAGTTTGGGCCGGGCCTCTTCTTCTTGTAAAAGAAAAGGTATTCCCCATTATTTGAGCGGAGGTAAGATTTTTTCATGAATATGAACAAGAAAACCATTAAAGACGTTGATTTGAAGGGTAAAAAGGTATTCTGCCGTGTTGACTACAATGTTCCTTTCGATGAGAACATGAACATCACCAACGATACCCGTATTCAGGCTACTGTTCCTACCGTGACCTATCTGCTGGAGCAGGGTGCTGCTGTTATTCTCGCTTGCCACATCGGCCGTCCATCTGAGGCTCGCGAGGACAAGTTCTCCACCAAGCACATTCTCAAGAGGCTTTCCGAAGTATTCAAGCAGGATGTAAAGTGGGCACCTGATTGTGTAGGTCCGGAGGCAGAGAAGGCTGCTGCTGATTTGAAGCCGGGTGAGATCCTGCTTCTTGAGAATCTCCGTTATCACAAGGAAGAAAAGAAGAATGACCCTGAGTTTGCAAAGCAGCTGGCTGCTCTGGCTGACATTGCTGTAAACGATGCTTTCGGTGTTTCTCACCGCGCTCATGCAGCCAATGTTGGCATTACCCAGTATCTGGAGTCCGTAGCAGGCTTCCTGATGGAGAAGGAGATCAACTTCATCGGCAAGACTCTGGAGGCTCCTCAGCGTCCGTTCGTTGCTATCATTGGCGGCGCGAAGGTTTCTGACAAGATCGGCGTTATTTCCAACATGATTGACAAGGTTGATACCATCATCATCGGTGGCGGTATGGCTCATACCTTCGATGCAGCCCAGGGCCTGCCTATCGGCAAATCCCTCTGCGAGAAGGACAAGTTTGAGGAGGCATTGGCTCAGCTGGACAAGGCAAAGGAGAAGGGCGTAAAGGTTGTACTGCCTGTTGACCTGACTATTGCTGACAAGTTCGGTGCTGATGCAAATACTCAGATTGTGGATGTGGACAAGGTTCCAGAGGATTGGGAGGCTCTCGACAGCGGTCCTAAGACCTCTGCTCTCTACAGCGAGGCTCTGGCTGGTGCCAAGACTGTTATCTGGAACGGTCCTATGGGAGTATTCGAGTTTGATGCTTTTGCAAAGGGTACTTTGGCTGTTGCCAAGGCTGTTGCCGAGGCTACCAAGAACGGTGCTACTTCTATCGTAGGTGGCGGTGACTCTATTGCAGCATTGAAGAAGACCGGCCTTGCTGATCAGATTTCCCACATTTCCACTGGCGGCGGTGCAACCCTCGAGTTCCTTGAGGGCAAGGTTCTGCCAGGCATTGCAGCAATCGCTGATAAGTAATTTGACATATAAATAAAAATATAGGGGGAAAAATTAATTATGGCACGTAGACCTATTATCGCTGGTAACTGGAAGATGAACAACACTATCGCAGAGGGCGTTGCCCTGATCAAGGAGCTTGCTCCATTGGTTGCAGACGTTGAGGATGTTGACGTTGTTGCCTGCCCTACTGCAACTGCCCTGGCTGCTGTTGCCGAGGCTGCAAAGGGCACCAAAATCCATGTAGGTGCTCAGAATGTTCATTGGGAGCCAAAGGGAGCTTTCACCGGCGAGATTTCTACCGGCATGCTGAACGAAATTGGCGTAGAGTATTGCGTACTCGGTCATTCCGAGCGTCGTGATTATTTTGGTGAGACTGATGAGGGCGTAAACAAGCGTGCAAAGGCTGCTTTCGCTGCCGGCATCACTCCTATCATCTGCTGCGGTGAGTCCCTGGAGATTCGCGAGGCTGGCAACTACATCGACCATGTTGTTGCTCAGATCAACGCTGCTCTTGAGGGCTTCTCCGCTGACGAGGTTGCCAAGCTGGTTATCGCTTATGAGCCAATCTGGGCTATCGGCACCGGCAAGACCGCTACCTTTGAGCAGGCAGAGGAAGTTTGCAAGGCTATCCGCGAGGCTGTAGCTGCCAAGTTCAACCAGGAAGCTGCTGATGCAATCCGCATCCAGTATGGCGGTTCTGTAAAGCCAGCTACCATCAAGGACCTCATGGCTCAGCCAAATGTTGATGGTGCATTGGTTGGCGGCGCTTCCCTGAAGGCTGCTGATTTCAGCGCAATCGTAAAGTTCTAATCAGTTTCTGATTTGAGTTTTCTTTTTGGTTTGTTATTTAGGCGGCAGGTGCCCGTCATCGGGCACCTGGCTGATTTGCGTTTTCTTTTATTGAGGTATATTTAATGGCAAAGTTAAAAAATGCTCCAGTAGCATTGATTATCATGGATGGCTACGGCAACGGCAACACTGCTGACCCGAATAATGCCATTCAGATTGCGAAGACTCCTGTTATTGATGGTCTGAAGCAGCAGTTTCCGAATACCCATATTCAGGCTTCCGGCGAGTTCGTAGGCCTGCCGGACGGTCAGATGGGCAACTCCGAGGTAGGCCATACCAATATCGGTGCAGGCAGGATTATCTATCAGGCTCTCACCCGTATTACCAAGGCTATCAAGGACGGGGATTTCTTCGAGAACAAGGCTCTCCTGAGCGTAGCCGGTGCTGCCAAGGCAAATGGCGGTGCCCTGCATCTCATGGGCCTGGTTTCCCCTGGCGGCGTACACAGCCACAGCGAGCATCTCTACGGCCTTTTGCAGTTTGCCAAGCAGCAGGGCTTTGAAAAGGTATATGTACATGCCTTTTTGGATGGCCGTGATGTTGACCCGTCTTCTGCAGCAGAGTATGTAGCTGAGCTGCAGGCAAAGATTGACGAGATCGGCTGCGGTGCGATTGCTTCCCTGTCCGGCCGTTATTATGCAATGGACCGTGACAACCGCTGGGAGCGTGTGCAGAAGGCTTATGACGCCATTGCCAAGGGCGAGGGCGTTGCAGCAGCTGATGCTGTGGAGGCTGTGAAGGCTTCCTATGCCAACGAGGTAACTGATGAGTTCGTAGTGCCTGTAGTTGTAGGCGATTACAAGGGCATCAATGAGGGTGACGGCGTGATTTTCTTCAACTTCCGTCCTGACCGTGCCCGTGAGCTGACCCATGCCTTTACTGATACTGAGTTTGCAGGCTTCCCTCGCAAGGAGGCAAAGCTTTCCTTTGCTACCATGACCCAGTATGAGGAAGGCCTGAATGTAGAGGTGGCTTATCCGCCGGAGACTATTGAGAATACCCTCGGCCAGGTTATTGCCCAGAACGGCATGACCCAGCTGCGCATTGCAGAGACCGAGAAGTACGCTCATGTTACCTTCTTCTTCAACGGTGGCGTGGAGGAGCCTTATGAGGGCGAGGATCGCATCCTGGTTCCATCCCCGAAGGTTGCTACCTATGACCTGCAGCCTGAGATGAGCGCCATCGAGGTAACTGACAAGGTAGTTGAGGCTATCAAGTCCGGCAAGTATGATTTCATTATCCTGAACTATGCAAATGGTGACATGGTAGGCCATACCGGTGTTATCGAGGCAGCTGTCAAGGCTGTGGAGACTGTGGATACCTGCGTAGGCAGGTTCGTGGAGGCTATCCGCGAGATGGGCGGCGATGTCTGCATCACTGCTGACCACGGCAACGCTGACCAGATGGTGGACCCTGAAACCGGGGCACCGTTTACAGCTCATACTACCAATCCTGTTCCATTCATCGTGGTATCCGACCGTGTAGGCTGGATTGCTTCTGATGGTGCATTGTGTGATATTGCACCGACTCTGCTGACTCTGGCAGGCATGGAAATTCCTGCTGAGATGACCGGCAAGAGCCTGGTAAAGGTTAAGTGATTATCCCTGCTACGTTTTGTGCAGGGTGATAGCCGCAAGGCGGGCAGGGATTCTTCCCTGCCTGTCCTGAGGGCTGGTGTATTATAAAATTAGTGAAGAGAGGAATACGAAATGATTTATTATGATAAGCATGTTGAAGACATGACTTGCATTGCAAAAGAAGTAAACCATGGTCCTGCCCCAATCCCTGAGGAGGGCAAGTGGGTTCAGTCCAAGGAGATTAAGGACATCAGCGGCCTGACTCATGGTATCGGCTGGTGCGCTCCTCAGCAGGGCGGCTGCAAGCTCACCCTGAACGTTAAGGAAGGCATCATCGAGGAAGCTCTGGTTGAGACCATCGGCTGCTCCGGCATGACTCATTCCGCTGCTATGGCTGCTGAGATTCTGCCAGGCAAGACCATTCTTGAGGCTCTGAACACTGACCTGGTTTGCGATGCCATCAACACTGCTATGCGTGAGCTGTTCCTGCAGATTGTATACGGCCGTACCCAGACTGCATTCTCTGATGACGGCCTGCCTGTAGGCGCAGGTCTGGATGACCTGGGCAAGGGCCTCCGCAGCCAGGTTGGTACTCTGTATTCCACCAAGCTCAAGGGTCCTCGTTACCTCGAATTGGCAGAGGGTTATGTTACTAGGATGGCTATTGACAGCGAAGACCGCGTAATCGGTTATGAAGTTGTTCAGCTGGGCAAGGCTATGGAGGCTATTAAGGCCGGCACTGATGCCAATGAGGCAATCAAGGCTAACACCTCCACCAAGGGCCGCTTCGCTGAGGCTGCTCGCTACATCGATCCTCGTAAGGAATAATTTGAGATAATAGGAAGGACTGAAATAGAAAATGGCATTATTTGAAGGCTATGAGCGCCGTATTGACGGTATCAACGAAGTTTGTAAGAAATACGACATTCCATCTATTGAGGCAGCTGCAGACATCTGCAAGGAGAAGGGCTTTGACCCTGCTGCTATCGTAACTGATCTGCAGCCAATCTGCTTCGAGAACGCAAAGTGGGCTTATACCCTGGGCGCTGCTATCGCTATCAAGAAGGGCTGCACCACTGCTGTAGAGGCTGCCAAGGCTATCGGCGAAGGCCTGCAGGCTTTCTGCGTACCTGGTTCCGTTGCTGACCACCGCAAGGTAGGTCTTGGTCACGGCAACCTGGCTGCAATGCTGCTCTCCGAGGAGAATACCTGCTTCGCATTCCTGGCTGGCCACGAGTCCTTTGCTGCTGCTGAGGGTGCTATCGGTATCGCTCAGACTGCAAACAAGGTTCGCAAGGAGCCTCTCCGCGTAATCCTGAACGGCCTGGGCAAGGACGCTGCTCAGATTATCTCCCGTATCAACGGCTTTACCTATGTTCAGACCCAGTACAACTACAAGACCGGCGAGGTGGAGGAGGTTAAGCGCGTAGCTTACTCCGATGGCCCTCGTGCCAAGGTAAACTGCTATGGTGCTGACTCCGTGCCAGAGGGTGTTGCTATCATGCACAAGGAGGATGTTGGTATTTCCATTACCGGTAACTCCACCAACCCTACCCGCTTCCAGCATCCAGTAGCTGGTACCTACAAGAAGGAGCGCATCGAGCAGGGCAAGAAGTACTTCTCCGTAGCTTCCGGCGGCGGCACCGGCCGTACCCTGCATCCGGATAACATGGCTGCCGGCCCTGCTTCCTATGGTATGACCGATACTCTCGGCCGTATGCATGGTGATGCCCAGTTCGCTGGTTCCTCCTCCGTACCTGCCCATGTAGACATGATGGGCCTCATCGGTGCCGGCAACAACCCTATGGTTGGTATGTCCGTTGCTGTTGCAGTTGCTGTACAGGAGGCAATGGCAAAATAATTTAGCCCTTGGCTGAGTTATGGTCATTTGACTTGATATGAATGAAGGCTGCTCCCCGGCTTTGCCGGGGGGCGGTTTTTTATTATTAGCTATGCAGGCTGTTTTGTAGTATAATCGGTATTAGAATGGAAGTGTTGTTGATTTAGCGTATACAATGCAGGCATGTATAAACAGTTGCAGGAAGGGCGGTGCAGCATGACCAGGGCAATAGCAGTTGGCGAGCAGGATTTTGTAAAGATACGGGAAAACAATTATTTTTATATTGACAAAACAAGGTTTATTGCCGATTGGTGGAAAGGTGCGGACAATACCACGGCTATCATGCGGCCACGGCGTTTTGGCAAGACCTTGAATATGAGCATGATGGAGGCATTTTTTTCCTTGGACTATCAGGGCATGGGTGAGGAATTGTTTGGAGGTCTTGAGGTTTGGCAGGATGAGGATATGCGCAGGCTGCAGGGCACATACCCGGTGATTTTCATCAGCTTTGCTGTGGTCAAAGCTGATAATTATGGGGAAACTATGCAGTGGATTAAGCGGATTTTTGCTGAGGCGGCGGCCAAGTTTGAATTTTTGCTATCCAGTGAAAAGGTTTCGGAGTATAATCGCCAGGCCTTGCGCCGCATCCAGGAAGGGATGGATAATGTTACTGCCGCAGGGGTGCTTAATCTGCTGTGTACATGCCTGCAGCAGCATTATGGCAAAAAAGCGATTATTCTGCTGGATGAGTATGATACTCCTATGCATGAGGCCTTTGCCGGGGGCTATTGGTCTGAGCTGTCAGGCTTTATGCGGCATTTTTTCAATGCTACCTTCAAGACAAATCGCAATCTGGAACGTGCCCTGATGACAGGCATTACCAGGGTGGCAAAGGAATCAATTTTTTCCGATTTAAATCATCTGGTGATTGTTACCGTGCAGTCCGAGGACTATGCTGATGCCTTTGGCTTTACGGAGCAGGAAGTGTTTGTTGCCATGGATGAGTACGGGCTGGCGGATAAGGATATTGTGAAGCAGTGGTATGACGGGTTTACTATTGGCAGACACCATGATATATATAATCCCTGGTCAATCATCAATTATCTGGACAGGAAGGGCAGGCTGGAATGTTATTGGGCAAACAGCAGCGGCAATGGTTTGGTAAGCCAGCTGCTGCAGTCCGGCTCGGTGGAATTGAAGACGCAGTTTGAGGTGCTGCTGCAGGGTGGCAGCCTTGAGGCAGAGGTGGAGGACCAGATTGTCTTTGGGGATTTAAACGGCAGCATCATTGCTGTCTGGTCACTGCTTTTAGCCAGTGGCTATCTCACCAGGGACACGGCTGAAATGCTGGAGGAAGGGCGTTTTATCTGCCAGCTGCGGATTACCAACAAAGAAACTAAAATTATGTTTGAAAGAATGGTGAGCAGGTGGTTTAGGCATAGCGAAGGTGACTATAATGGGTTTATCAGGGCACTGCTGGAGGATAATATTGATGCTATGGAAGATTATATAAATGGTGTTGCGTTGTATACCTTCAGTAGCTTTGATACAGGTGGAAAAAACAGGCGTCAAGAGCCGGAAAGATTTTATCATGGTTTTGTGCTGGGGCTGATGGTAGATTTAAAGGACAGATATGTGATTAGCTCCAATCGTGAAAGCGGCTATGGCAGGTATGATGTTATGCTGGAACCGAAAAATGCATCAGATAATGCTGTTATTATTGAATTTAAAGCGTTTAATGCGCGCAGAGAAAAATCCCTGGAGGAAACAGTTCACTCTGCCCTGCGGCAGATAGAGGACAAGCAATACGCCGCAGCTTTAGTTGCCAAGGGTATTGCCAGTGAGCGCATCAGGAAGTATGGCTTTGCCTTTGAGGGGAAAAAGGTTTTGATTGGCAGCTGCTGAGCATTTTGCAGTTAGCAGGGCTAAGTGTATATTTTAGATATTCATTTTGTCTGCAAAAAAATAACAGCACACATTGACAAAACAGTAGTCAGTGTGTGCTGCTTTACTGCACGTGAAGTTATTGTAATGCAAGCCTCTTAAAATCAGCCTCGGTCATGTCAGCCTCATCAGCAGCCTCTTTTATAGATAACTTGTTCAGTTTTACCAGTTTTGTCAGTATTGATAGCCGTCCCTCGGCACGTCCTTCAGCACGTCCTTCGGCACGTCCTTCAGCACGTCCTTCAGCATGTCCCATAGCCCGTGCTTCTGCCCTGTTGCGTTCAATTATCTCGCACATTTCGTTCACCTGCACCACCTCCAACTCAACTATATTATATCACAAAACATTTGCATGAAAAGTACAAGATAATATTCAGGATTATCATGATTGGCTAAAAAATGTATATAGAAGATGTGTAATGCTATACTAAATTGTAACGTTAGTGGCTAATGCCATGCGTGAGAAAATCCAGATGATGATTTGGTGGCAGCATAGCGAGGAGCCGTGGAAAGTATGGGAATATTGTGATATAATTGCGACAGGAAATATTCGTGTATGTGTGTTAGTGAGTGATGAGTTTGGATATTATTAGAGAAAACTTTGTCAATGAATTGGATAGTGTGGTGATTTTGTTATGACTATGGGAAGCGCAATAAATCCTGTTGCAAATATTCACATTAAGCATTGCAATATTGGAGCGTATAAAGGGTTACAAAATATAGAGCTAAGAGATTTGAATGTTATAAATGTGTTGACAGGCAATAATAATAGCGGGAAAACCAGTATTTTAGAGTTGCTAGAGACATTGGAAGATCCTGAGAATATATATAGATGGTACGCAGGAGTCAGATTTTGGAATGCAAGGTATAGGAGTTCACAAGTATTTGATGGGATTAGATTGCTATTTCCAATAGACTCTCAGGAATATAAAATATTATATTCATTTATGGAAGCTAGTGGAGATGAACACTCAATAGAATTGCATGCGGATATTGAAGAAAGAAAATTTTCGTCTGAACAAATTTATCAGATAAACAAAAAATATGGCATATTTCCAGATGAGTCTGACAGTGGCTATATAATAGACGGAAAATGTATGAATCTTACATCTAGCATAGATGGGAAACAGAATGATACAGTTACCATATATGATTTTCAGGGTGATCTTTTGAGGCGGATTGTTGAAAAAAAGATTGTATTTTTTAAAACGCTGTATCTTTCTACTGTAGCTCATGTATCGCATAGGTTTTCCTTGTCAGATATATTAAGAGATGCTGAGATGCATCAGTCATTAGTGGATTTATTAAAAATTTTTGATGCGAACATAAAGAATATAACTATTATTAATGAGCGGCCTGTAGAGTATGGTTTTGTGTTGGATAATTGTAACGAGGCAATCCCGATATCATCTTTTGGTGATGGTATGAAAAAGACTATCATTCTGGCGGCGTATTTACTTCAAGCTAAAGATGGGATTTTGTTAGTTGATGAATTTGAGACAGCTATTCATACATCCGCAATGGATGAGGTTTTTGCCTGGATGGCGGAGGCGGCTTTGAGGTTGAATGTACAGATTTTCATGACATCTCATAGTGAGGAAGCTATCAATAAGCTATTGCGTATCGGGTATAAGGAATATATCAATGTATATACATTGTATAAGCATGAAGGTATTAATTATGTCAGGCGATTGGCTGGCGAAGAGGCAATACATGCCACTGATACATTGAGGTTGGATTTGCGATGATTAATAGTATCATATTGTGTGAAGGTTCTACAGACTTTGCTTTGTTGCAGTATTATATGCGCAAGGTAAATTGTTGGGAGGATACGAAAGCACAGCATAATGTAATAAAATTTGACAGTCAAAAGTCAAGGTTATTTGTTAAAGAAAATAAGCAGTTGACTATAGCATCTATGGGAGGCTGTAGCCGGATAGAGGCGTCTGTAGGTATTGTCCTTGAACGTAATTTTAATACATCGCCTCGGCAGGAGGATGCGTATCACAATATTGTAATTTTAACTGATAGAGATGAAGCTTGCACGGAAGCGGAGATCATAGCATCGGTTGGTAGGGCACTGGACAAATATGAGGTGGAATTTACAAATCTGTGTTGCAACAGGTGGGTAGACTGTCATATGATCAGTAATATTGGTGCAAATGTGGTATTTAGAATTTTGCTATTGGTAATACCGTTTACAACTGAAGGTGCGATTGAAACCTTTTTGTTGGAAGCCATTGCAGATAAGGATGAATATGACAAACAAATTATTAACCAAACAAATAGCTTTGTGGAGCAAATAGATGAGGAACGGCGTTACTTAAATGCGAGGCGAACAATTACCAAAGCAAAGTTTGATGTGTATTTCTCGATAAGGACACCGGTAGAGCAATTTGGTGAACGACAAAAAATATTAATAAATGTACCTTGGGAAGACTATCCTAAAATACAACGGGATTTTAGGTTGTTGGGTGATTTGTAGAAGTTGTAACAGGGGCTACGGGCTTTACGCTGTGCTGCCCAATTTAAAGCAGTGCACAGATAAACTGGTTTACATACCTTATTATGTATGTGGTGAGACTACATGCATAATATGTGCCGGACCCCTGGCATTGTCAATGCGGATTATGTGATTGTGCAGGATGAGAATATCAAGGCACAGTTTGAACAGCATGATCCTGATGGCAAGCCACTGGAGGGGAAATTCCTGGCCATTGGCTCTCCGAAGTTTGATAAGGTGCTTACATGGAGGCTACTTTCCGTTCCATGTTTTATTAGCAAAAAATAACAGCCCACACCGGCAATCTATTTGTCAGTGTGGGCTGTTTTGTCACATGTAGCGTATTACTGCAACGCCAGCTTCGTAAAATCGGCTTCGGTCATGTCAGCCTCATCAGCAGCCTCTTTTATAGATAACTTGTTCAGTTTTACCAGTTTTGTCAGTATTGATAGCCGTCCCTCGGCACGTCCTTCGGCACGTCCTTCGGCACGCCCTTCAGCATGTCCCATAGCCCGTGCTTCCGCCCTGTTGCGTTCAATTATCTCGCACATTTCGTTCACCCCTTCTTCGGTAGTTTTGAATATCCGTTTTCGTTCCGATGTAGCAGGAAATTCATCGTCATAATAGTTATTGTCAACTAAAACCTTCATCAGTCTGGCAACATCGGAGGCATCATCGACTTCTGCATTGATATAAATTTCCTGAGTGCCATTATATACTGTTTGTCCGGTTTCTTTGATAATGCGTTCTACATGATAGATAGCTTTGCCTTGCTTGAAAACATCAAACTTGGAAATAAAGACAGAAATCACATCAGGGATGTCGCGGAATTTTGCTCCTGGATCAACAATATTGGCTGTCAGTAGCGATGAATTATAACGCACCCTTCTCTGATGGTCGTCATCATCTGCTTTTTGCACTTCTATATGCACAATCTTTCCAGATGCCAGGCGGCACTTTTTCCTGACAAAAATCCAGTTTTTCTGCCATTTTGATGAAAAGTGCATCGTCTATTGGATTAAGCTTCATAGCGTCAGCACGTATTTTTGCATTGTAGCCCATTGCACCACCTCCAATTCAACTATATTATATCATAAAAACATTTGTATGAAAAGTACAAGATAATATTCAGGATTATCAGGCCGTGTTTCTTATGCTTAATTTTTTCGCATGTTGTTTCGATAAAATAACTGACAACGTTTACAACAAAATGCAATGGTAGAGAGGGTGCATTCACCCATGCTAAATAGACAACAGCGTGATGAGCTGGTAGCAAGCCTGCAAAGCGTAGAGGAGCTTTGGGAGACTGCTGCCGGCATTGATGCGGTACAAAACAACATAATAATAGAGATTTTACGAGTAGCGGATGATGCCTGCAAGGAGGGGTTATCCGCTACTCGTTGTGTTTTTTATCGGGAATTATTTCAGGTGCTGATGGATATCCTGGAGCCTCAGGTGTGGCAGAATTTATCTGCAGATGAGCAGGCAGAATCCAAAAGGCTGGGATTGGAGGTCTTGAACTGCGCCATAGATGTCTTGCAGCATGAAAAAGAAATAAAAAAAGAAATAGTATTTTTGCCTTATAAGGCTTCCATGTGGGACAGCCTGGAAAGTGTCTGGCAGGCTGCCTATGCTGACAAGGAACATTGCAATGCCTATGTAGTGCCAATACCTTATGCTGACCGCAAGCCGGATATGACAGTTGCGGAATGGCACTGCGAAGCAGATATGTTTCCTGACTATGTGCCAGTGCTGGACTGGCAGGAATACACGCTGGAAAAACTGAATGCCATGCGGCCTGATGTAATATTTATTCACAATCCTTATGATGACTGCAACAGGGTGACTTCTGTGGAGCCGCAGTATTATTCGCATAACTTGAAGCAGTGTACAGATAAGCTGGTATATATACCGTACTATGTCTGTGGAGAGATGACGTCTTCACACTTATGCCAGGCACCAGGTATTGTCAATGCGGATTATGTGATTGTGCAGGATGAGAATATCAAGGCACAGTTTGAGCAGCATTATCCTGATGGAACGCCACCAGAGGGGAAATTTTTAGCACTGGGCTCACCAAAATTTGACAAGGTGCTTGCAAGCAAAAAAGAAGATTTTACCTTGCCTGAGTCGTGGCAGCGCATTGTTAAAGGCAAAAAGGTTGTGCTGTACAATACAAGTCTGGGTGCTGCGCTGGATAACAGTGATATGGTGTGCAAGAAGCTGCGTTATGTGTTTGATGTTTTCAAAAACAGGCAGGATGTTGCTCTGTGGTGGCGCCCGCATCCATTGATGGAGGCTACATTCCGTTCCATGCGCCCGGAACATTATGCTGAGTATGAGCAGATTGTGGCGGAGTATAAGCAGGCTGGCTGGGGGATATATGATGATACGTCTGAGCTACATAGGGCGATTGCGTACAGTGATTGCTATTATGGGGATAGAAGTTCGGTTGTAGATTTGTATAAAGTTACTGGGAAATCTATTATGATAGAGTGCTATTGGCTTATAAATAAGCATTGTAGTAGATTGCCAAACAAAAGTATAAGTTTTTTAGATGCTTTTTGGAATGATGAAAAAATATATTTTTATAATAATAATAACAGGTGTTTAAGTAGTTACAATTTTCATAATGGGCTGGAAGAGTTTTTTGCTATGC
The DNA here is from genome assembly GCF_009695585.1 of Anaerovibrio slackiae. Classification (GTDB taxonomy): domain Bacteria; phylum Bacillota; class Negativicutes; order Selenomonadales; family Selenomonadaceae; genus Anaerovibrio; species Anaerovibrio slackiae. Next base: position 45,747 of record NZ_VUNR01000003.1, read on the forward strand.
TATCATTTGATGAGAGCATTATTAGAATCATTGAGCATGATTTGCGAGTGTATTTTGTTGCTCAGAATGTTCCAGCTGTTTACGAATATAATATTTATGACAAGAAATACAGATGTTATTTACGTGATGGACATATGAGACATAATTATTATCCTGTTAAGTATGGTGATTGTATATTTTTATTTGATATGTCAGTTTCAAAAAAATCATATTGTTTTGATTTACGCACAAAACAATATTCAGAAATTGAGTTTTTACATGAAAATAAATTGATAGAATATAAAGTCCTGACAGTAAGTGATGCTTATGGTGATATGGTTGCTATTGCTTTCGATAAGGTAAATATTTTTTTATATAATTTACGGGAAAAAAGATGCTTTTTCAAATACAAAGTAAAAGGTGCTGAGATTTTTGCGTTATCCTTAGATGCGAGTCATGTTTGGTATACGACTTGTAACGAAGATTGTTTAGTAGATTTAGATTTATTAACTAATAATGAAAACAAAATTAATTTTGGTGGGGAAGCAAAAGAACCATATTCAAGATTATATAATACAAAAGATTTTTTGATATTATTGCCGAGATACAATAAGAACATTGTAGTTATAAATAAAAATAAAAATGTGGTAAGACAATATAGGATAACTGATAGTGATAACATGCCAATGCGGTCTGCTTCTATTATGTATGGTGGAATGCTAGTTGGCAATAATTTTTATATTTATCCTTATGCGTTACCATATATGTATGTTATTGATTTAGAAAAAGAGACTATAGAAACAAAAGAATTTTTTATAAATTATCAAGATATTAAACAAAGATGGGACATGCCTAATGCTGATAATATAGTTTACGTAGAAGAGTATATTTCGTTCGAGCTCTTTATAGCTAATGTAAAAAATCACGAAGTGTTTAGGGCATTGAAAAGTATATGTGGTAAGAATGTTTATAGTAAGTGTGTGCAAGGAGTGTTTTAGATGATGGTAGTATATATTAACAGTTATGTGGAATTAAAAAAACAGATCTCTAAAAAGACTAAATATATAATATATGGGGCAGGAAAGATGGGGAGGCTCTTATTTAGTTTTATGCATACAAATGATATAGATAATGAGTTAACTTGTTTTTTAGAAACACAACATAGTAATGATTATGAGTTATTTGCGAAAAAAGTATATAGTCTTGCAACAATACCTAAAGAGTATTTGGGGGGAGAATATTCGGTTATAATTGCAACATCAGAAGACAACCATGAAAGTATGCTGAATGCTATACAGAAATTTGACTTTGGGGGCATATATTGCTTAAAAAATAATTTTTTTAAGGAAATAGCTATAGAGCTAAGACGAGAAAAATATAAATATTGGAATGATAGATTACAAAAAAATGTAGAAAGAATAACTGATACATCTAAAGAAAACGGTGTCTTATTAATTACGCCACCATATTGGGATGTGTATGCTCCTTTCAGTGCAGTGCCGTCTTTAGTGGCTGCTATGAAGCAAAAATTTGTGGAAGTAGAACAGCTTGATTTGGGAATAGAATGTTTTCATGTGGCTATTAGAGAGTTTTGGGGAGAGATAGCACAACGTTTTATAAGTGAAAGATATTATGATATGGTTGTGTCTCAATATCATTATAATCCATATAATACATATGAAGATTACAAAAAAGACGTTTGGTTCTTTAGCCAAGACAGCTTTCCATTTAGAGAAATCAAACAGCGAAGTTGTGATTTTAATAAAATTCAGTTGGGGGTATTAACTGCATTTTATGATGAGATATTAAATATGGAATCATCATTTATAGATTTTGATTCGGTTAAAAGTATTATTGACGATGAAGACAACTTTCTGTGTTCAAATCTGTTTGAAACTATATTGCAGGAAAAGATATGGAAAAGGCTAACGCAAAAACGATGTTTGTATGGAATTTCTGTAACTAGTGTCGGTCAGTTTTTGCCTGCGTGCAAAATAGCAAAGTTGATCAAAAGAATTCATAAAGGTGCAAAAGTTGTTATTGGTGGAAGTTGTGTAGACGTTTTCTTGAGGAGTGATTGTTGCTGTAAAATTGATTTGCATAGGTATTTTGATTATGTAATTGTGGGTGAAGGTGAATCGGCTTTATGTAGTTTATATGATTATTCTAATAATGTGAGCAAAGGCATAGAGCTTGATATAATGGATATTCCTAATTTAGCGTTTATAGATGCGAATAACATTGTTAAGTATACAACTAGTGTTTTGGAAGATGTTGAGGGGTTGTCTGTAGCAGATTATGATGATTTAGATTTGGATATGTATGTGTCACCTAAATTAATTCTTCCATATCAGGCATCTAGGGGATGTCATTATGGGTATTGTGCATTTTGTAATCATGATGAAAAATATAGACATAATTACAGACCTAAGACAGCTAAAAAAATAGTAGAAGATCTAGTGCTTTTGAAAAAAAAATATGGTGTTACTGATATTCAATTTGTAGATGAAGCTATACGTCCAGATCAGTTTGAGAAGATGGTATATGAAATGGCTGCTAATCTTGAATTCAAGCATATAAATTGGATTTATTATTCTCGTGTAAGCTTGGAGTATAACAAAGATATGCTAAAAAAGGCATATGCAAATGGTTGCCGTATGGTAATGTTTGGAATAGAAACGTTTAATCAGAGATTATTGAATTTTATCAAAAAAGGTATTAACAGTGAGGCATCGAAATACTGCATAAAACTGTTTCATGAGAATAAAATAAAAGTGTATGCGTGGATGTTATGCAATTTACCATCAGAGACATTGGATGAATTATGCGATGATATAGATGAAGTGAAGAATCAAATGAAATATTTGGATGCAGTGGCTCCTGGTATTTTTAGATTGGAAAAGAATACAGATATGTATAATAATTATTCCAAGTACAATATTTTATCTATAGATAATGCATGTAAAGAAAGATTTGTCTCACATAATAATGGTGAAATCATAGATCAAGATGGCATCAAAAATTGTTTTCAAGGACGATATGTACCGTTAATAAGCAAGTACTTTTTTTCGTGCAATAGATACGATGTTTATTTTTCCAAATGAGGTGTTTGGCTATGGTAAAACTTACTAATAATCTGAAAGAATTATCTACTAGGGAGGGAGAATCGTTTAGTATATATGGATATGGAAAAATGGGAAAGTATTTAGAACTATACTTGCGTGCACATAATATCGAAATTCGGAATATAATAGACACGAATCCCCAAACTAATACTAAAACGATTGATGAGGTGATAGAGGATAAGGAACATAATTTTGTGGTACCTGTATATAATGATGAGGCAAAAAACAATATTACGGATGCACTTATTAAACATGGGTACGGAAATATTAACGTTTTAACTAACAAATGCTTAAATCAATTAGATCAAATCACAAATAAAAAACTAAGATTTCAGACTCATTTAGTGGAGCATTGTAATTTGAAATGTAGAGGGTGTTACCATTTTTCTTCACTAGCAGAAGCAGAATTCTTGTCACTGGAAGAGTATGAGAAAGATGTTAGACGTTTGTCAGAGCTTTTTGATGGTAAAATGGAAGAAATTCTTCTGTTAGGGGGAGAGCCTTTGTTACATCCTCTATGTGAAGAGTTTTTGTATGTTACTAGGAAATATTTTAAAGTAGGAAAATTAAAAGTTTTGTCAAATGGAACTTTGTTGTTAGGGAAGACTGAAAAATTTTTCAAAGCTTTTAACGAGTGTTCAGCCGAACTGTGGATAACAAAATATCCAATTAGTTTTGATTATGATAAGGCTGAAGAACATGCAAAGTCATATGGGGTAGATATAAAGTATTTTAATCGTGAGCCAGTACGAACTTTGGGGCATCAGCCGTTGGATTTGGAAGGAAAACAAGATTTTAAGCAAAATTATTATAATTGCTATAGAGCAAATGAATGTGTTGATTTAAAGCATGGGAAGTTATATTCATGCATAATACCAGCAGAGATTGCTCCGTTTGTGAAGTATTTCAAGATGGATAATCCAGTAAAGGATACAGATGGTGTTGATATCTATGCAGTAAAAGATTATGAAGATTTATTAGAGAGATTGTACATGCCTATGGAATTTTGCAGGTTTTGTAATAGGAATGATGTTGCTATATTTGGACGGATACCATGGCAGAGAAGTATGTTTGATATAAAAGAGTGGACTTTGTAATTTAGGGAGTATGAAATTTGCTTCTGTATATATCATAACATATTAAGCGAGATTATGTAGTGGCTTGAGCTGAACATGAAAAGTTTTGCTAAAGTATAGGTTAAGATATATTTTTTAATGTTAAATAATGTTTATGGTGTTTGTGGGGTGGTAGGTATGATCACAAGTGTAGACTTAAAAAATTATAAATCTTTTTATGACGAACATAGCATAGAACTTAAACCTATTACAGTATTATGTGGTAGAAATAGCAGTGGAAAGTCTTCTATACTTAAAAGTTTAATGTTGTTAAAACAAGGTTGTGAGAATTCTTCCAATTATGGTGAGATGTTGTTGAATGGGAAGTATATAAAATGTGGTTTTTTCCGTGATATTATATCTAGAAATAAAAGCGATATGTTTGCTGTTAGTTGTAAGTTTTGTATTGAGAGCCCATTACGACAAAATGAAAATAAGTTAATCAGAAAGACAGCTAATGTGACGAGATATAAAGATTTGAATAGTATTTTCTCAACTAAAGGTATAAATGCTGATAGATATTATGTAAAATTTTTGGTAGAATTTGGCAGTTGCAAACGTAATATATTACCTAACAGTGCTCAGATATTAAAATATAAAATAGAGATTTCAGATGGTAATAAAAATTATGAAATCTCTATTACGCGTTGTGTGGCAGGAGATTATGGTGATAAAGATTTTTCAAAGTGGGAAATAAGCACTAGAAATTTTCCAGTATTAGGGAAAGCAGAAAATTTGCATCTAAAGGATTGTAGTGTTTATTATAATTCTATGCAAATTACTAGTATTTATGTAGCACAAGATAAAGATAATAATTTATCATCTGATAAGCTTCAAGATTTATTACCCAAAATATATACACTAAGTAAAGTTGCAGTAGGGTTATATAGTACTGTGAGATATTTAGGCCCTAGCAGACTGCAGCCATTGCGACATTATACTGCAGACATGGATTCTTTTGATGGAGATATTAGCGGTAGTTATACACCAATTTCGTTTGTCAAAAAAATGAATAACAAATTATCTCTATATCTGCCAGATGATAGTAATAGTGTAGCCAAAAGAAAGGAAAAAATAAACCTAAATGGTGCTATAAAAAGATGGCTTAAGTATTTGGGGGGAGGGGACTTTGAAGCAGGTTACGATGATGATATTGTAAATTTATCGGTAGATAAAAGCAATATTATTGATGTTGGTTATGGTATAAGTCAAGTCTTTCCTATTTTGTTATCTGGTTTGTTACTAAAACAGGAAGAGTGCTTAGTTGTGGAGCAACCGGAAATACATCTACATCCTTCAATGCAGATGCAATTGGTTGATTTTTTTATAGCAACGATGCGAGATAGGAAACAAATAATATTGGAAACACATAGTGATCATATAATTAATAGAATAATTAGGCGCGTGATGGAGGACGAAAGTAAGGCATTATTAGAAAATGTTTCCATATACTATGTAACTCGTGATTCTGCCAGTGGCAAATCTACTGTTGAAGATATAGAGTTAGATATGGTGAATGGAATAAAAAAGGCTCCAAGAGATTTTTTTTCACAATATGCATCGGAGGTAGACGCAATAATCACAAAAGGCTTTGCAAATATGAGGCAGGATATATAGCAGGCTGTTTTTTACGAGGTAGATTTTTATGATATGTAAAGTGGTGTTGTTTCCAGATATATTTGAGATGGAAACAGATAAATTTGTTGCTCTTGTGAAATTTTTAAAAAGTGCTGATGTTAAGCTTGATAAATATATTGATAAGGGACAATCCTGTGAAGACAGAAATTATTATGGAGATATTGCCAGAAAACAGTGCATTTGGGATATCATGAAAATGATAAATACTGATAATAGCTATGAGATTAATGGTTATAGTGGGGATAAATACGAGTCATTGTGTAAGATGAAGATAAATGATTCACTAGCAGTAAAATATATGTTATTTCTGATAGACAACAATATAGATTTTATAGTATTTTCTAAAAAATGCACTGATTATATAGACATTGCTCAAAATGTAATAAAAACGATATATGATCCATATGTGGATTGTAGCAATCAAATATATAAAATATTATCCTCGGAGCCGTCAGATGTTTTTTATAATGCAAAATTTTGTGACAAGTTGCAGGTATATTTTAAGGAAACAATTTTCGGGGTTAGTACAAGAGAGAGAATGGTTGCTATTACAGAAGTTGGAGTAGAAGCAGCTACGCGGAATTATTTTTTTAAAGATATAAATTTAACTAAAAAGAATAGTAGCAATGCTCATAAAAGAGTTATTTTTTCCAGAAATGACAGCAAACAATTTTATTTGTCTTTAGATTATGAAAGTGGTGGCTTTGAGCTATTTGATCATTCGGCAAAGCACAGGGGACAATATTCTTTTGATGGTGAGCTAGTAAAAAAACCGGCACCTAATACGCATAAGATTATACTGTAGGAGGATATTTTTTATAAGAAATTTTTTGAAATGTATTTTGTATTTTCTAATGGACATTTGGATGGTATTTTGCAGTGCATATTGTGGCAAAGATTATTTTTTAGTTTTGAAACTTGATAAGGGATAAGTATATAAGGAGTTTGGATATTAACTGTAATTTAGGGAGGATTAATATATGAATAATAAAAACGTAATTATGTTTGGATTAGGGGGGGCGGAACGATATTTCGATGAAAATAAAGCTAGTCAAATTCATATTGTTGCAGTGATTGATAATGATATAAAAAAGCATGGAACTATAAAATTAAAAAATGATGTGGTGCACGTTATTGGTGCTGAACAAATACCATACTTAAAATATGATGAGATTTTGGTGGTATCGCACAATAGATATAGTACGTTTGAAATTGTTAGTCAGCTATTTGAGCTGGGGGTTGATGTAAATAAAATTAAGGTTTGGACAGGCCGGAATTCAGTAGAAAAGTTTTGCTATGTCAATAAGCATGGGAATATAGTTTATTCGGTAAGGGGGGTGTTGTTTCAAATAAAATACAAGAGCGATATTATGCTTTTGGAAGAGATTTTTATAAAAGGTGAGTATAATTTTTATATATCTAATGAGAATAGTAAGATTATAGTTTTTGACATAGGTATGAATACTGGATTTGCATCGTTGTATTTTTCACATATAAAGAATGTGCATAAAGTGTATTCATATGAACCATTTTCTGAACCATATAATAGTGCGAAGGAAAATTTTCTCCTTAATGATTGTGCAGACAAGATTATATCTAAGTGTATTGGAATAAGTGATGCTAATATTGTATGCGAAGAAAATTTTAGTTCTGACTGGATTACAGCCTCACGTACAGATGGTATAGTGAATTCTTCTATGAAAAATGTGAGATTGGAAAAAGTTCAATTGGCAGATGTATATGAAGAATTTTATAAAATTATGCTACAAGAGGGGTTAGATAATTGCTATGTTTTAAAATGTGATTGCGAGGGAAGCGAGTATAAAATATTTTCACGATTAGCTGATATGAGGATATTGTCAAAATTTTCTGTTATTATCGCAGAAACTCATGATGGTAAACAAGATATCGTGTTGGATATATTAAAAAATGATTCATATGCATGTTTTTATGAAAGTATTAATGAATTGCAGGGGGTAGTTAGAGCTGTTAAAGTTAATGGTTATGATGCTGGAGAAGGGAAATAAGATTGTAATTTTTTCAAGGAGAATATAGACATGATTATTATTTATGGTGCTGGCGAATATGGAAAATAGTAAAAGCGTTTTTGAATTCATGTGACATATACGTAGATTATTTTTGTGAAACAAAATACTCTGGTGACCGCGTGATAGATGGCATCAAGGTTGTATCGTTATGCGATCTGCCAAATATTTTGGTTGAAAAATATTTAGTGATGATTGCAATAAAAAATAAAAAAGTGAGCAAGCAGATAAAGCTTCGAGTGACAAGCATTCTTCTAGATAAAGTGTATGTAATAGAGGCAGGCGAATTTATAAACAATAATCTAATGTACATGGGGGGGGAGATATTGTTTGTTGTGTGGCAGCAATGTGGATAATTTTTTGCCAGGCGGTATAAAGCAGGAATTATTTTCTCAACATCATATAATTGGTGGCGGATATAGAGATAATAGTATTTGTCCTCAGTGTGGTTCTGTTGATAGAAATCGGTGGTTTATGTTTGTTTTGATCAAATATACCGATATTTTCTTTGGAAAGTCACGTGTATTGCATTTTGCTCCGGAGCCAAATGTTTCGGAGAGGATTAGGTCAAATATGAATTGTGATATTATTACAGTGTAGATATACAAGCCGGGCGTGCTATGCATGTTGCTAATATTTTGGATATTCCTTATAGGGGCGAATTTTTCGATTATGTAATTTTGAATCATGTTATGGAGCATATTTCGGATGAGGAGGCAGCGATGCAAGAAATTCAGCGTGTCTTGAAACTAGTATTAGTATTGCAGAGGCTCGGTTAAAGTATTATGGTCAGGACGATCATGTCCGCCTATATGGTCGTGACTATAAAGAACGTATGGAAAAATATGGTTGGCAGGTGGAGATATATATACCACAGGAAAGGTGCAGTCAGCAGGAGATAGATATGGATTCATTTATGATGATGTTATTATGATTTGTGAGATGTTATGAAATAGATGTAATTATGTATATTTTATAATGATGCGGTGTATTTTCTTAGTAGTTGTACGATAGATGTACATTAGGATGCATTTTTTATGGTACTAAATAAGGTTGTGTGGAAATGTTATGGTGAATTGTGCTTTAAAGTATGAAGAAATAGTTGAAACTGTTTATATTAATTCAGTTGATGAATTTTATAAAAACATAGTTTACAATAAAGAGCTGCCACATTATATATATCGTGGGCATAGTAAATCAGATAGTTATAAATTGCAGCCAGGTTTATTACGAAATCTCCAGGACACGTCTAAAAAGAGACGGGAGTTTTATATCAATGAGTTGAGAGCTTTGATTTTGTTTTATACCGAGGCCAATAAGCATGGATTATATGTACCCAAAGTGGACTCTTTTTTTCAGCATGGACTCGCGAATCATTTTGATGTATCTTTAATGTTAAAAGATACAGAGTGGAAATGGCTTTCAGATGATTTAATTGAATTAACTTCATTAGCTCAGCATTATGGCATGAAAACTAGATTACTGGATTGGACTCAGAATATCAGGGTGGCTTTATATTTTGCTTGCTCGGATAATATAAAAAATGAAGAGGACATGGCAATATGGTGTATTGATGCAATGTATTTAGGGGATTGGAATAACGATAGTATTACAGATATTTCCTTGGCAAATGTTTTGTCATATAAGGGTAATGGAGATCGTGCAGAGAAATATGCATTGATTCGTGCGTTGAAAGATACAAATCTGCCTATACGATTTTTTCTGCCTCGGTACTACAAGAATGATAATATTGCTGCCCAACGAGGGGTTTTGTCTATGTGGCAATATAATCTGGCTTGTAAAGAAATATACCGAAATTCAGATAAAAGAAATGATATAGCAGAATTACCTCGTTCTGATACTATTCCTACTGATATAGAAAAGTTGCGAAATAGTATTAGTGAGCATATGGACGCGTTTTTAGAGGCTGATATAGTTCGCGATACAGAACCATTAGATAAGTTGCTTTTAGATTATTTTGATCAATGCAAAAATAGGAGGGAAAAGATAAGAGCTCGCCAATATAAGATACTATACAAATATGTTTTAAAAAAAGATTTGAAGGATGAGTTTTTATCCCGATTAAAAGCAGATGGTTATGATGAAGCTAGTATTTTTCCAGGATATGAAAGTATTGTAAAAGTTGTAAATAATGAATTGTCGTTGTGAGTGTAAAGGAAAATAGTCTTATGATAGGGGTTATAGGTGCAGGATATGTCGGTATGTCATTGGCTGTACTGCTGGCACGGATATGGCCGATACGATTGATAGACATTAAAGCAGAAAAAATAAATAAGATACGGCAGGGGATATCTCCAATTGCAGATGAGGATATTGAGAGGATCATGCCGGATTGCCTTGAGAATGTGCAGGCAGATACGGATATTGGCGTATGTGAGGATTGCGACATGGTAATTTTTGCCCTGCCGACTAATTATGACAGCGAAAAAAATTATTTTGATACTTCTATTTTGGATGGAGCTGTAGGTGTCGTTTTAGAGATCAATCCTCAAGCCGTAATCGTTATTAAATCTACAGTGCCGGTGGGCTATACAGAAAAACTTCGTAGCAGATTTTGTGGTGCGAGGATAATGTTCAGCCCGGAGTTTTTGCGTGAGTCTAGAGCACTGCATGATAATCTTTATCCATCGCGCATTATTGTAGGTGCAGCTGAAGCCGACATGGAACAGGCAAGGTTTTGGGGGGAGTTATTGCGACAGGCAGCGGAAAAGCAGGAGGTTTCAGTGCTTTTTATGAGTCCTACGGAAGCCGAGGCCGTAAAGCTGTTTTCCAATACCTATCTTGCTTTGCGGGTGGCATATTTTAATGAGCTGGATTCTTACGCAGAGATTAAAGGCCTGGATAGCAGGAAAATTATTGAAGGTGTAGGCCTTGATCCGCGGATTGGCAATTTCTATAATAATCCTTCCTTTGGTTATGGTGGATACTGTTTGCCAAAGGACACCAAGCAGCTTTTGGCAAATTATGAGGATGTGCCGGAAAATCTGATTGAGGCGATTGTCAATTCCAATCGGACACGCAAAGATTTTATTGCGGATCAGGTCTTGAAAAAAGCTGGATATTATGCCTATGGCAGTCATAATGTATATGATGGTCTTGATGAGCATGAGGTGACGATAGGAATTTATCGCCTGACAATGAAAAGTAATAGTGATAATTTCAGGCAGAGTGCGATTCAGGGAGTGATGAAGCGTATAAAGGCAAAAGGTGCCAAGGTAATTATTTATGAGCCGTTATTGCAGGATGGCAGTACCTTTTTCGGCAGTAAAGTGGTAAATGATTTATCGGAGTTTAAATGTTTGTCTGATTGCATTGTTGCCAATAGATATGATGAGTGCTTGGAGGATGTATCTGATAAGGTTTATACGCGGGATTTGTATAAACGGGATTAAAATTTCTTAAGAAAATAGTACTAATTTGTTGATATTTTATTAGAGATTTTTACTGTGTTTGGACAGACAATTAGATGCGATGGTAGTTGGTGGAGATAAATATGAGTGAACAGGTTACTATAATAATGCCAGTCTATAATCCTGGCAAATATTTGTGTCCGTGCTTGGATTCACTTTTGGCACAGACGATGGAAGATTTTCGCATTATTGCGATAGATGATGGTTCTACTGATAATTCATGGGATGTTTTACAGGAATATGCTGCACAGGATGCGAGGGTGTTGCCGCAGCAAAATCCATACAATATAGGAGCAGCCAGGACACGGAATATTGGTATCCAGCTGGCTAGGGGGGAGTATGTGGTTATCCTTGATGCTGATGATTATTTTGAGCCTGATTATTTGGAGTGTCTATGGACAGCATGTAAAGAAAATGATTTAGATATTGCTATATGTGATTTTTATCGGCGTGATGAATTAGCAGGGAAGGAAATTTTAGTTACGCCACCACATACATTTCAGTCAATAATTAATAAGCCATTTAATTGGAAAGAAATACCACGATATATTTTTCAGTTATTTCAATTTCCTCCTTACTTAAAAATGTATAGAAGGATATTCATTAGTGAATATAGTGTTTTATTTCAAGATTTGTCTAATTCAAATGATGTTTATTTTAGTGAAATGTCTTTGATATATGCCAATCGCATTATGCATATAGCTAAGCCGTTATTGCATTATAGATATAATACTGGACAACAAATTTCAACACCGCGTGGGAGAAATATAGAATGTTTATTGTGGGCTTTTATGAAGACTTATAATGAGTTATGTCGATTGGGTATTTATGAGGCGTTGAAAAAAGGATTTTTTTCTCATGTTGCATTTACGGTCTGTGCATGTAGTGGTTATGTATCTAGAGAAAAGGAGAGTGCGTATTTTGAACTTTGGCAGGAGCGAGGACTGCCAAGTTTAGATATGTTTAATTTAACTAGAGAATGTTTTAATTCAAGTTTTGCTTATAAAAAATGGCAAGCACTAAAAAAAGGATGCAATTTTGAAGATTTAATAACTGAAGTAGTGTTTAAAGAGGAAACGTATAGAGCTTTTTTTCATGAGAGTTCTGTACGAAATTTGGGTATTGCCCATTGGGGATATGGAAAATTAGGAAAAGAATTTCAGGAATATGCTCAAAAATATAATTTTCAGGTGGTTGAATTTTATGATAAAGATTGTTCAAAATGGGGAGAATATAATGGCATTAGCGTAAAAAGTTTTCATGAATGCAGTCCTTTAGCTGAGATGATAGTTGTTACTAATGAAAGATTTATTGATGATGTTTTAAATCAGACGATGGGTACTTCTTTAAAAGTTTTTGATTTTACGGCATATTGCTTATATGGAGTTGGATTTGAGGAGTCTATATGTTACTAAGTGTTTTAGTTCCGGTTTATAATGTAGAAAAGTATGTAGCAAGATGCATTGATTCATTGTTGAGTCAGACATATAGAGATCTTGAAATCGTCTTGGTGGATGATGGTTCAACTGATAAATCAGGATATATATGTGACGTGTATGCAAAGAGTGATACGAGGATAAAAGTTATACATAAAGACAATGGTGGCTTGGCATCAGCTCGCTGTGCAGGATTAATGGCTAGTACGGGAGAATACGTGGCTTTTGTAGATAGTGATGATTATGTAGATAGTGATATGTTTGCACAATTAGTGGAACCTATACTAAAAGGTGATGGTGTTGATATCAGTCTTGGTGGTCACGTTATAAACAAAATGGATGGTAGTATAGTAAATATTTTTACCGATAGAACTAGTGAAATATATTATGATTTTATAGAAGCGATGGCTGATATGTTTGAAGGAAAGAAATTCATTTGGAGTTTATGTGGAAAGGTATATAAACGTGAATTGTTTATACAAGATGCTATAATGGCTAATTGGCCGTCATCTCATGGTGAAGATACATATGCCAACTCCATGGTGTTCCCTATGTCAAAGAAGATGATATTTCTTCCTGTGTATGGTTATCATTACTGCATGCGCAGTGATAGTATGATGAATAACTCTTTTAATGTTGGGAAATTGGTATCTATTGACATAGTAACTTCTTTAATGAAGAAATATAGTGATAATTCTTTAAGATTATTTAATGCTCTGGGAAATTTGATGGTTAATTTGTCTATTGTATATCTAAAAGCTATGTTGAGTGAATATCCAAAATATAAGTCATTTATTTCTAAATATCAGGTTAATTTATCTATGTGGTATGATTGTATTGAATTGGATGTTCAACAAAATTATGCAATCCCAATTGTACTGAAGAAACCATATGAATATTTAAAGTGGAAAACTAATTGGGAAAGAAAAATATTTTCGTTTTGCAATTCTAGTGGAATCCATGAAACTTACATATATGGTACGGGAGCCTATGGGCAGGCAACTTTAGATTTATTAGAAGTGATGGGGATAAAGATAGCTGGTTTTATAGAAACTAATCCAGTAAAAAAAACATATAAGAATTATTTTGTGTATAAAGTTGATGATATTGCTATCGGATCATTTGTAATAATAGCTATGAATTATAACAATACTTTATTGGTGGAAGATATTGTAAAAGCAAAAGAAATGACTGCATTATATGTATGGCAATATTTCCTCATTGTATAGATTGCTTTATTCGGAAAGGTCGATTTCAATGTTGGTTGCTGAAGAAAATTTTTTGTTTTGTTGCGAAAAGAAAATAGAAGAAATTGTAACAGCGAAAGGAAAACGTGCAATTTATTTATGGGGATGTGGTCATGGAGGCAAGCTAGCAGTAGATTTTTTCAGGAAAAAAGGTGTACAGATAACAGGGTGTGTGGATCAAAAAGTTGATGATGGAATGAAGTTTTTTTGTGATATTCCGGTGCTTAGCCCAAGTTTGGTAAATAAAGATAAGCATTATATAGTAGTAACTTTATTGAAGGCGTGTCCGGATATTGTTGAATTATTGTATACCAAAGGGTTTTCTGATGATGATTTTTGTTATATCAGTGAACTAGTAAATGAAAATGATATAGTTTATCGTGGTTGTCATGTTGGCAGATATACCTATGGATATGAAACTTTGTTAAAGGAATATCCCATGGCTGTCAGTATAGGAAGATTTTGTTCTATAAATGGCACTGCACGTATTTGGAATAACCATGCTATGACATGTATAACAACGCATCCATTTTTAGACTATCCAGGGATGTTTCCGTGGAAGAAGTATAAGCAACGTTTGAATTTTGTTGATAAATATGGCGTTTATAAAAATAATGCGGCTTATGAAGATAGTAAGCTTCGCAAAAATGAACCTGTAATTATTGGTAATGATGTATGGATTGGTGCGAATGTTATTATTTTGCCGGGAGTAAACATTGGTCATGGAGCAGTTATTGCTGCCGGGGCTGTTGTTACAAAGGATGTTGAACCTTATGCGATAGTTGGAGGGGTACCTGCAAAGCTTATAAAATATAGATTTAATGCTGAGGAGAGGCAAAAATTATTAAGTATAGCGTGGTGGAATTGGTCGCTTGATAAAATTGAGAAGAATATAGAATTGTTTTATCAGCCACAAGTATTTTTGTCTAGTCTGGGAAAATTTTTGGAGTGATATGGATGAAAAAAAGTATAAAAGCATTGGCAATGTATTTGCCGCAATTTCATCAAGTAAAAGAAAATGATGAATGGTGGGGATCAGGGTACACAGAGTGGACTGCTGTGAAGAATGGGGAACCCTTATATAATGGGCATGTGCAGCCTAAAAAACCTTTGGAAGGTAAATATTATAATTTGCTGGATAAAGAAACTTTGAGATGGCAGTCCGAGTTGGCCAAAAAATATGGAATTGCTGGTTTTTGCTTTTATCATTATTGGTTTGGCAAAGATAGAAAGATATTAGAAAAGCCAGCAGAAATATTACTTGATAATAAGGATATAGATATGCCTTTTTGTTTTTGTTGGGATTCAAGTCAATGGGCACGTACATGGTCTAAAATGGGTAATGCCTGGGCTGATGCTTTTGAGCCAAAGCGTGACAAAAATGACACAAGTAATGGTGTTTTGATTGAGCAGAAATATGGTAATGAAGCCTTTTGGCGTAGGCACTTTGATTATTTACTTGAGTTTTTCAAAGATAATCGATATATAAAAGTAGACGGAAAACCAGTATTTATGTTTTACACTTCATATAAAATTCCTTGTTTTGAGCGAATGGTTTTTTATTGGAGACGATGGGCTAAGGAAGAAGGTTTTCCAGATTTATATATAATAGGCTTCTTTTCTCCTAGTCTGTGTTTAGATGCTGTGGTTACTCCTATGGCATTTAATTTGAGTGCTTTGGGGTATAATCCTTCACTGGAGTTTTTAATACAAAATACATCAGTGAGGGGATACAATTATGATGAAGTATGGGAAGACTATTTGAATTATATTCCTTCTAGTATAAATAAAACTTTGTGGCTATGTACAGTAGATTTTGACGATACACCGCGACGTGGGAAAAATGGGCGTGTGTATATTGGTGCTTCTCCAGAAAAGTTTAAAAAATATTTCTCTCGCCTAGTTTCCAAAAGTGTTGCTGATGATAATCCATTTGTTTTTATAGATGCTTGGAATGAATGGGGAGAAGGCAAGTATTTAGAACCAGACGTTGTTCATGGGTATGGGTATTTGAAATCTGTACGTGATGTTATGTCTAAGACGGGGTCAAATGAAAAAGCAGGAACTGCTTATAACGAAAATATGCTGTTGAGATATTTGGGAAAGCTAGAGAAACAACTGCTTAGGGCTAGTATACATCAGGATTGTCTCACCGAATGGATGTATTTAAAAATGGAAGGCAAGAGTATTGCAGATTATTTATGTAAATGTGGGTTTGAAAAGATTGCTATCTATGGATGTGGTATATATGGCAAGATGTTATATAATGAGCTGAAAGATAGTGTTATTGATATTGCATATTTTATAGATATTCATAAGGATGGATTGAAACATACTGAAGTTGCAGATGTTTATAGTCCAGATGAAAGTTTGCCTTTGTGCGACGTTATTATCGTGTCGATTATTGGTGAATACGTGGATATTTTTAAGGTATTAAAACAAAAAAACAATATACCAATAATATCATTATATGAAGTTGTGTATGAAGCTAAAGAGAGTTGATAAAAGTGAATTATAGTTTAGCAGGTGTTTTTTTCCCACCGATTCAAAAAATTAATCAGGGTGAAAGTATTGTTATATATGGTTATGGCAATGTAGGGCGCCAGTATATTGCAACTTTATCCGGCATGAGGATTTGTCATATTTTATTTGCAGTGGATGCTAATTATGACAAAATCGAAAAAGGTTGGCTAGGTGTAGAAGTAAAGGCACCTAAAAGTATTTTATCTGAGCCAGAAGCGCGTATTTTATTGGCTATTGGGTCAAGGACTGTTGCGAGGCAGATTATGGGGATGTTAAAAGCGTGGGGTATTGCAGAGAACCGCATAATATATGAGTACCCTGAATTTTCGCCATTTCCAATGCCTGTTGCTGTTGAGAGAAAGGCATTGGATAATTATGCAGAAAGAGAAAGGTATTGTGATTACTTTAAGGAACTTCATAGTCTATTGATAACAAAGCAATGTGTAGATGGAGAGCTAGTGCGTGTCGGGGGCAGTAATGATGGTGGCTATGTTATGTCTGAAGCTGCTCTGAATGGTGGTATTGCATATAGCTTTGGAATAAATGATGATGTTGCCTGGGATAGTGATATGGTAAAACGTGGTTATGATATTTATATGTATGATCACACTATATCTGCTTTGCCGGAAGAATGTGCGCGGTTTCATTTTGATAGGAAAGGTATTTCGGCAGGCAGTATTTCTGTAGCTCCTTTATTTACCCTTGAAGATTTATTACGGGAAAATGGGCATAGAGGTATTCAGCACATGGTTTTGAAAATGGATGTGGAAGGGGCTGAATGGGGATTTTTGCATAGTACGTCGTCAGATGTTATGCAGCAGTTTGACCAGATTGTATTTGAATTGCATGGTTTGCTGAACTTAGACAAGCAAGAGGAGATATTGGCAGCATTGAGAAAAATAAATGCAACTCACCAGCTTGTGCATATTCATGCTAACAATTACGCTAATAGTGTTTCTTGGGGAGAATTAGTTGTGTCTGATGCTATTGAGGTTTCATATATACGCAGAGGGATATGTAGTTTTTTTGATTGGCATCCGATATATCCTTTAACATTGGATGCACCATGTTGGAAAGAGGTATCGGAATTGGTTTTGGGAAATTGGAATGGCATACAATGCGTGGAGTAGCGGAGGTTGTTATGGAGAGTCCGTATAGATATTTATTTCCGTTTGAACGAATACCTTATGGTGCAAAAATTGTGATTTATGGAGCAGGGCGGTTAGGTCAGGAATATTTACAGCAGTTGCATATTACTAAATATTGTCACGTTGTTGCCATGATAGATCGCAATGCGGAGAAATATCAGGGGACAGTGATTAATGTGTATAAACCGTGCTATTTGTGTGAATTAGAATTTGATTATGTTGTAGTTGCTTTGCGAGTGAGTATTGCGTTAAATGAAGTATTACGGGTTTTGCATGCAGAAGGTGTGTCAGAAGATCGGATTGTGTATGTTTTAGAAAGAGATGTACAAAATTTTAGTTTGTTTAGAGAACAATCTGTTTCGGGAATTTCGCCTAGAGATTTGTCATATGTACGGTTTGGAAAAAGTTGCTCACTTGCTGTAATGATGTTGGGTGGTTTGGGTGATTTAGTAGTACAAAAAAAGTTTGTTTTAGAAATTGTTAAAAAAATTCCTCAAATACATATTGATGTGTACTCTGTGGGAAAAATTTCTTTTTTAAGAGAGTTATATTTTGATTGTCAGGTTGTTGAAAATATTATTGATGACTTGGGATTTCGTTATAAGCAGGAATGGAATAATTATGCAGCATGTATGACGATAAACGGCACTAGCTTCATAAGTGTCGACTATTTGGATGAGAGGAAATTATGTGGTGAGTTGAATACGCTACAGGATTTAATGTATCAATTGAGGCAGTATGCTCAAGCAGAGGCACTATCTCTTACAATACCAGCTGTAGTTTCTTTTTTACGAAGTATGAAGCGTGGGCTGAATTGCTATACAGTGTTTTCATGTGGCGGATTGTTTGATATAAAAGATAAGGTTGTGAATGTTCCGTTACAGCACGTTTATAAAGAACAATTTAAGAATTTGGACTTGAATCGTTATGTTACAGTTAATATTGGCAATGGTGATTGTGCAGATACCAAAAAAGTTTCTAAAACATGGCCAACTAACTGTTATGAACGGTTATTGGTACTGTTTAAGACACAGTATCCTGATATTGATATAATACAACTGGGAGATGCATCTGCAAGGCCATTGGATAATGCTGATTTGCATATTTTAGGGCAGCCTCTTGGGTTGGTGGAGCATATTTTGGCAAATGCTATTTTGCATGTGGATATTGAGGGGGGCTTGGTTCATCTGGCAACTCAGTTAGGTACGAAGTGCGCAGTGCT
Organism: Anaerovibrio slackiae; assembly: GCF_009695585.1. Lineage (GTDB taxonomy): Bacteria > Bacillota > Negativicutes > Selenomonadales > Selenomonadaceae > Anaerovibrio > Anaerovibrio slackiae. The sequence continues at coordinate 64,656 of NZ_VUNR01000003.1, forward strand.
TTTTGGTCCTACACCGATGGAGTACTATGGTTATGAGCAGAATATAAATATTTCTGCTGGTAATTGTCATGGTTGTTATGGTTGCTATGTGGATGTAAATCGTTGTGCCAGAGGTTTGGTAGAGCCTGAATGTATGCTGGCTATCACGCCGGAGCTTGTAATGAGTAAGATTGCAGGCTATATGAGTTCTTTGTGTGAGTAAAGGAGCATTTGATGTATAAGGTTGCAGTTATTGTGCCGGTTTATAATATGAGCCCATATATAGAACGTTGTATATCCTCTGTGTTGCAACAGACATATCGTAATTTTTGTCTTATCATTATCGACGATGGTTCCACCGATGATTCCCTACAGAAATGCCTGCGTTTGACTGTTGGTGACAAGCGCGTTCAAGTTGTTCATCAAGACAATGCCGGACTGGGGCCATCTCGTAATCGTGGCATAATGCTGGCTGATACGGAGTATGTTACGTTTTTGGATGCAGATGATTGGTGGAGTGATGATTATCTGGAAAATATGATGCGTGGAACCGAAGAGGGCAGAAATGATATTGTATTATGTGATATGGATTTTGCTACGGTGGATGCTGGTGGAGGATTTACGCATAAGACTTCACGTTTGAGATTTGTACCAGGAAGGTTGGATATAGCAAGGGAAAAAAATTTATTAAATAAAGCTAGAACTTTCATGTGTGGCAAATTATATCGACGGTCGCTCTTCATTGATTATGGGATAGAGATTCCAGCCAAGGCCTATGAGGATGTAGCAACTACTCCGTATTTAATGTCGAAGGCAAAAGGCATTTTTTATGTAGATAAGCCATTGTACCATTATTTTCGCAATAGGCAGGGAAGTATTGTAAATAATTTTTCCAAGCTGGCAGATCTTATAGACGCTTTAAAAATGTTGAGGAATAGTTTTTTTGCGGACAATAGTTACGCTGAATATTTACCTCAGCTGAGATATTTGTTTTGGTGCCAGCTTTGTTTTATTTATCGCGTGTTAAATGGGAAGTTCTCTGCTGGGGATTTGGATGCGCGCAGGACTGTGTGCAATAGAGCTGAAAAGGCAGTACTGGAAGCTTTCCCGGAATTGCAGGCATTGTTTGCTATTAGGCTGGACTGTCAGGATAGTATGCTCAAGCAGGCCTATCGCTTAATAGCCTTGCCTCAGGATAATTACTTAGATGATGGGCAGATCATTATTTACACTTTATGTTTTAAAGATGATGACAATGTTGCCGATAATGTAATTACGATAGCTAAACCATCAAATGATGAAGTCGTGGATGAGGAATCGTTCCTTTGGAATTTGGCAGATGAAATTTTCTTTGCGATAATGGCTAAGATTATTGGTGATTGATATAATGTAGTTTTTGTTTATGACAACAATTATTTAGGATGCAAGGGTAGTGTAAAAAGTGAATTATGTAGTTTTATTGGCTGGCGGTTCGGGTTCCCGTATGAGGCAGGATATCCCGAAGCAATTTATTCATGTGGAAAATAAGCCGGTGATTGTATATACCTTGGAGGTTTTGCAGGCACATGCTGAGATTGATGGTATTGTTTGCGTATGTGTAGATGGTTGGGAAAAAATATTGGCAGGCTATGCAAAGCAGTTCAGTATTGATAAGCTGCAGAGCATAGTAGCTGGCGGCAGTACAAGATTTGCTTCCACCAGAGTAGGGATGAAGGCTTTGGGGACGGTGGGGGATGAGGATGTTATCATCGTGCACGATGCGGTGCGCCCTCTGGTGACGGCGGAGTGCCTGTCGGATGTGATTGCGGTTTGCCGCAGGAATGGCAACTCCATGTCAGTGCTGGATTGCTTCGATACCATGTACAGCCGCAGTGGTGAGGATTATACGGCACAGGTGGTAGAACGGAGCAGGTTGGTGCGTGGGCAAACGCCGGAGGCTGTGACAGGCAGGCGGATGCAGGATATGTATCGTCTGGCAGATGAACGAGGGGTGGAGCTGGATTCTATTTCTGCTATGCAGAATGAACTTGGTTGGCCTATTTATTTTGCTAAAGGCTCGGAGCGCAATATAAAATTGACCAGAGTAGAGGATATAGAACTATTTAAGGCACTGTTGCTGACGAAAAAGGATGCGTGGTTGAAATGAAGGCATTAAATTTGTATGGTGTAGGGGATTTGCGGTTTGAGGATGTGCCTCTGCCTGAGCGCAAGCGGGGAGAGGTAATGTTGCGTGTGCGTGCTGTGGGCATTTGCGGCAGTGATATACCTCGTGTTTTTGATAAGGGAACGTACCACTTTCCGACCATTATTGGGCATGAATTTGCCGGGGAAATAGTGGAGGCAGATAATCAGTCCTTGGTAGGCAAAGGGGCATCGGTTTTTCCGTTATTGCCCTGTGGCAAATGCCTTGCTTGTCAGACCGGCCATTATGCTCAGTGCAAGGCTTATAGCTATTATGGCTCACGACAGGACGGGGCAATGGCGGAATATTTGGCTGTTAAGGAAGCTAATCTTTGCCTACTGCCGGATGGTGTAAGCTATGAAGCTGCGGCTATGAATGAACCGGCAGCGGTGGCGCTGCATGCCTTTAGGAAAAGCCGTGCTGCGCTGGGGGATACGATGGTTATTTATGGCATTGGAGCTATTGCTTTTTTGCTGGCCTGGTGGGCAAAGGCTGCCGGGGTAAGCAACATCATCCTGGCTGGCCGCTCGCAGGCCAAGGTGCAGATGGCAGAGCAGCTTGGCTTTGCGGCAGTCAATGTGCGTGAGGTCGATTTAGGCGAATATGTACGGGGGCTTACTGGCGGAGAAGGTGCCGACGTATGCATTGAGGGCACAGGCTGCAGTGATGGTGCAGAAGCCTGCCTGGATGTGGCAAAGAGATTTGGCAATGTGGTTCTCATGGGCAATCCGGCAGGAAATATCAATATTTCTCAGAATGGATATTGGCAGATTTTGCGCAAGGAATTGCAGTTGATTGGCACCTGGAATAGCAGCTTTAGCAGGCAGGAAAATGACTGGCAGCAGTCCTTGCAGGCGATGCAGTCAGGTATTTTGCAGCCGGAAAAGCTGATTACCCATAGATTCAGCCTGAGTGAGTATAAAAAAGCCTTTGACCTGATGCATGAAAAGCAGGAGCCTTACTTAAAGGTGATGTTTGTTTTGTAATTTTTTGTGAAGATATTTGTATATTTGCAATGGTAGTTTTTGACAATGTAGATTTTGCTAGCGGAGGGGTTGGATATGTCAATCAAATATTGTGCTTCCATGATGTGCGCGGATTATCGCAATTTGGAGAAGGAAGTGCATGAACTGGAAAATGCAGGTATAGATTCATTTCATATTGATATAATGGATGGCCGGTTTGTGCCGAATTTTGCTATGTCCTTGAATGATTTGTATTGTATCGGCACTTTGACCAGGAAGCCTATGGATGTGCATCTGATGGTGGAACATCCCAACAATAGTGTGGAAATCTTTTTGCGGTGCATGCGCCCGGGGGATACGGTGTATATTCACCCGGAAGCAGAGTATCATCCGTCTACAACCTTGCAAAAAGTAATAGATGCAGGTATGGTGCCGGGGCTGGCTATTAATCCTGGTACCAGTGTGGAAACTGTATATGAGATGCTGAGGATTGTGAAACGTGTTCTAGTAATGTCGGTTAATCCGGGCAAGGCGGGGCAGATGTATTTGCCTTATATCGGTGAGAAGCTGGAGCGTTTGCTGTCTTTGCGTGATAAGATGGGATTTGAGGTTTATTGGGATGGAGCCTGCGGTGCGGATAAGATACGGAAATTCGGCCCGATGGGGGTAGATGGATTTATATTGGGTACAACATTGCTTTTTACTCAGAATCGTCCTTATGCGGATATTATGGATGAGATCAGGCGCATGGGAAAAGGATGATAACTATGTAAATATTGCACAGCAAAAAAGCCCGAAGCTTTCGCTTCGGGCTGTTATTAGCTGGTGACGCGTAAGGGATTCGAACCCTTGAAGCCGCCGTGAGAGGGCGGAGTCTTAACCACTTGACCAACGCGCCAGTAACGTAAACTATTATACATCAAACCTTGCAATAATGCAAGCTATTTTTGAAAAAATATGGAGCGGGCGAGGGGAATCGAACCCCCCTCTAAAGCTTGGGAAGCTTGCATTCTACCAATGAACTACGCCCGCATTTCAGCAACATTTATATTCTAGCATGTTTGAAGAAAGTTTTCAAGCAAAAGCTATAAAAATTTCCCATCAGTGGTAAAATTTTTCCATCATGGCAATAAACTATCCTTATAGAAATCATTTAATGGAAGCCAGAAAAATTCAAAGGCAATAAAAAATTGCGGTTTAGCCCATCAGGTGCTTAAACCGCAATTTTTATATCAGCATATCATCATATCGCTATAATGCGCCGGAAATTATGCTGTAACCTTCTTTGGCTTTCTCAAAGTAGAAATACCTTCGATAACCAAAATTACTGCCAGGATGGTCAGCAGGCCGCCGATGATAACCTGTGCATAAGGACCCCAGTCAGCACCACCGGCAGCGATGACATTCAGCTGGTTCTTGACAATAATCAGCAGGGAGCTGATGGTAACCACAGTCATAAATGCCATTGGCAGCAGGAACATCTTGTTGTTCTTGCCTGCGTTGCCCAGCCAGGTGCAGATGGCCAGGAGGCCCAGGCCTGCCAGCAGCTGGTTGGCGGCACCGAAGATGCCCCAGATTTTCTGGAAGCCGTTCATGCCCAGGGCGATGCCCAGCACAACGGTAATCAGGGTAGCCACATAAGGATTTACCAGGATTTTCTTCCAGCCGTCCTTGATGTCATCCACGGTCTGGCCAGGCTCCAGCCACAGCTCCTGGAACATGAAGCGGCCCACGCGGGTTGCGGTATCCAGGGAGGTGAGGCAGAAAGCGGAATAGGTCAGCACCAGCAGGGTGTAGAGGATGTGCTCAATGCCACCCAGCCCCGGAATGGTGGCAGCCATAGAGGCGATACCGCCGGCAAAAATATCAGTTACGCCCTTGGTATGGCCTGTCTCACGGGCATAAGCAATGGCGCAGATGGTCAGGATTGCCAGCACGCACTCCAGCAGCATGGAGCCGTAGGCGATAGGGCGGGCATCGGATTCCTTATCCAGCTGCTTGGAGGTGGTGCCGGAGGAAACCAGGGAATGGAAACCGGAGATGGCACCGCAGGCAACAGTGGTAAAGAGGATAGGGAACAGGTACTGCATGCCGTTTTTGGTCTCTACCGCAAAGCCGGTGAAGGCCGGGAACAGCTCAGGGTTGATGTCCGGGTGTGCGCCCACTACGCCGATAAAGGCAATAAACAGCATAGCGTAAAGCAGGAAGGAGCTGAGATAATCCCGGGGCTGCAGCAAAATCCATACCGGCGTTACGGAAGCGATGGCGATATATAAGCCCACCACATACATCCAGGTCTGGGTAGACAGGTAAATAGGATGCCAGTTCATGCCCACAGCCAGGCAGAAGATGATGGCTGCGATGCCGAAGACAGTGGTAACAGCCATCGAGGTGTGCCGCTGATAGACAAAAAAGCCAAAAACAACTGCCACGGCAATAAACAGCAGGGACACCATAGCCACGGAGGCCTGGGTGGAGCTGGCAGCCACATCCACCACGCCGTCCTTGACAACGGCGCCGAAGGTGCTGGCCACGATGGCGCCAAAGGCGGCCACTACCAGAATAATGGTCAGGTAAGTAAATACGGTAAATAATACCTTGGCACGGCGGCTCATGTTTACATCAATAATCTCGCCGATGGACTGTCCCTTGTGGCGGATGGAAGCAACCAGTGCGCCAAAGTCATGGACGCCGCCGAAGAAGATGCCGCCGATCAATACCCACAGGGCAACAGGAACCCAGCCGAAAATAGAAGCGGCAATCGGGCCGGTAATAGGGCCTGCACCGGCGATGGAGGAAAAATGATGCCCCATCAGCACAGGTGCCTTGGCAGGAACGTAGTCCATGCCATCGGTCATGGTGTGTGCAGGGGTTGGCGTACTGTTGGTTTCGTCAACGCCCCACTGTTTGCAGAGCCAGCGGCCATAAAAGGTATAACCGCAGGCAAGAATTGCTGTACATATCAATAAAAGTACCAGCGTATTCATGTAGGATACCCCCTTCAAGAAAATAATATTCTTTTCAGATTTTTCTCCATACATCTGCCGGCCTTGTTGGTGGCAACGGCCTGTTCAGCTGCCTGGCAGACAGCCAGCCGCACATCCATCCAGCCATGAAAGGAAAAAAGAAAGGTCTTGTGCACACTGCATTTTTGCAGCATCCTGAGAGCCTCAGGCTCGCAGGAGTCGCAGACAAACACGGGCGTTATGTAGGTGTACATGTGCCCGGAGCCGATATGCGCCAGCTTCATGCCCGTCTCACGGGCCTCAGCCAGATGTTTTTCAAAAAGCTCCCTGGTCAGCACAGGCATCTCGTACAGGAAAATAAATTCCTCGCCCTTGGCAGTCCACAGGTTGACCTTGCGGGAAACAACGTATTTTTCGGCAGCCTCATAATACTCGCAAAGAGCCTTCAGAGGCAGCTTCGCATCATCATAAATCGTAATGTTATAATACCTTTGGTAGCTATCTAAAAGACGGCTTGTTATTTCTTCGCGGCTACAAGACATACTGAAAAAACGTCCCTCCTCATCTGAAAGTTTTTTGATTATAACACACTTATTAAAAAGTGTAAAGGGAATAAGAGAAGAAAAACAAGGTGTCTTTCAAAAAATGCTTTTCGTTTTTTGCCAGTGGATAATATTCGGCTAATAATATTTGCGTACATATTCAGAGCACAAAAATGGAGAAAAAATAATACACACTCTTAATAACAGGCAAGAAAATTGTTAATATGTCATCTGTCTGTTGAAATGTTCTGCCCAATTGGGTATAATGTAGAGACTATGTGTTAGCGATTTCCATAGAATATACAAAGAATAAGCGTAGAATAAGATTACGTTGAAATTTCTTATAGGGGGAGGAATTTCCTTGCTGATGAATGGAGCGCAGGCTGTACTAGAGAGCCTGAAACGAGAAAATGTCGAGGTAATATTTGGTTATCCGGGTGGTGCGGTGCTGGACTTGTATGATGCACTTTACAAGACAAAGTATCCCCACATCCTGACACGCCATGAGCAGGGTGCTGTCCATGCAGCTGACGGCTATGCCAGGGCCACCGGCAAGGTTGGTGTCTGCTTTGCCACATCAGGGCCGGGAGCTACCAACTTGATTACTGGCATCGCCACCGCCAACATGGATTCTATTCCGCTGGTCTGCTTTACCGGTCAGGTGACCAATCCCCTGATTGGCAAGGATTCCTTTCAGGAGGCGGATATTGTGGGCATCACCACGCCTATCACCAAGCACAACTACCTGGTGAAGAAGGCGGCGGACCTGCCAAGGGTAATCAGGGAAGCGTTTTTCATTGCCTCTACCGGCCGTCCGGGGCCTGTGGTGATTGATATTGCCAAGGATGTATTTACCACGGAAATTGATTATGAATACCCTGAAAAAGTGCATTTGCCGGGCTATAGCGGTGATTTTACCGGGGATGAGAGCCAGCTGGCAGATGTGATGGAGGTGCTGGGGGAGGCAAAGAAGCCGCTGTTCTTCATCGGTGGCGGGCTTACCCTTGCCAATCAGGCTGCATTGTTCCGGGAGATTGTTGATAAAACCCATATCCCTGTGGTCAGCTCCCTAATGGGGCTGGGCTGCATCCCTTCTGCCCAAGAGGGCTTTTTGGGCATGGTGGGCATGCACGGCTCCTATGCTGCCAATATGGCGGTGCAGGAGTGTGACCTGCTGATTGGCATCGGCGTGCGCTTTGATGACCGGGTTATCGGCAAGGTGGCCGCCTTTGCGCCAGAGGCAAGGATTGTGCATTTTGAGGTGGACAAGGCGGAAATCAACAAGAATGTAGTAGCTGATTTCCCTGTGGTTGGCGATTTGTGCTGGTCACTGCCGATTTTTGCCCGTCTCCTGCAGGAGTCTGCGGTGGATTACAAAGGCAGTTATGATGCATGGCGGAGCCATGTCATTGAGATGAACAGCAAGTATCCATTTGCGTACAAGACCAATGACAGCTATATCATGCCACAGGAGCTGATTGAGAAGGTCAGCCAGCTGGTGGATGATGATACCGTGATTGTTACCGATGTAGGGCAGCATCAGATGTGGGCGGCCCAGTTCTTCAACAGCCGCAAGCCGCGCCAGTTCCTGACCTCCGGCGGCCTGGGCACTATGGGGTACGGATTGCCGGCTGCCCTGGGGGCAAAGCTGGGGCAGCCTGACAAGCAGGTGGTGCTCTTTACCGGCGACGGCAGCATCATGATGAACTGCCAGGAGATGTCCACTGCTGCTGACAACAATATCGATGTGAAGGTTGTCCTCCTGCACAACCGGGTGCTGGGCATGGTAACTCAGTGGCAGCGCATGTTCTACGGCAAGCGTTATTCCCAGACATTGCTGGGTGGCAAGACTGATTTCGTGAAGCTGGCAGAGGCTATGGGCATGGCTGCCTGCCGGATTGAGAAGCCGGAGGATTTGGAGCCGATGCTGAAGGAAGCACTGGCTGCCGAAGGGCCGATGCTGATTGATGTGATGCTGCCGGGCAACGAGGATGTGCTGCCGATGGTAGCACCGGGAGCCTGCCTCAGTGATATGGTTTTGGGAGGGGACAAGGAATGAAAAAGTATATTTTAGCTGTGCTGGTAGACAACAAGCCGGGCGTTCTCACCCATGTTTCCGGCCTTATCAGCCGTCGTGCCTTCAATATTGAAAGCATTTCTGCCGGTTATACGGAGGAACGTGATGTTACCCGCATCAACATCGAGGTGTCCGTAGAGGACGATAGGGAGCTGGAGCAGGTGGTACATCAGCTGGGCAAGCTGATTGATGTTATCAAGATTGTCAACCTGGGGCAGGTGGATTCCATCGTCCGGGAGCTGGTGCTGCTGAAGGTAAAGGCTCAGAAGGAAACTTTGGGAGATATTCGCAATATCGTGGATATTTTCCGGGGCAAGATTGTGGATGTAAGCCCTGAGAACGTGGTGATTGAGCTCACCGGCTCCCGCAGCAAGATTGAGGCAATCTGCGAGATGCTGGCTGAGTTCCAGATTATCGAGATTGCCAGAACCGGTGCCATTGCCCTTTCCCGTGGCCCTGTGCCTGTGAAAAATATGTAAGAATGTGGTTGACATTTTTGCCATAAATGATATACTGTTAGTAACGGATAATTATTATCCATTAAATAGAGTGTGTATTTATTAATAGGAGGTATCTGTTATGGATTTAAAGGGTTCAAAGACTTTGGAAAACTTGAAGGCTGCTTTTGCTGGTGAGTCCCAGGCTCATACCAAGTATCAGTATTTCGCTTCCCAGGCAAAGAAGGACGGCTATGTGCAGATTCAGAACATCTTCCTGGAGACTTCCAAGAATGAGAAGGAGCATGCCAAGATCTGGTACAAGCTCATCAATGACGGCGTAGGCAAGACTGCTGACAACCTGAAGGATGCTGCTGCCGGTGAGAATGATGAGTGGACCTCCATGTATCCTGAGTTTGCCAAGGTTGCCCGTGAGGAAGGCTTTGACAAGATTGCCCAGCTGTTTGATGCTGTTGGCGCTATCGAGAAGGAGCATGAGGAGCGTTACAAGCTGCTGCTGCTCAACGTGGAGCAGGATAAGGTATTCAAGGCTAACGAGAAGGTTATCTGGCAGTGCTCCAACTGTGGCTATGTGTGCACCGGCGAGGCTGCTCCTGAGGAGTGCCCTGTATGCGCTCATCCGCAGGCCCATTTCGTAGTCTTGGACGAGACTTACAAGCGTTAAGATAAATTGCTTGCAAGGGTGGCTGCACGGAGTTGGGCAGTCATCCCGGCCATAGGGTTGCATAGAAAATCCTCTGTTTTTCTGCGGAAAAATAGAGGATTTTTTCTATGCAAATCGTAAAAATGAAAATTGCGTAGAATAAAGCAGCCGGTCCGGGGCATGGAGATATGCCCTGAACCGGCTGCTTGCTTTTTGTTTATTTATTCGCTTATATGTTTGCTCACTTATTGGCTGCCTTCTTATGGATGGAAGGCAATTATTTTTCCTTCTTGCCTTCCTCTTTTGCCTTGGCTTTTGCTTCGGCATTCTTTTTCTTGGCAGCTGCCTTTTCAGCCTGGCGTTTTTCCTGCTCCCGCTTGGCGTAGTCTACGCTGAGGCTGGCCATCTTGTGCTTCATGGTCATCATAGGGTGCTTCAGGAACATGCCCTTGCTGGAGGAGGTCATAATCTTCATGAACTCGGTGTTCTGCGCCTTGCCAAAGCACTGTCGCTCGCAACGGTCACAGATTGGCTTGGTGATGCCATACGGGCAGCGGTTGATTTTGGTCATAACGGTGGCAAGAAGCGCGGTACACTTCGGGCAGAGCTTCTCGCCCTTGGTGCTGTGATGTTTGTTGCAGTATACACCGAAAGTTTTCTTGATGTTGGCCTTTTCCTGCGGAATGGTGTTCTTCACCTCAGGCTGTTTTTTCTTTGGTAAAAATCTGTCAAAAATACCCATAAATAAATGCTCCTTTATAAATCAGCGATATGCTGTGTTGTTCTGTATATAAATTGTACTTTGAAATCAACAGAATTGCAAGCAATATATTTTCTAATCTGATTCTATCTAAAATGCAACTATAAATAGTTGCTATTTTATAGCCGTTGGTGTAAAATGTGTGATACAGGGGGTGACGGTGTGGGGAAAAATGAAAAGCTCATAGAACGTGTGAAAGGCTTGCCGAAAGATTTGACATTTGATGAAGTTGTACGCTTATTGAGTGGCTTTGGCTATATACAGAAAGATAAGGGAAAAACCAGTGGTTCCAGGGTTATTTTTGTACACGAAAAACGTCCGCCAATTTTGTTGCACAAACCACATCCGCGCAAGGAACTGCTTGTATATCAGGTCAGGCAGCTGGTGGATTTTTTGCAGGGGGAGGGATTAATTTGAACAATACTATGAAATATAAGGATTACGTTGGCAGTGTGGAATTTTCAGAGGAAGATGGTATTTTCTTTGGTAAGGTAATGGGGATCAGGGCATTGATTTCTTATGAGGGAGAAGATGCTGTTTCCTTGCTTAGTTCCTTCCATCAGGCTATTGATGAATACTTGGCATGGTGCGAGGAAAGTGGCAGGTTGCCAGAGCGGGCATACAAAGGTAGCTTTAATGTCCGCATAGGGCAGGATTTGCACAGGAAGATAGCCATGTATGCTGTCGAAAAAGAAATATCTTTAAACGGCTTGGTGGAAACGGCTTTGCAGGAGTATGTGGTGCGTGAAGAACAGAAGCAATATTCCTGTAGCCGGTAATGTATTTTGAGAGGGGGATTTTTTTATGGAGAGTAAGCTGGCAAAGGCACTGAGGCTGAAAAATCATCCGGTGGCGGTATATCGCTCAGATGCGCTGCCGGAGGGGGCAATGCAGTTCCGCGAAGGGGTATGGGGCTGCGTGATTGCCATGCTGAACACTGTGGCCAAGAAGGGGCGCACTGCAGCTTTCTGCCGCGAGCGGGTGGAATGTATCGGTGGCAAGGCAGGCCTGGGGCTGGAGCCTTATCCCCATGGCTTTATTGAAAAGTTTATTTCAACAGGCGAGGGGATACCGCGTCCGGGAGAGTGGTACAAGCAGAGCCCGGAGCTGGCTCTGGAATTTATGGATAATATTCCTAAGGTGCCGCAGAAAAAATATGTGGTCTTCCGCCCGCTGGATGAGGTAGGGGATGGGGATGAGCAGCCGGAGCTGGTGGTGTTTTTGGTAAATCCTGACAGGCTGTCAGCATTGGCAGGGCTTGCCAACTACGATACGCCCAATCAGGATAATGTCAAGCTGCTTTTTGGCGCAGGCTGCACTCAGAGCGTGCTTTACGGCCTGGATGCCCATGAGCAGGGACAGCGTACCTGCTATATAGGCCTTACGGATTTGTCTGCCCGCAAGGTCATTGACAAGGATATTCTCTCCTTCAGCATACCATATCAGCGGTATCTGGAAATGGAAGCCAACGTAGATGAGTGCTTCTTCAAGACGGAAACCTGGGAATATATTGCCAAGCGTCTGGATTGACAGCGTAAAATTTCAATAGCAAAAGAAAATCTCTGCTAACTTCGTGGTATGGAGTCAGCAGGGATTTTTTTGCTTGCGGAGCAATGTTATCGCAAAGCTATATTACCCCGCTATATTGCTGCAAAATGAATATGCCTTTGAAGCATAATTGAATATTTGATATAGGTATTGGATAAGAATTTTTTTGCGGTGTAAAATAAAACTACATTCGCTATATAGGAGGTGCCAGGAATGAAGTGGAGAAAGCTTTTGCCGCTATTATTGGCAATGTCTTTGACGGTTGGCAGCAATTGTGCCTGGGCGGCAGGTATGGAAAGGAATGATGATGATATGAAAAATGAGAGGGTTGTACAGATGGCAGGCAGGAATGCTTTGGGCGAATTTGCGCCGGAGTTTGCTCATTATAATGATGATGTGTTGTTCGGTGAAAATTGGAATAATGGGGATATTGATTTAAAGACCAGAAGTATGATTACGGTGGTAGCATTGATGGCCTCCGGCATAACGGATTCCTCCCTGAAATATCATCTGGAAAATGCCAAGCAGCATGGCGTTACCCAAAAGGAAATTGCGGCGGTGATTACCCATGTGGCCTTTTATGCTGGCTGGCCAAAGGCATGGGCAGTGTTTAATCTGGCCAAGGAGGTATGGGCACTGGATGAATAATCTGGTATTCTTTATGCTTCTGATGCTATGTATGGCATTTCATTATATGCCTGTGGTAAGGTGTCTGTAGGAGGAGTTGAAAATGCTGAGAACATTGCTATTAATCGGTATAGGGAAAGATTTTGCTGCTCACTTGAATATATAGTTGATTTTGAGGAAATTTTCGCATAATATAGGTAGCTAAGAAGCTTATTTGATGCAAGGAAAGAAGGGGATGGCTTGGATATACGGGTATTGCGGTATTTTCTGGCGGTGGCAAGGGAGGAGAGTATTTCCAGGGCGGCAGATGTCCTGCATATTACCCAGCCTACCTTGTCCCGGCAGATGATGCTGCTGGAGGATGAGCTGGGGGTGCAGCTTTTCAACAGGACAAATAAGATTACGCTGACGGAGGCAGGGGTGCATCTGAAGCTGAGGGCGATGGAGATTGACAGCCTCATGGATATGCTGGAGCGGGATTTTTCAGCCCGGTCGGATGTTATGGGGCAGCTTTCTATTGGCAGCGGCATATATAGTGCTTCCAATGAGGTATTCAGCTCGTTGCAGGATTTTTCCCGTCAGTTTCCAAAGGTGACTTATGAAATTCATACGGCTACGGCTGACAAGCTGAAAGAGATGCTGGATAAGGGGCTTTTGGATTTTGCCATTATGATGGAGCCGATTGATGTGAGCAGGTATGAGTATTTTCGTCTGCGCACCAAGGATAAATGGGGCTTGCTGCTTTCAGCCGGGCATCCCCTGGCAGGAAAAGAGAGTATTTCCGTGCAGGATTTGAATGGCACAGAGCTTTTGGTTACGGGCAGAAAGGCTATTTTCAATGAAATCAGCAGCCTGCTAGGGGAGCAGGCCAGGATGAATATCCGTGGTTATGTGAATTTGGTAGATAATGCCCTGCCTTTGGTGGAAAATAGCGATTGGGGCTGCCTGACCACTGATGGAGCGGCAAGCTACCTGAATCCTGAAATGGTTGTTTTTCGTCCTTTTGTGCCGGAAATAACTACCAATACGGTGCTGGCATGGCGGAAGTACGGCATGTCCTTTGGTGTGGCAAGTGCCTTTTTGACTTATATCAAGCAGGCAAAGCTGCGGCAGGAATAGTCCTGTGTGCAATTCCAAAAAGAAGATGGATAAAATGAAAATAATTAATGATGACATTTATGAAGATGGGGCTATGGAAGCTTATGTAAAATCTAAGGTAAAATAAGGAGCGGGTTATGGAATACAGCAAACTTGGAAATACAGATATAGAGGTTTCAAAATTATGTGTGGGATGTATGAGCTTTGGTAAAGCCGGAACCATGCATGACTGGACGCTGAATGAGGCTGAGAGTGAGAAGGTTATCAAACATGCTCTTGATTTGGGATATAACTTTTTTGACACTGCAAATGGGTATTCAGCAGGAACAAGTGAGGAATATCTGGGAAAAGCGTTGAAGAAAAACATAGCAAGGAACCAGGTTGTGATTGCCTCCAAGGTGTACTTTAATGAGGGGCGTTTATCAAGGCAGGCAATCATGAGGGAAATAGACGGTAGCTTGTCACGTCTTGGAACGGATTATCTTGATTTATATATGATTCATAGATTTGATTATGATACACCGATAGAAGAAACTATGGAAGCATTGCATGAGCTTGTAAAATCGGGAAAGGTTCGGGCGCTTGGCGCATCGGCTATGTATGGGTATCAGTTTCACAATATGCAGATAGTTGCAAGGGATAATGGCTGGACGCCGTTTTCAGCAATGGAGAATCATTACAATTTGCTTTATAGGGAAGATGAGCGGGAATTAATTCCTATCTGTAAGCAGATGAACGTTTCACTCATGCCTTATAGTCCCCTTGCGGCAGGGCATTTGGCAAGATTGCAGTGGAGGTCAGATTCTCTGCGTGGCAGTACGGACAGGGTTGCAATGGGGAAATATGATACTACTGAAGCAGAGGATATGCAGATAGTGAAGCGGGTAGCGGAGCTTGCCGAAGGGTATGGCTGTAAAATGTCCCAGATTGCCATTGCATGGCAGTGGGCAAAGGGGATTGCAGCGCCGATTATCGGGGCTACAAAAACACGCTATTTAGATGATGCCGCAGGAGCTTTTGCAGTAAAATTAACCGGGGAGGATATTGCATATCTGGAAGAGCTATATGTTCCGCACAGGATTGTTGGCGCAATTGATAAAAATCCTGAGCAGGGCGTTGTTTTGCTGGATGAAAAGAAATGACAGTGAAGCTGTTATGAAGCATGGAGGGTGGTTTATGGCGGAGGAGCGCGATATGGATAAGGTAGGGCAGAATAATTTTTTGAAAAAGATTGCCAGGCATTTATGCAATTGGCGGACTGTTATACCGCTGGTTATTGTCCTGCTGGGGATAGGTCTGTATTTTTTGCCTCAGACACGTCTGCACAGGGCGGCCAGCAATCAGCTTTATGCTATTTTACAAGACGGGCAGGTGCAGAATTTGCGGCAGATGGTGACGGAGGATAACAGTACCCAAAGGCGCATCATGTGGCAGTCGGCAAGCCCTATGGAAGCACCTCAGGTGATGGTGCGGCTGGCAGGTTCGGAGGAAGGGGAGCTTCGCTATGATGCGGTGCAGGATTTCTGGGCGGATGATGGCAGTGAGAATTATCAGTACACGGTATTGCTGGATAATTTGCATCCCGGTACAGAATATGAATACGCTATTATTGACAAGGACAGACGCAGCGATTGGCACAGGCTGAAAACGGATAGTGCGGGACAGCCTTTTAAGATGCTGATTTTCCCTGACTCCCAGTCGGCGGATTACAGCGGCTGGCAGAAGCTGGCCCAGGCGGCCTGGGAGCGCAATCAGGGGGCAGAGCTGGTGGTGAACATGGGTGACCTGGTGGACAATGGTGAGGACAGCAGTCAGTGGCGTGCCTGGTTCCGGGGGCTGGACAATATCATCAGCCAGAGTGCCTTTGTGCCTGTGATGGGCAATCACGAGTGCTATGACAAGAACTGGCAGATGCGCCTGCCAGCTGCCTATCTGGGGTATTTTCAGACACCTGCCAATGGCAGCAGCAAGTATGACAGGTATTATTATTCCTTTGACTATGGTGCGGTGCATTTTGTGGTGCTTTGCACTTCGGATTATGAGCTGGAGGCTTTCCAGCAGGATTTGCTGGCGGAGCAGCTGGCATGGCTCAGGCAGGATCTGAGCAGTTCTGATAAGCCGTGGAAGGTGGTACTGATGCACAGGGATGTGCTGCAGTACAGGATTCATAACAGGCCTGAACGGCTGGAGGGCTTTTCGGAGGAAGGTGTTGCCTTTATGCCTGTCTTTGAGGAGTTTAATGTGGATGTTGTGCTGACAGCCCATCTGCATACCTATAGAAACAGGGGGCACCTTTTCCAGCGTGACAGCGCAGATAAAGGGCCGGTGTACATTTTGACAGGTGTTGCCGGTGATGTGCGCTATCCGAATCTTTGGATTGACCATGCACTGGACAGAGTAACTGCGCCACAGCCGGAAAATGGCAATTACCTGACTATGGAGGCGGCTGCTGATACGCTGGATATTCGGTGCTATCTGGCAGATGGAACGCAGATTGATGAAATAAAGTTCAGTTTGCCGTAGTGCCGGTTTGTTACTTCGTGCACATACTGACTGAAATGGTTTGATAGTTCGTGGACTCTGTTCAGACATTATAAAAGGACAGGTAGCGGCAGTACCCATAGAAAACTCGCTTTCGCTCGGAGGGGTGACAAAACCCTATTTCCATGATTATTTTCGGTCTAAATCCTTGTCTGCGTTGTTGTCGTCGGTCGGCATGGAACCACCATGCCTTCTTCCTCCGCCTAGCATACAAGGATTTATCCTCGAAACTAATTCATGTCAATAGGGTTTCGTCATCCCCTGCGCCTCGCGCTTCTAAGCTCCTGCATCGCTTACGCTCGCACTCGCTAAGAAGCGAGGCTGCACTCAAGGTTTTCTTTGGGTACATGCCGCACCTGTCCCTCTTTGTGTCTGAACAGATATGCACATAGTTATCAACTATACTCTGCTGTACGCTACCAAGGTAATCAATCTGACTTTACGAAAAAGCTGAAAAGGGGGAGCTGGGAGGCTGACGAAACTTGCTATTGCCGACCGCTGTATAAACTGAAATTTACAAAAAACCAAACTTATGATAT
This sequence comes from Anaerovibrio slackiae, assembly GCF_009695585.1. Lineage (GTDB taxonomy): Bacteria > Bacillota > Negativicutes > Selenomonadales > Selenomonadaceae > Anaerovibrio > Anaerovibrio slackiae. The sequence continues at coordinate 81,581 of NZ_VUNR01000003.1, forward strand.
AATAACAATAGGGATTGATATTATATATAGGTGGTGAGCATAATGGGAGAGAAAGATATATCCCAGAAAAATTTTGAGTCTCATAATGATGTAGTGGCAGATATAGTAAATGGCAGCCTATTTGAGGGAGAGGAATTTATCAAGGCGGATAGCCTGATAGATGCACAGCCCTTCTCGCAATACAAGGCAGATGATGGTGTGCTGCATGAGCAGGAGCGGGATGTTGCCAAGTATTGCGTGGATGCCAATTGCAACGTCCGTCTTGCCATGGTGGGCTTTGAAAATCAGATGGCAATTGACTCTGATATGCCATTGCACGTTATGGGCTATGACGGTGATTCATATCGTGATGAAATGAATCAGGACACTATAGTGGTAGATGAAGCTACCGGCAAGAAGCGCAGGGTACGCCACAAGCGTTATCCTGTAATCACCCTGGTTTTATATTTTGGTGAAAAGCCTTGGAAAAAGCCAAGGTGCCTGTATGATGTGATTGATGTACCTGACAAACTGAAGCCATTTGTCAATGATTTTAAGCTGAATATTATTGATGTGCCGCGGCTGACTCCTGAGCAGGTAAAACGTTACAAAGGAGATTTTCAGATAATTGCAGATTATTTCGTTCAGCGTACCAGTGGCAAGGAATATGTTCCGCCAAATAAACCTATTCAGCATGTAGACAGCATGTTAAAGCTTATGTCCGTGCTTACACGGGATAAGCGTTATTACGACTTCCTAAATGAAGATTCAGCTGCAAAGGAGGGAATAAATATGTGCGAGGTACTAGATAGAATAGTAGCACAAGGGGAAGCACGCGGTGAAATTATTGGAACTCAAAGAACATTAGTGAGCCTGGTAAAAAAGAATTTGCTATCCCTACGCGATGCGGCAGCAGAAGCAGGTATGAGCGAGGAAGCTTTTAAAAAAATGGCTGGTGCTATGTAAATTTCAGTTTGCCGTAGTGCCGGTTTGTTACTTCATGCACATACTGACTGAAATGGTTTGATAGTTCGTGGACTCTGTTCAGACATTATAAAAGGACAGGTAGCGGCAGTACCCATAGAAAACTCGCTCTCGCTCTTAGCACAGCCTCGCGCTTCTAAGCTCCTGCATCGCTTACGCTCGCACTCGCTAAGAAGCGAGGCTGCACTCAAGGTTTTCTTTGGGTACATGCCGCACCTGTCCTTCTTTGTGTCTGAACAGATATGCACATAATAATCCAACTGCATTCAATTAGTATGCAACTGTAGCAACTAATTCTGACTTTACGAGCAAGCCTGAAAAGGGGGAGCCGGGAAGCTGACGAAATCTGCTATTGCCAACCGCTGTATAACGTATAGTGCAATCAAACAGTTTTTTAGCCTAGCTACATAGGGTGCATAGGATAGACTGCTAACTTTAGTATAAGATTATAGTGACATACAAACAAAACTGCTTATAAGGGCAGGTTACCTTGCATAGTTGTTGGCAGTATCAGGTCTCGTCAGCCTCTCAGCCCCCCTTTTCAGGCTTGTTCGTAAGGCATCATCATGTTGCTACGGCAAAATATAAAGGCTTGCTGAAAAGTGAGTGGGGAGCTGTCGCAGTATTGCAACTATTGGCAGATAATTTAATGGGCGGTTGACTTTATAAGCAGATTTGTGAAAATTTTGTGTCAGACCTCTTAAAGAGTATCAGGGCATGTACCATTCGCATGGCACTGAGACGCGCCTCGGTGCTTAGCGACTTGCAAGCCGTAGGCGTAGCAAGAGCTTAGCATCCGCTAGGCGTGGATAGTAGCGCGAGCGTGCCTGCGATGGTACTGCCCTGATGCTCTATAAAAAGGTCTGACCGTAAGTTTATACACAACAATGTAAAACAGTGACCGCCCATTGGAGTATTTGCTGATATTTTTATGACAGCTCCCCTGCACTAATCATTAAAACGTACATATATTGCAAAAGTAACAATCAAGCACTACGACAAACTAAAATTTAATAATTTGTGGGTAGTTTTCGATGATTTCTTTGATGACAACAAGTTTTAGTGTATTAAGGGATTGAATGTTATAGATTTTTCTGGGGGAGATTGTTTCATGGCAATGGTAGTAAAGAATAATATGCCTGCCAGGCAGACATTGAATAAACTGAATAAAAACAGCAAGGCACTGTCCAAAAGCTTGAAAAAGGTTGCTTCGGGGATGAAGCTGAACAGTGCTGCTGATGATGCTTCCGGTTTTTCCATATCTGAAAAAATGCGGGTGCAGATCAGGGCACTGGACCAGGCAAATGCCAATGCTCAGAATGCAGGCAGCTTGCTGCAGACGGCAGAGGGGGCAGCATCCTCGACAGTGGATATATTGAAAACGTTAAAAGAAAAAGCGATTAACGCTGCCAATGATACCAACACAGACATTGACAGGGCAACCATCCAGAAGGAAATGGACCAGGCTATCGACCAGATTTCAGATAATGCCAATGTCACCTTTAACGGCATAAGAATTTTTGATGGCGGGGCAGATATCAGCAAATCTGTGCAGGATACCATCATCAAGGCATTGAATTCCGAATGGCTCAAGGCAAGCTTTGAAATGATACAGGATGCCTATGGCATTAACTTCACCGATGGCAGGGCAAGTGTCAATGAAATGGAAGTAGTGTTGAAGGATGAGGGAGATAATAACCGTTTGGCGTATGTAACTCACAGAGCTGTTGGCGGTGTGACGGATAAGCTTACTTTGACTGTTAACATGCATTATTATGATGATATGGATGAGAGTGATCCTAACGGTTCATCACCATCGACTGGCAGTCAGTATCTTGACCGGGTTATTGCCCATGAGCTGACCCATGCTGTGATGGCGGCTAATGTCAAAGATATGGATAATGTGCCTTTATTCATTGTAGAAGGCTTTGCAGAGGTTACCCACGGCATAGATGATAACAGAAGGTCAACGCTGGAAAGTTTACCAGATTTGTCAACGGGCATGTCCGGCGAGGGTGCTTATGCCGGTGGTTATGCTTTCTTGCGCTATATGAACAAGCAATGTGGCACTGGCAGTGTACAGTCCTTTATGCAGGGATTGGTGCAGTATGAGGGAGATGCTGATAAGGCGGTGCAGTCCGCTACCGGCGGCAGGTTTAGTACACTGCAGAATATGATAGATTCCTTCAATGGAGCAAAGTCAGCAGCAGGTGATACAAAGGCGTTTCTGCTGAATTCCTGCGGCATAGATCTGGACAACCCTGATGTGGGTTCCATTCTCGGCGCGGATGCCAATCAGGGGGAAGTACGCGATGATAAGGGGTCTGTACTGGAAGGCCTGAATACCAAATTCTGGTATTATCCTAGTGCTAACTCAACCCTGATAAACGGCCTGACCGTCAAGTGGCCCGATTTCCAGAAGGGGGAAGGCATGAAATTCCAGGTTGGCACCAGGGCCAATCAGGTAATTAATTCTGCCTTTGGCAGTATCAGTGCCGAAGGGCTGGGACTCAAGGCAGACAATGGCACAAATCTCAGCGTAGGCACCCGTGTCAAGGCCAAGCAGGCAATGACCATTCTTGACAATGCCATTGAAAAGGTGCTTGACCAGCAGACCAACATCGGTGCCATTGAAAGCAGGCTGAAATATACCCAGGCAAACCTGACTACTGCCAGCGAAAATACCGTCAGCGCGGAGTCTGTCATCCGTGATGCGGATATGGCAAAGGAAATGACAGAATACACCAAGAACAATGTGTTGCTGCAGGCGGCACAGTCGATGCTGGCTCAGGCAAACCAGAACAGCTCCGGGGTTCTAAGCCTGTTGCAGTAAAAATAGAATACGGAGATATCGTTTGATAATTCAGGGCTGACGGGCAGGAAAAAGGCGGAGGTATTTTTCCTGTCTTGTCAGTCTTGTTTTTTTATGTATTTTTACTTGCAATATCTAGTGAATAGGTCTATAATGCAACCCATAAATGTGCTGTAAAAAATACAAAGATGTAAAGACAGTGTACATGGTCGGTGGACAGCATATTTTGCGCCGAGTGCAGCAGCAGAGATGCGATAAATGCGAGATGTGACGAAAGCCGCTGCTGTACTATGTATGCTGCATGGAGAAGCCGCAAGGGACTCCATGAGAAAAGAGGAGGTTGTTATGAATAGCTTTCGTTTAACTGAAGAAGAAGTGAATTATCTGGCAGAGAAGTATCCTACACCATTTATGGTGGTGTCACTGGACAAGGTGGAGAAAAATTACCACTATCTCCGTCACAGGCTGCCCCGGGTGAAGGTGTTCTACGCCATCAAGGCGAATCCTGAACCGGCAGTGCTCACAAGGCTGGCAGGTCTTGGTTCCAATTTTGATGTGGCTTCAGAGGGGGAAATCAGGCTCCTGAGTTCTCTCGGCATACCGGGCAGCCGCATGATATATGCCAATCCCGTGAAGCCGCCTGACAGCATCAGGCTGGCGTCTCAGGCAGGGGTAGATAAATTTACCTTCGACGATGAAAGCGAAATACCAAAGCTGGCTGAGAATGCTCACGGCGCCAGGGTGCTCATCAGGGTGCAGGTGGAGAATAAATCAGCCGTTGTGAATTTGAATGAGAAGTTCGGCGTAGTGCCAGAATTGGCACTGCCTTTATTGCATAAAGCCAAGGCGGCAGGGCTGGTTCCTGCCGGTATCTGCTTCCATGTGGGCAGCCAGTCCCTGAAAGCCGATGCCTATGGCAGGGCTCTGAGGATGTGCCGCAGGCTCTTTGACCAGGCAGCCTGTGAGGGGCTTGACCTGAAAATCCTGGATATTGGCGGCGGCCTGCCGATTCCTGAAATCGGTCAGCCAGAGCCTGATCTGGATGCCATGACAGGCAGCATCCGTGCAGGTCTTGATGAGCTGTTCCCGGATGTGGAAATCTGGTCAGAGCCGGGGCGCTACATGTGCGGCACAGCCGTAAATCTGGTTGCCAGCGTCATCGGCACCAAGCTGCGGGGCGGTCAGCCGTGGTATGTGCTGGATGATGGCCTCTATGGCAGCTATAACGGCCTGGTCTTTGACCACTGGACCTACAAGCTGGAGTTTTTCCGGGAGGGAGCCAGGACTCCGTCCGTGTTTGTAGGGCCTAGCTGCGACTCCATCGATGTGGTGGCCAGGGATTTGCCGGCACCAGCTTTGCAGGTGGGAGACAAGGTGCTGACACCGGAGGCAGGCTCCTACTGTGCCTCTGCCGCTACCAGCTTCAACGGCTTCCAGCCGGCGAAGACCATCGTGTACGAGGACAATGTTGCCGCTCTCAGGCAGAAGGCCGTAAGCTGAAGCAAGATGTAAGCTGAAGCAAGGTGCAGGCTGGAATAAGACGTAAGCTGAAATAAATATGCTGCTGCATATACTGCTGTATATGCAGTAAATAAGAGGACTGCTGTATCACCTTTCGGGGATGCGGCAGTCCTTTTTTGAAATAATGTTGCAAAAAAGTGGAAAGTCTTTGCGTAAATTTGCTTTATCATGTAGAATAGAAGCTGAGATAGTTTAATTGTTTCGGAAATATGGGAGATAAAGGATGAAGCTTTCTAGCGATATGGATGTGGAGCAGCAGGGAGAGCGGCTGCTGCGGGAGGCGTTTCAAAATACTGTGGATGCTATGGAAAATAGCAAGGGACAGATATTTGAAATTTATGAAAATACCAAAAATGATGTAGAAGCAGCTCGTGTCATGCTGAAGGAGCTGAAGGAGGAGACCGCCAAGCTGCAGGACGAGGTGGATGTGCTGGTTCACTGCGAGCAGCAGGAGAAGCAGCGGCTAGTGAAGGTCAGCAGCAATTTTGCCAACTATTCCGAGGATAAGATTCGTGCCAGCTATGAGGCGGTCAAGGATGTGCAGGTGCGCCTGGCCCTGGTGAAGGAAAAGGAATTTCAGTCCCGCCGCCAGCGTGACCGCTTGGAAATAAGGCTGCGGGGCATGGAGCAGACACTGCTGATGGCAGAGCGGCTGGCCACCAAGCTGGGGACGGTTGTTGGCTATCTGACTTCGCAGATCAGCAATGTGGTGGCACAGATGGATATTGCCTCCAAGAACAAGTTCCTGGGGGTACAGATCATCAAGGCTCAGGAAGACGAGCGGCTGAGGGTGTCCCGTGAAATTCACGATGGCCCGGCTCAGGAGATGGCCAACCTGATTTATCAGGCATCTATCTGTGAGCGGCTGGTGGATACCAGGCCGGAGGAGGCGAAGGCAGGCTTGCAGGAGCTGCGGCGGCAGATTCGCACCTGCCTGGCTGATGTGCGGCAGATTATCTTTGACATGCGGCCTATGTCCTTGGATGACCTGGGACTGGTACCTGCTCTCAGGCAGCTGGTCAGCAAGCTGGAGGAACGCAAGATTCTCAAGACGGATTTCCAGGTCAACGGCAAGGAGCGTGCTCTGGAGAAGCATGTGGAGGTGACGCTGTTCCGCATTATTCAGGAAGGGCTGAACAATATCCATCGCCATGCCGGTGTCAGCGAGGGGCGCCTGCGGCTGCTGTTTTCACCTAACGACCTGTCCATTCTGATTTCTGATGAGGGACGGGGCTTTGATATGGCGGAAACTGAGGAGATGCGCAAGAGCGGTACCGGCAACGGGCATTTTGGCATCCTGGGCATGGAGGAAAGGGCAAAGCTGATCGGGGCTTCCCTGAATGTGATTTCCAATCCCGGGGAGGGCACGAAGATTCATGTCAAGCTGCCTTATCCAAAGCTGGAAAAGGACTAAGGCCGGCCGGGGGAAAATAATTTATGTCAGTTAAAAATTCAGGTAAATTTTCAGGTAGAGTTTCAGATAGATATACAGAGAATATGCTGAATCAACACGAGGCGCCGATTTCTCATGCAATGAAGGAATATGCAGGGGACGGCGCCCTTGCTTTTCATACTCCCGGCCACAAGCAGGGGCTGGGGGCTCATCGGCTTCTCAGGGAGCTGATTACGGAGGAAGGCCTGCGGCAGGAGGTTTCCCTTATGGAGGAGCTGGATGACCTCCATGAGCCGGAGGGCTGCATCAAGGCGGCAGAGGCTCTGGCAGCGGAGCTGTGGGGTGCTGAGGATACCATGTTTATTATCAACGGCACTACAGGGGCGATTCACGCCATGCTGCTGGGAACATTGTCTCCGGGGGACGAGGTGCTGATACCCAGGAATGCCCATCGCTCCATTATAGGGGGCGTGATAATGGCAGGGGCTGTGCCTGTCTATGTTCAGCCGGAGGTGGATGCAAGGCTGGGCATTGCCATGGGGCTGAGCCTGTCTGCCGTGCAGAGTGCCATAGCTGCCCATCCGGGAGCCAGGGCACTGGTGGCGGTTTATCCCACCTATTATGGCTATGGCTGTGATCTGCGGGCTATTGCAGAGGCGGTGCACGGGGCAGGCATGCTGCTGCTGGTGGATGAGGCCCATGGTGCCCATTTGCGCTTTAGTGACGAGCTGCCGCTGCAGGCCATAGAGCTGGGGGCGGATGTGGCTGCCCAGAGTACCCACAAGCTGCTGGGTTCCATGACCCAGACTTCCATGCTGCATGTGGGCAGCCATCGGGTGGACAGGAGCAGGCTGCGGCAGGCGGCAGGGCTTTTGCAGTCCACCAGCCCCAACCAGCTGCTGCTGGCTTCGTTGGATATAGCCAGGCTGCAGATGGCGGAGGAGGGCAGGGCGCGCATGGCGGAGGCTGTGAGGCTGTCTCATCTTCTGCGTTCAGAGGTCAATAAAATCAGCGGCCTCTACAGCCCGGGGCTGGAAAGCTGCCGCTCCGGGGCAGATAGCGGTGCGGCCTGCCTGGACTATACCAAGGTGACGGTAAATCTGGCCGGGCTGGCTGTGGATGGCCCTGAGGCGGAGCTTATCCTCAGGCATCAGTACAAGATCCAGTGCGAGCTGTCTGATGCCAGCAACCTGCTGTTTATCATTTCCATGGCGGACAATGAGGCAGTAATTGCGAGGCTTTTGGCAGCACTGAAGGATTTGGCGGCAGGTCATCTGCGGACGGAAAATGCAGGAAATACAGAAAATACAGAAAATGCCAATGGTTGCCGGGGGGCAATGGGGGATATGCCTGCGCCACGGCAACGGATAAGCCCAAGGGAGGCATTTTTTGCGGATTATAAGGCAATTGCTTTGGAAAGGGCTGTGGGGGCTGTGTCAGCAGAAACAGTGGCCTTTTATCCTCCCGGGGTGCCCCTGCTGTGCCCGGGGGAGGAAATTACGGCGGAGCTGGTGGACTACATACGCCGCTATCAGGCTATGGGGATGCGCCTGTCCGGCCCTGCTGACGGACGGCTGGAGGATATCAGGGTGATAAAATAATGGTATAAGGTGTTTTTGAGGTGTTTGGAAAGGAATTGTTGCTGATGGAAAACGCAAAGGGCAGGCTGATAACAATCGAGGCCGGGGACGGCTCCGGCAAGGCTACCCAGACAAATGCCCTGTATGACCGATTGAAAAGGGAAGGCTATGATGTGCTCAAGGTGGAATACCCCGACTATGCCTCCGAGTCTTCGGCGCTGGTGCGCATGTACCTGGGGGGAGACTTTGGGGACAGGGCGGAGGATGTCAGTGCCTATGGGGCATCTGCTTTTTTTGCCGTTGACCGCTATGCTTCCTATCAGCTCAAGTGGAAGGAAGCCTACGAGAGAGGGGCGGTTATCCTGGCAGACAGGTACACTACTTCCAACATGGTGCATCAGGCGGTGAAGCTGCAGGATGCGGCAGAGCGTGAGGCGTTTCTTGACTGGCTGTGGGATTTTGAGTTCGTCAGGCTGGAGCTGCCGGTGCCGGATGCGGTGGTTTTCCTCGACATGCCGCCGGAGGTCAGCGACAGGCTGATTGCGGCACGGGCAAAAAACAATGCAGCCCGGCAGAAGGATATTCACGAGAAGGACAGTGCCTACCTGCACCGCTGCCATGCTGCCTACAGCGCAGTGGCTGACAAATATGGCTGGGCAAGGGTGCAGTGCAGCGAGGCTGGTGAGGTGCGCAGTATTGAAGACATTCACCAGGATGTGTATAATGTAGTGAAGAAGGTCTTGGGGAGATGAGATTTTGATCAAGGAAGTTCTGGTAGTTGAGGGCAAGATGGATGTGGTGGCTATCGGCAAGGCGGTAGAGGCGGACTGCATTATCACGGAGGGCTTCAACCTGAAGCCGCAGGCTCTTGATGCTATTGAAAAAGCATACAAAAAGCGGGGCATTATTATTTTGACGGACCCGGATTCAGCCGGGGAGCGCATCCGCAGGTTTTTGACCAAAAGGTTCCCGGAGGCGAAGCACGCCTTTGTGCCACGGGAGGATGCCACTGCCAACAACGACATCGGCATCGAGCAGGCATCCCCGGAGGCTATCAGGAAGGCACTGGAAAAGGTGCGTACCATGGACTGGGAGCCGAAAAATACCTTTACGGGGGCGGATCTGCTCCAGGCAGGTGTCAGCGGCGGCGTGGCTGCCAGCCAGCGCAGGGCGCAGTTGGGGGCTATCCTGGGAGTAGGTTATGCCAATGCCAAGACTTTTCTTTTGCGCCTGAACCATTATGGTGTCACCCGTGAGGAATTTGACAGGGCGCTGGCTGAGATAGAGTGCAAGTAAAGTGTATGTAAAGTGTGGCTGAAAGGACAGTTGATAATTTCATGACGGAAAATATAGATAAGGATATCTCTCAGGAGCTGGCCGGGACGAAACGTGCCAGCTCCCCCCGCCCGGTGATCGCCAATCCCCAGGTGACGCGCCATATTATGAAGGCATTCAACCTGCGGGCGGCCAAGAAGCTGGGGCAGAATTTTTTGGTGGATGCAGGTATTGTGCAGGGGATTGTGGATGCGGCTGAGGCTGGCCCAGGGGACAGGATTTTGGAAATCGGCCCGGGCATCGGCACCCTTACCCAGGGGTTGGCAGAGTCCGGGGCGGAGGTTACGGCGGTGGAGCTGGACAAGAAGCTGCCGGCTGTGCTGGCGGAAACCCTGGCAGGATATGACAATGTAACCATTGTGCCGGGGGATATACTCAAGGTCAACATCCGCGAGCTGATGGGAGACCAGCCCTTCAAGGTGGCGGCAAACCTGCCTTACTACATTACCACGCCTATCCTGATGGCACTTTTGGAGCAACATCTGCCTATCAGTGTGCTGGTGACCATGGTGCAGAAGGAGGTTGCCCTGCGGATGGTGGCAAAGCCTGGCAGCAAGATTTACGGTGCCCTGTCCGTGGCGGTGCAGTATTATACTCGTCCTCATATCGCTTTTGATGTGCCGCCCCGCTCCTTTATCCCCGCGCCGGAGGTGGACTCGGTGGTGATTGTCTGCGATGTGAGGGAAAAACCGGCAGTGGCGGTAAAGAGCGAGAAGCTGTTCTTCCGGGTGGTGAAGGCTGCCTTCGGCCAGCGGCGCAAGACCATGTCCAACGCCATGAAGGGGGCAGGCTTTGTGCCGGAGCAGATTGCTGGTGCTTTTGAAAAATGCGGCTTGGACAGCACACGCCGGGGCGAAACCTTCTCCATGGAGGAATTCGGCATTTTGGCAGATGCCTTGACGGAGCTGGCATGATCATAATTGGGAAAGGATGATAAAAATGGCAAAAATAGAGTATGAGCCTCAGGGGATTTGCCCGCGGCTGCTGCGTTTTGAGGTGGAGGACAACAAGCTGAAGGGCTTTCAGGCACTGGGAGGATGCAACGGCAACCTGCAAGGGCTGGGCAGGCTGACTGAGGGCATGGATATTGACGAGGTTATCAGGAGGCTGGAGGGCATCCGCTGCGGTGCCAAGATTACTTCCTGCCCTGACCAGCTGGCACAGGCACTGAAGCAGTACAAGGCACAGCAGTAATATATGCAGGCTGCTGCAATGCAGCAGATGATGCATCAGTGATGTTGCTGGCGGTGTTTTCAGGTGAAATCGAGGTTGAGAATATGATATTTGATAATCATTCCCATACGGTATTTTCCTCAGATTCGGAGATGGAGGCGGAGGCGGCCCTGGAGGCGGCGGCAAGGCAGGGGCTGGGACTGGTCTTTACCGAGCATTATGATTATGACTACATCAATACGAGGCATTACAAGGAAATGGAGTTCCGCTTTGATGCCGCCGGATATTGGGAAAAATACCTGCCCTACCGGGGAGACAGTCTCAGGCTGGGGGTGGAAATCGGCCTGTCGGAGACCAGCGGCGCTGCCAACAGGGAGTTTTTGCAGGGTGCGCCTTTTGACCTGGTGATAGGCTCCATCCATATCATTGATATGCTGGATTTGTACTATCCTGATTTTTATGAGGGAAAGTCCAAGGCTGAGGCTTTTGGCAGATATCTGAGGGTGATGGCTGATATGCTCAGGGCAAACCCTTATATTGATGTGCTGGGGCATATTGATTATATCTGCCGCTATGCCGCTTATGAGGACAAGGAGCTGGCATATGGTGATTTTGCCGGGCTGGTGGATGAGGTGCTGAAGGCAGCCATTGACTGCGATGTGGTGATGGAGCTGAATACCAGGCGGCTGGGGGACAGCCGGGCGGTGGAGGCGCTCTTGCCGGTGTACAGGCGTTACCGGGAGCTGGGGGGGCGGTATATCACCCTGGGCTCCGATGCCCATGCGGCAGAGAATATCGGCATGAACTTCAGGGCGGCACTGGACATGGCGGAGGCCCTTGAGTTGCAGCCGGTGACTTTTGAGGCACGGAAAATGGCGTATTGCAGGTAGGAGCAAATAAAATAATGCAAAAAAACAGGGTTCTCCTGATTTATCATCAGGGCATGGCGTTGCATGCCCTGATGATAGCAGGAAAATCCTGTTTTGTTTTAGAAATAATTATGTGCTCTCATCTATTCCTGCATCAGCAAGGAAGCAGGGTTGAATTTCAGGCGGAAGCAGAGGGCACCGAAATCATTGCCGTCGACGACCGAGGTGATAAAATCGCTGTCGTGGTCGGTGGTTTCGATGGTAATCGGTGTCGGCAGCAGCTGGTTGCTGTTGTCGGCAAAGAGAATCAGCCGCGGATACCGGGTCATGCCGATGTGCACGTCCTTGACAATGCCGTAGCCCATGGCGGTTTTCAGCACCGTGCCGATAGGATACAGCGCCACATGGTCAAAAAACAGCTTTAAAAGCGGCGGATCAAACTGCTTGCCGGAGCATTTCGTCATAATCTTGTAGGCGATGTGGGGCGGATATGCCTTTTTGTATGGCCGCTGGGTGGTTAGGGCATCATATACATCAGCAATAGCTACGATTTTGGAAAAATCGCTGATGCTGTCATCCGTCAGATGGCGTGGATAGCCGCTGCCGTCCAGATGCTCATGGTGCTGGTAGGCGATGTTGGCAATGGCGGATACATCCAGGTCGGTGCCGGTAAGTTCCCGCAGCCGCTGCCAGCCCCATTCCGGGTGCAGGTGGATGGTCTTAAATTCCTCGTCCGTCAGCGCTCCCGGCTTGTTGAGGATCTTGAGGTTTACCTTCAGCTTGCCGATGTCGTGAAGCAGCGCCCCCATGGTCAGGGTAATCAGATCCGACTTGGTAAAATGGCATAAAAGCCCTAGCATGGCGGACAGGGCGGCCACATTGACAGAATGGGCGAAGGTATAGTCATCATAAAGGCGGATATCCGTCATCTGCACCAGATTGTCCGGCTTCTGGATCAGGTCAGCGATAATACTCTCGGAAGCACTGAGGAGAGGCGGGATTTCCATGTCCTTGGCCTGCTGGATTCTGGCGTATGTATCATATACCTGATGGATGGCTGTTACCCTGGTATCCTCCTGGATGATGTCCTCGGGAAGCGGCAGCGGCATATCAGGGTCCAGGGAGGTGATAGTCACGCTGGATATGCCTATTTTGCGCAGCCTGTCGATATACTGCTGGTTGAGCTTTGTGCCGCGGGTGAGATAGCTGGCACCTTCGCTGTTGTAGATGCTTTGCGCTGTTACCATGCCATCCCGGAGACGGGTTATTGGTAAACGTATCATATAAAAGTCCCTCTTGTTGTAAATAATGGTTTCTTTCTACATTAATGGATTTTTAATACATTGTACATAATATGATAATATATTTTGCGAAAAAAAGAAATAGTGAATTTGGAGAGTTCTTTGCTCTTGCTAGAGTGTGGGCATTTTGGTATACTGAAATGTGGATTGGAAGCTTTGTTTGAATTCTAAGGAAAAGAGGAGTTTTTAGATGCGAGTAAGGCGCAGGAGACGCCGCAATTTTACGCGAGTATATATTTTGGCAGCCTGCCTGCTGGTGGCACTGGCAGGGGTATTGGCGGCAAGCTTTATGGGCGGCAGCCAGGAGGAAAATCCGGTAGTGGCGGAGTCAGGCATTGAGCGGCCTGATGATTATATGCATGTGATGGTGATGGGCGTGGACAGGCGCAGTGATGATGCCGGGCGCAGTGATACCCTGATGGTGGTGACGGTGAACAAGACCACCGGCAAGGCGGAGATTTTGTCCCTGCCCCGGGATACCCGTGTACGAATAGAGGACAACGGTTACGACAAAATCAATCATGCTTATGCCTTTGGCGGCTCCAAGCTTACCAGGAAAACCGTGGAGGAGCTTCTGGGGGTGCCCATGGATTATTATGTGCTGGTGGATATCAAGGCGTTTGAGCGGATTATTGACGCCATGGACGGTATCGATATTGATGTAGAAAAGCGCATGTATTATGAGGACCCCTGGGATGACAACGGGGGGCTGGTGATTGACCTCTATCCGGGTATGCAGCACATGACCGGGGACAGGGCTATTCAGTATGTGCGCTACCGTGATGGCGAGGGGGATATCGGGCGCATCGGCAGGCAGCAGCATTTCATGCGGGCAGTGATGGACAAGATGCTGTCACCGGCTATCCTGCCGAAGCTGCCTCAGCTGGTGGAGGAAATCCGCTCTGCGGTAGAGACGGATATGCCCCTGACGGAGATGGTGGCGCTGGCACAGCTGCTGCCGTCCATCCGGGAGCATGGCATGGAGTCGGTGATGGTGCCGGGCAAGCCTGCCTATCTGGAGGATGTGAGCTACTGGCTGCCGGATATCATGAGCCTCCGGGAGCTGGTTTCCAGGCAGATGGAAACGGAGCTGGCGGACAAGGCTCTTGCCAATGCGGAAAAGGTGAAGGCACAGTATGATGACTCCCTGCCGAAGGGGCTGACGGTAATGGCTGAGAATGCTGATGGGGCTGTGAATAGCGCAGCAAAGGAGGCAGCAAAGCCTGCTGACGGCAATGGTGCAGCAGATACTGATACCCGGGAGGCGGCCAAGGAGGAACAGGTGAAGCAGGTTGCCAAGGCTGATGGGCCGGGGGGCATCTCTGTGCTGATTATCAATGACAGCGGCATCAATGGGGCTGCGGCACGGCTGGCTGACAGGCTCCGTGCCAAGGGTTTCAATGTGACCGGTGTTGATACCGGCAGAAAGAGCGACCGCAGCCATACGATTATTGTGACGGACAGCAGCAATACGGAGTGGTTTTATGGGATGCCGTTCCCTTGCACCATCATGGATGGAGGGGAGCCTAATGAAGCTGTTGTGTATATAGGGCAGGACTATGAATGATGCGATAAGGTTCGGCGGGGAGGCATATATATCCCCTTAGTTCCGGCTGATATGATATCATTCAAGTAGATAGTGCTAATTTATATTTATTGCAACAGCTTCATTGCGGTGTATAAGGAGTGTGTTAGATTTGGGTAGCATAAAGGTTAGCGGTTTGTGCAAGGCCTTTGGTATAGATGAGCTTTTTAATGATGTGAGTTTTGAGATAAAGCGCGGGGAAAGAGTGGGCTTCGTGGGAGCCAATGGTGCCGGCAAGTCCACATTGATGAAGTGCCTGCTGGAAAAGGTGGAGTATGACAAGGGGGTTATCTCTATTGACCCGGCTGATACCATCGGCTATGTGGAGCAGCAGGCGGAGATGGCTAGCGAGGCAACCCTGTATGAGGAGCTGAAAAGTGCCTTTGCAGATGTGATGGCGCTGGCTGCTGCCAAGGAAGCCATGGAGGCAGAAATCAGGCATGACCACAGCGAGGAAAAGCTGGCGGCCTATGGCAGGCTGGTGGAGAGGTTCGAGCATGCCGGTGGCTATGACTTTGAGAGCCGCATCCGCCGTACTGCCTTCGGGCTGGGATTTGCCGAGGAGGACATGGAGAAGAAGGTGGCTCTGTTTTCCGGCGGTCAGAAAACCCGTGTCTGCCTGGCCAAGGCACTGCTCCGGGAGCCGGATTTTCTCTTTTTGGACGAGCCTACCAACCATCTGGATATCGGCATGATTGAGTGGCTGGAAGGCTTTTTGCAGAGCTACAGCGGCGGCGTGCTGATTATTTCCCATGACCGCTTCTTTTTGGACAAGGTGACCAACCGCATTTTCGAGATAGAGAACAAAACTGTCACCGCCTATGAGGGCAATTACAGCTACTACATGAAGGTCAGGGAGCAGCGCCGGGCGGCACAGCTTTCTGCCTACGAGAAGCAGCAGGAGCATATCAGGAAGACCGAGGAATACATCAGGAAGTACAAGGCAGGCATCAAGTCAAAGCAGGCAAGGGGGCGCCAGAGCCAGCTGAACCGGCTGGAGAGGATTGTCAGGCCTGCGGAGACAGCGGCCTTTAACTATTTTGCCTTTAACGAGCCGGGGGAGTGCGCCCAGCGGGTGGCAGAGCTGGAGAATGTGGCATATCATTTCCCGGACACGCAGAAAAAGCTCTTTGAGCATGTGGATGTGCTGATCCGCAAGGGAGACGGCGTGGCCATCGTGGGGCCAAACGGTGCCGGAAAGACTACCTTTTTGCGGCTTTTGGTAGGTGAGCTGGAAGCTACGGAGGGGCGGATAAAGATTGGCTCCCGGGTAAAAATCGGCTATTTTTCCCAGCAGCATGAGGGACTTCACATGGAGCGCACCCTGCTGGAGGAAATGGAGTACGAGTACGGCCTGTCCGAGGAGCAGAGCCGCCGCTATCTGGGGGCGTTCCTTTTCCATGGTGACGAGGTATTCAGGCTGATTGGCGCCCTGTCCGGCGGCGAGCAGTCCAGGCTGGCCTTTTTGAAGCTGATGCTGACCGGGGCGAATTTCCTGGTGCTGGACGAGCCTACCAACCATCTGGATATTCCGGCCAAGGAAGCGGTGGAGGAAGCCCTGTCCACCTTTCCGGGAACCTATATCACTGTTTCCCATGACCGTTATTTTCTGGACAAGGTGGCAAACTGCGTGCTGGAGATTGATGGCGGCAGCCTGACCGAGTACGATGGCAACTACAGCTATTATCGGGAGAAAAAGGCGGAGGAAGCAAAGGAAGCCGAGGAAGCGGCAGCTGAGAGGGCGGCACAGGAGGCTGCCCTGGCAAAGAAGGCGGCTGCCAAGGCAAAACAGCAGCAGGATGAGGCGGAAAAGGCGGCTCTGCAAAGGGCGGCAGCCCAGGCGGAAAGCAAAAAGCAGGCTCAGCTGGGGGCTATCCAGAAGATGAGCGAGGCAAAGCGCACGGAGCTCATCCAGCGGACGGAGGCGGAGATTGCCATGGCAGAGGCGGAGCTGAAAATGCTGGAGCATGAGATGAACGATGTGAGCTTGCAGGCGGACCCTGCCAAAAGCCAGGAAATAGCCGAGGCCTATGCGGCAAAGGAGCAGGAGATTCAGGCAAAGTATGAGAAGTGGGAGCAGCTGACGGAGGTATAGTGACGGTCATGGAAGTGCAGGATGAGCTGGAAGCCCTGACGGGAGTAGTGGACAATATCATATTTGCCAGCCCGGAGGGGAGCTTTTGCGTGTTCCGGCTGCTGCCGGAGGGGCAGAAAAGCACCGTGACCGTAACGGTGCAGATGGCTGCGCCCTTGCAGGGGCAGCAGCTGGATTTGAAGGGCAGATGGGTGGAGCATCCCAGGTTCGGCACCCAGTTTAATGCCATGCACATGATTGTTTCCGCCCCTACAGGGGTGGAGGGCATCCGGCGCTTTCTGGCCTCCGGCACCATTGAGGGCGTGAGCAAGGCCATGGCGGCACGCATCGTGGACAAATTCGGCGGCATGGCCCTGGAGATTATTGAGAAGCAGCCCCACAGGCTCCGGGAGGTGCGGGGCATCGGCAAGAAAACCGCGGAGAAAATCCATGCTTCCTATCAGGAAAAAGCGGAGCTTAGGCAGGTGATGGTGTGGCTGGAACAGCATAATGTGTCGGGGATTTTTGCCGGGAAAATCTATGAGCGTTACGGCTCTTTTTCCGTGGAGGTCATGGAGCAGAATCCCTATCGGCTTGCCACTGAGATTGAGGGAATCGGCTTTAGTACGGCTGATGCTATCGCTGCCAGCCTAGGGCTAGACCCCTGTGATGCCTTTCGTGTATCAGCGGCTCTTTCCTATCAGCTGCAGAGGATTGCTGTCAACGGACATTGCTGCGTGCCGGAAAATCAGCTGGTGGACGATGTGGAAAAGGGCATCATGGTACCCAGGGATGTGGTCTGGGAAGTGCTGAAGCAGGACTTGGCAACAGGCAGGCTGGATCAGGAGTCGGTGGGGGGCACCATCCTGGTATATCCGGAGTATCTCTATCGGGCGGAAGCTGAGACGGCGGAGAGCCTTTTGTATTTGCAGGAGAAGGCGGCGCCTATTGCCGCCAGCAATCCCGGGCGGCTGGTGCATCGCTGGGAAAAGAAAACAGGAGTTGTGCTGGCGGAGCAGCAGCGGCAGGCGGTGGAAGCGGTGCTGGAACATGGTGTTTTCGTGCTGACCGGCGGTCCCGGCACCGGCAAGACCACCGTGGTCCGGGCTATGCTGGACATACTGGAAAAGCTGGGCTTGCAGATTTTGCTGGGAGCTCCTACCGGCAGGGCGGCGAAACGGCTTAGCGAGGCAACAGGCAGGGGAGCCAGGACGGTGCACAGGCTGCTGGAGGCATCAGGCGGTGACGGGGAGGGTTCCGGCTTCGGCCGCAATCAGGATGAGCCTTTGGAAGCGGATGTGGTTATCCTGGACGAGATGTCCATGATGGATATCGTGTTGATGCGCCATTTTCTGGAGGCGGTGCCTGTGGGCTGCCGTGTAATTCTGGTGGGGGATGCGGACCAGCTGCCGGCTGTGGGGCCGGGATCGGTGCTGAAGGATATCCTTCGCAGCGGCGTGGTGCCCCAGGTGAGCCTGACGGAAGTTTTCCGCCAGCGGGATGACAGCACCATTGTCATGAATGCCCATGCCATCAATGCAGGGCGGCTGCCTCAGTGCTCCCTGGATGATGGGAGCGATTTTATCTTTATTGAGCAGCAGAGCCCTGAGTGGGTGGAGCAGCATATTGTCACCCTGTGCCGGAAAATCCTCCCGGCCAGGGACTACGATGTGCTGGAGGATGTGCAGGTGCTGTCACCCATGCATCGGGGCGTCTGCGGCGTGGAGCGGCTGAACCAGCTGTTGCAGGATTCCTTGAACCCTGCCGGGGAGGATGTGCCGGAGCTGGCTCACGGCTCCCGGGTTTTCCGCCTGGGGGACAAGGTGATGCAGAACAAAAACAACTACGAAAAGGGCGTCTTTAATGGCGATATAGGCTATATCACCCTGCTGGATACAGTGCATGTCCGGGTGCAGTTCGGAGATGAAATGGAAGTTGAATATGAAACTGCGGAGCTGAATCAGCTGCAGCTGGCATACTGCATGACCGTGCACAAGAGCCAGGGCAGCGAGTACCCGGTAGTCATATTGCCGCTGGTGCCGGGGCATCATGTGATGCTGCAACGGACGCTGCTCTATACGGCAGTAACCAGGGCAAAGAAGCTGGTTATCCTGCTGGGCACCAAGGCGGCACTGAATACTGCCGTGGCAAATGACAGGACGAAGAAACGCTACACTCTGCTGGCTGAACGGCTGGGACGAAAGCTGTGAGGCTGTAAGGGAAATAAATGCAGGGGATAATGCTTTTGTCAGTTTTATCGGTTTGATGATAGTTTGGTGATAGTTTGCTAATGAAGTAAATGAGGGGAATGGGGTGAGGCTGTGTTAGACTGGGTGCTGGATTTGCTCTTTCCGCCCCAATGCCCTGCCTGCGGCAGGTATACGGAGCGCAGGGACACATGGTGCGACAGCTGCTTTGCGGGGCTGGTGAAGCCCCACCGCCTGCCCCTGGATGCTGAGATGTACAGCCTGTTTGATGGGGGTGTATGGGCACTGGGCGTGTATGAGGCAGGGCTCCGGGATATGCTGCGCCAGCTGAAATACGATGGTAAAAAAGGTCTTTTGCCTGGCTTGCACAGGTATATGGCGGCAGGGCTCAGGCAGCTGCCGCTGGCGGCAGGTAATGGAAGGCAGGAAGGGCTGCGGTGCAATAAGAGCAGAGCGGATGGTGATGTTAGCAGGGAAAATGTGCTGGCAGTGCCTGTGCCGCTGCATCCTGACAGGCTGAAGGAGCGGGGCTTCAATCAGAGCGAGCTCTTATTCAGGGAGCCCCTGGCGGCACTGGATATTCCCCTGCAAGGGGCACTGGTGCGATGCCGTGCCACAACGCCCCAGTTCGGGCTGACAGCGGCAGAGCGCAGGGGCAACCTCCAGGGGGCCTTTGCACTGGCGGAGGAGGCAACGGCAGCTGGCGATGCTTTGAACGGCAAAAAAGTTATTCTCGTAGATGATATCATGACCACCGGCGCTACCCTGCAGGAATGCGCCCTGGTGCTAAAGGAAGCAGGTGCTGCCAGCCTCATGGGGATTGTGGCAGCCTCCGGCAGAAAATAGCGGCTAAAAATTTATATTGAATAAAAATACGGAATAATTTATAATAAAAGCGTAGTGTCGAGCTTTAGGGAGAGGATTACATGAACAAACTGAAAAATTGTAACGGTTGTGGCAAGCTGTATATGGAAATAGGGCAGGGAATGTGCCCTGATTGCTACCGCAGGGAGCAGGAGGATGAACAGACAGTTTATTCCTATGTCCGTGATCATGACAAATGCAGCATCAAGCAGATTGTGGACAATACGGGAGTCAAGGAGCGAGTTGTACTGCGCATGCTGAAGCAGGGGCGTTTCATCGCCAGCGGTTTCGAGATTACTTATCCGTGCCAGGGGTGCGGTGCGCCGATTACCACCGGCAAGCTTTGCAGCAAATGCAGCAATGACATCATCAATCAGGCGAAGCGTCTGGAGGCTGCAAAAGCTGTAAAGAAAGTGGACAAGAGCTCCACCATGTATAATTCTTCCCGTAACAGGTAAAGAGCAGGCAGGGCATTTTATGGTAGGGTGCCCCGGCTGATAGTGCTGATAATTTAGAAGGCTAGCAGGATTATTTAAGAATCCTGCTATTTTTTTCGATATTTTTGCTAGGATTAGAAGATGATGGGTTTATTCTTACAGAGAATTTTACAGAAAATATAGTGGCAAGGATGGTGAAAAATCGTGATTATAAATAACACCCTGCAAGGCGTAGCCGGTGTCTACACCAATTCCGGCAGTGTCAACAAGCTGGCAAAGGCATATCGCCAGGAGGCGCCTGTCAATGACAATATTCAGATTTCATCCCAGGGGCAGCAGTTCAGCGAGATTATGAAGAAGCTGAAGGCAGGCTCTGATGTGCGCATGGACAAGGTAACCGAGTACGAGAACCTGATTGCTTCCGGTGCTTATCAGGTGAGCAATGGTGATTTGGCAGATAAGATTTTGCAGTATCGCTATTGATGCCGGTATGATTCATGTCAATCAACAGATGTGCATGTAAGATCTGTTGGCGTATTGCGATCATCAAGAGGGAGGGCAGCCCATGTGGCAGGAATTAGCCAGAATACTGGCAGTCTTGATAACCCAGTATCAGAAGCTGAAACAGCTGAATGAGGAAAAGCACGGCATCCTGGTTCTCGTGAAGATGCAGGAGCTGGAAAAGCTGGTCAGGCAGGAGGAGGATGTTATCAAGGTCATCAACCAGACAGAGAAGCAGCGCCAGGAACTGTTGGCAAGGATGGCAGCAGGCGGTGTCAGGGTAACTCCTGATATGCGCATGGACAGCGTATGGTCCCAGTGCCCGGAACGGCAGCAGCGGGAGACCTTGTACAAGCTTCACAAAATGCTGGGCAAGCTGGTGGCAGAGGTGCAGGAGGCATCGGCAAACAATGAAATACTCATTTCCAGTGCACTGGATGCTATCAATTTCAGGCTGAACCAGCTGGGAGGCTCCATGGTGGAGCCTGCTTATGGCAGCAGGGGACAGGAGCAGGTTTCACATGTCAAGAACTTTGATTTGGAGGTATAGCCGGTGCAGGATTTGATACACATTATCAGGCAGCAGCTGGTGCTTTGCCTCAGGCTTTATGAACTGACCAGGGAACAGCAGAATGCCCTGGTGAATACGGCAGCTCCGGCAGTGCAGCGGCTGACCAAGGAAATAGAGGCAGTAGTTATAGATTTGAACAGGCTTGAGAAAAAACGTTGTGATTTTTTGCAGCAGCAAGGTAGCAGGGATGCTGCCAGCTGGGTAGCTGCCCAGCCTGAGGGGCTGGAAAAGAATATGGCACTGCAGCTATTGGAAAAACAGGCAGGACTATTGCAGAAACTAAAGGAAGCCTCTGGCAACAATCTGCAATATTTAAATAAAAATATAGAATATATCGATTATAACGTGAATGTCATGACATGTACTGCGGCAGGGGTAACCTACGGAACACCGGGCGATAACGGTGGCATGCCGGTACAGGGCAGCAAGATGTTCGAGGCGAATGTCTAACCGGCATAGCGTGACAAATATTTGAGAGCAGGTGAAACAACATGCAGAGTACCTTTTCCGGACTCAATACCATGGTAAATGGTATCTATACAAACAGGCTGGGGCTGAATACGGTCGGTCACAATATCAGCAACTCCAACACGGAGGGATATTCCCGCCAGACAGCTCATGCGGCGGCAACTCCGTCCTCCGAGGTTTATACATTAGCAGGTGCCAGCCAGGTGGGCAACGGCTCCACTGTCACTTCCGTCATCAGGGCCAGGGATATTTATGCAGACCGCCAGTATTGGAAGGAAAACAGCACCAATGGCTACTACAACGGCAAGGCAAATAACTATGCCAAGATAGAGTCCATTTTCAATGATTCCAAGAATACCGGCATCCAGAATGCCATGGAGAAATTCTATGAGGCATGGGAGGACTGCTCCACTACGGCCAGCAGCGATACCAGCCGTCAGAATGTCATCAATGCGGGGCAGAATTTCGCCCAGACATTGCAGATTGCAGCCAATCAGGTGCAGGAGCAGATTAATTCCCTCTATGACGATATCACCCTCAGTGTGGAAACTATGAATCGCCTTTTGGGACAGGTTGTAGAGCTGAACAAGAATATTTCCGGCATTGAGGCAAATGGCGCTAATGCCAATGATCTGCGTGACCAGCGGGATCTGATTGTGGACCAGCTGACGGAGATGACCAATATCACCGTTTACGAGACCAGCAACGGCATGTACACGCTGGTAAGCAACGGCACTACCTTGGTCAACGGCATTACCAAGGTTGATTTGGAAATGTCTGCCCCGAAGAACAACAAGGAATACGGCCTGAATGATTATGATATCATCATCAAGCAGACGGGTACTATCTACTCTCCGGGTGGCGGTGAGCTGAAGGCTCAGTTTGAGGCAATTGCCGAGGATAAGGGATATATTGATGAGGTGGCCCGTATGGCAACCTTCCTGCTGACTACCCTCAACGACCAGCACAAGGCTGGCTATGGCATTGATGGCAACAAGGATAAGCCTTTTGGCAATGCCAATCCTGACGATGATGCTACCACAGGCCTGAATTTTTATGGTGAGTCGGACTATGAATTTACCTGGACTGAGGCTGATGGATTGGTAGTGAAGAATACTACCACTAACACAGAGGAAAAAATGTCCGGCATACAGATTGTGGATCTTTTGGTTGTGAATGGCGAGCTGACAGCAGTGGATGGACATAAGAAGCTGGCAACCAGAAGTGGCGAGCGCGCCAGCGATATGGGCACTATTTTCTATGAAACAAATGCTCCTGGGGTATATACTACGGATAAGAACGATCCTAATATTAAGACAGATGGTTCAGGTAACGTTGTTCTGGTTGAGGTAGATTTGGGTGACAAGCTTGTGTATACAGCTAATGGAGCTAGCGGTCTCAAGACTAGATATACAACTGATGCTGCCTTGGCAGATAAGGCTGCCAGTGGCTATCCAATACCAGTTGATGTAAACGGTACAGGTGATGGCAGCAATGCCGTGTGGATGGCAACCCTTTTGAACTGTGAAAACGACAAGACCAGTCCTGAGGTTCGTGATAGTGTCAGGGCAATTGGTAAAGGCTCACTGTACAGCTACTACAACACCAGTATGACAACCATGGGCTCAGCTGCTTCCAACATGAACGGCAGGGTTGATTTCCAGTCCAACGTCATGAGCCAGGTGGAAAACCTCAGAAGCTCCACCAACGGTGTAAACTGGGATGAGGAACTGACTAACATGATTATGTTCCAGCAGGGATATTCCGCCTGCTCCCGTTGCCTGAATGCTATGGATGAGTGCCTCGATAAGCTGATTAACGGCACTGGCACTGTGGGCAGGTAATATAGATAGCATAACGGCAAAATAAATTAGATTTTTTAGACCATAACATAGAGAATAGGGTGAAATAATATGCGTATAGCCAGCACAATGATGTCCCATAACTACCTGAAGCAGCTGAACGGCACCTATGAGCAGTATGCCAAGCTCATGGAGCAGAGCGACGGCAGCAAGCTGCATCGTGCTTCAGATGATGCAGTGGGATATTCCAAATATCTGCGTTATCAGAATAACAAAATCGGCAATGAGCAGTATCAGGATAATGTGAGCACTGCTACCAGCTGGATGAAAAATGCTGATGCGGCACTGGTAAATGTTACTGATTTGTTGCAGACATTTAAAGCGAAGACAGAGCAGGCAGCTAATTCTACCAATAATACCAGCGATTGGCAGGATATAGCTAAGGAGCTTCTTGCCAACGTGCAGGAGCAGGTGGCAGACTTGAATACCCAGATTGGTGACCGCTTCCTCTTTGCCGGGCAGAAGGACACTACCATGCCATTTACCATTACAGATGATAAGATGGACAGAGGCGAGACTCGTACCCTTGATGAGAAGCAGCAGGCGTTTTTCTCTGGTGCTACTGAGTGGGGCGAGGAAAATACTACCATGAAGCAGATGCTGAAGCTGAATGGCGATGATGGTAATGTTTACTATATGAATGTGCAGACAGGTGATATTTTTACTGAGGATTTTGTAGTCAATGGATACAAGAACGAAACAAAATTTGATCCTGCTGCGCAGAGGTTTGCTACGCTGAATACGGCACCTGGCATAACGCCAACTACAAAGTTTGATATTTCAGATCATTTTGATGAATATGGTGTCATCAAGGAAGGCGCTGATGGCAGGGAGTGGAACAAAACCGTCAATGGTGTTAAGTTGACTTTTGCTACCACCAAGCAGTACATTGTCAAGTACAACGGTGATGACAAATACATCTCCATGGTAAAGAAGAATGGTGGCGTTGACCAGGCAACAGATACAGTAAATGTTACCGGGCAGGATATTAACGGCACTGATATATTTGATGTAGGCAAGAATCCAGCTACCGGCACCGCCATGCTGAACCAGCTGATGTACACCGTAGCAAAGGTTGAGGCATGTGACTATCATTGGGCTGGTCAGGAGGGCATGACTATCGCAGATACTGCTCATGCTACTGTGCTGGGGGCTGAGACCAAGATGGCAGCCCGTCAGCAGGCTTATACTGCTGCTTCCGGCATGCTGACAACTCAGAATGAGTCTATAACCAGCGATATTACTGATGTGTCCAGCACTGATGTGGCATATCTTGCTACCAAGCTGATGGAGTACCAGACTATTTACAGTATGTCCCTGTCTGTAGGCTCCAAGATACTGCCGGGCAGCCTGGCTGATTACCTGAATTAATTAATGATTGATTGTAGTTTATAGTTTGTTTCTATAAATGGCAGAGCTGTTGAAAGGATGTGAGGCAGTATGGGAATGCTGGATGGCCTGGGCGGCACCGGCATGTTGTCCGGTATGAAATATGTAAATATCAGGCATGAGCTGCCGGAAATCGGTATCCGTCAGCAGCATGCCATGGGTGAGCGGAACGGCTATATACAGGCGGAGATGCATCGGGATTATGAGGCGCCTCTTGCCGATATGGGCTGGTCCCAGATTAAGGTGGATATAAATTGTTATCCGTGCCGTACCGCTTATGGATTTTTGAATAATACGGATTTTGCCCAGAAATACGGTCAGCAGGGGCAGCAGGATGTGGCAGCAGCCACCTCCAAGCATACCAATGATGGCTGGGACATGGCGCGGAACGGTGCAAGGCCGGGGCGTAATGTCATTGCCCAGCAGGCGAAGTCCGATTTCTGGAGCCAGGTAGTAAAGTGGCCACAGTGGACTGCCAAGCAAATACCTGACCCGGAGTTTACCGTAACCCCGTCGGAGATTAAGGGGCAGATGAACGTAGGGCATGACAAGTACAGCATTCAGCCGACAGACCATGCCGACATTGCTATCAAGACGGGCTCAGCGGAGACTTATATTGCTAAGGAAGGCTCCATACGCATGTGGGCCACGGAAGGCCGTTTGGATATCTATGCGTAAATTGATGCAAATTGATTTTTGGAGGCTTTTGGATGAAAAAGATTAATACACTGCGTTTTGGCGAATTGGAGATTGAGGAGCAGGATGTTGTGAGATTTGCTGATGGAATACCTGCCTTTGAGGATGAGCATGAGTTTGTGGTGCTTCCCTATGAGGAAGGCACACCTTATATGTTCCTGCAATCCATGGCAACGCCAGAGCTGGCATTTTTGATGACAGACCCGTTTGTATTTTTCCCGGACTACAGCTTTGAGCTGGATGATGAGAACATGGACAAGCTGGAGATAAAGACAATGGATGATGTCCTTGTCTGCACCCTGATTTCTATTCCAAGGTCAGGGGTGGCTGATATGACTACCAACCTTTTGGCACCAGTAGTCATCAACCGGCATACCATGCAGGCAAAGCAGATTGTGCTGGAAAAGACACAGTACACCACCAAGCACAGGCTGTTCCCTGAGAAAAAGGGGGATAAGTAATGCTGGTTTTGACGAGACGGCCTCACCAGCAGATTATGCTGGGTGATGATATAACTATCAATATCGTTGATGTGAATGGGGAGAATGTCAGGATTGCCATTGATGCTCCTCGTCATGTAAAGATATACCGTGGCGAGATTTATCGGGAGATTAAGGATGAGAACCGCACGGCTGCGGCGGCTCCGATGGATTTCGATTTGACAGAGGCATTACCGGTGAAGTGATAGTCTGGCGGCTTTAGTTTCGGCAATGGGCTTCACCTGCTGACAGATTGAGGATAATCTGCCAAATATAAAGGAATAATCATTTTCTATGGAGGGATAACAATGATTGGAAAGATGCGTGACATGGTAACGGCTGCGGTTGTTGTTTCTGCGGCTGATAATAAGAGTCCTAAATTTGCTGGTCCAGAGAGCAAGAGCAGCCAGGGTGCGGCAGACAGCAGCAGTGCGGCTGCCAAGTTTGGCATTCAGCCGGAGATGGCAGATGCCGTATCCGCAGTACCTGATTCCAGCAAGTCCTCACAGGAGCAGCAGGAAGAAAAGCAGGAGCAGAGGGGCAAGCTGTCTCCTGAGTTTGTCAGCGAGATGACACGAGAGCTGAATGAGCTGATGGGCAAGCTGAATTGTGATTTGGAGTTCCAGTATCACAAGGAAGTAGATGTAATGTCTGTAAGGATGATAGATAAGAACACCAAGGAAGTCATCAAGGAATATCCGCCAGAGGAAATGGTTGAGGGCATGATTAAGGCACAGGAATGGCTGGGTGCTTTTCTGGACAAGAATGCCTAAGAAGGTTTGAATGAGCTTGAGTAATTTTGAGTACTTTTGAGTGAAAATTGGCGAGTGATTGAGTGAGAGAATAGGAGGCGGCGAAAATGGGCGCAAACGGCATATATGGCTTGTCCGGTTCCGGGCTTGACATTGAGTCCCTGGTAAAGATGGGCATGATGAACAAGCAGAACCAGTACGACAAGATGTATCAGAATGAGATGAAGCAGGAGTGGCTGAAGGAAGCCTATGTAGAGGTTTACGACAGCATGAAGACCTTCAAGAACAATATGACGGACTTCAAGATGCAGTCCAACATGAGTGCTATGAAGGCTACCACTACCAATGAGGATGTGGTAAGCGTTACGGCTAACGGTGCAGCTGCTGCCATGAGCCACAAGGTGAGCGTATCCCAGGTGGCAAGCAATGCGTATATTATGACGGGCATGAAGGTTGATGATAGTGGAAATAAAGTTCCGGCTACTATTAATTTTGCAAGTGATGCAAATCCGGGTAAAAATTACCTGATGGATGTGCTGTATAAAGATGTTCAGGCTACTGCTGATGGCAAGTATAAAATATCACGAGATGGCGCTAATTTTGAGGAAGTTGATGGTTCCGCTACTGCCATCAAATTGCAGTTAAAGGATTCGACCGAAAACGGTGCCAAGACTTATACTGTAGAGTTTACTTATGATGAGCTGTTCCAGGATAAGAAAACCCTGAGTGATTTGGCTAGTGCTGTTAATAATGCCAAGGTTTACAAAGATGATGGCACGATAGATAAGACTGCTGAGGCTATCAATATTCAGGCTGGCTTTGATGTGGCAAATGGTTCTTTTAGCCTGTATAACAAGACCAGCGGCACAAAGAATGTTATAGATATTGCTGCAGCAAATACTGGTGATAATGTTGGTTCTGACACTGCGAAATTGCTGAACAGCCTGCATTTGGCAAGTTACAATCCTAATGAGGCGGATCAAGCGAATGCATTGACTGATTTGGGGACATTTTCAGCAAATGGAGCAATGCCGAGTGGTGCAGTTACAGGCACTAATGCCAAGGCAACCATTGATGGCAAGACCTATGACCTTGAGTCCAACAAGATTACCGTAGCAGGTGTTACTTACAACTTTAACAATGTCAGCGAGGTAGGCAAGACCACTACAGTCAATGTCAGCCAGGATACTGACAAGATTGTAGACAATGTTAAAAAATTCGTAGACATGTACAACACCCTGCTGGACAGCCTCAATGACAAGCTGTCGGAGGAAAAGTACTCCGACTATAAGCCGCTGACCAAAGAGCAGGAAAAGGATATGTCAGAGGATCAGATCAAGAAGTGGAACGAAAAGGCGAAGTCCGGACTTCTGTATCACAACAATGAGGTGCGTAGCCTGGTCAGCGACATGCGCGAAGCTATTTACACGCCTGTAGATGCAGTAGACAGCAAGTATAATTCCCTGTCTGCAATCGGCATTACAACAACTACCACCAAGGGGCACATTACGCTGGATGAGGACAAGCTGAGAAAGGCTCTGACCGAAGACCCGGATTGCGTATACCAGCTCTTTGCTTCCGACCAGGACAGTTCCTACATTGCCGGCAGCACCAATACCAACAAGTTGTCTTCGTATGAGAAGAAAGAGGACTACAAGAATACCGGTATCGCCAACCGCTTGTACAACGCCATGACTGAGAACATGAGCATCTTTGAGGATTACGCTGGCACCAGCAAGGCCACGGATGACCAGAGCTACCTGGGCAAGCTGATTACCAACATGCAGACCAAGATGACCAATTTCCAGACCTTGATGAAATCCTACGAGAATAAGCTCTACGACAAGTACGATGCCATGGAAGTGGCACTTTCCAAGCTGGGAACCCAGCTGAGCTATATTACAGGCTGATAATCTGAAAATGAGGGAAATATATGATTAATAATGCAGCAGAAGCATATAAAAGACAGCAGGTGATGACTGCTACCCCTGAGGCACTGACCCTGATGCTTTACAATGGAGCCCTCCGCTTTATGAAGGAAGGGCTGGATGCCATGGAGGCCAAGAAGTGGGAGCAGTGTAATACATCCCTGCAAAAGGCACAGAAGATTATCTTGGAATTTCAGGCTACCCTGAAAATGGAGTATGATATTTCCAAGCAGCTGATGCCTTTGTATGATTATGTCTACAATGGCCTGGTGGAGGCAAATATGCGCAGCAAGCCGGAAAAGGTGACGGAGTGCATGGACATTATCCGGGAACTGCGGGATGCTTGGGCTGAGGCCATGAAGATTGCCAGAAAGGAAAGAGGTGCATCCTGATGATGCAGCCACCGAAGCTGAAAAGACCGGTTCCCAAGTACACGGAAAAGCAGTTGTGGGAAAGATATCTGGGGGCTACGGAGGAACTTTTGAAGTTTATCAAGGCTGGGGATATCGATACGTTCCTGGAGCTGGTAGACCAGCGCCAGCAGCTGATGGAGATGATGCAGGCACTGCCGGAGTCAGAGCGTGATTTCAGCAGCACCCCTGAGTGTGATGCCATGCGGGAGCAGATCAAGCCCATGGATATGCAGATTATGTACAAGGCTCGCACCTGGCTGAACAAATCCCGTCGCAACAACGCCCAGGTGCGCAATTATGATGTGACCGGCTACGGTGCCAACGCCGGGCTGTTCAGCAGGGAATATTGATGTGTTGTAAAGGCAGGTTATCCGTGTGGTAGCCTGCTTTTTTGTTGAATGTAAGCGGAGATTATCGTACAATATTATTACACGTGAATACCCTTGGTATGATTAGATGGATTTTATCTGATTTATATGGAACACATATTTATTGAAATCAGATTTACTGGATGAGAATGAAAAGGAATACTACAAGCGGATATATGCAAGAGACATAGCGTTGCAGGAGCAGGATTTGGCAAAGGCTATGGAAGCTTTCAAGCAGATAGAGGAGCTTGCCTATAGCAGCGAGTTTGAGCAGAGGCAGATAAATAAAGTGTGGAAATATGGAATTGGCTTTTGTGGCAAGAAGATATGTTTATACACAGATGAGGCGTAAAAATTTTTTTAGGTGATTTAAGTAGCCGGAATGATGTTACGATAATATAAATGACAACGGCAAAAGGTACTTCTCAGGTGGCTAGCAACCAGCAGGAGTATTGATATTTTGCAAAAAATTTCATAGGTAATGGCATGGATGCCAAAAAACTTGTTGACAACCAAGGAGGAAATTATCATGGCAATGGTAGTAAAGAACAACATGTCCGCATTGACCACTTTGAACACCCTGAACAAGAACACCAATGCACTCTCCAAGAGCTTGCAGAAGGTTTCTTCCGGTATGAAGATCAACAGCGCAGCTGATGATGCTTCCGGCTACGCTATTTCCGAGCGTATGCGCGTTCAGATTCGTTCTTTGGATCAGGCAAACAGCAACGCGCAGAACGGCGGTTCTATGATGAAGGTTGCTGAGGGTGCTGTAAGCTCTACTGTAGAGATCCTGAAGACTCTGAAGGAGAAGGCAGTAAACGCAGCCAACGACACCAACACTGATGCTGACCGTGCGACTATCCAGAAGGAAATGGATCAGTCCATCGACCAGATCAACGATAACGCAAACGTAACATTCAATGGTCAGTACCTGGTAGATGGTTCCAAGAATAAGGCAACTAATCAGACCACTACTTTGATGACCAACCAGAGCCTGTCTACTGATACTACAAAGAGTATGGCTTTGACTGCATTGGCAGCTCGTAACGGTGATGGCTTGAACATTCATTCCACGGATACTGTTACTATTTCTTATGTAAAGAATGGTAAGACTTATACTGATTCTACCCAGGTTGGTAGCAAGAAGCTGGATGCTGTTATTAGCTCGTTGACCAATGGTGCGGTTACTGTTAAGGAACAGGGTACTTTCATTGGTATCGATGGTTCCGGCAACACCGTAGCTACTGCTTCCAACCAGAAGGCTATCACTATCACTTCTGTTTCCGGCGGCATTGCAGGTCAGATTGCAGGCTTCACCATGTACATTACCGATAACAAGGGCAATGTAAACAAGTCCGCTAACGCAGCTCTGGATGCTTTCGATGAGTCTCTCCGTGCTCAGAACAAGTCCGAGGACAACTCCATCGTTATGCAGATTGGCACCAAGGCCGGCCAGTCCATCAATGTTGGCCTGACCGACATGAAGGCTACCGCTCTGGGCTTGCAGGGTGATGATGGCAAGACTTTGTCCATCGGCAACCAGGAGAATGCAAATGCAGCTATCAATGTTCTGGATGCAGCTATCCAGAAGGCTCTTGACCAGCAGACCACTATTGGTTCCATTGAGTCCCGTCTGGAGTACACTCAGTCCAACTTGACTACTGCCAGCGAGAACGTAACTGCTGCTGAGTCCACTATCCGCGATGCTGATATGGCTAAGGAAATGACCGAGTACACCAAGAACAACGTTCTGATGCAGGCTGCGCAGTCCATGCTGGCACAGGCAAATCAGAGCAGTTCCAACGTACTCAGCCTGCTCCAGTAATCTGGCAGCATGCTTGCACGAAACTGAATTTGTTTCGGGTGCTTGGCATCTGTTTGGGGAGCCACCTTCGGGTGGCTCCTTTTTGGTATGCAAATTCAAGATGTTCGGGAAAGTCTACGATAATCTTATTGACGGTTTGATTTACGTAATGTGCAATGGTTAGCAGCTGGGAGAGATTTATGAAAATATCGGCGTGTTATATAGTTAAGGATGAAGAAAAAAACTTGGCACAGTCCATAGGCAGCTTGCGAGACGCGGTGGACGAGATTATCGTGGCAGATACTGGCTCGGAGGATAATACCATAGCGGTTGCCAGGCAACTGGGGGCAGCTGTGTACAGCTTTCCGTGGCAGGAGGATTTTGCGGCAGCCAGGAATTTTGCTCTGTCAAGGGCTACAGGGGACTGGCTGATTCTGCTGGATGCGGACGAATACTTTACGGAAAGCACGGCGGGGAATATCCGAAGCCTGCTGGCAGGTGCAGCACAGGATGTCAACGGGCTGTTGATACAGATGGTGAACTATGATACGGACAGGCAGGAGGAGCAAGACAGGTTTTATCAGCTCCGCATTGTCAGAAATCTGCCGGGGCTGGCATATCATGGGATTATTCATGAGCGGCTGCGGCTCAGGGGGGGCGATATTCCGGGGATAGCCCTGGTAAAGAGCCATCTGCTGGAGATTTACCATACAGGCTACAGAACAGGGACCTCGGAGTTCAAGAAAAGGCGCAATCTACGGCTGTTGCAGAAGGCTCTGGCAGCAGGCAGCAGTGAGGCGGAATTGTCCCTGTATCTTTGTGTCACTTATGCCGCCCTGAAGGAATGGGACAAGGCACTGTATTATGGCTGGCTGAATGTGCATCAGGGGCGCAGCAGTGTTACCTATGCAGCCCAGTGCCATCGCATCCTGCTGGAGTATTATGCCGATAAGGATACCTGGGAAGCCAGGGAGAGGCGGCTGGAGCTGGCGGAGCTGGCTGCCAGCCAGTTCCCGGAGCTGCCGGATTTTCATGCCGAGTACGGGGAGTGCCTCTTTCAGTGGCGGAGGTATGATGAGGCAGCTAGGGAGCTGCAGCAGGCACTGGCTTTGTGGGACGGCTATGATGGGCTGGAGCCATGCCTTTTGACACAGGAGCATATAGATGTGATGGAGAAGCGCAGGGAATTATTTGCCGCAAGAGCGGCAGCACAGGCAAATCTGCGCATTACGGCATGCATCATCTGCAAAAACGAGGCAGGCAATATGCCCAAATGGCTGGATAATGCTTGCGTATATGCTGACGAGATAGTGGCAGTTGATACGGGTTCTACGGATGGCACAGTGAACATCCTGGCTGACAGGGGCGTATCATACTACGAGTATCAGTGGCAGGAGGATTTCGGGGCAGCCAGGAATTTTGCCATGGAAAAGGCAACAGGCGATGTGACTGTCTTTCTGGATGCGGATGAAACCTTCAGGTATCCGGCAAGCGTCAGGGGCAGTCTCAGCAGGCTCTGGGAGAACAGGGATGACTGGGATGTAGTGGTGGTTGACCTGCACAATATCGATGTGGATAACAACAATAATCTCATCAATACCAATCAGGTGGTGCGCATCCTGAAAAACAAGGCAGGGCTTTGCTATGCCGGGGCTGTCCATGAGCAGGTTGCCGATAGCAGGTGTCCTGGGAGGCAGCTTCGCTGCACCTATGGGGATGGGCTGCTGGCTGTGGAGCATACAGGTTATTCATCCGGGATAATCCGGCAGAAGCTGGCAAGAAATCTGAGCCTGCTGATCAAGGTTATCAATGAAGGTGCGGATATAGAGCTTTATTATGGCAATCTGGCAGGCTGCTATTTTGGCATGGGGGAATACAGTCGGGCACTGGATTATGCGCTGCTGGCCATTCAGTCAGGGTATCAGCCTGTCCACAATTGTGGTGATAATTATTGGATAGCTTTGGAATCTATGGAGGAACTGGGGTATGGCTATGATGACAGGCTGGCAGTGGCGGAGGTGGCAAGGCAGGAACTGTCGGAGGTGCCTGATTTCTGGGGCTACAAGGGGTACTATCTGGCCAGGCAGGGACATTGGGCTTCCGGCAGGGACAATCTGGCAAAGGCATTTGATTTGCATCAGTCAGGCAGCAATGGACATGCGGCAACCCATTTTCCGCAGCTTTATTGCCAGTTCAGGACTTATATGGCAGAGTGCTATTTCCATCTGGGGGAGTGGCAGCTGGCAGAGGCGATGTATCTGGAGGTTCTGCGTCTGAACAGGTGGTATGAAGCGGCGATTTCGGGCTATCTTGATATGGGAGCAGACAGGGCAGCACTGTATGAATTATATGCTTCGGCAGAGGAACGAAAGGCTTTAGAGAGGCTGCTGGACAGGCATGGCTTCGGAGCTGGAAGTCAGCCGGAGGACTGGGATGTGCGTAAGGCTATGACCGCCTTGGTAGAAAATATGCAGTATTTATTTGTCAGCTTGCTGGGGCGGCAGCCGGACTTTGCCTCAGCTATGTTCAAGGAACAGATTGGGCTGCTGCCGGAGGGCTTGCAGAGGCTGGTGCTGGCCTATCATGGGCGGCTTGAGGATGCAGGACAGCTGGAGCAGAGCGATTATCAAAGCATGATGTCTGCGGTGACCGACTGGGGGACTGCGGAGATTATAGAGGCATACAGGAATTTGGGAAAGGTTTTTGGTGAGGCTGGAGTATGAGAGCAGGCAGGGTGAAGCCCACAGGGGCTGGTACGGGAAGGGACATGAAGCTTTCCGCTTGTGTCATAGTGAAAAATGAGGCGGCCAATCTGCCCAAATGGCTGGAATGCATGGGGCAGATTGCTGATGAGATGATTGTGGCAGATACCGGCTCTACAGATGATACGGTGGCTATCGCGGAGGCGGCAGGGGCAAAGGTCTGCCATTTTGCCTGGTGCAATGATTTTGCGGCAGCCAAGAATTATGCTTTGGAGCATGCTACAGGGGACTGGATATTGTTTTTGGATGCGGATGAATATTTTTCCAGTGAAAGCATGAAGATTTTACGGCGGGAAATGGTACAGTATCATCGTGACAGGACTGTAGGGATTGTTTTATGCCGCCTGATTAATATCGACAAGGATAATAACAACAAAATCGTTGATACCATGCTGCAGAGCAGGATTTTTCGCAATTTGCCCCACATCAGATTTGAGGGATGTATACATGAACATCTCATCAATACCAAGGGAAATTTGAAAATGGTTTGCAATAATCAGCTGATAATCTATCATACCGGCTATGCTGCCACCACCTTTCAGCTCAAGGCAAGGCGCAATCTGGTCCTGCTGAAGGAAAAGCTGGCGTCAGCCAGTACGCAGAAGGAAAGGGATGAGCTGGCACCTTATCTGATGGATGCCTATCACTCCTTGGAGGATTATGAAAAAGCTGTCCGATATGCCAGGCAGGCAATAGCTGCCCATATCAGGCTGATTGGCATGGAAGGATATCTCTATGAAGCCTTGTTCAGTGCCAGCCAGCGGCTGGGGAAAAGCCGGGAGGAACTCTTTGCCATTTTGGATGAGGCTATGGGAGTATATCCGGATGAGGCGGCGTTCATCATCGAGAAGGGGGATCTATACTGGCAGTCTGGCGAGCTCTCAGAGGCGGAGCAATGCATGCTGCGGGGGCTGGAGCTGCGGAAGCGGTTTGAGCGCAAGCTGTCCCAGGGGCAGTTTTTGACGGATAATTCCCTGCGGCTTTTGCCGTATGCCTATCAAGTACTGGGAGATATTGCATACAGGCGGAAGGATTTAGCTGCTGCAAGTGATTATTTCTTTAGGGGGCTGCAGGAGTACAAGTATAGTGAGGCACTTCTGGCAGGGCTGCTGGACTGTATAGGCGGCAATGAACCTGCAGAGATTGTCCAGCTTTTGAATACTATGTACAGCCCCAGGGAGGATGCCGTCTTTTTGGTCAATGCCTTGAAGGGCAAGGCTGATAAAAGAGTATTGCTGTATTATGCCGGGGGTGATGGCAGTATATCACCAGTGAAAAAATACCTGCTGGCAGACAGGTTTGATGCGGCGGCGGTGGAGGCTGCTGCCAATATTCGGCGGCTGGCAGGGGCTTTGATATGCGGCAGCATAAGGGACAGCTTGAAATATAACAGGGCAGGGCAGGCTCAGCCTGCTGACGAGTATGCAGGCTTGCAGGCTGCCAAAATGCAGGAAAATAAAGCTATGCTGCAGCTGATTTTATCACCTAAGCATAAGGAACTGGTGAATAGTGGTCAGCCGGAAAGGGACAGCTTCGTGGGCAGGGAGGTTCTGCGCAGGCTGGCAGCCATGGATATTTCTGCCGGAGCGGAGTGTTATCTGGACAACCGGCAGTATCCGCTGGTCAGCATTATGATACCTACCTACAATCGGCCGGATTTGTTTGAGCAGACCTTGCAGAGTGCCCTGGCACAGACCTATCCTAACGTGGAAATACTGGTCACGGATAACAGCACAAATGAGGATACGTGTCTTCTGATGGAAAAATATGTGGAGGATGTCCGTATCAGGTATTTTCGCAACAGGGATGCCAGTAGCAAGGCGGATAATTTCCGTCCTTTTGAGCAGATGGCACGGGGAGAATATCTGCAATGGTGCATGGATGATGATGTGCTGGCACCTAATAAGCTGGCGGTGATGGTGCCGGTACTGCGTGACAATCCGGGGATTGCCCTGGTGACCTCCCAGCGCAGCGTGATTGATGCTGAAGGCAATATTCTGTCGGAAGAAGCGGTGCAGCTGATGGATAGCGGGGCAGCCTGGCAGTGTTATGGCGGCCGTGATGTGGGGCGTGTCATGCTATCTGGTACTAATAACTTTATCGGGGAGCCTTCCGCAGTGCTGTTCAGGCGGCGGGATTTGCAGCATCATTACTGGGCTGCTGACTGCCGGGGCTACAAGGCTGTCTCGGACGTGGCCATGTGGCTGGAGCTTTTGGAAAAGGGGGATATGGTGGTATTCCGTGAGTCCTTGAGCTATTATCGGCGGCATGACAGCCAGGAAGGGCAGCAGCCGGAGGTGGTGCTGCTGAGCCGCATGGAGTGGAATAGGCTTTTGGATGAATATGCAGACCGGCAGGCCTTTTTGGACGGAGCTGCCTTGCGGCAGGGCAAGCTGTCCCTGTGGCAGGATTATCAAAAAATCAGGGAATATCCCAGCGTGCAGCAGGCAGGGAATTTTGCCGCGTATCGAGCCTGCATGGAGGCTATAGGCAGTCAGTATGGTAAATAATCATCAATCGTCTGTGACAGGTGTCAGCCGGGCGGATGAGCTGTGGCAGCAGGGCTTTGACAGGATGCAGCGGCAGGAGTATCCGGAGGCTGTCAGGCTGCTGCAGCAGGCCTTGGCTTTGGACCGGCAGCAGGGGGCAGGGCTTTCCCTGGAAATCATGCTCTATCTGGCAGAGGCGTACAAGCTGAACAATCAGCTGTGGCTGGCGGCAGATATGATTAATAAGGCATGTCATCAGCTGGCAAAGGAGCAGAACAGGGGCACAGCAGAATTTCAGCTGAGGCTCCGCATGCGGCAGGGAGAATACAATCGTGCCGCAGGCAATATCCCGGAGGCACTTGAGGGCTACAGCCAGTCGGCAGAGTTGTACGAGGCGAAGGATATCCGGCATCGTTCTGATGCTTATGGTTCATGGCTTTTAACGCTGGCCTGTCTTGATGTGACGGCAAGGGAAATGCAGGCGGCATGCCTTGGCTACAATGAATTGTTTGCAGGGAACAGGGCATTGCTGCAAAGTGGCTCAGGCTGCTTGCCTGGCAGGCGTGAGGGCAGGAAAAAAATCCGGCTGGGGTATCTTTCTGCTGATTTTCGCCAGCATGTGATGTTTTCGTTTTATTATGTGATGCTGCAGGGCTACAACCGGGAAAGGTTTGAGGTGACCTGCTACAGCCTGGGGGAAAAAGCTGATGGATATACGGAGCATCTGAAGACGCTGGTGGATGGGTGGCAGGATGTGCAGGGAAAATCACTGCCGGAGCTGGCGGAGATTATCCGCCAGGACGGGATAGACATTTTGGTGGATTTGTCCGGGCATAGCTCCGGCAGTGCCTTGCCGGTGTTTGCCCTGCGGCCTGCGCCTGTGCAGGTTTCAGGCCTGGGCTGGATGGAGTCCACGGGATTTTCCTGTACGGATTATCTTCTGACGGACAGGTATCTGGAGGGATTTGACGGAGAATATGAACAGTATCTGGCAGAAAAGCCTTTTTACCTGACCAGTCAGTTTTGCTACACAGGGCGCAGTGATGTGCCTGAGCCCGCCGGGGCTCCCTGCAGGGGGAAGGGATATGTTACCTTTGGTTCCTTTAATGCCTATTACAAGCTTACCCCGGAAGTGGTGGAGCTGTGGAGCAGAATTTTGCAGCTGGTGCCGGAGTCCAGGCTTTTGCTGAAATGTTATGCTTTTATAGATGGGAGGCTGCAAAGGGAGCTGATGGGCAGGTTTGCCAGATGGGGCATCGGGAATGAACGGCTGCTTTTTGAACCGGCTACTACTGATTATATGAACAGATATCTTGAGGTAGATATTGCCCTGGATACCTATCCATATACTGGCGGTGGCACTACACTGGATGCCCTGTATATGGGGGTGCCGGTTATCAGCATGCATGGGGAGCGGCGCAGCTCGCGCTTCGGGCTGAGCATATTGTCCAATGCAGGCCTTGGCATGCTGGCAGCAGCCTCGCCGGAGGAATATATCGGCCTGGCAACGGGGCTCGCTCATGACTGGCAGCTTTTGGATGAGCTGCATTTCAATTTGCGGCTCATGCTGCAGGCTTCTGATATAATGAATGGGAAAAAGTATATGCAGGAGCTGGAGACCGGCTATGAAAATATAATGGCAAAATATAATAGCAGAGAAACTTAATGTTAAGTGATAAAAATTCGATAATTAGTTCGAGAAAATATTTTTAGGGGGATTATTCATGGCTAAGATAAAAAATCGGATTGCCAACAAGCGCATGCAGAAAAAGGCTGAGGCACAGGATGCAGCTTTCAGGGATTTGAAGGCGGAGATGCAGCAGCTGATGGATACAGAGGATTATGTGGCTGCAATGGATGTAATGGCAGAGATTGCTGCCAATAAAAAGATTGATGCGGATGTTATGTACTGGGGAGCTGTCTGCTACTTCCGTACAGGGGATTATGAACGGGCTGCTAAATGGGTAAATAACGTGCTGACCTATGATAGCGGCAGCCTCAGGGCGAGGAGTCTGCTGGCTGCCATCTGCATTGGCGAGGGGCGCCGGGAAGACGGCATCAGGATTGCAGGATTTGTCCTGTCCAATGCCGGTGCTGGCCTGGCTGAGCAGGACAGGGAGTTTTTGCAGGAGGTGCTGGCACCGGTACGCTATGGCAGTGCCGATGTATTGGCACAGTATCCTCAGGTGAGGGAGTTCCTGGCGGAAACCAGTGATATCCAGTCTGCCCTGGATGTGGCAGCAGGCATGCCGGAGGTGGCTGACAGGCAGCCGGAAAGGGAGCAGGCTGAGGCTGATGCGGCAAAGCCGTCTGCGGTGGAAGCTCTTGCCAAGCTGCGCAGGATGCTGGAAAAGAGCAGGGCTGCCGGTCAGGAGCAGGTTCAGCCTGCAGAAGAAGTGCCTCAGGAGAGTTTTGTATTAACAGATGAACAGGCGAGCAAGGTTCCTGCTGTTGAAGAACAGGAAAATGCAGAGGCTGCTGATGGGAATATAGCAGAGACAGGCTTCGATGTGGACAGCACGGTGGAGAAGGTGCTGGCAAAAGCGATTTCCCTGTGTGAGAAAGTGAAGCTGCTGAATATTTTTGCCGGGGCATGTTATCAGGAGAATGACCACCAGTCTGCCTTTGATCTTTTGTCGGCTGCCTTGCAGCTGGATGGCTGCGATGCTGCTACCCTCAGAAATATGGCGTATGTGTGTCTGTCGGCTGGTGAGAAGGAGCAGGCACTTGCCTATGCAGCCAAGCTGCCGATGGCAGATTTTGGCTTGCTGTATGCATTGAAGCACAATTGAATAGCTTGATTATCCGCTGACAACAATATTTTTGCAATGGTAGGATTTTATGGAGATAAAAAATGTAGATGTGGCTTTTTGGCCCCGGGAGGGGGAAGAAGGGCTAGCAACCTTTAAAAAGCTGCTAAAAAAATTGGAGGATAATGCCTATGATGATGAATTTCTGGCTTTGCTGGACAAGTATCGTCAGCTTTATCCTGAGTCTGAGCATGTAGATATTTTTGCAGCCAGATTTGCTTTTGCCTATGGCGATTATCAGGCTGCCCTGGATTTTGCCCTGAGTGCCTTTCACAAGCGAAAGGTAAATCTGGTCATCTGGCAGCTTTTGGCAGAGTGCTATGAAAAGCTGGGCAATCTTGTCGAGCGAAATAGATTTTTAACGCATATCAATATTCTTTATGGCATCGGCATGGAGCTGCAGCTGGATGACATACATGATGGGGAAATCCTGGCTGCGGTGACGATGGCTGGCAGCCTTGGCAATTTTGCGCCATTTTTGCTGAACAAGGCTGTTTTGAATAATGGCAGCCTGGAAAAAAAGCAAGTGTCCCTGGCAGGGGAGTTTATTCCTGAAAGTTTTGATGATGAGGGCTATGGCTACTGGGTAGGTGCCTATGTCAATCAGGAGATACTTAATGCCAAGGGACAGCTATTAGCCAGGGAGGCTGAGCTGCCGGAGTTTATGGACGGCTATGGGGCAGATTTCGTCTATGATATTATGCGAGCCAAAGAGCTGTCACATTTAGACTTTGATCCTCGTGGCAGGGAGTATATCCTGCCTATTGCCGGTAATACGGACAGCCAGGAGCTGGACATAAGTACCAGTCAAAAATCCTATAGTGCAGTGCTGGGACGCTATGAATACAGCTATTATAAGATATCTGAACCTGTGTCGATAAAATCGCCACAGGCTTTTGTCGTGGGAAAACCTGTGCAGCTGGGGCATAGCCCGAAGCGGAAAAAGGTGGTACTGAATATTCTGGTGGATGCCCTCAGCTGGAAGGCGGTTAAGGAAAGAAACTACAGCCTGATGCCAAATACCATGAAATTTTTCCAGAAGGGCATAATCTTTGACCAGTATTTTTCTGTCAGTGAGTACACATATCCATCTCTGCCTACTATTGAGACAGGACTGTATCCCCATCATTCCCAGCTGTTTGCCGAGCATGTGCATGTGCCGCTGGACAGGTACATCAGGACTATTTCTGAGCAGATGGGGGCACTTGGATATTATTGCGTGAATGTCATGGGGGGCGGTCATGCTATTTATAATGGAGCGGTGCGGGGGTATGACCATTTCGTTTCCAATTCCTACGCCATGAGGGCTTATGAGGGTGTGGAGCGGACTATTCAGCAGCTGGAGGCCTTTGCCGAATGTGACCAGTTTTTATTCCTGCATATTATGGATGTTCACCCATGGCCGATTCAGTCTATTCAGGTGCCTTTAGCAAGCCAGACACGGCTTTCACTGGATGAGAGGCTTTTTGGCACGGAGAAAAAGGTTGCCAGCGTGTACATGAAATACGCACCTCTGTATGCAGATGCCAATATGCAGGGCATACGCAATACAGATCGTAGCCTGGGGGTGCTGTTTGACTATTTGCAGGCGCATTATGACGAGGACGAATATGTGGTGCAGCTTTACTCGGACCATGGCTGTTCTGTGTATGATGATTATCCGTGCCTGCTGGGGGATTATCAGACTAATGGGGCATATATGGTTCGGGGCAGCGGCATTCCTGCTCTGGGGATAGTCGATGAGCTTACCAGTGCCCTGGATATCTATCAGGTTATGGCTCACTGCCATGGCTTTTCCCCAGCCCATCGTCTGGATGGCAATCTGCCAGAGGCTTTTGGCGGCAGGAGACGGGAATCTGTCATCAGCAATTCCATTTTTCCCGGGCAGTCCTATAAGCTGTGCATTCGTACTGATAAGTACGAGTTTCAGCTGGAGTCCCGGGAGACGGTGGATGAGGATGGAACGGTTGATTTGACCGGTGCCTCTATGTATGTTCTGGAGCGTGGCAAGGATTTTGTGCAGAATTATGACCTGGATGTATTGCGGTATTTTATGGATATAGCCAGGGCACATACGGCTTCCTTTAATCATCAGGGGCGTTATTGGCAGGAAATGCGCAGGGAACGGGCAAATTGGTTTGAGACAGAGCAGAAAGGGACGGCAACGGTATGAAAGCATTAATTTTGAATTCCGGCATGGGCAGCCGTATGGGTGCCCTGACAGCGGAACAGCCGAAATGCCTGACGAAAATCAGCGGGCAGGAAACTATTCTCAGCAGGCAGCTGAATCAGTTGTCTGCCGTTGGCATAAAAGAGGTTGTGATTACTACAGGGGCTCATGCAGCAGTGCTGGAGAGCTATTGCCAGTCATTGGAGCTGCCTGTCGAGATTTCCTTTGTTCACAATCCATTGTATAGGGAAACGAATTATATTTATTCCTTGTATCTGGCACGAGAGCTGGTGCAGGATGAGGATATTATCCTGTTGCATGGTGATTTGGTTTTTGAGCACGAGGTATTGCAGAGAACGGTGGATCAGGTAGCCGGGGGGCAGAGTTGCATGGCTGTCAGCTCAAGTCAGCTGCTGCCGGAAAAGGATTTTAAGGCCGTGGTAGAGAATGGCAGTATCCGGGCTGTGGGCATAGAGTTTTTTGCTAATGCCATGGCAGCACAGCCTTTATATGGCCTGTGCCGGCAGGCTTGGCAGGCATGGCAGGAGGAAATAGCTGCTTTTTGCGAGGCTGGTGACAGGGGGGGTTATGCAGAAAATGCCCTGAACAGGATTTTGGACAGGTTGAGCCTCATGCCGCTGGATGTCAGGAATTTGTTGTGCGGGGAAATTGATAATCCTGCTGACCTGGAGGTAGTATCAGGCAGGCTGGCAGAGCTGGCAAGGCGTAACGTTTATATGTGTTTTTCAACAGATATTCTGCACAGCGGGCATATAGCTCTGATTCGCAGGGCGCAGCAGTATGGCCGTCTGATTATAGGTGTTCTGTCAGATGAGGCGGTAGCCAGCTACAAGAGATTTCCGCTGTTGCCCCAGGCAGAGAGAATGGCTCTTTTTGCCAACGTAGCAGGCGTATACAAGGTGGTGGAGCAGCAGTCCCTGAGCTACAGGGACAATCTGGAACGCTACAGGCCTGATGTGGTTGTGCATGGAGATGATTGGCAGAACGGATTGCAGAAGCCTGTCAGGGATGAGGTGGTTTCGGTGCTGGCATCCTATGGCGGACGGCTGGTGGAGTTTCCTTATGCCGGGGATAGGAAGTATCAGGAAATCGAGGGCAGAACCAAGGCCGAGCTGGGTATGGCTGATCGCAGGCGTCCGCGGCTGAAAAAGCTGCTGGATATCAAGGGGCTGGTGACTGCTATTGAAACCCACAGTGGCTTGACCGGGCTGCTGGCTGAGAAGATGGCTGTAGGCGAAAAGGGCGGAGTGCATCAGTTTGATGCTATGTGGGTATCCTCCCTGTGCGATTCCACAGCAAAGGGAAAGCCGGATATTGAGCTGGTGGATATGTCTTCCCGTTTTCAGACCATCAATGACATTATGGAGGTTACCACCAAGCCGATTATCTTTGACGGTGATACCGGCGGCTTGAAGGAGCATTTTGTTTATACGGTGCGCACACTGGAGCGCATGGGTGTGTCCATGGTGATTATAGAGGATAAAAAGGGGCTGAAAAAAAATTCCCTTTTTGGCACGGAGGTAAAGCAGACACAGGATAGCATTGAAAATTTCTGCGAGAAAATACGGGCAGGCAAGCAGGCACAGAAGACGGATTCTTTTATGATTTGTGCCAGGATTGAGAGCCTTATTCTGGAACAAGGCATGGAGGATGCTTTGGCCAGGGCGAGGGCTTTTACTGAGGCCGGGGCAGATGCCATTATGATCCACAGCCGCCGAAAGGAACCGGATGAGATTTTTGAGTTTGTGGAAAGGTTCCGTCAGGGGGATGCGGCAACGCCACTGGTAGTGGTGCCTACTTCTTTTAACCATGTGCGTGAGGAGGAGTTTGCGGCACGAGGGGTAAATGTCATCATTTATGCCAATCAGATTACCCGGGCTGCTGTTCCGGCTATGCAGGAAGCGGCAAGGCGCATATTGTCCAATCACCGTTCCCTGGAGTGTGATGATATTTGTATGCCATTTAAGGAGATTATCCGGCTGATTCCGGCT
The DNA here is from genome assembly GCF_009695585.1 of Anaerovibrio slackiae. Taxonomy (GTDB): domain Bacteria; phylum Bacillota; class Negativicutes; order Selenomonadales; family Selenomonadaceae; genus Anaerovibrio; species Anaerovibrio slackiae. The sequence continues at coordinate 125,172 of NZ_VUNR01000003.1, forward strand.
GATTATTGAGGTTTATTAAAGTTATTTATTTAGGCTGGACAGGGGCGGTTGAGGTGATTGATTTGCATCGGACAAAAATTTTGACAGAAGCGGCTGCCGCAGGTGAGGTGGCAGGGTGGCTGCAGGATATCCGATGTCACAGGGCGATGCTGGTGCATGGCGGTTCTGCCATGCAGCTGGCTGGTTGGCAGGTGCTGACAGATATGCTGGTGCAGCAGGGAATAGAGAGGATTTCCTTTGGGGATTTTCAGCCAAATCCTCTATATGAGTCGGTGCAGGCAGGTTGTGACAGATTTTTGGCTGCCGGGTGCGATTTGCTGATAGCAGTGGGTGGTGGCAGTGCCATTGATGTGGCAAAATGCATACGGAAAAAGCTTTTGGCGGAGTCTGGCAGGAAGACGGCCTTTTTGGTGTTGCCAACGACTGCCGGTACGGGAAGCGAAGCGACACGATATGCTGTAACCTATCTGGATGGTCAGAAGCAGTCCCATACGGATGAGATTTTTTATCCGGATGTGGTTTGGTATTTTTCCAGCAGCTTGGCTAGTTTGCCACTTTATCAGAAAAAGTCAGCTTTTTTAGATGCTTATTGTCATGCAGTGGAAGCCTGCTGGTCCATTAATGGAACTAGGGAAAGCAGGCTGCATGCAGAAAAGGCACTGGCTATCCTGCAGAAGTATGGCGATATTTATATTGATGCCGGGGAAAAGGCTTTGACGTGTGGTGAAACTGAGCTGGCAGTGTATAGGCAGCTTTTTTCGGCAGCTTATTGGGCAGGCCGTGCTATAGATATTACCCAGACAACGGCGGGGCATGCCATGTGCTACAAGATGTGTGCTTTGACCGGGATTGCCCATGGGCATGGAGCAGCCCTATGTGTTGCGGCACTGGCGGAGGATATGCCGGATTTGCTGGAGAAGTTTTTTCTTCAGAAGCATGTTGACTGGCTTCTGAAGCATTTGCAAGACTGGGGAATGAAGCTGCCCACTGCAGAAAATGTTGATGTTGCTGAGGAACAAGTGAGGCTTCTGGCGGATAATGTGAATCCGGTCAGGTTAAAAAATCATCCTGTTGTTTTGAGCAGAGAATATATTGAGGACGTGTATCGAAGGATTTTGTCAGGAAGATAGATGCAGCTAAAAAAAGCTGAGGGCAGGGAAGGAGTGTGCAGGATGAGGGTAGAGAATTTTGTGGAGGCTTTGGAGGCGGATTTTTTTGCCGGGGTGCCGGATTCGCTGTTGAAGCCACTGAGCAGTTATCTGATGGATAATTATGGCACGGATGCACAGCATCATGTAATAGCAGCTAATGAAGGGAATGCAGTAGCGGTTGCAGCAGGGTATTACCTGGCTACCGGCAGGGTGCCGGTGGTTTATATGCAGAACAGCGGTGAGGGAAATATTGTCAATCCGGTGGCTTCGCTGCTGCACAGAAAGGTGTATGGCATACCGGAAATCTTTGTTATCGGCTGGCGCGGAGGGCCAGGGCAAAAAGATGAGCCTCAGCATGTCTTTCAGGGTGAGATTACATTGCAGCTGCTGGATGTGCTGGAGATACCTTACATGGTGCTGGGCAAGGAGACGGAGCTGACGGAGCTGCGTAGATGTATGGCGGATTTTCGCCATGTGCTGCAGCAGGGAGGCAGTGTGGCGCTGGTGGTAAAGAAGGGCGCATTGGAGTATGAGGGCAAGCTGAAATATGCCAACAGCTATACCCTGCTGCGGGAGGAAATTATCCGTCAGATTATTGCTGTGTCGGGCAATGCGCCTATTGTGTCCACAACTGGCAAGGCTAGCCGGGAGCTTTTTGAGCTGCGGGAGCAGCAGGGGGGAGCTGTCCGGGAGGAAATGCTGCATGGCAGGGATTTTTTGACTGTAGGCTCTATGGGGCATAGTTCTTCTATTGCCCTGGGGATAGCCATGCAGAAACCGGAGCAGGATATCTGGTGCGTGGACGGGGATGGGGCATTGCTGATGCATATGGGAGCTATGGCTGTTATCGGCAAGGCGCATCCTGACAATTTTATCCATGTGATTATTAACAATGAAGCCCATGAGTCTGTGGGAGGGATGCCGACGGCTGGCAATACGGCTGATTTTGCAGCGATTGCCAGAGGGTGCGGCTATGATGAGGCGGTTTCTGTCAGAGACATGCAGTCCCTGCAGGAGGTATTGCAGCGTTATGCCGGAGCAAAGGGGTTGCGCTTTGTGGAGGTCAGGTCAGCTATTGGAGCAAGAATCGACCTAGGGCGGCCAACCAGCACGGCAGAGGAAAATAAGAAGTATTTTATGGCACATCTTGCTGTTTGTGAGTGATTAGGATAGGAAAGCGGATAATTTATGGATTGGGTTATTAAGGATTTATACAAGGATGAGCTCAGGAGCAATTTTCTGGTGACGGCTGATCGTAAAAAGGTATGGCAGGCCGAGCTGAATATATTGCGGGAGCTGGACAGGATTTGCCGCAAGCATGGCATCAGATATTTTGCTGATTATGGTACTTTGCTGGGGGCTGTGCGCCATCAGGGGTTTGTTCCTTGGGATGATGATATTGATGTTGTCATGCTGCGCCCAGAATATGAAAGGTTTAAGCAGGTTGCTGCCATTGAGATAAGGGAGCCATTGTTTTTCAGAATACATATACGGACGGCTTTGTGATCGGTTTTTCAAAAATTCGTGATAGCCGAACTTCAGCGGTTGAATTTCCTGATTATGATGGCATGCATCAAGGAATATTTGTGGATATTTTTCCCTTGGATGATGTGCCGGATGGCAGTGTGCGGCAGAATAATATTTTTCAGATTGAGCTGGAAATCTGGCGGACTATTATGGATGAGAGAAATTTGCAGCATGATTTGGCGAATGGGGCAGCTACCAGGCTATCAGGTGATTTGCTGCACAGGCTGCTGGCATTGCCACGGCAGGAGCGATTTGCCGAGTATGAGAAATTTTGCAGCAATCATTTTGGCACATCAGAGATGATAGATGTGGTCACCTATACTTTTGGCGGCAGTGGTGTACAGCTGCCAAGGGAGTATTATGCAGATGTGGTGTATTTGCCTTTTGAGGGCATACAGATTCCTGCCCCGAAGCTTTATCATGAGGTGTTGAGCAGACGGTATGGCGATTATGAAAAGCCGGTCAGGGGCGGTTCAATGCATGAGGGAATTATTCTCAGCGCTGATATATCTTATCGGGAATTAATGGCAGCGTATCAGAAGGATAGTTCGTTAGAGTAAGGGGAAAAGATGATGACAGAGAAAAACGCGGATAAATATATAATCGTTTTTTGGGGGGCAGGCAATCATCCTAGCCTGTTGCCCATCAGCATGGGGCTTGCTGACGGATTCAGGGAGCTGGGAAAAAATGTAGCTTTTTGTGATTGTACTGATACTGAATGTGTGAATGCCTGTTTTGACCTGATGCGTGCCAGGCAGGTGGCATTTTGTGCAGGACTGAATAACTTTGGCATGATTTGGAATGTGGGAGAAAAGGAAATTTTCAAAACCTATAAGGAATATGATGTGCCTCATGTCTCTATTATGCTGGATACACCGTATAACAAGGCTGTTTCTGGTTTTGATGATTATTGTCCGAAGCATATTGTCACCCTTTTGGATAAGACAGCGGAGGAATATGTCAGGCTGGCTTACCCGGACAAGGCAGGAAAGGCTATTTTTTTGCCATTGGCAGGTATGGAATCGGATAATGCTGAAGATGTGTTTGCCAGGGAAAGATGCTACGACGTGGTTGTTAGTGCCAGTACATGGGGAGCAGGGGGCACGGAGCGTCAGTGGCATGGCAATGGTGTCAGCAGCCGGGTTGCCAAAATTCTTGACGATACAGCGGATTATTTGGAAGTTAATGCAGAAGGTGTCTTTGCGGCACTGAAATATGTGTTGCAGGCGAGGGGACTGCAGGGGGACGAGTATTTGCGCAGGATGTTGCCCTACTGCTGGGACTTGCTGCTGTACATAAAGTCTTATCGCAGGCTGAAAGCAGTGGAGCTTTTGGCGCGGAATGATATTCCGGTGGATGTATTTGGTAACGGCTGGGACATTGTGCCTTTTGCAGGCAAGCTGAAACTGCATGGCCCGGTTTCTTATGAACAATCCTTGGAAATTGCCTCTCAGGCGAAGATTATTTTTCAGGACCAGGCGGAATTTAATCACGGTGCCCATGACAGGGTATTTACGGGCATGCTGAATGGTGCGGTGGTAGTCAGTGAATTCAGCCATTATTTGGCAGAGGAATTTGAAGCTGGGCGGGATTTGTTTATGTTTGACTGGCAGAACGGTGACAAGCAGGTGCAGGTTATCCATGAGCTTTTGGCTGACGAGAGCAAGCGGCTTTCTGTAGCTGTTAGTGCTTACGGCAAGGCTGTCAGACGGCATCGCTGGGCGAACAGAGCAGAGCGGATATTGGAAGCTGTTGATGTGCTATACGGTGTTGAGGTGTAGGCAGTATGCAGAAGCATATTTTTTATTATACAATCAGCCGTGATGAGTTGCAGGCAGAGCAGATAAAGCGATTGCTGGCGTTTGAACAGGCGGCAGGTGATGTAAAACTGGAAACGGATGTGGAAGGGCTGAAGATAGACTTCAATTCCGGGGCAAGGGTGCAGCTGCCTGTCGGCAACTGGCATGTGAAGATTTCTGATTATGACAGTGGTTTGGTGGCTTTTGATGATGATGCATCAGATTGTACCTTGGTGTCAGCGGAAAAATATTTTATCCGCTGGCAGGTGGAGGTATGGCAGAATGGGCTACCTGTTTTTGAGCATGTGCTGGATTTGGAAGATCAGGAAGTTTTTGTATTTATGGCAGGCGGTGCCCTGGGAGATTCAATATCTTTGTTTCCTTATATCAGGATGCTGCAGCAGCAATATCATTGCCGGGTATCGTTATTTCCTCCAAATGAAAGCTTTAAGGAATTGCTGAACAATTATTTTCCGGATATTGAGCTTGTGGAAAAAATTCCAGATGATTGTTATGCTGCTTACTGCCTGGCTGTATTTCAGAGGCCGCCTTATCTGATTGCTACAGATAGCCGGGCGGTAACTCCCGATATGGCTGCCCGTAGCATATTGGGACTGCATGGTAATGCCCCAAAGGTTATCTATAAGCCGACTTTGCCGCGGACGATTAGGGAAAAATATGTGTGTATAGCTGTTCAGGCTTCCGGGGTAATGAAATGCTGGCTGAATTCCAGCGGCTGGGCGAGGGTGATAGCTTATCTGAAGCATCTGGGGTATCGTGTTTTGTGCATTGATGGTGCTAACAAGGTTCTAGCAGGGGGGCATTTAATCGAATGTCCTGCCGGGGCAGAGGATTTTACAGGGATGCGTCCCTTGATGGAGCGGATTAATCTTTTGGCGTATGCTGATTTTTTTATTGGCCTTGGTAGCGGGCTTTCCTGGCTGGCTTATGCCTGTGATGTGCCTGTAGTGCTGATAAGCGGCTTTTCTTTGCCTTTAGGGGAGTTTGATACTCCTCACCGTGTAACCAATCAAATGGTTTGCCATGGGTGCTACAACGATATACGGGTGGATTGGAAGGATGGCTGTCCGTATCATGCCGGTACGGAACGTGAATTTGAATGCAGCAGGGCAATCAGTTTTCGCATGGTGCAGTCAGCAATAGACAGGCTGCTGGCACAGGAAGGGCTTTTATAGATGTATTGCCACTGACCGTAGGATAGGCAGTTGGGAGGTGCGTGTGGCTTGGCTGGTAAGGATTTTTGGCAGCAAAAGGAATTGCTGGACTTATATATGGAAGGTAATCAGCTGGTAAAGGCTGATGCTTTGTGCCAGGAGCTTTTGGCGGCCTGCCGGCTTGCGGCTGGTGGCAAGGGACAGGAAGCTGTTTTGCCTGATGGCTGGCAGGAGATACAGTTGGAGCTGGTACAGATAAATGCTGCAATCGTGATAGAAACCGGTGATATGCTGCGTGCTGATGAGGCACTGGCAAGGTTGTCAGCGGCAGGGGAACAGCCTTATAGCATCTTTTTGCAGGCGCGGATATATTGGATGCAGGGTCGTTGCTTTGAGATGCTGTCTTTGCTGGAGGAGTATTTTCAGGTTGATTCCGGCAGGGGAGAGGTGTTTTTTGCTCAGGATAGCAGCTATTGGCAGGTTAATGCAGATATCAAGGAACGCATTTTAAATCTGCTGGCACATGGCTACAAATTTTATGGACTTTCCCAACTGGCGTGCAGCTGTTATTTGCAAAGCAGCCGGGTGGTGGAGGATTTTCCTGTCAGGCTGCTGGAGTACAGCAATTATCTGTTTAATGCCCATTATCTGTTTATGCCGCCTAGGGAATATCTGCAGGCTCATCTGGGATATGGCAGGTTGTTTGACAGATATGGAAATGTGAGACAGCTCCGGCACAACAAGCGGCTGCATCAGCAGCACAGAAAAATCCGGCTGGGATATTTGTCACCGGATTTTCGCCAGCATGTGGTTTTGCTATTTATCTGGGCGATGTTTACCTGCTACGACAGGGATGCGTTTGAGGTTTATTGCTTTAGCAATTCTCCTGCGGAGGATAAATATACGGAATATATCAAGGCACATACTGACTTTTGGTGCAATCTTTCAGGGCTGGATGCCATGCAGGCAGCTAAAGTGATTTATAACAAGGAAATAGATATTTTGGTGGAGCTGGCAGGTCATTCCCAGAATAACGGCCTGCCTATTCTGGCGTACAAGCCGGCTCCTGTGCAGATGTGCGGTATTGGTTATTTTGCTACTACAGGACTGTCGTCAGTGGATTATTTTTTGTCAGACAGGTATCTGATAACAGATAGTTGTGACAGTATGAGTGGTGAAAGCTGCGTAGGTTCGGAGGAAGCCAGAATAGCTGAGAGTGATTGTTTTGTGGAGAAGCTGCTGGTGCTGCCTCATTCGCACTTCTGTTATGTGCCTTTGGCGGAGATGCCTGATCTCCAGGGAGCTCCTTGCAGGAAAAATGGCTATATTACCTTTGGCAGCTTTAACAATTTCACCAAAGTCAATGATACGGTGCTTTGCGTGTGGGCAGATATTTTGCACAGGCTGCCGGAGAGCAGGTTGTTGCTGAAGTGCAGTCTGCTGGGGGACCGCGAGGGCAGGGAGCTGGTGCGTCAGAAGCTGCTGTCCCTGGGAATTAGTGAGGAGCGTTTTGAGCTGCGTGGTTTTTCGCAGCCGTATTTGACGGAGTATTATGACATAGATATAGCCTTGGATACTTTTCCTTATCCGGGCGGGGGAACTACCTGCGATGCGCTTTATATGGGGGTTCCTGTCATTACCTTGGGGGATGGCAGCCACGGTGGAAATTTTGGTATCAGCCTGCTGAAAAATATCGGGCTGGATGCGTGCTGTGCTGCCAGTGTTGAGGAATATATCGAAAAAGCTGCTCTGCTGGCAGGTGATATGGAACTTTTGGAGGCATTGCATCTAGGGATACGCAATATGCTTATGGCTTCACCTGTGATGGACAAGGCTGGTTATATGCAGGAGCTGCAGCAGGGGTATCGGCTTATCTGGCAGCGGTATCTGGCGAAGTAATAATAGTGGCATGCTGGTATGTGGTAATAGGAGAATATGAGGCTGCCGGGTAGTTCGTTGAGGATTTTGAATGGCTAAAAATGAGAGAGTATTGTACGAAAATATATATGAGCAGGCCCTGGACAGGTTTCAGCAGCGGGATTATCAGGGGACTATGGATTTATTGGCGGATGTGGGGCAATGGCCGCTGGTTTGGCTGAGGCCTTTTTTACTTAGGGCGTATGCACTCCGTGGGCTGGGATGCTATGTGCAGGAGATGATGGCTTTGCAGGATTTGCTGCAGGTGTCAGAGCGTATAGAGGTGCGTAGTGCAAGCGATACAGCCATGATAGCTGAAGCTTGGAGCCTGCTGGGAGAAGCACTGGTCAATCTGGGGGATTGCAGGCTGGCGGTGGAGGCTTTTTTGCAGTCTGCAAGCCTTGAAGTGGATATTCCAAAAAGGCGGGAGGAATACAGCAATGCCATTTTTGCGGCTAATTATTGCAGTGATTTTCCCACGGAAAAATGGCTGGAGCTGTATGATGGATATAGAACATTGCTTTCGGATATAGAGATTTTTGAGTTACCAGGGCATGGAAAAAATATTTATCATCATGACAGGCTTCGCATCGGGTATTTGTCAGCGGATATACGCTGTCATCCTGTGGCGTATTTTTTGCGGCCGCTGCTGGAATGCCATGACAGTTCCAGGTTTCAGGTCTTTTTGTATAGGGCAAATGCTGAGGAGGATAGCGTGACCAGACAGCTGCAGGGGTGGGCGGATGCCACAAGACTTATTGCAGGTTTAGCGGATGAGGAAGTGGCTTTGCAGATTGCCCGGGATGAAATTGATGTGCTGGTGGATTTGTCAGGCCATACCAAGGGCAATCGTTTGCCGGTATTGGCTTATCGTCCGGCTCCTGTGCTTTTGTCAGGGCTTGGTTATTTTAACAGTACAGGCATGCCGCTGGATGGTTTTTTGTCAGATGTGTATTGCAGTCCGTCTGCGGTGCATCCGGCTTTTAGCGAGAAGCTGCTTCGCTTGCCGCAAACTCATTTTTGCTATGTTTTTTTTGAAGATTTTCCAGCTGTTGCTGAGCAGATGGCGTGGGAGCGCAATGGTTATATTACTTTTGGCTGCTTTAATAATTTTAGCAAGGTAACGGATGAAATGCTGCTGGTGTGGAAGAATGTATTGAAGCGATGTGCTGGCAGCCATCTGGTGCTGAAGCACAAGCTTTTTGATTCTGAAGAAGGCAGGCACTGGACAAATGACAGGCTATGCCATCTGGGGTTGCCTGTGGAACGAATAGAGCTGCGGGGATTTTCAGCGGATTATTTGCAGGAGTACGGTGATATTGATATAGCGATGGACACATTTCCTTATACCGGCGGACTGACTACTGTTGAGGCACTTTTGATGGGGGTGCCCGTTGTGAGCTTGTATGGAAAGCGGCATGGGACACGGTTTGGCCTCAGTTTTCTCAGCAATCTTGGATTGACTGAGCTGGCAACGGACAATAAGGATGATTATGCAGGCCTGGCAGCCGGGCTGGCACAGGACAAAAAGCTTTTGCGTTGCCTGCATCGGGAACTGCGTGGCATGGTGCAGGAATCACCATTGATGGATGGCATCGGGTATTGCAGGAACGTAGAGAATCTGTATGGAGAATTGGCAATGATGCATGGTTGTCTGTGAGGGCGGAAATTTATCCTGTTAAATTTTATTTGTTGCAACTATTAATAATTTCCAATGTTCTTCCGATACTAAAAATGTATGGTGACAACCTTATGGTATGGAGTGAATGCAATGGTAATTTTTAATAATATGGCGGCTATGTCTGCCTTGAACGAAACTAATCGCAATACCAGCAAGCTTGGCAAGACTATCAAGCAGGCAACTTCCGGTATGCGGTTGAATTCGGCCGGGGATGATGCTTCCGGTTATAGCATATCTGAAAGGATGCGTGTAAAGATTCGTGCTTTGGGGCAGTGCAAGGAGAATTCGGCCAAGGGACAGGATTTGATTGATACTGCTTCGGCAGCTGTTGACCAGCAGGTAAATATTATGAAACAGGTCAAGACTATTGCCCTGCGTGCTACGGATAGTACTTATACGGATGCGGACAGGGGCAATTTGCAGAAGGAATTGTCCCAGCTGCTTGACCAGTCAGAGGATATAGCGAATACACAGTTTAATGGTATCTCACTGCTTAATCAGAAGATGGTTTCTGAAACTATTAAGTGGTTTGATGCAGATGCTCCTTATAAGGTCAATCGGAATAATATACCTGTGCTGAAGCAGGCGGCAACAGGTGACTATAACGTGCCTCAGGGAGAGTATGTGGAAATTACTCATTCCAGTGTGTTGTATGAACCGGGTACTACGCCAGGAAGTCAATTGACGGTAATTCCAGCAGCTGGGAATCTGGTGTATGATGCAGGGGGCAATGTTCATACTGTGTATGCGGATTCAACTGGTCATTATCGCTTTGATAATGATAGTGGTGCCCTGATAGAAGTACATGGTGTGGCAAATCCCCCTGGAAGTACTAATCCTAGTGACGTAGGTACTACAACCAATGTTTATGATGGTATTTTGCCACAGATTCATAATCCTGACACTACGCTGAGTGTTGGTGATTTTGTTTCTGATACGCCTTATTATCCGGGCAAGTCATATCGGGTAGAGATAAATCCTTTTACTGGCAAGCTGTCTTATTTCAATACGGATACATTTAATGATTATAGCTATATAACGGAAGTGGATTTAAGTGATCTCCGTAGTGCGATTGCCAATGTACCTGAGGACTTGGATGGCCTCGGTTTTTCTTTTGACTGCGGTGGTTGTGACCAATTTGTGACGGTTATGTTTGATGCATCAACAAGTGCATCTAATCTTTATGAAGGAGAAAGTGGAACTCCTCACCCTTTGTGCTATGTAATAGGCGTGAAAGATGTGACTGATGTTCCAACATTGGAAGCATCTTTGGGAGAAGCTATTTTTAATGGTGTTAATGCTGTTACCCAGGGAGCCAAAGGAAATTCTTTGCCATCATCTACCGATACGTCTACAACTTTGGCAGACAGGCATACTATTAAGCTTAATTATTATGCGGATACAGGTAAGTTATCTATCACTAAGAAGGATAGCAATCTGGCTCTTATAATGAAAAACGGCCTGATGGGCGAAATGAAGGAGGATGTGGGCTACAAGCCGGAACAGAACTTGTACTTGCACACAGATGACAAGAGCAGCCGTAATGTGAAGGTTTCCCTGCCAAATACAACACTTTCCATGTTGTTCCCGGCAGCCAGCTCCTGCTGGGATATTGATCCCAAGGAGGTTGATTATCCGGAGGAGTGGCCTAAGGGATATGATACGCTCAGCGATGCTGAAAAGAAGGCAAAGTGGAAAGAGGAAGTATGGCAGTATCCGAATCGCAAGGTGAAGCTGGATGTTGACCAATGTGTCAGTAGCAGGGAGAGAGCCAATGATTTTCTGGCCGATGTTGACCAGGCAATAAAATATTTGCTGAATGCCAACACTACGCTGGGGGCGGAGTCCAGCAGGCTGGATTACACTCAGGATAATATTGTGGTCATGCAGGAAAATACAACTGCGGCTGAGTCTGTTCAGCGGGATGCGGATATAGCCAAGGTTGCTATGGAGCAGGCAAAGTACAATCTGCTGCAGCAGGCATCCCAGTCCATGCTGGCGCAGGCAAATCAGTCTCCTAATGGGGTATTGAGCCTTTTGCAATAATTTGAAATATTATATTGCAGTGATTTTTGGCTGCGGTCTATGGGATGGCCGCAGCTTTTTTACTAGATGAGGGGAGAGGTAAATATGGCAGGTGTTTTTGCTTTTGCTGCCGGTGAAGGCTGGGATAATCAGCAGATAACGAAGAATTGTGGTATGTTGCTCTATATTTTTCACAAATTGTACGGTGATAGGGCTGTCATGGTCGGAGGACGGGAAAATGTGGAATATCCTGCCCTGGCTGAAGTGCCGGGGGTGGAAATGGTCTGTCTGTCGGAGCCGAAGCTGGAAAACAGTATAGCTTATATCAGGCAGCATAGTGCTGATATAGATTTGCTTATATTGCATGGCACGTTTCCCTTCTTTTATCCATTGGTTGATATTTATAAGCAGCTCCGGCCTGATGGGAAGGTTTATCTGGAAACGGATGCCAATAACCATTGGGTGGACAGGATTCCACTGACAGATGAATTGTGTTATTTTCTCTCCCAGTGTGATGTGGTGGGGGCAAGCTGCCGCAAGATACACAGGTGGCTGGGAGCCAAGTGGCCTCACCGCATAGATTATATTCCCAATGGTTTTTATGACTTTCTGGGGGTATATAGGGAGCCTGATTTTACGCAAAAGGAAGACCTTATTATTACAGTGGGCAGGCTGGGAACACGGCAGAAGCGCAGTGAGGACTTGCTGGAAGCCTTTGCACTGGTGGCAGAGAAATATCCAAGCTGGCAGCTGGCATTGATAGGCGGTCAAACTGAGGAATTTGGAGTGTGGATAGAGGCGTTTCTGGCTGAGCATCCCTTCTTGCAGGGCAGGGTAATACTCCCCGGCATGGTAAAAGATAAGGCTGTGTTGTATGATTGGTATCGCAGGGCAAAAATTTTCGCCCTGACATCAGAATGGGAAGGGGGAACGCCTAATGTTATAGCAGAGGCTCTGTATGCTGGCGATTATATTGTGACATCCGATATTGATGGGGCGGATGATGCAACGGATTATGGAAATTGCGGTATGATATATCCCTGCAAGGATATATCGGCATTGGCTGATTGTTTTAGAATCTTGTTTTCTTCACCTGATATGTTGGAGAAAGGCTGTCTTAATGCCCTTGAGTATGGCAGGCGGAACTTTGACTATGAAAAGCTGGCACGCAGGCTAAGGCATTTGCTGTATGGTTATGATAGGCTGACATTGCAGCTGGAGTGTGATGCCAAGACTGTTTTCCTTAGTGAGGGGGGACGAAGAAAGGCTACATTGCTGGATGTTTCGGATAACTGCCTTAATCATTCAACGTGCAGTATTTTGCAGGATTTTGATAATGATGATTATGGAACCATTGCAGAACCTGATTCATTCATTAAGTCTATTGCTCCATTGGCGAACAAGATTTTTGGCGGGGATTATGAGTTGCATACGGTTATCTTGTTGCTGATGGTGTTGCAAAAGCTCCTGTATGTTCCTGCTGCAAGAGATATTTTGTATGTAGGCGGACAGAACGGGGATGAATTCTGTGAAGCAGCTACGGAGCTTTTTGGCTATTTGCCATCCGTGACAGGCAGAACTATGGAAAAGCCTTCAGAACGCCCTGCAAAGAAGATGATTGTCAGCGAGCATGATGTATTTGCATCTCCTTTGCCTCATTTTATTGGTGAACTGCTGGTATTGGATATGCAAGAACTTTTAAAGAGGCACAGCTCTGGTACGGGCAGCATGGATAATGATATTGATATGGATGGTGTGCTGGCGAATATTTTCCCAGCAATATGCATGGATAGCCCATGTATTGTTATGTGCAATCAAGATTATGCAAAGATGGTGGCATCATATATGAGAGATGTACAGATTATGGATTTGTACAGTGGTTGTGTTGCTGTTACCGGTTTTGCCAAGGGAATGCTGCAACAGGCAGATGATGATTTTGCGGTGCCACCCCGTGAGCGGCAGAGACAACTGGTGCGCCAGAAGGTGGATGAGGTGGCAGGCTTGTTTGAGGGCTGGCTGCAGCAGGAGCGTGAAGACAGGGCGCGGGATTTTGTCCACGTTATGCAGGCAGTAAAGGATTTAAATGAGTTTTTACAAGAGAATCGTGCGGCTATATTGGCACCGGGGCTGTTTTTTGAAGCAGCTTCCTTGCTGGAAAATCTCATTAATATGAAGCTGGAAACCTAAAAATCTGTAAAACCTAATGGGGGATTGAGCCTGTTGTAATACCTATTGCTTACGTTTAAAGTTTTATTTTAGTTTAGGAGAAGTGTTTTGGCAAATGTGACTAATATGGCTAAATTGATTATTTTTTCAGAGCTTTACAAGGAGGCTCAGCGGGAGTGTGATGCCCTGAAGATGGCAGATTGCCTGCTGCAGTCCGTTGATGATTTGTGCGCCTGTAAGGATGATAAATATAAGTTTATGCTGGCGGGGCATCATGTTCTTCTTTATGCTGCGGTTTACTATTTGCGTGTGGGCAATTCCGGCAAAAGTATCGAGTGTCTTAATGTATATGGCAGGTTTGTGGAAACTTTTGCCTGTGGCTTTAGCTATGAGTATTTTGCCTTGGGAGCAAGGCTTTGTCATAATATGGAGGATTATGATCAGGCGATTGCGTTTCTAAGTCGGTTTTGTGAGAGTATTTGTGTCGATGATGAAGCTGCTTTGTTTTTCGGCAGCCTGCTCTGTCATCAGGGGCAGTATGAGCAGGGGCGGGAAAAATTCCTGGAGATATTGGCAAAGCACCCAAGCCATCCGGAAGCTGCCATAAACTTGGCATTGGTGGATGCCTTTTTGGCTTCAAGGACTAAAGCTGGCTTGGCAATAGATTATTTGCAGCATCTTTATTATGGATTGCGCAAGGCTGATGTGAAGGTACCGACTGGTGATAGCTGGCGTGATGTACCTATTATAATTAACTCACGGGATCGTCTGGGCTGTCTGAAGCAGCTTTTGGCGTGGCTTTTGGATGCTGGCTATAGACGGATTTATATTCTGGATAATGGTTCCAGCTATAAGCCTTTGCTGGAATACTATGCTTGGATAGAGCAGGATGCGCGGGTTGATGTGGTGCGGTTAGCCAATATGGGGCATATTGCCCTGTGGGAGGCAGATATACTTTATAGATTTGGTATAGATAATATGTTCGTATATACTGACTCGGATGTTGTGCCGGTAGAAGCTTGTCCGCATGATGTGGTGAGGCAATTGGCGGAGCTGCTATTCAGGTATCCGGATATTGATAAGGCAGGCTTGGGGATTGTTACTGATGATATTACGCTGGATCGTGAAAATGTGCGTGATAGTGAAGCAAAGTTTTATCAAATTCCACTGGAAAAGGATGTATGGTTTGCTCATGTAGATACTACATTTGCACTTCATAGGCCAAGATGTTCCTATAGAATGATGAAGTCTATTCGCACTACCGGCAATCTGATGATAAGGCATTTGCCTTGGTATCTGGATAAAAATAATTTGCCGGAGGATGAGCAGTATTATGTGGAGCATGCAAATTATTCGTCAACCACAGCCGGCTATTTGCGTGCGCATAAATAATCTAGATGCTTTTAAGGATCTTTTTGTAAAGTTTTGTGTTGTAAACCCTGCAGGGGAGGGCTTGCGATGAAAATAAACAATAACATGGCAGCGATGTTTGCCTTAAATAGGCTTAACCGCAATAACAATAAGCTGGGCAAGGCGGCGAAAAAGGCTGCTTCGGGCATGAGGATAAATTCAGCCGGGGATGATGCCTCAGGCTACAGCATATCGGAAAAAATGTGTGTGCAGCTGCGGGCATTATCGCAGAATATCGAGAATATGCAGACAGGGCGCAGTATGATGGCCATTGCAGAGGGCGGTATTCAGGAGATTATTGAAAACCTGCGCTATATAAAGGAAAAGGCGATTAATGCTGCTAATGATACCAATACGGACAAGGATAGGGCAATTATCCAAAAAGAAGTTGACCAGAGGTTGAATCAGATTGACGATATAGCTGCTCAGACCAACTATAATGGCAAATATTTGCTCAATGGTGACTACAAACAAATAAAGCCCCATGCTCAGTCAGCCATTGTGGCAGATGGCAGGGATAGCAAAATTCGTCAAAACACGGTGACAAATCTGCTGGGTGCTTTTTCTGTTGTGGGTTCTACCATGGCAGCTGGTGGCGGCAATATCTTTGGCTATTATGACCCGCCGGATTCGTCGGATTGGAAGGAGCTGACAGCCACGCATAGCTTCACCGCTACCGATACTGCCAGGGATGCCAAGGCTGACGGCAAGTTGAAGGTGGATTTTTCTGCGGCAACAGTGTCAGGGGGAGCTGTGTCTTATCCCCAGAGTTTTGATGGGCAGGGCTTTGCCATAGGCTGTACGGCGTGTGAATCCTTTGTGAACATTATTTTTGATGCCACGAAATCCGTTGGCGAGTCTTCGGTGGAATTTGCGGAGGTTTGGGCGCACGGCACGGATGCCTTAAACTCCTATCAATATGTTATCGGTATCAAGGATGTAAATGATGCCCAGGGGCTGGCCAAGGCCTTTTATGATGGCGTAACTGCGGCCAATAACAACAATGGGTCCGGTTATACGCAGAATGTGGCAGGAGAGGCGTATCTGGGCTATCCCTGGGGATGGACCCACAATATGCGCCTGTCCTATGATGCTGCCGACGGTTCCTGTTATCTCACTCGCGAGGTTGGCAACAATTATGATGCGAATTATGGCACAATCACCAATTATGACTGGCTGTTTTATGACAAAGGTTCAATCGTATCAGAGGTGATGTCCTTGGAGGGGGACGATACGGCAGGCAGTGGTGCGCATCAGTTCCCTGGCCTGGTTATTCAGTCCGGTCAGCGAGCTTCTGACAATACTCGGTTTTTCATTAATGATATGCATACCAGGAAGCTGGGGATTGCAGATTTGCAGCTGACTACCCGGCACAAGGCTGTCAATGCTATTGGCAAGATAGATACCGCTATTCGGCATGCTCTTGATGAAAATACCCGTATTGGTGCTTATCAGGCACGTTTGCAGGAAACGGAAGCCAATCTGGTTATTGGCAATGAAAATACCACGGCGGCAGAGTCAGTTATCCGGGATGCGGATATGGCGAAAACCATGATGGAGTATGCCAAATACAATATACTGCAGCAGGCATCCCAGTCCATGCTGGCTCAGGCAAATCAGACACCAAGTGGGGTACTGAGCCTGTTGCAGTGATTTTTAGACGCACATTCTATATGGATGTGCGTTTTGTGATATAATGGATTTGTGTGAAATATCTGGCTGATAGGAAGGCGGGTGACGCTAATGGCAAGGGCGATAGCTGTTGGTGAGCAGGATTTTGTCAAGATTCGGGAAAACGATTACTTTTATATCGATAAAACAGGCTTTATTGCTGATTGGTGGCGTGGTGCGGACAATACCACGGCTGTCATGCGGCCGCGACGTTTTGGCAAGACATTGAATATGAGCATGATGCGGGCATTTTTTTCTGTGGAGTACCAGGGCAGGGGTGCTGAGCTGTTTGGCGGGCTGAAGGTATGGCAGGATGAAGCCATGCGTAGGCTGCAGGGCACATATCCTGTGATATTTGTTAGTTTTGCCGGGCAGAAAGCGGATAATTATGCGGATATGATGCAGAGCATGAGGATGCTTGTTGCGGACATTTTCAAGGATTATGATTTTCTCATCAAGGATGATGTGGATTTTATGGATGACTCAGATAGGGAGTTTTATCGGAAAATTCGCTGGGAGGAGGGGAATATTGCAGTTGCCCTGCATAAATTATCCAAATGGCTGCGGCAGTATTATGGCAAGAAGGTTATTATTCTGCTGGACGAGTATGATACGCCTATGCATGAGGCCTTTGCAGGGGGATATTGGGCGGAGCTGTCAGGCTTTATGCGGCAGTTTTTCAATGCTACCTTTAAGACCAACGAAAATATGGAACGGGCCCTGATGACAGGTATTACCAGGGTGGCCAAGGAATCAATTTTTTCGGATTTAAATCATCTGGTGATTGTCACCGTGCAGTCCGATGATTATGCTGATGCCTTTGGCTTTACGGAGCAGGAAGTGTTTGCTGCTATGGACGAATACGGGCTGGCAGACAAGGCTATCGTGAAGCAGTGGTATGATGGCTTCACCATTGGCAGTCACCATGACATATATAATACATGGTCAATAATCAATTATCTGGACAGGAAGGGCAGGCTGGAATGCTATTGGGCAAATAGCAGCGGCAATGGACTGGTAAGCCAGCTGCTGCAGTCCGGCTCGGCGGAGCTGAAAAAGCAGTTTGAGGTGTTGCTGCAGGGGAACAGCCTTGAAGCGGAGATAGAGGATCAGGTAGTTTTTGTGGATTTAAATGACAGTATATCCTCTGTCTGGTCGTTGTTTTTGGCCAGTGGCTATCTTACCGGGGAAAAGATAAAGCTGCTGGAGGAAGGGCATTTTCTTTGCAGGCTGCGGATTACCAACAAGGAAACCAGGATTATGTTTGAAAGACTGGTGAGCAGATGGTTCAGGCGGCGTGGTGAAGAATACTATAATGAGTTTATCAGGTATATGCTGCAGGGCAATGTACAGGCAATGAATGACTATATGAACAGGATAGCGTTGTATACATTCAGCAGCTTTGATGCCGGGCGGCATCCGTCAGAGGAAACAGAGCCGGAACGTTTTTATCATGGGTTTGTGCTGGGGCTGATGGTGGATTTAAAGGACAGGTATGTGATTACCTCCAATCGGGAAAGCGGCTATGGCAGATATGATGTTATGCTGGAGCCAAGGCATGCTGATGTGGATGCCGCTATCATCTTGGAATTTAAGGTTTTTGATAAATATGGTGAGAAATCTTTGGAGGAAACAGTTCAGTCCGCCCTGCAGCAGATTGAGGAAAAGCAGTATGCTGCCGCCTTGGAAGCGAAGGGAATTGCTGCCAATCGCATCAGGAAGTATGGCTTTGCCTTTGAAGGGAAAAATGTCTTGATTGGCAGCTGCTGAGTGTTTGGTCAGATATAGATAGGTTATCTGCACATAACTGTACATTGAATACAAACAATAATGTATTGACAGTTGTAAACATGTAAACTATAATAGTTTCATTAGCGTACAGCGGCTGAAAAGTATCTGAAATGGATAAAAACATGAAAAAGTATACTTTTCCACTGAAAATGACTAATAATAGGAGGAATGAATATGTTTTTTAGCAAAAAGCTTCGTCTGGCAAGTGCGTTTTTGGGTGTTGCCATGCTGGGCAGCGTGTTTGCCGGCTGTGGCAGCGATGCAGGCTCCGGTGATACCATCAAGGTTGGTGCCAACATTGAGATGACCGGTAATCAGGCCAATTACGGCAAGGCCGGACTTGAGGGCCTGAAGCTGGCTATCAAGGAGGCCAATGATGCTGGCGGCATCAACGGCAAGCAGATTACCCTGGTGGAGGCTGATACCAAGTCCGAGGCTGCCGAGGCCGTAAATGCGGCAACCAAGCTGATTTCTGATGATAAAGTAAAGGTTATTGTTGGCCCTGCCGTAACTGCCAACGTTATCGCAGAGTCCCAGGTGGCTACTGACAATAAAGTTCCTGTAATTGGCTTTGCAGCTACCAACCCTGATGTAACCGTTGAGAACGGTCAGGTTAAGCCTTTCATTTTCCGCAGCTGCTTCATTGACCCGCAGCAGGGTACCGTAATGGCTCAGTTTGCTACTCAGGAGCTGAAGGCAAAGACCGCAGTTCTGTACATCGATTCCAGCTCCGACTACTCCAAGAGCCTGGGCAAGGTGTTCAAGGAGACCTTTGAGGCTGCCGGTGGCAAGGTAGTCATGGAGGAGGCCTTCCTGGCCAAGGATCAGGACTTCAAGGCTGCCCTCACCAAGATTAAGGGCGCCAATGCAGATGTAATCTTCGTTCCTGCTTATTATGAGGAAGTGGGCAAGATTGTAAAGCAGGCTCGCGAGATCGGCATTACCTCCGCTATGCTGGGCACTGACGGCTGGGATGACCCGAAGGTTGCCGACATTGCCGGTGCTGCCGCTCTGAACAACACCTTCTTCTCCACCCACTACTTTGCAGAGGACCCGGGTGCCAAGAGCTTTATTGATGCCTTCAGCAAGGAGTATGGTCATGCACCTAACGTATTCGCAGCTCTGGGCTACGATGCCGGCAAGCTGCTGGTAGATGCCCTGAAGCGCGCTGGCAGTGATGATCCTGAGGCTATCCGCAAGGCTCTTGAGGAGACCAAGGATCTGCAGGTTGCTACCGCCAAGATTACCATGGACTCTGCAACCCATAACCCGATTAAGGATGCTATCATTATCCAGAACGTTGATGGCAAGTATGTGTTCAAGGGCAGGATTGCTCCAAGCAAATAATTTGCAGCAAATAACTTGCGGCAGAATCGGCTTTGCGGCTGATTGACTTGCAGCATAATCAGCTTTGCGGCTGATTGATTAATGACAGTTGAGAGGTCACGTTTAGTGCGGCGTAAGCACTTCCTGTGACCTCTTTTCTCAGTTTTTAGGATATTATTTACTTTATATTTTTAAAATTAATTTGCTTAATTAGATTGATTTGCTTAATTAAGTTTCGCGGAGGAATTTTTATGGAATTTTCTCATCAGTTTGTCCAACAGCTGATAAATGGTGTCTCCCTGGGCAGCATTTATGCACTGATTGCGTTGGGCTATACTATGATTTATGGCATTATCAAGCTGATAAACTTCGCCCATGGTGATATTTACATGGTTGGCGCCTATATCGGCTTTTTTGCCGTGACCGTTACCGGGCTGTCCATTGTACCGGCGCTGCTGATTTCCATGGTGGTGACAGCCCTTTTGGGTATGCTGGTGGAGCGGTTGGCATACAAGCCACTGCGCCATGCGCCCCGTATTTCGGTGCTGATTACCGCCATCGGCGTGTCCTTCTTTTTGGAGTATGCCACTATGTATTTTGTTACCCCTACACCGAGGACCTTCCCGGAGGTTATGCCAAGCATTGCCTTCAACGTGGGGCCGTTTATCATTAACGGCCAGCAGATGCTGATTATGGGCATTACTCTGGTACTGATGCTGGTGCTGACCTACATTGTCCAGAAGACCAAGCTGGGCAAGGCCATGCGGGCCGCTTCTTTTGACGTGGAGACGGCACAGCTCATGGGCATCAATGCGGACAGGGTAATCTCCTTTACCTTCTGCATCGGCTCTGCCCTGGCGGCTGCTGCCGGTGTGCTGGTAGGTGTGTATTATAACTCCATTGACCCGCTGATGGGCATCATGCCGGGCCTGAAGGCCTTTGTGGCGGCGGTGCTGGGCGGTATCGGCATCCTGCCGGGTGCTGTGGCAGGCGGCATCATCCTGGGCGTGATTGAGGCGCTGGTGTCCGGATTTATTTCCTCCACCTTCCGTGATGCGGCAGCCTTTGCGATTTTGATTCTGGTGCTGCTGTTCAAGCCATCGGGCTTGTTTGGCAAGAATACCCGTGAGAAAGTGTAGGTGACAGGATATGAACTTAATGCGTAAAAATGATTTAATTATGCTGGGCCTGTCACTGGTGCTGTTTGCTGTGCTGCAGGCATTGATTAGTACCCGTGTCCTCAGCTCCTTCTGGGAACTGAATCTGATTGTTATCGGCATCAACGTGATTATGGCTGCCAGCCTGAATTTGATTAACGGCTATACGGGGCAGTTTTCCCTGGGACATGCGGGCTTTATGGCGGTAGGCGCCTATACCGGCGTGGTGATGACCTCTTACTTCCACCTGCCGTTTATCGCAGCCCTGCTGGCCGGTGCCGTGCTGGCTGGTATTCTGGGCTTTCTGATTGGTTTGCCTACCCTGCGCCTCAGAGGTGACTATCTGGCGATTGCCACCCTGGGCCTGGGTGAGATTATCCGCATCGTGATAATGAACATGGATTATGTGGGGGGCGCCGCAGGCTTCAAGGGCATTATCCATCACACCAATTTTGCCTGGGTATTTATGGTGATGCTCTTTACCCTGTTCTTTATCAAAAATTTTGTTAATTCCTCCCACGGACGTGCCTGCATCGCTATCCGCGAAAATGAGATTGCGGCGGAGGCTATGGGCATCAACACCACCAAGTACAAGGTAATGGCGTTTACTATCGGTGCCGCCTTTGCCGGTGTGGCAGGAGGCCTCTTTGCCCATAATTTCTACATCATCAATCCGGGCTCCTTTACCTTCCTGGCGTCCTTCAACTACCTGATTATGGTAGTTATGGGCGGCCTTGGCTCCATTACCGGCTCCATTGCCGGTGCCTTTGTGGTGACCTTTATTTCGGCGGCTTTGGCAGCATGGCCGGAGTTCCGCATGATTATTTATGCCCTGGCGCTGATTTTGCTGATGTTCTATCGTCCTCAGGGATTGTTTGGCTACATGGAGGTTACCAGCATGGGTATCTTCCGCCGGATTTTCAAAAGGGGGCGTGAATCATGAGCGAGGCTTTGCTGAAGGCTGAAAATGTCTCCATCGTGTTTGGCGGCTTGAAGGCTGTTTCTGATTTTGATTTTTACATTAATAAGGGTGAGCTGGTGGGGCTGATTGGCCCTAATGGTGCAGGCAAGACTACGGCATTCAACCTGATTACCGGTGTGTACCAGCCTACTACCGGAAATATCGAGTTTAATGGCAAGAGTATTGTGGGCAGGAAGCCTTATGAGATTACCCAGCGGGGCGTGGCCCGTACCTTCCAGAATATTCGCCTGTTTTCTGAGCTGAGCGTGCTGGACAATGTAAAGATTGCCTTTCATTCCCATGTGAAGTACGGCCTGGCGGAGTCTGTTTTCCGTGTAGGCAGGTATTTTGGGGAGGAAAAGCAGATTGAGGAGGAAAGCCTGAAGCTTTTGAAAATCTTCAAGCTGGACGGCAAGGCGGATGAGCAGGCCAAGAACCTGCCTTATGGCGCTCAGCGCCGCCTGGAGATTGCCCGTGCTTTGGCGGCCAAGCCGAAGCTTTTGCTTCTGGATGAGCCGGCGGCCGGCATGAATCCCCAGGAGACCAGGGAACTGATGGAGATGATCAGCTGGATACGGAAGGAATTTGGCCTGACGGTGCTGTTGATTGAGCATGACATGAGCCTGGTCATGGGCATCTGCGAGCGGATTTATGTGCTGGAGTACGGCATGATTATCGCCACCGGCACGCCACAGGAAATTCAGCGCAATCCTGAGGTTATCAGGGCATATTTGGGCGGGGAGGCTTGATGGAACAATGGGAACTATGCTAAAGATTAATGACATCAATGTCTTTTATGGGGCAATTCACGCCATCAAGGGTGCTTCCCTGGAGGTCAACGAGGGGGAAATCGTTACCCTGATCGGTGCCAATGGTGCAGGCAAGTCTACTATCCTGCGCACCATTTCCGGCCTTTTGAAGCCCAAGGGGGGCAGCATTGAGTTTGAGGGCAGGGATATTGCCGGGCTGCCTGCCCATGAGATAGTGAAGTGCGGCATTTCCCAGGTGCCGGAGGGACGGCGGATTTTTGCGGAGATGACAGTGCTGGAAAACCTTGAGCTGGGGGCTTTTACCCGGAAGGACAAGGATGGCATCAAGGAAGATATGGAGATGGTGTTTAACCGCTTCCCACGGCTGAAGGAGCGCATCAGCCAGCTGGCAGGCACCTTGTCAGGCGGCGAGCAGCAGATGCTTGCCATGGGGCGCGCCCTCATGAGCCGTCCGCGGCTGCTGCTGCTGGATGAGCCGTCCATGGGACTGGCGCCGCTACTTATCAAGGAGATTTTTGCTATCATTCAGGATATCAACAAGGCTGGCACTACGGTGCTTTTGGTAGAGCAGAATGCCAACATGGCATTGTCTATTGCCCATCGTGCCTATGTGCTGGAGACAGGCCGTATCACCCTCAGTGGCGATGCCAAGGAGCTGGCCGCCAGCGAGGATGTCAGGAAGGCATACCTGGGCGGCTGATGTCCATACGCAACATATGAATAAAAATTCCCTGAAAGCGGATGTTTATCTGCTTTCAGGGAATTTTTTTTGTAAGTATGTTACGATGTAAGTACAGATGAAATCAGCCGATTTTGGCCACATGGACAACGTTATATCCTTTTTCCTCAATTTTGGCGGTGATTTCCTCTACATTGTCGGCATCCACCCGGATGACGATTTCAAAGTGGCCTGCCAGGGATGCCTGCTTGCAGGTGACCATGCTGTCGATGTTGAAGCCTGCGTCGGCGATGATGCCGGCCAGCTCCTTTACCACGCCGATTTTGTCCACTACATCCAGGGTGATGCGGGTCTTGCCGTCAGCCAGTCCCATTACATCAACGAAGGTCTTGAATACATCGGTTTCGGTGATGATGCCCACTACGGCTCCCATGCTGCTGACTACCGGCAGGCCGCTGAGCTTTTCGTTGTACATTACCAGGGCGGCTTCCTCGATGGTAGCCGTGTCAGGCAGGGAAACCACATCCTTTGCCATGATTTCAGCCACGGTAATCTTGTCCAGGAGGCTCATGATTTCGAACTTGGACAGGGTGGTGGCAGGGGACGGGGCAACCCGCATGATGTCCCGGTCGCTGATGATGCCCACCAGGCTGCCCTTTTCCACTACGGGCAGGCGGCGGATATTTCTCCTTTTCATCAGCTTGGCGGCCTCATTGACGGGGGTGGTGGGCTCTACGGTAATAGGATTTTTGGTCATGCGATTGGCAACGAACATATATAATCATCCTTTCTGCAAAAAATCTTGTTTTATATTTACTGTATCTGCTATATGTAATAATTCGTCAAAAGAAGAAAAATTCCTGCAATGAAAAATAAATATGACGAAAATTGAAGGAACTTTCTTATTGTGGTACAATAGATAGTAGATTGATGGCAATGCAAAGTGTTTGTGCCTAATGGCTGTATTTCCTTTACAAGTTTATTTTTATCATATATAATACGCATGGAATGAGGAAAGTATCATATATTTTGATTATGACAATATAAATAATAAGTAATGTATGAGTGGTGACGGGTGTCGCAGTTATAGCGGCTGTAAGTGTGAATGTTTGTATTGAGGGGGCTGCGGCATGAGTCACGTTGAGCGCACCAGCGCGAAAGGAGAGTATATAATCATGTTAAAGAAGACAAAAATCGTATGTACAATGGGACCTGCTACTGAAAAACCAGGACTGGTTGAAGAATTGATTAAGAATGGCATGAACTGTGCCCGCTTTAATTTCTCCCACGGAGACCATGCGGAGCATGCAGGACGCATCAAGATGGTGCGCGATGCGGCACGCCATACCGATAGCATCGTGGCACTGCTGCTGGACACCAAGGGGCCTGAGATGCGCCTGGGCACGTTCAAGGACGGCAAGGTTCAGCTGACCAAGGGCGAGGAGTTCGTCCTGACCTATGCAGATACCCCGGGTGATGAGCATCATGCCCCTATCAGCCACAAGGATTTGTACAAGGAAGTAAAGCCGGGTAACACCATCCTGCTGTCTGACGGCCTGGTAGGCCTGACCGTAAAGGAAATCAAGGGCAAGGATATCGTGACGGAAATCCTGAACAGCGGCCCGATGAGCACCAAGAAGCGCGTAGCAGCTCCTGGCGTAGCTGTAAGCCTGCCGCCTATTTCCGAGCAGGATGAGAAGGATATCATCTTCGGCATCGAGAATGACATGGACTATGTGGCTGCTTCCTTCATTCAGCGTGCCAGCGATGTAAAGGAAATCAGGAAGCTCATCAAGAAGCACAAGGGCGGCATGGATATTATTGCCAAGATTGAGAACCTGGAGGGCGTGAAGAATATCGATGCCATCATCGAGGCTGCTGACGGCATCATGGTAGCCCGTGGTGACCTGGGCGTAGAGATTCCTGCGGAGGATGTGCCATTCCTCCAGAAGGAAATCATCAGCAAGTGCAACAGGGCTGGCAAGCTGGTTATCGTGGCCACCCAGATGCTGGAGTCCATGACCAACAATCCTCGTCCTACCCGTGCCGAGGTTTCTGACGTTGCCAATGCCGTATTTGACGGCACTGATGCCATCATGCTCAGCGGCGAGACTGCCAGCGGTGACTATCCGGTGGAGGCTGTGCAGACCATGAGCAAGATTGCCATGAAGACTGAGAGCACTATCCATTATCAAAAGCGTTTTGCCCACACCGGCGTGGAGGAGCAGAAGCACATTACTGATGCTATCGCTCATTCCAGTGTACAGCTTTCCTATGAGCTGGGGGCGAAGGCAATCCTGACTCCTACTCATTCCGGCTACACTGCCAAGGCTGTGTCCAAGTATCGCCCTCTGGCTGATATTGTGGCTTATGCCACCACTGCCAAGGTTGCCCGCCAGCTGAATCTGTACTGGGGCGTGCAGCTGATTAATGGCCGCATCTGGGATGATGAGCATGATAGTGCTGCGGCTGCTGTGGCTGCCGCTCTCCGTGAGGGCTATGTGGAAATCGGTGATACCACCGTTATTACCTCCGGCATTTCCTCCGGCGAGGCAGGCTTCAAGAGCAAGGGCAACAACACTACCAAAATCCAGATTGCTGTAGTGGATTAACAAATAACTTTGCTTGAAATATCTCCTGCTTTGTGTTATGATGATGGGAGTTTTTAAGAGGTAGGAGGTTGTCCGTAGATGATTACGGTTTTGATGGTTCTGGATGCCATTATCGGCTTGCTGCTGATTGGCTCCGTTGTTATGCAGACGCCGAAGTCTGCCGGTATGGGCATGGGCGGCGGCAGCGACACTGTTTTCAGCAGCAGTGCCAGGGGGCTGGATGCCCTTTTGGCAAGGGTTACTGTGGTGCTGGCAGTGCTGTTTGGCGTACTTACCCTGTTTATTGCCAAGCTGACAAGCTTCTGATTTTGAGGCATATAAATGAAATGGTTGAGCGTTCTCAATATAAAAATTGAGAACGCTTATTTTTTGTGGTAGAATAGGGCTAGGAGAATATGTATGCAAGAGGTGAGAGAATGATTTTGCGCGGAGGGGAACCATTTTTTTATCGGGGAGGCAGCCATGGGGTGCTGCTGGTGCACGGTTTTACCAGCGTTCCGGCAGAAATGCTGCTTCTGGGCTGTCATCTCCATGACCTGGGCTATACTGTGCTGGGGGTACGGCTGGCAGGTCATGGCACAACACCCAAGGATTTGGAGAGGATGAGCCGTGAGGACTGGTATGATTCTGTGTGTGACGGCTATGCTCTTTTGGATAGCTGCTGTGAGAAGATTTCTGTGGTAGGACAGTCCATGGGGGGGCTTCTGAGCCTGCGGCTGGCTGCTAACGTGCCTGTTCACAGGGTGGCGGCTATGGCGGCACCGATTTTTATTCATGAGGACAAGATGCTGTACCGGCTGCCGCCAAGGGAGAAGTGCACCGGGCGTTTTCAGCCCAAGCGGCGGCGCCAGCTGCCGGATGTGCCGGAGGAATGCAACGCTTCCTATCTGGAGATGCCCCTGGGGGCTGTCCATGAGGTGCTTGACCTGATTGAGGTGGTCAAGAAGGAGCTGCCCCGTGTTACTGCGCCGCTGCTTTTGATACAGAGCTACAACGACCATACGGTGCGCTATCGGAGTGCCAGCTATATCTACCGCCGGGCAGGCAGCCAGGAGAAGGAGCTTCAATGGCTGGATAAGTCAGGCCATCTTCTGACCCTGGACTGCCAGCGTGAGGAGGTTTTCCAGCGTGTTAGTGCATTCTTGCAAAAATGAATTGTAAATGGATTGGAACTGAATTGAAATTGAATTGAAATTGAATTAAAACCGAATTAAAATGGATTTCAGCTGAATCCATGCATAGATGGGAGTGACAGATTATGAAACAGCAGAGAAAAGCGGTGCGCATACGCAGGAAAAGCCTTGGCAAGGCTGGCAGGAGCAAAGGTGCCAGGCAGGAGGTGCGGCAGGCGCAGCCACCCAGGGATATGCGCTATGCTGCCCTGAAATACACTGATGAAGCGGTGAAGGGCAGGATTTCCATCAACAGCCGCGGCTTTGGCTTTGTGACTCCTGAGGGAATGCAGAAAAATCAGGCGGATATCTTTATCCCGAAGGATGAGCTTCATACCGCCATGAACGGCGATACGGTGCAGGTGCAGCTGGCACAGCAGCCAGCCTATGCCCCGGCCGGCAGCCAGTCCCGGGAGGGCAGGGTGACGGAGGTGCTGGAACGTGCCAACAGCAGGATTGTGGGTATTTATTCAGCCAGCCGCCGTTTTGGCTTTGTGGCTCCCGATGATACCCGCCTGAAGGCGGATATTTACATTCCGGAGGGTGAGGCCATGGATGCCATTACCGGCTCCAAGGTGGTGGCGGAGGTCACCAGGTGGCCTGATGGCAAGCAGAAGGCGGAGGGCAGGATTATCGAGGTCATCGGCCAGAAGGGAGAGCCGGGAGTGGATATCCTGTCCATCATGCGCCAGTATGACCTTTCGGAGAGCTTCCCGGCTGAGGTGCAGGCCGCTGCGGATGGGGTGGAGCAGTCCATCAATGCTGAGGAGCATATTGGCAGGAACGGCAGGGAGGACAGGCGGCACCTGAAAATCGTCACCATTGATGGCGAGGATGCCAAGGATTTGGACGATGGCGTTTATGTGGAAAAGAAGGATGACGGCAGCTTTTTCCTGGGTGTCTATATTGCCGATGTCAGCTGGTATGTCCGTGAGCATGAGCCCCTTGATGTGGAGGCGGAGGCACGGGGTACCAGCGTCTACCTGGTGGACAGGGTTGTGCCTATGCTGCCAAAGGCACTGTCCAACGGTATCTGCAGCCTGAATGCTGGCGTGGACAGGCTTTCCATGGCCTGCGAGATGAACATCAGCCCGGAGGGCAAGGTGACGGATTACAAAATCCTGCCAGTGGTCATCCATGTCTATCGCCGCCTGACCTATACCTTGGTTAATAAAATCCTCGTGGATAACGATAAAGAATTTGTCCGGGATAATGAGGACATCGTGCCGCTGCTGCATAATTTGCAGGATGTGAGAAATGCCATGTACAAGTACCGTCACCGCCGGGGTGCCATCAATTTTGAAATCCCGGAAATCAAGGTGAAGCTGGATGAGAACGGCAAGGCGGTCGGACTGAAGAAGCGTGTGGGCAACCTGGGCGAGTCCATCATTGAGCAGTGCATGCTGGCTGCCAATGAGACCGTGGCTGAGCACATGTGCCGCCGCAAGCAGCCTTTTGTTTACCGCGTCCATGAGGAGCCGGAGGAAAGCAAGGTCACGGCACTGAACGGGCTTTTGAATACTTTCGGGCTGCACCTGAGAACGGCTGCTGACGGCAGCATCAGGCCGAAGGACTTGCAGGTGACACTGGAAAAGATTGCCGGAGGCCCGGCGGAAAAAATCGTCAGCACTGTTGCCCTGCGCTCCATGCAGCAGGCAAGGTACGCGGCGGAAAACCTGGGGCATTTCGGGCTGGCGGCACAGTATTATACACACTTTACCTCGCCAATACGCCGCTATCCTGACCTGATGGTGCACCGCCTGCTGCGGGAGTCCTTTGAGACAGGCTCCATCCCGAAGGAAAAGCGGGAAAAGATTATGGAGAAGCTGGCAGAGCGGACAGACCATGCCTCCCAGCGGGAGCGCATCGCGGTAAATGCAGAGCGTGATACCACTGACCTCAAGAAGGTGGAGTACATGCAGCAGTTTGTGGGTGATACCTTTGAGGGCATCATCAGCAGCGTTACCAGCTTCGGCTTTTTCGTGGAGCTGGACAACGGTGTGGAGGGGCTGGTGCACATGACCACCCTCAAGGATGATTATTATGACTATGTGGAGAGCCAGTATGCCCTGGTGGGCACCCATCACAAGCGCCGCTATCAGCTGGGGGATGCAGTGGAAATACTCCTTGCCCGTGCCGATGTGGAGGCACGCTCCCTTGACTTCCTGGTGAAGGACAACTGCGACCTGCGTGCCTTGAACATGCAGGGCAGCAAGGACAGGGACCCGGGAGAGGCCGCCGGTATCATGAGCCGTTCTGAGGCGCGGAAAATCAAGCGCAGTGCCAAAAAGGACAGGAAGTCCGCCAAGAGCGGCAGGGAGGCTGCCGCCAAGGGGGCTGCTGCCGGGAAGGATGACGGCAGGAATGCTGCCGGGCACATGGGGCGCAAGAAGAACAAGAAGGAAAAGAAGGCAGGAAAGGACAAGCACAGCAAGCGGAAGGGCAGGAGAAAGCAGGGCAGTGACGTGATTGCCAGCTTTGATCCCCTGAGCATCTGAGGTGCGCCTGACCTGTAAGGATAATTGGAATTTGTAGGAACGATGACAGGAGATAAATATGGGACGTAAAAATGCCGCTGTCAAGATTGCCTGTGAAAACCGCAAGGCAAGGCATGATTATTTCATCCACGAAACCTTTGAGGCGGGGCTGGTTTTGCAGGGAACCGAGGTAAAATCCCTGCGGGACGGCAGGGCAAACCTGAAGGACAGCTATGGCGAAATCAAAAATGGTGAGATTTTTATCCAAAATATGCACATCAGCCCTTATGAGCATGGCAACATCTTTAACCATGAGGAGCTCCGCCCCAGGAAGCTGCTCATGCACAAGGCTGAGATTGTGAAGCTTTTCAGCAAGACAAGGGAAAAGGGCTTTACCCTGGTGCCCCTGAAGATTTATTTCAAGCAGGGCAGGGCAAAGCTGGAGCTGGCTCTGGCCAGCGGCAAGCACAACTATGACAAGCGCCGTGATTTGCAGGAGCGTGCCGTCAAGCGTGATGTGGCACGGGAGCTGCGGGACAGGCAGAAGGGCTGAAGTAGGTCGGAATGTTTGTACAAGTAAACGGTCCTAAAACTTTTTTCTCAAATTTTTTGTGAATTTAGCAGGATTTTGCCAAAAGCTATTGAATTATAACGTTAGATAAATTATTATGAAAGCACATTGATGTGGAGGTTGTATATATGCTGAAAAACATTGCTATTCTTACTAGTGGAAATGACTGTCCGGGCATGAATGCCGCTATTCGTGCCGTAGTTCGCACGGCACGTCATGATGGCGTCAAGATTTGGGGTGTGCGCAACGGCTACAAGGGCTTGATTCGCGACCAGATCGAGGAGCTGAGCACCCGCAGCGTGGGTGATATGATTCAGAGGGGCGGTACTTTTCTGGGTACTGCCCGCTGCCCTGAGTTCATGGAGGCGGAGAAGCGCCAGCTTGCCCTGGAAAATCTCCAGAAGCGGGGCATTGAGGGGCTGATTGTCATCGGCGGTGCAGGTTCCCTGGCAGGTGCCTGGGAGCTGTCCAAGCTGGGCATGAACGTGGTAGGCATCCCTGGTACCATCGAAAACGATGTGTGGGGTACTGACTATACCATTGGTTCCGATACGGCTGCCAATACCGTTGTGGATGCTATCAACAAGCTGCGTGACACTGCCTGCGCTCATCGCCGCATCATCCTCATCGAGGTAATGGGCAAGACATCCGGCTGGCTGGCCATGACTACCGGCATTGCCGGTGGTGCGGAGTATGTGCTGGCTCCTGAGGCAAAGTACAATCTGGACCGCATGTGCGCTGAAATCCGTGAGTCCTATGAGGCTGGCAAGCGTTACAGCATTATCGTTGTATCCGAGGGTGCTGCCTCTGCCGTGGAGCTGGGCAAGCAGGTAGGCGAGAAGACCGAGATCGATACCCGTGTTACCGTGCTGGGACATATCCAGCGGGGCGGCTCTCCTACTGTGCAGGACCGCATCAATGCCAGCCTGCTGGGTGAGAAGGCGACCCTTGGCCTCCTGAATGGCGAAAGCGGCATCATGTATGGCTTAGATACAGGTACGGTAGTTGAGATTCCTCTGGAGGAGGCAGCTACCAACACCAAGACTCTGGATCCTGAGTTCATCAGGCTGTCCAAGGTTTTGGCATAATTTTATATGCTTTGATGAAAAGAATAGGCGTATGTGGATTACGGCATACGCCTATTTTTAGGACTTGTACTAATTTGCATAATCAAATAATCATTTGTGCAAATAAGGGCAACCCTCTCCGAATTTTATTTTTATTGTTATTGGGATGGAAGAATTGTAGAATAAAATTTCAGAGAGGTGGATTGCCTTAAAAATAAAACATATTAAAAATATAAGGAGTGTGATTTTTATGGACAATGTAAAGGTCAGCTACAAGATCCTGATTATGGTGATTATAGCTGCTGTAGGTATGGCTATCGTAGGGGTGCGCGGTGCTGTATCTATTCAGAATGCCAATGAGCAGATGGCGAGAATGTACGAGGACGATATGCGTTCCGTGGAACTTTTGGGACAGGCCTGTGAGAAGATGCGCACTATCCAGGTGCGTTCCATGCAGGTGATAGCCGATGCTTCAAGGCTGGAGGAGTTGTCCAAGAGTCAGGCGAAGGATATCGACGACATGGAGGCTCTCCTGGGTGAGTATGCCTCCCTGGCTGCCGGTGATGGAAATGATGCTGCCGTGCAGGAGATGATGGGGTACTGGGCAAGCTTCAGGAGATCCATGCCTGCCGTCATGTCTGCGGTGAAGTCCGGGGGCTCCGAGGCAGGCATCGCCGAGTACGACAGGGCGGCACGGCAGGATACTGTAAAGCTCAGGGATTCCCTGACGGCACTCAGCAATGCCACCCGGGATGCAGCCTTCGAGGCAAATCAGCAGAATGCCGCTGACGGGCAGAGTGCCATTACCCTGATGCTGATTACAACGGTGGTGTGCATGATTATCCAGCTGGGCTTTAGCTGGAAGCTGATCAACGCCATCAAGCAGCCCCTGGGGATTATGCTGCATGTCTGCGACAAGCTGAGCAAGGGCAATTTCATGGTGAAGACGGCACCTTCTGACCGGGGTGATGAATTTGGCGATGTCCAGCGGG
This sequence comes from Anaerovibrio slackiae, assembly GCF_009695585.1. Taxonomy (GTDB): domain Bacteria; phylum Bacillota; class Negativicutes; order Selenomonadales; family Selenomonadaceae; genus Anaerovibrio; species Anaerovibrio slackiae. The sequence continues at coordinate 157,269 of NZ_VUNR01000003.1, forward strand.
GCCTCTATGATATGACGCTGGCAGTCAGCAAGCTGCTGAAGAATTTTTCCCGCACTACGGAGCAGATTGCGGCATCTTCCCAGCAGCTGAATTCCAGCTCCATGGAGTCTGCCAATGCCGCCACGGCAGTGGCTCAGTCCGTGGCGGATGCCGCCACGGTGGTTATCCAGCAGCAGGGCTCTGTGGATTCGGGAACCCATAGCATAGCTGCCATAACTGAGTCCGTAGAGGGCATCAGCCGGGAGGCGGCGGAGGTTTCTGCCAACGCGGAGCAGGCAGCGGAAAAGGCATCTTCCGGCAATGGCGTGGTAGGGGCGTCTGTCAGCCAGATTCAGAGCGTGGAGGAAACCGTACGCCTGACGGCGGAGCTGGTGGACAAGCTGGGAGAGCGTTCCCAGGAAATTGGCGCCATCGTAGATACCATTTCCGACCTTGCCGGGCAGACCAACCTGCTGGCACTGAATGCGGCTATTGAGGCGGCCCGTGCCGGTGAGCAGGGCAGGGGCTTTGCCGTAGTGGCAGAGGAAGTGAGAAAGCTGGCGGAGCAGTCAGGCATGGCAGCCCAGCAGATTGCAGGCCTGATTGGCAGCATTCAGGAAGATACCGGCAAGGCGGTAGATTCTATGAACTCCGGCCGGGATGCGGTAGCCAAGGGGGCTGAGTCTGTCGAGGGACTTCGTCAGGTATTTGAGGAAATCAATGTGCTGGTGGTGCAGGTATCTGACAAGATCAATCATATGTCCCGGTCTGTAGCAGCTGTTGCCAGGCAGGCGGAGGGGATTACCAGCCAGATGAACGAGATTGACAAGGGCGCAAAGCATGTGGCTGACAACATGCAGTCCATCTCGGCGGCCACGGAGCAGCAGTCCGCTTCGGCCCAGGAGGTTGCCTCCGCCAGTGATGCACTGGCACGCCAGGCCCAGGAGGTGCAGGAGAATCTGCAGAAGTTCCAGTTCTGAATTTAAATTTAGGGCAAAAAATATTGCCGCAGCATGAGAAATCATCTGCGGCAATTTTTCTTTTTGCAAAGCAGTTTTATCGGAGGCTGGAGAGCAGCTCGATATAGGCATCGGAGTTCAGGGGACGGGAGTAGTGGAAGCCCTGCATGGTATGGCAGCCCATGGTCTGCAGCAGCTCTGCCTGCACCGGAGTTTCCACTCCTTCGGCAATTACCTGCATGTTCAGCTTCTTTGCCATATCGATGATTGCCTGCAGGATGATGTCCACCCTGTCATGATTGCCGTGGGCGTAGAGGCGGCGCACATCCACCTTGAGCATGTCAATGGTCAGGTCCCGGAGGATGCCCAGGGAGCTGAAGCTGCTGCCAAAATCGTCCAGAATAACGGAGAATCCGCAGCTGTTCAGGCGGCGCAGTATTTTTGTCAGCTGCTCAGGGGCGTGGTTGTAGGATTTTTCCGTCAGCTCCAGCCACAGCATCCAGGGCTGCAGGTCATACTTTCTCAGCAGCCGCAGCAGGTAGTCCACAAAGGACATATCATAAAAATTCATGTGGGAAATATTGATGGAGATAGGCTGTATGTCCAGCCCCCAGTCACGCTGGCGGCTGAGGAAGTGGCATGCCTGCTCCCAGGCAAACCTGTCCACCCTGTTGATAAAACCATTTTTTTCAAAGACGGGAATAAACCTGTCAGGGCTGATAATTCCCTGTTCCGGATGCTGCCAGCGCAGCAGCGCCTCTGCAGCAATAGGAGCCATGGTTCTGGCTTCCGTGTCTATTTTGTAGATAGGCTGGTATTTAACGAAGAACTGGCCGTTGTTCAGTGCCGGTTCCATTTCCCTGGCGATAATCTGCTCGTCCATCAGCTTGGTGCGCAGGGCATCATCGTAAAAGGCAAAGCGGCGGGCATGGGAATTCTTTACCGAGGTCATTGCCATGTGCGCCCTGTCCAGCATCTGGCTGGTAGTCAGGTAGATATTGTCTATCTGATAGACACCGGCAAAAAATGCCACTGTGCGGTAAATGGTCAGGGAGTGCATCATGGCATCCAGCCCCTGAATGAGCAAATCCATGTCCAGCATATCCTCAGGCAGCAGTATGGCGAAGGAGTCAGCCGTCAGGTGGCTGGCAAGCCCTCGCTTGCCCACGATGGTATTGAAGTAGGAGGCGGCAGTCTTGAGGATGGTATCGCCTGTTTCCATGTTGAAAAGCTCATTGATCAGCTTGAAGCTGGCTATGTTGAGGTAAACGAAGCAATAGCGCGTTTCCGGATTGCCGGATATCTTGTCAGCTGCCTGCTGCAGGAATGCTTTTTGCGTCAGGAGGCCTGTCATCTGGTCAATGTCCAGAATTTGCTGCATGGCGCTGATTTTTTTGTCCTGGGCCGCCTGCCTCAGCTTGCTGATTTCGTTTTCGCGCCGTCCCAGTACGTTCTGTACACGGCAGCTGACGATGGACGGATTGTATGGCTTGGTAAGGTAATCGGCTGCGCCCCGTTCCATTGCCATTACCTCGCTGTTCACATCGTCGGCAGATGTGGTGACGATCACCGGAATGTCACCGTAGCGCGGATTTGACAGCAGCCATTCCAGTACCTCCATGCCTGTCATGACCGGCATCATCAAATCCAGCAGGATGATGTCGATGGGCTGGCTTTTGATGAAGTCCAGTGCTTCCCTGCCGTTTTCCGCCTCGATGATATGGAATTCATCCTGAAAAAACTGCATCAGGATGGCGCGGTTGATTTCCATATCGTCAACAATCAGCATTGTTTTTCTGTTTTCCATTGAGCATACCCCCCTATTAGCCCTTTCTCCCCAAATTATATATAATATTTCTGCAAAAAAACTCGAAATCCTTCTTCCCATGAAATAAATTTCAGTTTATCGTCGTGCCGGTTTGTTACTTCGTGCACATACTGACTGAAATGTTTTGACAGTTCGTGGACTCTGTTCAGACATTTTAAAGGGACAGGTAGCGGCAGTACCCATAGAAAACTCGCTCTCGCTCTTAGCACAGCCTCGCGCTTCTAAGCTCCTGCGTCGCTTACGCTCGCACTCGCTAAGAAGCGAGGCTGCACTCAAGGTTTTCTTTGGGTACATGCCGCACCTGTCCCTCTTTGTGTCTGAACAGATATGCACATAATAATCCAACTGTATTTAATTAGTATGCAACTGTAGCAACTAATTCTGACTTTACGAGCAAGCCTGAAAAGGGGGAGCTGGGAGGCTGGCGAGACCTGTTACTGCCGACCGCTGTATAAGCTGAAATCTGTTAGCGATGGGTTGCTGAAAACTGATATAGCCAGCCGATGTATAAAATGCTTGCTACTGTCTTGCTTGCTTGTTACAATGATAGCAGAAGACATTATGTGCATGTTGTGAGGGTGGTTTGAATGACGGAAAACGAGCAGAGGGAAGCGGCAAAGGCATTTGCGGAAAAATGGCAGGGCAAGGGCTATGAAAAGGGCGAAACGCAAAAATTCTGGCTGGAGCTTATCAGTACAGTCTATGGGGTAAAAGCTCCTGTAGATTATATGAATTTTGAAGTGCAGATACAGTTGTCCAACGTAAGCTTTATCGATGTGTATATCCCCTCCACCAAGGTTATCATTGAGCAGAAAAGCCTAGGAAAAGATTTGACCAAGGGCATTAAGCAGTCCGATGGCACATGGCTGACACCTATGCAGCAGATGATACGCTATGCCAATGCCATGAACTATGACGAAATGCCCCGCTGGGGTATCTCCTGCAACTTTCAGGAGTTTATGATTTTTGATTTCAACAACAAGCACAGCGAGCCGGAGCGTATCAGGCTGGCAGATTTACCTGATGAATTTCATCGCCTTGACTTTCTCGTTGCCAAGGAAAATGTCCATATACGGAAAGAAGTGGAAATATCTGTTGAGGCAGGCAAGCTGGTGGGCAGGATATACGATTATATTGCTGCCAGATACAACAGCCTGACACCGGAAGTTTTGCAAAGCCTCAACAAGCTGTGCGTGAGGCTGATATTCTGTATGTATGCCGAGGATGCAGGGATTTTCCAGCACAATCAGTTCTACAATTACATGAAGAATTTCCCTGCCAAGTTCTTCCGCACTTCCCTTGTGGAATTATTTCACGTTTTGAACACGCCAATCAGTGAACGTGATGAATATCTTGACGATGAGCTGGCTGCTTTTCCTTATGTCAATGGCGGTCTTTTTGATGGCGAGATAGAAATTCCCAAGTTTGATGAGCGTACCGTAGAGATCATACTGGAAGAAGCCTCTCTCAGCTTTAGCTGGCGCGACATCAGCCCCACTATCTTCGGGGCGGTATTTGAAAGCACCCTGTCTGCCAAAACCAGGCGCAGTGGCGGTATGCACTACACCAGCATCGAAAACATACACAAAGTTATCGATCCGCTGTTTCTGGATGACCTGGCAGAGGAATTGGAAGCCATTCTTTCTATCCCCCAGGTAAAGCAGAGGAACAGCAAATTGGCGGCCTATCAGGACAAGCTGGCAGGGCTTACCTTCTTTGATCCAGCCTGTGGCAGCGGCAACTTCCTGACGGAAACCTATATTGCCTTGCGAAGGCTGGAAAACAGAGTGATTCAGTCCATGCTGGGGGAGCAGATTGTCCTTGGTGACATAGCTAACCCAATCAAGGTGTCCATTCATCAGTTCTACGGCATTGAAATCAACGACTTTGCAGTGTCCGTAGCCAAAACAGCCCTGTGGATAGCGGAATACCAGATGATGGTGGAAACCCAGGGCATCGTCAACATGAATCTGGACTTCTTGCCCCTCAAGAGCTACTCAAATATCGTAGAGGGCAACGCCCTGCGGCTTGACTGGAACAGTGTTATATCGCCTGACAAATTGCATTATATTATGGGCAATCCGCCATTCCTTGGTTATTCCATGCAGGATAAGTCCCAAAAGGCAGATATATTATCAGTATATGTAGACGAAAAAGGGAAATCATACAAAACAGCAGGAAAAATAGATTATGTAGCTGGCTGGTATTTCAAGGCAGCAGAAATGATGCAAAACACTTTCATTCGCACAGCCTTTGTATCAACTAACAGCATCTGCCAGGGGGAGCAGGTGGCATCCGTATGGAAGCCGCTTTACGAGCGTTTTGGCATACACATTGACTTTGCCTGGCGGACATTCAAGTGGGCTAGTGAGTCATTTGAACAGGCAGCTGTTCATGTTATCATTGTAGGAACAAGTTGTAATAATTTTTCTCAGAAATTCATAATAGAAAATGAACGAAAGATTATAGCGGAGAATATCAGTCCTTATTTGTTGGATTCACCAAATATATTTATAGAAACACGGAAAAAAACATTATGTGCAGTACCTGAAATGGTTACTGGCAATAGACCGGCTGACGGCGGTCATCTTATAATAGAAGCAGAAGATTATGATTCTTTTGTAAAAAAAGAACCATCAGCGAAGCAATATATTAAAAAATTGACTGGTTCAGCGGAGTATATAAATAACAAAAAGAGGTATTGCTTGTGGCTGGTTGGTGTAAGTCCGGCAGAATTACGCAAAATGCCAGAGGTAATTAAACGCGTAGAGCTATGCCGTGAAGCACGTCTTGGCGGTGCTCCCGACAGGCAAAAGCTGGCAGATACGCCTACTTTATTTAGAGAAACTAAAAATCCTGATACGTTTATAATCATTCCAGAAGTCTCTTCTGAACAAAGAAAATACATTCCGTTAGGATTTTTAAAATCTGATGTTATCTGTACAAACTTAGCAAAAATGATACCGAATGCTTCTGTATATGATTTTGGCATTTTGACATCTAATGTTCATAATTATTGGATGCGGATAGTATGTGGTAGACTAAAAAGTGATTATAGATATTCTAACACATTGGTTTATAACAACTTTCCGTGGTGCAATCCTACAGAGGCGCAAAAGAAGAAAATAGAAAGGACTGCTAAGAGCATATTAGATGCCAGGGCACTGTACCCTGATTGCAGCCTGGCTGACTTGTATGATGATCTGACGATGCCGCCGGAGTTGAGAAAAGCCCACGTTGCCAATGACATGGCGGTAATGGAAGCCTATGGCTTTTTTATGGAGCCTACACCGGAGCATCCGTCAAAATGGTACAGCCCATCGGAAACAGTGGCAGCTTTGATGAAGATGTATCAGGAACTGACTGAAAAAAGCAACGGTTAAAAACATCAATTTATGGGCTTTCACGTAGCACTAAATGCTATCAGACTGCTACAGGAACTGCTACCAGAAGTGCTACGTCCTATAATATATATAAGATAAAGATAAATGCATAAGACGAATTATAAAAATTTTTTCTGCTCACCTGTCACAAATAGGTCAGTATAAAAATTGCTGCTGTCAAAAAATGCAGTAAAAAATTTTTTCTCACGCCAGCTTATTGCCGCCCTCAATAGCGGCAATAAGGCTGGTGCTTTTTTCTTGCAGGTTGACTTGATGAAAAAAATGCTGTAAAATGAAAACATAAAAAAAGAGCGAACCACAACGATGGCTCGCCGCTATAGGTTTTTGGTGAATGTTTAATTCGACCATACACCAGTGTGGACGACACTGATGGTCACAACATCTACGAAGAAGTCATCCAGGCACGGATGGCTTTTTTCGTGCAGTAAAACTGCTAGAAGATGTGGTCGATATGTGACTTATATCTCAATGCCGAAACATCAAAATTAGTTCGCCTGTGATTGTTAGCTTGCACAACAGCACCAAGCCCGTCACCACAACTAATGTGATTAGGGGGATGAGTGCACGAATTGCTTCAGCTAATGCCTTATCACAGGCGCTTCCCTTTTCAGGGAACACTATTATCGTACCTTAGATAACATAGCCATGCTATCACGCTCTCTGCGGTGAAAAACTGCCTGAGCAGAACCCACCGCCTTATTTATAGAGCGACCATCATTCCGTATCATTGATAACGGTATTTTCATACCGCGTCCGCCCTGCAGGCATAATCCTGCAACACTTGTATTGTATCATATTTACAATAAAAATACAATATATAGGTTCTGTAAAGTTGCTAAGTTACCTTGCAAATATCTGGCAGTTACAGGTTTCGTCAGCCACTTCGCCCCTTTATTTCAGTTTACTCGTAAAGCTGTATGCACCACTATGGTAACATATAGCAAGTGGCGTTTTATCATTTTGTTGTATCTGTTCAGACAAAGAAAGGGATGAGTGAGGACAGTACCCATAGAAAACCTTTGTTGTGCCTCGGTGCTTAACAATACGCGAGCCGTAGGCGAAGCGTGAGTTTAGCATCCGCTAGGCACAACTAGGAGCGAGAGCGTGTTTTCTATGGGTAGCTGTCCCGCTCAGCCCATTTTTATAGTCTGAACAGAGTGCACGAACCAAAAAAACTCCTCCGTTAATGTTCCCAAAGCCTCATACCTTCACGACGATAAACTGAAACATCCAAATTTGTTGTACAAATAAAATAGTACCCGAAAATACAACTAATATCCATCAAGAAAATACAAGATAAAACAGAAAAGATTGTGACGCGAAAGAATAAACACAAAAAACAAAAGAATAAATGCAATTGAAATTATGTCAATTATAATGGGAAAAAATAAACAATTGTACAAATATGAAACTTCTATGGACAGATAAAGAAAAAAGCGATAAAATATGTACATAAACATTTTGTATACAAATTAGGAGGGCAGATCGAATGAATATTCATGAGTATCAGAGTAAGCAGGTACTGAAATCTTTCGGTGTAAACGTTCCAAACGGCATTCCGGCATTTACCGTTGAGGAAGCTGTTGAGGCTGCAAAAAAGCTTGATTCCAAGGTGACTGTAGTAAAGGCACAGATCCACGCAGGCGGCCGCGGCAAGGCTGGCGGCGTAAAGATTGCCAAGTCCCTGGACGAGGTTAAGGAGTATGCAACGGAGCTCCTGGGCAAGGTGCTGGTTACCCATCAGACCGGTCCGGAGGGCAAAAAGGTTGGACGACTTCTCATTGAGGAAGGCTCCAACATCGCCAAGGAGTATTATCTGAGCTTTGTAAATGACCGCAATACTGCAAAGATCGTGATGATTGGCTCCGAGGAAGGTGGCATGGAGATCGAGAAGGTTGCTGCCGAAAACCCTGAGAAGATTATCAAGGAGTACATTGATATTTCTGTCGGCCTGCTGCCATTCCAGGCAACCCGCATGGCTTACAAGATGAATTTCAAGCCTGAGGTTATCCGCAAGGCTACCGCTACCATGATGAAGCTGTACGAAGCCTTCATCGGCAAGGATTGCAGCCAGGTTGAGATCAACCCTCTGGTTGTAACTGCCGAGGACGATGTGATCTGCCTGGATGCCAAGCTGAACTTTGATGACAGCGGCCTGTTCCGTCATCCTGACATCGTTGAGCTCCGGGACAAGACCGAGGAGGACCCGAAGGAGCTGTGGGCTGCTGAGGAAGGCCTGAACTATGTAAATCTGGGCGGCGATGTGGCATGTATGGTAAACGGTGCCGGCCTTGCCATGGCTACTGTTGATATTCTGAAGTACTATGGCGGCAATCCTGCCAACTTCCTGGATGTAGGCGGCAGCTCCACTCCTGAGAAGATTGCCACCGCATTTGAGATTATGCTGGACGGCGGCCAGGCAAAGGGTATTTTCGTAAATATCTTCGGCGGCATCAACCGTTGCGATGTCATTGCCGAGGGCATCCAGAAGGCTGCTCAGATTATTGCTGAGAAGACCGGCAGTGATGGTATTCCTGTTCCTGTAGTAGTTCGTCTTGAGGGCACCAAGGTAGAAGAAGGCCGCAAGATTCTCACTGACAACCCTGTAAAGAACGTAATCATGGCTCCGACCATGGAGGGTGGTGCAGAGAAGATCGTTGCCCTTGTTAAAGAGGCAGAGAAGAACGCTTAAGGATAAGGAGGATTGCAAAAATGAGTATTATTTTAAATAAAGATACAAAAGTTATCGTACAGGGTATTACCGGCAAGACTGCAATGTTCCACACCAAGCAGATGCTGGAATACGGTACCAAGATTGTTGCCGGTGTAACTCCGGGCAAGGCTGGCCAGGTAGTAGAGGGCGTGCCTGTATTCAACACCGTACAGGATGCTGTTGAGGCTACCGGCGCTACCGCTTCCGTAGTATTCGTACCGCCTCGCTTCGCTGCTGACTCCATCATGGAGGGCGTTGAGGCAGGCCTGGATCTGGTAGTCTGCATCACCGAGCATGTGCCTGTTGAGGATATGATCAAGGTTCGTGCTTACATGGCTGGCAAGAAGACCCGCCTGATCGGCCCTAACTGCCCTGGTATCCTGACCGTAGACGAGGCAAAGCTGGGCATTATCCCTGGCTACATCTACAAGAAGGGCCATGTAGGCGTTATTTCCCGCTCCGGCACCCTGACCTATGAGGCTTCCTTCCAGCTGTCCCAGGCAGGCCTTGGCCAGACCACTGCTGTAGGTATCGGCGGCGACCCTGTAAAGGGTACTGACTTCATCGATGCACTGAAGCTCTTTAAGGATGATGATGATACCCTGGCTCTCATCATGATCGGTGAGATCGGCGGTACTGCCGAGGAAGATGCTGCCAAGTGGATTGCTGAGAACATGCCAAATAAGCCTGTTGTAGGCTTCATTGCAGGTACTCAGGCGCCTCCGGGCAAGCGCATGGGCCATGCCGGTGCTATTATTGCAGGCGGCAAGGGCACTGCTGCTGACAAGATCAAGGCTCTGAATGCTGTAGGCATTCCGGTGGCTGAGAACGTAGCCCAGATTGGCGAGACCATGGTTAAGCTCCTGAAGGAGAAGGGCATTTATGACAAGTGCCATACCTGCTGATTTGTATAACAAATAGTATATTGTGCGTAAATTTTTGGGGTGCTGCTGCGGCGGCATCCCAATTTTTATCGGGCAAATTTATGAGGCCGCTTTCCTAAAAAAAGAGAGAAATTGCTTATTGTCTTTTATGTGATTTTGTTATATATTTATTTAGGAACAATTAGCGTTTATCTTGTTTAATTTTAGGAAGGATGTTGAAGACATTGTTTGGCATGTCTATGGATATAGGTGTAGATTTAGGTACAGCAAATGTATTGATTTATATAAAGGGCAAGGGTATCGTGCTGAAGGAGCCGTCCGTGGTGGCAATTGACAGGGATACCAATAATATTCTGGCAGTTGGTGAGGAAGCACGGCAGATGATTGGGCGTACTCCCGGCAACATTGTGGCAATCCGTCCCATGCGGGATGGCGTAATAGCGGATTTTGATATTACGGAGACCATGCTGCGCCATTTTATCGAGAAGGTGACAGGCCACAGCTTCATGATCCGGCCGCGGATTATGGTGTGCATCCCTTCCTGCATTACCATGGTGGAGCAGCGTGCCATTCAGGAAGCAGCAGAGCAGGCCGGGGCGCGCAAGACATATCTCATTGAGGAGCCGCTGGCGGCAGCTATGGGGGCAGGCCTGGATATTTCCGAGCCTTATGGCTCCATGGTGGTTGATATTGGCGGCGGCACTACCGATATTGCTGTCATCAGCCTGGGTGGCATTGTGCTCAGCGACAGCCTGAGGATTGCCGGTGACAAGTTTGATGATGCCATCATTGACTATGTCAAGAAGGAATTCAACCTGATGATTGGCGAGCGCACTGCCGAGAACATCAAGATGGAGGTCGGTGCGGCATTTGCAGATGCCCGCAGGGGCAAGATGAATATCCGCGGCAGGGATTTGCTGACGGGGCTGCCGAAGAATATCGAGGTCACTACGGAGCAGATCAGCGAAGCCCTGAATCCGTCCGTTGCCCAGATTGTGGACAGGGTGAAGAATGTGCTGGAGAAATGTCCGCCGGAGCTGGCCTCCGACATCATGGACCACGGCATCATCCTGACAGGGGGCGGAGCCATGCTGTACGGGCTGGATGAGCTCATCCGCAGGGAGACGCAGATTTCCACCAGCCTGGCTGAGGACCCGTTGAGCTGTGTGGCTCTGGGTACCGGCAGGGCTCTGGAGAATATTGACAAGCTGGAAACCAAGAATTCTATTTCCTTCTGGAAATAGGATTTTGCTGATAATATACCGCAACAAAAAGGGGGATGGAATACTATGTGGCGTGGACTATATACGGCTGCTACAGGTATGATAACTGAGACCAAGCGTACAGATACGATTGCCAATAACTTGGCAAATGCCAATACTACCGGGTTCAAGCGGGATGATGCGGTGACCTCTGATTTTGAGCCGATGCTGATACGGCGCATCAACGACCAGAGCGGGCCGAAGGATGTCACTGAGTTCAAGGGGTTCTCCCTGGGCAGGAAGGCACCTGTGGTAGGCGAGCTGGGGCTTGGCTCCCAGGTGGCGGCTATTGCCACGGACCATGCCCAGGGCTCCTTGCAGACTACCGGCAACCAGCTGGATTTTGCCGTGCAGGGTGAGGGCTATTTCAGGATTGCCACCCCCCGGGGCGAGCGTTATACCCGTGATGGCAATTTTTATCGGGACAGCAGAAGCCGCCTGGTTACGGTAAATGGCAATGATGTGCTGGATGACAGGGGGAGGCCGATTACTATTCCGGAGGAAACGGCAAATTTCCTGGTTTCGCCGGAGGGCACCATCTCTGCCAATGGCGTGCAGGTGGCAAGGCTGGGACTGGTTTCCTTTCCGGGAGGCGATGCCGTAATGGCAAAGGAGGGCAGCAGCCTTTACCGGGTAGATGATCCGGCACAGCGGCCGCGGCAGGCTACCGGCTCTGTCCAGCAGGGGGCGTTGGAGCGTTCCAATACGGAGGTAGTGTCGGAGATGGTTAACCTCATAGCCAACTACCGTGCTTATGAGGCCAGCTCCAAGGCTGTTACTACCCAGGATTCCATGCTGGATAAATCCGTCAACGAGGTAGGCAGGAATAGCTAAGCAATAGTTAAGCAGAATTGCTGAAATGACGATATTTATGTTGTGATGACTTGTATTTTTATGTTTTAGAAAAAGGGGATAATAGATATGATGCGTTCCTTATGGTCTGCTGCTTCCGGCATGAAGGGCCAGCAGAAGCAGATGGATGTAGTTTCTCATAACCTTGCCAATGTAAATACCTATGGTGCCAAGGCACAGCGGGCTGAGTTCCAGGATCTTCTGTATCAGACCTTGCGTGAGGGCGGTGCTGAGAGCGGCGATGGCATTATGTATCCGACGCCGATGCAGATCGGTCTCGGTACGCGCCTGAGTGCTACCAACAGGATTTTTACCCAGGGCAACCTGCAGACTACTGACAACCCTACTGACCTGGCTATTCAGGGGGAGGGCTTTTTCCAGATTGAGCTGCCGGATGGAACTGCTGCTTATACCCGGGATGGCTCCTTCAAGATTGACGGTGACGGCAACCTGGTTACCAGCGATGGCTACAGGCTGGTGCCAAACATTACCTTTGCTGCCAATACGAAGCATGACAGCATTACTGTGGGCCAGAATGGCGCGGTAAGCGTGATTCAGGGCGGTGATACGCAGCCGGCGCAGGTTGGCCAGATCAATCTGGTAAGATTTTTGAATCCGTCAGGTTTAACCTCTATCGGTCAGAACCTTTTCCTGGAGTCGGCAGCTTCCGGCGGACCGCAGGAGGGCGCTCCGGGAACTGACGGCATGGGCAATATTGTGCAGTCCTGCCTGGAGATGTCCAGCATTCAGATTGTGGATGAGATGGTAAATATGATTGTTTCCCAGAGAGCTTATGAGTCCAACTCCAAGGCTATCACCACCTCTGACAGCATGCTGGAGATTGCCAACGGCCTGAAGCGTTAATGCTATGGGCAGGCCGGGCAGTTTTTTCGGTGTGGTATGCCTGCTGGGGGCGCTGCTCCTGCTTTTGCCTGCTGTGAGCCGGGATAAGGCGGTGCCTGGCTGGCTGGCTGCCGGGCAGGCGGAGGCGGCTGTGACGGTAACGCCTACCCCGCAGCTGCCGCAGGTGATTGTGCGTGAGAATTTCATTCAGCAGGCAGTAAAATGTATTGATGAGACATTGGCGGCCAGCGGTGAGACAAAGCGATATACCGTGGTACCTGTCAATGTTCCGGCAGGGCTCAGGCTGCCCTGGGGGGAGATTACCTATCGGACATATGCGCCTAACGGTATCCGCAAGAGCCTGAATTCGGCTATCTCCGTTGAGGTGCTGGTTAATGGCGAGCATTATGCCACCATGAAGTGCATCATGAAGGTGCGCTTTTTTGGCAAGGTGGTGACCTCTGCCCGCCGTATTCAGCATGAGGTGCCTTTGCAGGCGGCGGATTTGCGCATAGAGGAGCGTGAAGACAAGGGCGGAGCCTATGCAACCTATACGGATCCCCAGGAGCTGATAGGCAAGGTTTTATTCTCCAATGTGAGCGAGGGCACTGTTCTGCACAGCGGCCTGGTGCGTGAGCCTATTTTGATTCGCCCTTATGCGGTGGTGAATATCTGCACTGTTTTCAATGGTGTGGATATCAAGGTTCCCGGCACGGCCCTGGAAACAGGCCGCAGGGGAGCATATATTTCTGTCAAGAATGATTCCTCCGGCCGCAAGGTCAGGGCGAAGGTGATTGATGAAAACAATGTCATGGTGGTGCAGTAAGCTGAGTGAGCTGCCTGCCGTACAGTATATCGGTGCTGTCCTGCCGTAGTAGCGGCAGGGGGCAGCGGTGCGTCATCAGAGGTGATACAGATGAAAAGAAAGTTTTTTTCCGGGAAGAAAATAGGTGTAAAAGCCTGGGGCTGCCTTATTTTGGCGGCCTTGCTTGCGGTTTCCCAGGCAGGGCTTGTGCCAGGAAATGCCAGTGCTGAAAGCCTCTGGGGGCGGCACAGTATTTTTGCTGACCGCAAGGCCTCCCAGGTGGGGGATATCCTGACCATTGTGATCAATGAGTCCTCTAATACATCCCAGTCCCTTTCCAATTCCAATTCCAAGGAAGGCAAGAATACCCTGGCGGCCGGTACGGGCGTGTTCAGCTTTTTGGCGGCGGCAACTGCCTCCGGCTCTGACAGCTTCAAGGCCAATGGCAGTGCCAACAATACCAATTCTGCCAGCGGCAACGTGACTGTTACCGTGGTGGAGGTCAGGGACAATGGCAATATGGTGGTGGAGGGCACCCAGTCCATCTGGAACAATAAGAACGAGCATAAGATCACGGTGCGCGGCGTGGTGCGCCCGGATGATATTTCCTATAACAACACTATCCTGTCCAACAAGGTAGCGGATGCTACCCTGAGATTTGATGGCAAGGGCCCATTGAATGCAAAGCAGCGTCAGGGTATTTTGACACAGATTTTCAATATTTTGTTCTAAAGCTAAGGAGAATTATATGAAAAAGCTATTTCGCATAATTAGCCTGATAACCTGCCTGTGCCTGCTGGCATCGGGCAGTGCTTTGGCAGCTGGCTACTCCTCAGCCCGGCTGAAGGATGTTGCCAAGGTGCAGGGCGTCCGTGCCAACCAGCTGATGGGCTATGGGCTGGTGGTGGGGCTTAATGGTACTGGTGACTCCGACAAGATGAAGCAGACTATTCAGTCCATCGGCAACATGATGAAGGACTTTGGCGTGGTGATTGATACCAGCGGCCTGAAGCCCAAGAATGTGGCTGCCGTTATCGTGACGGCTACCCTGCCGCCTTTTGTGCGTGAGGGTGATACTATTGATATTACGGTGTCCTCCATGGGGGATGCCAAGAGCATTCAGGGGGGAACCCTTTTGCAGACGCCTCTGAAGGCAGGCAACGGCAACATCTATGCTGTTGCCATGGGGGCGGTGTCCACCGGCGGCTTTACGGCCGGCAGGGGCAGCAACAATGCCCAGAAGAATTTCCCCACTGTGGGAACTACTCCGAATGGTGCCATCGTAGAGCGTTCTGTTGAGGATGATACCCTGGCACCTAACGGGGTGCTGTCCTGGTCCTTGAACAAGGCGGACTTTACCACTGCCAGCAGGATTGCCCAGGCCATCAATTCCCAGTATGGCGGCATTGCCAAGGCTGCCAACCCGGGGCGTGTGGATGTGACTGTACCGGCGTATTATCGAAACAACCTGGTGGGCTTTGTGTCAAGCCTGGAGGAGCTGACGGTAACCCCTGACAACCTGGCCAAGGTGGTGGTCAACGAGCGTACCGGCACCATTGTTATGGGCGGCGATGTTTCCGTTGATACCATTGCCATTACCCAGGGCGGCATTACGGTGAAGATTGGCAAGGATTATGATGTGATTCAGCCACCGCCATTCTCCCACGGCAACACGGTTATCCTGCCGGATGAGAATGTAGATGTACAGGAGCAGACGGCAAGCTCCATTGTGCTGCCTGCTACTTCAAACATCAATGATATTGTAGGGGCACTGAACTCTGTGGGGGCTACTCCGAGGGATATTATTTCCATTTTGCAGGCTATCAAGGCGTCCGGTGCGCTGCATGCTGATCTGGAGCTGATTTAAGCTGGTGCCGAGGGGGATTTATGATGCAGATTGACAATATTGGGACAAATTCCATACTGGCGCAGCAGCAGGCACAGAATTTGCAGGGCAGCAAGGATGTGGACAAGGCAAAGAGCTTTGCTGATGAGCTGCAGGCGGCTCAGAAGAATACTCTGGATGACCCTGCGTATCAAAAGAAGCTGAAGGATGCCTGCAAGGGCTTTGAATCCATGTTCATTCAGCTGATGTGGAAGGAAATGCGCAAGACCGTGCCGGAAAATTCCCTGTTTGGGGAGTCTAACGGCGAGAAGATATTCCGGGATATGCTGGATACGGAGATGTCCGACCGCATGTCTGAGGCAGGGGGCCTGGGGCTGGCTGATGTGATGTACAAGCAGCTGACAGCCCAGTATCAGGCGCGCAAGGATATGGCTGCCAGGGCAAAGGCTTCACTGGCAGCCAAGGGCAGGCAGGTTGACCTGCCGGGCTGAAAATAGCAAAGGGTTGATACTTGAGGCTATCCTTGAGGTAGCCTCTTTTGTTTTTTGGTAAACTTGGAGGTCTTAGAGTGAAGAAATTTTGGGCGATAATCATGGCAGCGCTGCTGGTGCTGGGGCAGGCTGAGGTGATAGAGGCGGCAGCCGGGGCAAAACCGGCTATAACCAATGCTGTGGCCGGGGCAAAGCCAGCGGCAGGCAATGGGGCAAATGCGGCACAGCAGCTGGCGGCAGGGCCGAGGCTGACCAATATCCGCTATGGTGATGGTGCCGAGAGGCTGAGGATTGTGCTGGATGTCAGCAGCCTGCCGGAGTATCTTGTCAGCAGGGAAAACAATAATACCCGGCTGGTGGTCACTCTGAACGGCATTTCTACAGCCCTGAAGGCGGCTCCTGCCACCAGGAGCAGCGTGCTGAAGGATATTATCCTGGGCACATATGGTAGCGATACTGTGCAGCTGATTGTGGATATGAAGGCGCCTTTGGATACGAAGGTATACAAGCTGGCCAATCCTGACAGGCTGGTCATCGACATTCAGAAGGAATACGAAAAGGAATTTACCAGGAATATTGCCCAGGGGCTGGCTTATACAAAATATGTGCGGCTGGACAGCAGGGGCATGGTGACTGCCTACAGCCTGGAAATCGACAGGAGCAGGTTTGATATAGGGCTGGCACTGGCAGGGGGAAGCATTTCTGCCGGGCGGGCCTCGGTGAAGAAGATTGCCCAGGCGAATAATGGGGTGGCGGCAATTAATGGCGGTTATTTTGGCCTGGATGGCATGCTGATAGGCAATACCCGCATTGATGGTCAGACAGCAGGCACCACATACTATACACGCACCTCCCTGGGCTTCATGCCGGATGGAACCTTGAAGCTGGCTCCTTCTGAGTATTATGGTGAGGTAAATGTCAATGGCAAGAAGGTTTTCCTGTCCGGTGTCAACTGCGAGCGGGGAGCCAATACCACGATTTTGTACAACGGCCTCTTTGGCAGCTATACGAAAACAAATGAGTATGGTACAGAATACATTATCAAGGATGGCAAGGTAATCGGCGTTAATCAGGGGAACAGCTTCATTCCTGCCGGAGGACAGGTGATTTCCGTTCATGGCACGGCACAGGAGGCTTTTGCCGGTGTCAAGGCAGGAGATAAGGTAACCATCGGCGAGAGCTTCGGCAAGGAGCTGGATGCCGCTCAAAATATTATCGGGGCAGGGCCGGAGCTCCTGCGTGATGGCAGGGTGAACGTCACTGCGGCACAGGAGCAGTTCCCCAATGATATTGCCAGGGGGCGTGCACCCCGGACGGCTGTGGGCATCAAGGCTGACGGCAAGGTTATCCTGCTGGTAGTGGACGGCAGGCAGAGCCACAGCATTGGTGCGACTCTGGCGGAGACAGCCCAGCTGCTGCAAAAATTCGGGGCAGTAAACGGCTTTAACCTGGATGGCGGCGGCTCCAGCGAGATGGTTTTGCAGGGGCAGATCATGAACAGCCCTTCTGATGGCGGTGAACGGGCAGTGGGCAGTGCCATTGTGGTGACAGGCAGGTAAAATATTTGCTTGCTATTAATTTTTTTTTAGCTATAATTAATATATTGGCTTAATTGGTGCCAGTGATTATGTTGATTATGAGGTGAATTTTTTGCATAGATTATTTGGTAAAATGAAGAAGCGCCTGCTGGCAGCCTGCCTGTCCGCGTCACTGCTGCTGGGGAGCACTGCCATGGCGGCATTGCCTGAGATTATCAGCTTGCAGGATGTAAAGCCGGGCATGTGGGGGACAGGCTATACCGTGGTTGACAGCAGCGGTGAAATCCGCCCCTTTGATGTAGAAGTGGTGGGAATCCTGGGGGATAACAGCAAGATGTCCGCCAAGAGAATCCTGGTCAATCTGTATGGTGATTTGATTGAGGAAACAGGCGGGGCCATTTCCGGCATGAGCGGCAGCCCCATTTATTTTGGCGGCAGGCTGGCAGGGGCACTGTCCGCAGGCTACAAGGATATGTATCCTACCCAGCGCATCATGCTGACTCCTATCGAGGATATGCTGAAAATATGGCAGTATCCTGATACCCTGAACAGGACGAAGTTTCCCCAGCTGGATTTGCGGAAGCTGAAGGCGGAGAGGGAGAAATTCCAGGCGGCAGAAGCGAAGAAGGAAGCGGACGGTAAGGCTGCCTCTGATGAGCACGAGGATGCTTCTGTGGCTGTCCCTGATGAGCACGAGGCTGATCCTGTTGCGGATACAGAGGTTGCTGAGGTACAGGATGCTGCTGCGGAGGCAGAGAAAGATGCTGCGGAGGCAGAGAAAGATGCTGCGGCGGATGTTTTGGCAGATACAGAGGAAAAGAATACTTATTTTGCCTCCGGCTTTGGCAGCAAGGGCATGAAGCTTTTGCAGGAGGGCATGGGCAGGCTGGGGATGAAGCTTGACTATGATAATGTGTGGGATGCCGGTGCCTCCGTAATGCAGGCAAGGCCTGATGCGGTGCTGGAGCCGGGCTCCCCGGTGGGTGTTGCCCTGTCCGTAGGTGATTTTTCCTTCGGTGCCATGGGAACTGTCACAGCAGTGGATGACAAAAAAATACTTGCCTTCGGCCATCCCTATACCCATAGGGGCAACGTAAACTACTTCATGACGGATGCCCAGGTCATCAGCACCATCCATGGTCCTACCAACGGCATGAAGCTGGGCAATGTGAACGGCATCATCGGCCGCATCAACCAGGACAGGCAGGATGGCATCGGGGGCATCCTGGGGCAGATGCCTCAGACGGTGCCGGTTATCGTCACCGTCCATGACAGGGATACCGGCAGAAGCGTGACGTACAATTCCATGCTGGCCTACGACGAGGAGGTTGTATCTGTGCTGGCACCTGTGGTGGTGTACAGCTCCATCAGCAATACTCTCGACCGTCAGGATGGCTCTACGGCTTCCTTGAAGTTCTCCCTGCGCAGCAATTATGGCGAGAAGGGCCTGATTGAGCGCAGGAATATGTTTTATGATGCAGAGGATGTGGCGAAGGTTTCCATCGGGGAGCTGAACGACATTCTCGGCGTTATCCTGGGCAACAAGGAAAAGGAGCCTGACCTGCTTGACCTGAAGGTGGATGTGACCGTGGAGCGTGGCAGGAAGACTGCTACCCTGATTTCTGCCGTGCCTAGCAAAAAGGATGTGCTGCCGGGGGAGAAAATCACCTTTGACACCACTATCCAGCCATATCGTGGCGAGAAAATCAAGGTGACAGTGCCATATACCGTGCCGAAGGCTCAGGCACCTGGCAATCTGGCCCTGGATGTGCATGGGGGCGGACTGGTGAATGTAGCAAAAATCCTGCTGGCACAGCAGGCAGCTATTGATGCCGGGGTCAATATGGATGAGGAGCCGCCTGTCAGCATTCAGCTGCAGGATATGCTGGCCAGCAACTGCAACAATGAAATCATCATCGAGTCCACTGTGGTGGTGCCGAAGAATGATGATGAGCTGAAGGAAAGCATCAAGAAGGCCAAGAAGCAGGCGGAGCAGCTGGCAAAGCAGGAAAGCAATAATGCAGGGCGCAACAATAATGCACTGCAGGAACCGGCTCCCGTAAACAAGGCTGCAACGGAGTACATTATTGAAAATATCATTCATACCAATGTGAATGTGCTGGAAATGAAATAAGGAAGTGAAAGCTGCGCAGGTTTCAGTTAATTTTCACTAACTACTATTATCATGTAGTATGGGAATTTTATTGGCTGTTCTGTGCAGTTTTTTCTTTACTTGGCAATTTAGACTTGCTAAAATAGGAGACGGATTAATATTTTATGGAGGGTGACTGGTTATGTTCACTCGCTTTCTCGAATACATAGGAACCAAGGTGCTGGATGCCCTGTACTTTGTGGGGGATGTGATGCTGCTCTTTGTGGGGGCGATACGGCAGATGCCCAAGAAGCTGCGCCCGAGGCACATCATGCATCAGATGTCCCATCTGGGGGTGGATACCCTGCCCATCGTTTCCCTGACGCTGTTGTTCACCGGCATGGTGATGACCTTGCAGATGGCAGGGGAGATGATCAAGTTCGGTGCTGAGTCTACAGTAGGCGGCATCGTGGCTATTGCGGTAGGCCGGGAGCTGGGCCCCGTGCTGGTGGGCGTGGTGGCGGCAGGCCGCACAGGCTCTGCCATGACGGCGGAAATCAGCACCATGAAGGTTACGGAGCAGATTGATGCCCTGCGGGTGATGGCAACTAATCCCCTGGGGTATCTGGTGGTGCCGCGGATGATAGCCTGCATGATTATGGTGCCCCTTTTAACCGTGTACGGCAATCTGATTGGCGTGCTGGGGGGCTGGGTGGTTGCCTTGAAGTATTTTGGCATCAGCAGCTATGTGTATTGGCACTCCATTGAGCAGTTTGCCGATGGGGCGGATTTTTATGCCGGGCTGATCAAGGCCATGGTCTTCGGGCTGGTTATTGCCACAGTGGGCTGCTACTACGGTATGCGTGCCCCTGCCGGTGCAGAGGGTGTCGGCACGGCAACTACCCGGTCGGTGGTGGCTTCCATCGTGGTTATATTTATGCTGAATGTTATCCTTTCCTGGATGCTTTACTGATGTGGGATGTAGGTGGAGGGATGATATGATAAAAATCAGGGATGTGTGCAAGAGCTTTGGCAGCCATGAGGCGCTGAAGCACATCAATCTTGATATAGTTGAGGGGGAAACCCTGGCGATTATTGGCGGCTCCGGCTCCGGCAAGAGCACGCTTTTGCGGCTTTTGATCGGGCTGGACAGGCCTACCAGCGGCGAGATTTACATCATGGGCAATCCCATTGCCGGCATGAGCGAGAAGCGGCTGGATGAGCTGCGCATGAACATGGGCATGGTCTTTCAGTATTCTGCTCTCTTTGATTCCATGACCGTGGGTGAGAATGTGGCTTTCGGGCTCCGGGAGCATACGGATTACCCTGAGGAAAAAATCAGGGCGATTGTGGCTGAGAAGCTGGAGCAGGTGGGGCTGCCGGGCATCGAGGCCTCCATGCCGGGGGAGCTGTCCGGCGGCATGAAGAAGCGTGTGGGGCTGGCACGGGCTATTGCCTTCAACCCGAAGATTATTTTTTATGATGAGCCAAGCTCGGGACTGGACCCTATTATGACAGCCAGGATTGATGAGCTGATTATTGATACCCAGAAAAAGCAGAAGGCAACCTCCGTGGTGGTTACCCACGACATGGCAAGTGCCTGCACCATCGCAGACCGCATTGCTATGATTTATGAGGGGGAGCTGATTGCCGTGGAGACGGTGGAAAATTTTCAAAAGCTTGAAGACCCGCGGGTACAGAGCTTTTTGCAACGGATGCATGTAGGAAGGGAGGCACGCAAATGAAGACAGAAGTGAAGGTAGGTGCCTTTACCCTGCTGGGGGTGATGCTGCTGGTGGGCATTATGGCTCTTTTGAGCGGCATAAGGCCCGGCAGTGACAAGGGCTACAATCTGAGCATCGGTTTTCCCCAGGCTATCGGCCTGACCTCCGGCAACGATGTGTGCTATGCAGGAGTGAGGATTGGCAAGGTAAGCAGTGTGGAGCCATCCGGCCTTGGGGTGGTGGCTGATGTAGTCATAGAGGACAGCGTAAAGATTCCGAAGAAGTCCAGCGTGATTGTCACCTCCAACGGTGTCATGGGGGGCAAGTTCATCAACATAACCCCTGCCCAGGATGCTGACATGGAGGACTGCTACGCACCGGGGGATTTTCTCTACGGCTTGCAGGAAGCCACCATGGATGACATGATGGCAAACCTGAATACAGCGGTGCTGAAGGTGCAGACATTGCTGGATTCCATGAACGATGTGCTGGGAGACAAGGAAACTCAGGCGGCATTGAAAGAGGTTTCCATGAACATGCGGAACATCACCGCCAACATTGACAGGCTGACAGGCACCCTGGCGGAGATGGCAGCCAGCAATCAGGGAGATGTGCGCCAGATGGCACAGAACCTGAACCGCATGACTGGCAGCCTGATGCGGGCGGCAGACAGCCTGGAAGTGCTGGTCTCTACCTTCAACGGCAACGGGGAGACCGGGGCTAATCTGAAGGAAGCCATCGCCAACCTGTCCGCTACCAGCAAGCGCATCGACAACATGGCATCCGCCCTGGAGGGGGTAGTGACCGACCCTCAGGTGGCAGAAGACCTGAAGGCAACCCTGCATAGTGTCCGGGGTGTCAGCGAGCGTGCCGACAAGATGATGGGCAAGGTTTCCTCTATCGAGACAGAGGGGAGCCTCGAGACCATGTACAGCGGCAAGGAAGACCGCTGGCAGACCGGCATCAGCATGGATGTCCGCCCTGATGACAGCAGCTTTTTGCGGCTGGGGCTCAATGATATAGGGGAGGATAACAACGTCAACTTTCAGGGGGGCATGTCACGGGGGATTTTTGGTGCCAGGGCAGGCGTGATTGACAGCAAGGCAGGTGTCGGCATCGATATCGGCAGCAAAAAGCTGAATTTGTCTGTAGATGGCTATGACCCCAATCATTTTCGCCTGAAATCCAGGCTGCAATACGAGATTGCCAAGGATACATATCTTTTTACCCAGGTGAATGATATTAACAAGGCGGATAAGCGTGCCACCTATTTCGGCCTGCGGCG
Organism: Anaerovibrio slackiae; assembly: GCF_009695585.1. Lineage (GTDB taxonomy): Bacteria > Bacillota > Negativicutes > Selenomonadales > Selenomonadaceae > Anaerovibrio > Anaerovibrio slackiae. The sequence goes on from NZ_VUNR01000003.1 coordinate 179,774, forward strand.
AAGCTTTTGATAAAGGCAGTTTCAGGTAGTTCAGATATTTCAGATATTTTTCAGATGCCATAATTTATTATTATTGATGTTATTTATATATTTTTTCGTGCATATTGCCTGCGATGATGGGTTGCTGGCAAGGTGTTAAAGGTTTTAGGGAGGAATTTGTTTTGAAAGGCAATAATACTTTTAGGAAGCTCAGCGGTCTGGTACTGGCAGGCATGATGTCCATGTCGGTGGCCAGCGCGGAGACCATGGATCTGACTTTGGAGGACAGCGTAAGGCTGGCTCTTGATAACAACTACAGCATCAAGGAGCAGGAGGCTGACTATGACAGTGCCGTGTGGGCAAGGCATCAGGCAAGGCGCACGGCAGGGCCGAAGCTGAACTGGGAAAGCAAGGCCACCAAGCTGGGCGGTAATTGGTATGATAACAATAACCTTGACAGGGCTTTTGGCAACGGCCTTACTCTGACCTTCCCTGTGTATACTGGCGGACAGCTGGAGGGCGCAATCAAGGCAGCTGACCTGGGCATGAATGCTTCCGAGCTGGGGCTGGAGCTGGCCAAGCAGAAGGTGAAGGCCGGTACTATGGCAGCATACTACAAGGCATTGCAGGCACAGAACCAGATCAAGGTGGCAGAGGATTCTGTGAATACCCTCACCGAGCATCTGAAAAACGTAAATGCCCAGTTTGCCGTGGGCACTGTGGCAAAGTCTGATGTGCTGGGAACCCAGGTACAGCTGGCCAATGCTGAGCAGAATTTGATTACTGCCAATAATAGCTATGATGTGGCGATTGCTTCCCTGAATAACATCATGGGCGTGCCTACCGGCACGGAGCTGAACCTGACGGACAGCCTGGCATATACTGCTTATGAGATTCCTTTGGAGGAATGCACAGAGTATGCCATGGTGAACCGCCCTGACGTGCTGATAGCCGATTACAAGGTGGCTATTGCCCGGGCAGAGGTGGAGCAGGCAAAGGCAGGCTATCGCCCAAGCGTAAGCCTGGCGGCTACCAAGAACTGGCAGGGAGAGAATCTGTTCGGTTCCGATGAGGATGATACCCGTTATGCTCAGAGCAACAACTGGACGGCAGGCGTAGTGCTCTCCTGGGATATCTGGGACAATCAGGTAACGGAGTCAAAGGTAAGGCAGAACAAGGCCGCTGTGGTAAAGGCGGAGGCCGTGGCTGCTGATACCCGCCAGACTGGTGATTTGGAGGTGCGTACTGCCTATCTGAACCTGAAGGCTGCGGAAAAGAGCATCAATACCACCAAGGTAGCCGTAGAGAAGGCACAGGAGGACTACAAGATTGCCCAGGTGCGTTACTCTGCCGGTGTAGGCACCAACCTGGATGTAATGGATGCCGAGGAAAAGCTGACTCAGGCTCAGACCAACTACTACACTGCCCTGTACAACTACAATTCCAGCAAGGCAGACCTGGATCGTGCTATGGGCATCATGGTGGATCTGGACATCAAGAAGCTGGCCCTGGAAGATGCAGCAAAATAAAGGCCAAGCATTGAGATAAATATGAAGATGAGCCTCCTTGTGAGGCTTGGGGACAGGTTTCGGCAATTTGCCGGAGCCTGTTTTTGGTTTGAATTGCTGCTAACTGTTATAAAAATGAATGTAATTCATTTTTTGCTTTCCTATTTGGTGAGATTCATATATAATAAAAAGATATGGAGGTGTTTTTTATGGCTGAAGCGATGGGCAGGCGGGAGCAGAAGAAGCTGATGGCACGAAGCAGGATTCTGGAGGCGGCGGTGGCGCAGTTTGCCAGCTGCGGCTTTCAGGCGGCTTCGGTGGCGGATATTATGAAGGCAGCCGATATGGGACTGGGAACCTTTTATAATTATTTTGCTTCCAAGGAGGAGCTGCTGCACTGCCTTTTGGACGGCCTGGCGGTGCAGCTTCAGCAGCATTTGCAGGAGCTGCAGGAACAGAGGAAAGGCCATGCAGAGATATTGCGTGAAATGGTCATGCTGACGGCACGGCTGGTGGGACAGAATCGGTATGTGCTGCCCCTGTTCCTCAGTGCCGGGGAAAAGGCAGGGGGCAGGGAGCTGGCCGCAGGTGTGGCAGGACAGGCATCACAGGCGGATGCGTCCGAGGCGTGCCCGATGGCTGCCGGTCATGCCCACGGGCCTGCCTTTATGGGGATGTTTTTGCAGCTGGTGCAGTCTGGCCAGCAGGGGGGCGAGTTCCGGGATGATGTGTCGGCAGAGATTATCACGGAGATGTTCCACTCCCTTTTTCAGGCGGCGGCTTTTAGCAGCCTGCCCCTCAGCTTTGAGGAAAATATCAATATGAAGCTGAAGCTGATTATTGACGGCATATGCGCGAAGTAAGCAATCTGTCAGGCTGAATCGTGGAATATCTTATAATTGTGTATAAATTAATTGATTATATAAGGTGAGAGTAAATTTATGATAAGTGTAACTAAGCTTTTATTTGCCAGGGAGTATTATGGTGATTCCCTGCGCTATACAAAATCCGCCCACGCCATGCGGAATGGGGCCGGTGAGGGCATGGGGCCGGTGGTGGTGTGGAATTCCACCAAGACCTGCAACCTGAAATGCCGTCATTGCTACATGAGCTCTGACAGCAAGAAATACCAGGATGAGCTGACCACGGCGGAGGCCAAGGCTTTTATTGATGACCTGGCGGATTTTCATGTGCCGGTGCTGCTGTTTTCCGGCGGCGAGCCGCTGATTCGCCCTGATTTCTTTGAGCTGGCGGAGTATGCCCAGCAGAAAGGGGTGCGCCCTACCCTGTCCACCAACGGCACCTTGATTACCCGTGAGGTGGCTGCCCGTATCAAGGAGATTGGCGTAGGTTATGTGGGGATTTCCCTGGACGGCCTGCAGGATGTTAATGACAAGTTCCGGGGCGTAGAGGGGGCCTTCGAGAAGGCCATGGCAGGCATTCAGAACTGCGTGGCTGTGGGACAGCGTGTAGGACTGCGGTTTACCATCAATCACCACAATATTCAGGAGCTGGACAATATCTTTGATTTTATCGAGCGTGAGAATATCAACCGCGTCTGCTTCTATCATCTGGTGTACTCCGGCAGGGGCAGTGCCATGCAGGACCAGGATGTGACGGCAGAGGAATCCCGGCGTGCCATGGATACCATTATCCGCCGGACGAAGGATTTTGAGGACAGGGGACTGGAAAAGGAAATCCTGACGGTGGACAATCACTGTGACGGCGTGTACATGTATCTGAAGGCTGTGGCAGAGGGCAATGAGGCTCAGGCGGAGCAGATAAGGAAGTATATCGCCATGAACGGAGGCAACCGCTCCGGCATTGCCTTCGGTGAGGTGGATCCTTTCGGCTATGTGCATCCTGACCAGTTTACCCAGCATCACACCTTTGGGAACGTCCGGGAGAGGAAATTCAGTGAGATTTGGCAGGATACATCCCATCCGATTATGGCTGGGCTGAAGGACAGGAAGCCTCTTTTGAAGGGGCGCTGCGCTAAATGCAGCTTTATTGATAACTGCAACGGCAATTTCCGCACCCGGGCGGAAGCAGTGACTGGGGATTTCTGGGAGTCAGACCCGTCCTGCTATCTGACGGATGAGGAAATCGGCATAAAGGGAGGCAGCAACTGATGATTGTTTCTTGGAATACCACTAACGCCTGCAATATGTACTGCGACCACTGCTACCGGGATGCAGGCTGCAAGGCGGAGGAAGAATTGTCCACGGCGGAGGCAAAGACGCTTTTGGAGCAGATTGCCAGGGCAGGCTTCAAGATTATGATTTTTTCCGGCGGCGAGCCTCTTATGCGGCCGGATATTGTGGAGCTGGTGGCCTATGCTGCCAGCCTGGGGCTGCGGCCTGTCTTCGGCACCAACGGCACCTTGATTACCCTGGAGATGGCACAGAAGCTGAAGGCTGCCGGGGCCATGGGCATGGGGATTTCCCTTGACTCTATGGACAGGGAGAAGCACAACAAGTTCCGCAAATTCCCGGGGGCCTGGGAAGGGGCGGTGCAGGGCATGCGCAACTGCCGGGCGGCAGGACTGCCTTTTCAGATTCATACCACGGTGATGGAGTGGAACAATCACGAGCTGGAGGATTTGACGGATTTTGCCGTGGCAGAGGGGGCGGTGGCACATCACTTCTTCTTTTTGGTGCCTACAGGCAGGGCGAAGACTATTGAGGCGGAATCTCTCCGGGCGGAGGCTTATGAGGACACTTTGATGCGGATTATGAAGAAGCAGCAGGAGGTGGAGATTGAGCTGAAGCCTACCTGTGCACCGCAGTTTTTGCGGATTGCTGCCCAGATGGGCTTGAAAACCCGCTTCCGCAGAGGTTGTCTGGCAGGAACGGCTTATTGTATAATTAGCCCAAGGGGCAAGGTGCAGCCTTGTGCTTATCTCAATATGGAGCTGGGGGATGTGCGCCAGACGCCTTTTGATGAGATATGGAAGAACAGTGAGGTGCTGAATAAGCTGCGCACCTTGGAGTATTCCGGGGGCTGCGGCAGCTGTGAGTATAAGAGGGCCTGCGGCGGCTGCCGTGCCCGGGCGGCATATTATCATGAGGGGGATTATATGGCAGAGGAGCCGTGGTGCTTGTATCATGGAAGAAAAGGACAATGACCATGACATAATCCGCGCTCTGCATATGAATGTACTCACGAAAACACGCTCTCGCTCATCATTGTGCCTCGCGTTACTAACATTCATCTATCGCCTTCGGCTCTGATGAATGAAGTAACGAGGCACAATAAAGGTTTTCTTTGAGTACATTTCATATGCAGAGTTTAGTTCGTGGTATACTATACGTTATTTGTTTTTTACGATTGATAGGGGTGTTTGCATGATTAAGGTGATTTTTTCGGATATGGATGGTACGCTGCTGGATGAGAACAGCCAGCTGCCGGCGGAGTTTGATGAGGTGATGGCGGAGCTGAAGAAGCGGGGGGTTATTTTTGCGCCGACCAGCGGCCGCCAGTATTTTGCCCTGCTGCATCAGATGGGCAAGTACATAGATGATTTTCTCTTTCTAGCGGAAAACGGTGCTTTTTCCTGCTATCGGGGGGAGGAAATGTTTTCCAGCGTGATTGACAAGCAGGAATACATGAAGGTGCTGAACAAGGCACTGTCCCTGGGGAATGTCTATCCTGTGGTCAGCGGCAAGAAAAAGGGCTATGTGCTGCGGCACTGGGAGCAGTATTTCGGGGAGCTGGACAAGTATTATACCCAGGCTGAGTATGTGGACAGCTTTGAGGATATTGATGATGATTTTATCAAGCTGGCTATTGCGGACAATGCCGAGGAGGACTCCGTAAAGAATATATGGGAGCCTATGTCGGAGGTGGACACTTATCTCCATCGCACCCTAAGCAGCAATGTGTGGGTGGATTATCTCAACCCTGAGGCCAACAAGGGATGGGCGGTCCGCAAGGTGCAGGAGAAGTTTGGCTTCAAGCCGGAGGAATGTGCTGCCTTTGGCGACTACATGAACGACTATGAGATGATGCAGGAAGTTTACTACGGCTACGCTATGGAAAATGCCCATCCTGACCTGAAGAAGGTGGCAAGGTTCCAGTGCAGGAGCAATAAAGAGCATGGCGTTATGGAGCAGATCAAGGAATTTATCCGCCAGGGCCTGATTTAAGCCGTCAAATGTTATGATTAAGAGAAGAAGGTTTGGGAATGAAATACGATTATCACATGCATTTTGAGTATGGTGACTACGATGTGGAGTGGGTAAAGGGCTTCTTTGAGGCGGCTGCTGCCAGGGGGCTGGATGAAATTGGCATCTCCGAGCATACTCATACCTTTCCTGAGTTTGAGCAGCTTTATTATGATGATCTGATTCTGGATGGCTCCTTTGTGGGCAGCTTTCAGCAGAAGTGGCTGAAAAAGAATAAATTCAAGCACACCCTGGATGATTATTTCGCTTTTATGGAAAAGCTGAGAAGCCTTGGCTACAAGGTGAAGACAGGCATCGAGGTGTGCAATTTCCAGAATCAGGCCAAGGTCAGGGAAATCCTCGAAAAATATGATTTTGACTATGTAATAGGCTCCATTCACTTTATCCGGGGCTGGGCCTATGACTCGGTGGAAATCAAGGATGAGTGGCAGCGCCATTCCCTGCGGGATATTTACGAGTGGTACACCCAGGAGATAGAGCATCTCTGTGCCGGGGGGCTGTACGATGTGCTGGGGCATCCTTTTAACCTGCGATTGTACAAGTTTTTGCCGGATTTTGATGTGACGCCGTATCTGGTCAGGGCGGCAGAGGCCTTGAAAAAGGCAGGCATGGGCATTGATGTGAACACGGGGACGTTCTACCGCTATCCTATTGCGGAGATTTCGCCGTATCCTGATTTTATGAGGATTGCGGCGGAGTATGGGCTGCCGATTATCACTTCCTCGGACTCCCACAAGCCGGAGGATTGTGGGAGCTATATTGATGATGCCATTGAGTATGTGAAGGTTTTCGGCTATACCGAGGGTATGATATTTGACCAGCGCAGGAGAATGATGGTGCCTTTGGGCTGATTTTGCCGTGTCCGGGGCTATTGCATGGGCTGTGTGGCGTGTATGGGGAGTATGGCAGGATGGACTGATAGGAAAGGCGGAATGGATATGAAGCTGGATTTTTCGGGCTTGCCTGGCTTTGAGCAGGCGGCTGGCTGGATGAACGATGTGCTGAAGGGGGATGCAGGCAGCTATTCCCTGATTTTGGACTGGGCTTATAAGATGGCTGCTAATGCGGATTTGCCGGGACTGGACAGTGCAGATGAGCTGGCAAGGGAATATCTTGCCAAGAGCGGCACTTTGGCAGAGCGGACTGACAAGCTCATCAAGGACTATCAGTTCAAGACCGGGCTGATGGGGGCGGCTACCGGCGTGGGGGGCATGATGACGCTGCCTATCAATCTGGTCAGCAGCACCCTTTTGCAGATGCGCATGGCGGCGGCTATTGCCCTGATGGGTGGCTGGCGGCTGGAGGATGAAAAGGTGAAGAAGGCACTGATTCTCTGTGCCCTGGGTTCCAAGGTAATGAACAAGCTGACTGCTACGGTGCTGGAAAAGGCTATGCAGAAGGCGGCCGTGAAGCTTACAGGCAAGGTGCTGGGCAAGAGCCTGCCGCTGATGGGGGCGGTTCTGAGCGGTGCCATTGATGCTACTGCTACCAAGACTATCGGCAAGGCGGCCAAGCAGTGGTTTATTACTGATGTGCCTGAGGTGCTGAACGTAACTGTGGAGTAAATTTCAGTTTATCGTAGTGCCGGTACGAGACTTTTGGAACATTAACGGATAAGTTTTGTTAGTTTGTGCACTCTGTTCAGATTAAAATGGGCTGAGCGGGACAGCTACCCATAGAAAACACGCTC
>NZ_VUNR01000030.1 GCF_009695585.1 Anaerovibrio slackiae
CATAATCTCTTTGATTATTGTAGCATCAGGAAATCCAATTTCATAGAAAAATATTTAGTTGTAAAAAGAAAAATAAGTTTTGCATACAAGGCGGATATCTTGCTTACAAAACTTATTATACGAGGAGGGTAAGGTTGATTATCTGGCATTCTCCTACTACATGAGCTTTGCCAGTGCCTTTGACTCCGAGGACAAGCGTCACATGGGCAAGGAAGTGAAGAATCCGTTTGTTAAGGCAAACGACTGGGGCTGGCAGATTGATCCTGTAGGCCTCCGCTATACCCTGAACGTGCTGCAGGAGCGCTATGAGATGCCGCTGATGATTGTGGAGAACGGCATCGGCCTCCACGAGCATGAGGAAGCTGACGGCATCATCCATGACGATGCCCGCATCGAGTATTTTGCCAACCACATCACCGAGATGAAGAAGGCAGTAGAGCTGGACGGCGTGGCTCTGATGGGTTATTGTCCTTGGGGACCAATTGATATTGTCTCCGCCAGCACTGGCGAGATGGAAAAGCGTTATGGCTTTATCTACGTTGACAAGAACAACAAGGGCGAGGGTACCCTGAACCGCAAGCCGAAGAAGTCCTTCTACTGGTACAAGCGGGTAATCGAGACCAATGGCGAGAACCTTTCACGGGAGATTGAAATCGGCTGATGGGGCGTGCCCCTGCTGGCTGACAAAACTATATACTAGCCTCTTTGATGTTATTGCTATATAGAGGGAGAAGGCAGCCTGTACCTGCCTGTGGCACTGTGCCGCAGGTGGGGGGCTGCCTTTTCTGTTGGAGAAGCATGAGTTCTTCAAAGCAATATTTTTTAGAATAAGGATAAATATTTTGTCTATTCATTGCTTTATGGCATATATATGTCATATAATATGAGAGTAGCAAAAGACATAAATATGTTATGATTTTTTTATGATTTTAGCTGCTGGACGCTGGAATAATGTTTCAGATGAAGGGGGGATTTACTGAAACGTTATTTCAAGCCGTGCTGCAGGTATTGTAAAAGCTTTCCTGCTGATGGTAAAATAAAACCATAGAAGTTAGGTAAAAGCAATAACAAATGAGAGGTTAAAGGAGAGGTTATTTATGAAGAAGATTGTTTTGTTGTGTTCCGCAGGTATGTCCACTTCCATGCTGGTAAAGAAGATGAGAGCTGCTGCAGCTGAAGAGGGCTTTGAGTGCTCCATCGATGCATTCCCTATGAACGAGGCTGCTTCCAAGGCTGCTGATGCTGACGTTGTTCTGCTTGGCCCTCAGGTAAGCTTCAACCTGGGCAAGGTAAAGGAGCAGCTGCCTGGCAAGCCTGTTGATGCTATTGAGATGCGCATGTATGGCCGTCTGGATGGCAAGGGCGTGCTGGCTCTCGCCAAGAAGATGATGGGGCTGTAATTTTCATATCGGTTTCTTAACATATTCCCATATAAAAGGGCTGGGGCAGCTTGCTTCGGCCTTTTTACTTACAATTTTCCCCCTGATTCAGGCAATTTTTTTGTCCTATTTATGCGATCTTTTATTGCATAAAAAAATACCGTAGGAACTACGGAAATTAACGCCCACGGAGAGTGTGTAAGTCCTTTTGCCAAGGCAGAAGGCTGTTCTCGTAGAAGTGGGAATCTCCCTCCTCAAACGCTAAGCGTTAGGAGGGAGTAGTTCAACTCCCGTTTGTAAAGAAGATGGATAATAATATGGTTGAGGAAGAAAAGGAGGCTGCCTGACTTATGGCAAACGAGGCTGCTGTTATGAATGAAGAAATTGAGATGGGTGCTTTTCAGATTATTGCTGCGGTAGGTACGGCAAGAAGCTGCTACATTGAGGCGATTCATGCGGCAAAGGCACATGATTATGAGAAAGCTGAGAAGCTGATTGCCCAGGGTGATGAGTCCTTTAATCAGGGGCATGATGCCCATCTGGAGATGCTGGGCAAGGAGGCAGAGGGGGATTCTGTTGCCTGCCTGCTGATTATCCATGCGGAGGACCAGCTGATGAGTGCCGAGGGCTTCAAGCTGATTGCCCTGGAGCTGATTGATGTGTACAAGGAAATGGAAAAGCTTGCCAAGTAAAATTGTCGTGGCTAAGAGATTGTGATACAATTGGAATATACAAGTAACTAAGCACTGGGAGGATTTATTATGGCTTTACCAAAAGGTTTTTTGTGGGGCGGCGCGGTGGCTGCCCATCAGCTGGAGGGAGCCTGGAATGTGGGCGGCAAGGGGCCTAGCGTGGCTGATGTAATGACCGTAGGTGCGCCGGGCGTAGAGCGGGGCATTACGGACGGCATTATTGAGGGTGAAAATTATCCGAATCATGAGGCAATTGATTTTTATCATCGCTACAAGGAGGATATTGCCCTCTTGGCAGGCATGGGCTTCAAGTGCTTCCGTACCAGCATTGCCTGGACGCGGATTTTCCCTAATGGCGACGAGCTTGAGCCAAATGAGGAAGGCCTGAAATTCTACGATGACCTCTTTGACGAGATGCATAAATATGGCATGGAGCCGGTGGTAACCCTGTCCCATTTCGAGATTCCGCTGCACCTGGCCAACGAGTACGGCGGCTGGCGCAACCGCAAGATGATTGAGTTCTTTGTACGCTTTGCCAAGGTTTGTTTTGAGCGGTACAAGGACAAGGTCAAGTACTGGATGACCTTCAACGAAATCAATAATCAGCGCAACACGGAGAGCCCGTTTTTGACCTTTACCAATTCCGGCCTTTTGTACAAGGAAGGGGAGGACAGATATCAGGTTATGTACCAGGCGGCCCACTATGAGTTTGTGGCTTCCGCCATAGCAGTGATTGAGGGGCACAAAATCAATCCTGATTTCCAGATTGGCTGCATGATTGCTTTCTGCCCGACCTATCCGGCCTCTGCTGCTCCTCAGGATCAGATTGCGGCTCTGAAGGAGATGGACAGGACCTATGTGTTTGCTGATGTGCAGTGCCGGGGGCATTACCCTAGCTACATCCTGAAGGAGTGGGAGCGTTTCGGCACCGATATCAGGATGGAGCCTGAAGATTTGAAGATTATCCAGGAGGGCACGGTTGATTATATTGCCTTCTCCTACTATATGACCTTTACTACTGAGTACGATGAGTCCAATGTCCGCCATCTTGGCAGGGAGAAGAAGAATCCTTTCGTCAAGGCAAATGACTGGGGCTGGCAGATTGACCCGATAGGTCTCCGCTATGCCCTGAACCTCTTGCAGGAGCGTTATGAGCTGCCGCTGATGATTGTGGAGAACGGTATCGGCCTCCATGAGCATGAGGAAGCTGACGGCATGATTCACGATGATGCCCGCATTGAGTATTTTGCCAACCACATCACTGAGATGAAGAAGGCGGTGGAGCTGGACGGGGTAACCCTGATTGGCTACTGCCCATGGGGGCCTATTGACCTGGTATCTGCCGGTACCGGCGAGATGGAGAAGCGTTACGGCTTTATCTATGTGGACAAGAATAACAAGGGCGAGGGCACCCTGGCCAGGAAGCCGAAGAAGTCTTATTACTGGTACAAGAGGGTAATTGAGACAAATGGCGAGAATTTGTCCAAGGAGATTGATGTGCCGGTCTAAGGCATAGATGTTGATTGCCAAATAAAAGAGCACAGGCTTCACGAAGAACGTGTCGTGGAGCCTGTGCTCTTTTGCTAATTGTATATGATATGGTTCTTAATGCTCTTTGAACCATGCCTTCATGGTGTCAAAGATTTTCACCAGCGGTTCTTCTTCAATGATATATGGTACCATGGAGTACATATAGCTGAGGAACGGACGGGAGAATACCCCGCGCTCATAGGCAAACTGCTGGTAGCCTCTGAGGGTGTCAGGATTTTTGACCTCAATGCAGGCACAGCCACCCATGATGCGGATTTCCTGAATCCTTTCATCGGCAAAACCGGCAAGTTCCCGCCGGGAGATGGCATCAATGCGCTTGATTTTTGCCATGTAATCCTCACGCTCAAAGATTTCGATGCCCTTGAGGGCTACGGCACAGGCCAGGGCGTTGCCCATGAAGGTAGGGCCGTGCATGAGAGCCTTGCGGTCATCATCGCTGTAGAAAGCATCGTAGACCTTGTGGTTGGCAACGGTGGCGGCATGGCCGATATAGCCACCGGTAAGAGCCTTGCCCAGCACCAGGATATCAGGCAGCACCAGGTCGGCTACAAAGCGGTTGCCGGTGCGCCCGAAGCCTGTTGCCACCTCGTCAAATATCAGCAGCACATCGTACTGGCTGCACAGCTCCCGTGCCCTCTGCAGGAAAGAAACATCATACATCTGCATTCCCCCAGCCCCCTGCAAAAGAGGCTCCACAATGAAGCTGTTCAGCTGGTCATGGTACCTGGCAAAGGCCTCCTCCAGGGCAGGGATGGTGGTAGGGATATGGATGCAGCCAGCCTTCTGGTCAACGCCGTCCTTCTGCTCAAAGGCAAAGTGGTAATCTTCGTCATCGCCCACTTCCATAGCCTTGAAGGTATCACCGTGGTAGGCACGGTTCAAGGCCAGCACCAGAGTGCGTTTGTTGCCCTTGTTCACATGGTATTGAAGTGCCATCTTCAGGGAAACCTCTACAGCTACGCTGCCGGAGTCGGAAAAAAAGCAGTAATCAAGGTCTCCCGGCAGAAATTCCTGCAATTTGGCAGAAAGCTGCTGCACCGGCTCATGGGTAAGCCCTCCCAGCATCACATGGCAGAAATTGTCAGCCTGCTCCTTGATGGCTGCTGTCAGCTCCGGGTGCTTGTAGCCGTGAATCATGCACCACCAGGAGCTGACGGAGTCAATGAGCTTCTGATCCTTTGTGTAGAGATAGACACCCTCCGCATCCTCAATCTTGTAGGGCTCCTTCATGTTTTTCATCTGCTGGTATGGATACCAAATCATTTAATTCACCTCATTATAAAGATTTTTCAGTACATCAATATCTATGTGCAGGTCATTATCCCCCGGGGAGACCTTGGCCAATGTCGGCAGCCCTGTCATGTATTCGCACATGCGGATGTTGTCATCCTCCATGATATTGCCCGGATGGTAGTTGTTGAAGATAATTCCCTTTATCGTCAAATTGCGAGCCTTCATGTACTCTGCGGTCAGCACCACGCTGTTGATGGTGCCCAGGCCTGCATCGGCAATCAGCAGGCTGCTTAGGTTCAGTTCCTTGATAACATCCTCAAGCTGGATTTTGGCCTCGTCAAAGCAGATAGGGCAGAGGATGCCGCCGCTTCCCTCCATGGTGATGAAGTCATATTCCCCTACAAGCTTCTGGAAGCCCTCCTTCACCACAGGCATTTCCACCGGGTTACCCTCAATTCTGGAGGCCAGGTGAGGGGAATAGGCATTTTCATAGATGTAGGGGCACATGGTCTCCAAAGGCTGGGCAATGCCTGATGTATTCTTGACAAAAAGGGCATCTCCCGGTATGAGGCTGCCGTCAGGGCGGCGGTCATTGCCGCTCATGGCAGCCTTGTAATAGGCGGCAGATGCGCCGCTTTCCGCCAGCTTTTTGACAATCAGCCCTGTAACGTAGGTCTTGCCTATATCCGTGCCTGTGCCGGTGATGAAAATAGCCTTGCTCATGCTTCTGCCGCCTCCTGCTTTTGAACTTCCGTATCCTCTGCATCTGTGTCGGACATATCGTTCAATGCTGTTGTCTGATAAGGGGGTGTTACATCCCTGCCCATGCCCTGCAGCATGCTGCGGTCGCTGCGGATGGTGGCACATGCCACAGTGGTCAGCATGTTGCCGGTAATGGTGGCGGAGGCACCGGCCCGGAAAGCGGTTTCCCCGTCATTGGTCAGAAGCGCCCTGCCTGCCCCCAGGCGGATATTTGCCTCTGGATTGATGTAGCGGAAGAATGCCACCGTGCGGAGAATATCAGCTTCGCTCAATGATGGCAGGTGCTCAAGGGGCGTGCCGGGGATAGGCATCAGGGCGTTGAGGGGAATGGAGTCAATGCCCAGCTCTGCCAGGCTGACAGCCATATCCAGGCGGTCCTCCCATGTTTCGCCCATGCCGATAATGCCGCCGGAGCAGGCGCACATGCCCTCTGCCTTCACCAGCTTCAAGGTTTCAATCTTCATATCGTAGGTATGGGTGGTGCAGATATTGGGGAAATTCCTTTTGGATGTTTCAATATTATGATGATAGCTGGTGACACCTGCTTCATGGAGGCGGTGCAGCTGCTCCGCGTTCAGAAAGCCCATGGAGGCGCACAGCTCAATATTGCTTTCCTTGCTCATGGCGTTGTATGCCTCAATGGCGGCATCAAATTCCTCCCCTGACAGGGAGCGTCCTGCCGTCACAATGGAAAAGCGGTGCACGCCCTCTTTTTCGTGCAGCTTGGCTGCCGCTACAAATTCTTCTGTTGGCAGGAAAGGGTGAGGCTGGCAGTCAGTGTGGTTGTGGGCTGACTGGGCGCAGAACTTGCAGTTTTCCGGGCATTTGCCGCTGCGGCCGTTGATGATGGCGCATAAATCAACGTGGTCGCCTACGCAGGCGGCACGGATTTTGTCCGCCCCCTCGCATAGCTCCTGCAAATCGCAGGTCAGGAAAATGCTCAAATCATCCTGCCGGTTGATGCGCCGCCCGGCAATGATCTCCTCCGCCAGCTTCAGCATATCGCCCTTTATCGCAGTTGCATTGTTTTCAGTAGTCATGGGTAAAACTCCTTCGTAAACTTGATTTTTATTGTTAGTTTACATTTTAGTAGCCATTTTTTGTATTGTCAACCTATTTTCGATTTAAGTTGACACGGATGAATTTCAGTTTGTCGTAGTGAAGGTATGAGACTTCTGGAACATTAACGGATGAATTTTGTTAGTTTGTGGATTCTGTTCAGATTAAAATGGGCTGAGCGGGACAGCTACCCATAGAAAACACGCTCTCGCTCCTAGTTGTACCTAGCGGATGCTAAACTCACGCTTCGCCTGTGGCTCGCGTATCGTTAAGCACCGAGGTACAACAAAGGTTTTCTATGGGTACTGTCCTCACTCATCCCTTTCTTGTCTGAACAGATATAAACAAAATGACAGAACCACATACATTATTTGTTACCATAGTGCCCCATACAGCTTTACGAGCAAGCCTGAAAAGGGGGAGCTGGGAGGCTGACGAAACCTGATACTGCCAATATACTTGCAAGCATTTTGGCAGAACTTACATGTTGTATTTTTGTCATAAATATGGTACAATACATGTGTTGCAGGATATGCCTGCAGGGCGGACGCGGTATGAAAATACCGTTATCAATGATACGGAATGATGGTCGCTCTATAAATAAGGCGGTGGGTTCTGCCCAGCAGTTTTTCACCGCAGAGAGCGTGATAGCATGGCTATGTTATCTAAGGTACGATAAAAGTGTTCCCTGAAAAGGGAAGCGCCTGTGATAAGGCATTAGCTGAAGCAATACGCGCGCTTATACCGCTTATCACATTAGTTGTGGTAGCTGGTGTAGCGCTGTTGTGCAAGCTAACAATTACGGGCGAACTGGCTTTGATGCTTCTGCATTAAGATATAAGTCACATATCGGCCACATCTTTTAGTAGTTTTACTGCACGAAAAAAGCCATCCGTGCCAGGATGACTTCTTCGTAGATGTTGTGACCATCAGTGTTGCTGCACTGGTGTATGGTCGGATAATTTCCCCCAAAAACCTATAGCGGCGAACCATCGTTGTGGTTCGCTCTTTTTTTATGTTTTCATTTTACAGCATTTTTTTCATCAAGTCAACCTGCAAGAAAAAAGCACCAGCCTTATTGCCGCTGTTGAAGGCGGCAATAAGCTGGCGTGAGAAAAAAATATTATCATTCGTCTTATGCATTTATCTTTATCTTATATATATTATAGGACGTAGCAGGTCTGGTAGCAGTTCCTGTAGCAGTCTGATAGCATTTAGTGCTACGTGAAACCCCATAAATTGATGTTTTTAACCGTTGCTTTTTTCAGTCAGTTCCTGGTACATTTTCATCAAAGCTGCCACTGTTTCCGATGGGTTGTACCACTTAGACGGATGCTCCGGGGTAGGCTCCATAAAAAAGCCATAGGCTTCCATACTGCCGCCACCTGCTCCCCCTGAGTAATGCTGCACGTTTATACAACGGTTGACAGTAGCAGGTTTCGTCAGCCACTCCGCCCCCCTTTTCAGCTTTTTCGTGAAGTCAGATTAATTGCTGCAGTATCATACTGATTTAATGCAATTGGATTATTTTGTTGTATCTGTTCAGACAAAAGAGGGACAGGTGCGGCATGTACCCAAAGAAAACCTTGAGTGCAGCCTCGCTTCTTAGCGAGTGCGAGCGTAAGCGATGCAGGAGCTTAGAAGCGCGAGGCTGTGCTAAGAGCGAGAGCGAGTTTTCTATGGGTACTGCCGCTACCTGTCCATTTATAATGTCTGAACAGAGTCCACGAACTATCAAACCATTTTAGTCAGTATGTGCACGAAGTAACAAACCGGCACTACGACAAACTGAAATTTTTTTGTACATGTGAAATTGCCTGTTATAGCTTCAAGTGTTATAATGTACTTTGTATGCAATAGAACGGAATATGGCATGTATGGAGGGTTTTATTTTGTATAGTTCAGAAGATTACAAGGATATTGAAGCGAAGATTTTTGCGGGGGAACGGCTTACCCGCGAGGACGGGCTGCGGCTTTTGGCATGCCGGGATATTGCCTGGCTGGGCAGCATGGCGGACTATGTGCGCAAGAAAAAATGCGGCGATATTGTCTACTACAATGTGAACTGCCATGTAAATCTGACCAATATCTGCACATCCAAGTGCAAGTTCTGTGCCTTTGGCAAGGACAAGGACGCACCGGGGGCCTATGCCATGAGCGTGGAGGAAGCTGTGGCAAAGGTGAAGGAGGCCATGCAGGACCCGAATCTTGCCGGGCTGCATATAGTCAGCGGCCTGCACACGGACTGGACCTTTGAGGATTATCTAGAGAGGTTGCAGGCACTGCATGATGCTTTTCCTCACCTTTACCTGAAGGGCTTTACCGGGGTGGAAATCACCCATTTTGCCAAGATTTCCGGACTGACCGTAGAGGAAGTGCTGCTGAAGCTGAAGGCAGCCGGTTTGCAGGCCATAGCCGGTGGCGGTGCGGAAATCCTCAGTGACAGGGTGCGCGAAAGGCTCTGCCCCAACAAGGCCACGGCTGAGGAATGGCTGAATGTATCCCGGACTGCCCACAGGCTTGGCATCAAGACCAATGCCAGCATGCTCTACGGCCATATTGAGACCATGGAGGAAAGGATTGACCATCTCCTGAAGCTCCGGGATTTGCAGGATGAGACCGGCGGCATCCAGACCTTTATCTGTTTCCCGTTTTTGCCGAAGAACACGGAGCTGGGGGAGATGGTGGAGCAGACCTCCATGTGGGATGACCTGAGGATGATAGCCATTTCCAGGCTGATGCTGGACAACATCAGGAATATCAAGGCCTACTGGGTAATGCTGACCGTGCCGGTGGCGCAGGTGGCGCTGGGTTTCGGCGCCAACGATATGGACGGCACTATCCACAAGGAAACCATTCTTCACGATGCAGGTGCTACCAGCCCTACGGCTCTCAGCGAGGACAGGATTATCAGGATTATACGGGAGGCTGGCAGGATTCCTGCTTCCTGTGACTGCAACTTCAATATCATCAGGATGTTTACGGAAAAAGACCAGCAGGCCCAGGTAGCCCAGGCAGCACAGCAGTGACATTTTTGGGGCAGGGTGCCGGACAGGGGCAGTATTATTATCAGATAAAAGGTTTCGGGATAAAAGGTTTCTAGTTAAAAGGTTTTGAGGTAAGAGGTTTTATGGACAAGAAGACTATTGAGGCAGCCAGGGGCAGGGCAGAGCGGGGGGAGAGGCTTTCCCTGGAGGATGCGCTGGCTCTCTATGAGGATAACGATCTGTTGTTTTTGGCGGCCTGTGCGCGGAAGATGAAGGAGCGCAAAAGCGGCAAGAGCGTTTTTTATAATGTAAACAGGCATATCAATCTGACCAATATCTGCACATCGGGCTGCCCCCTGTGTGCCTTTCAGTGTGAGGAAGGGGACAAGCGGGGCTTTGTGCTGGAGACAGAGGATATAGCCAGGATATTGGAGGAAGCCAAAGGGGTGCGCAACCTGGGGGAAATCCACATTGTCAGTGCCCTGCATCCAACCAAGGACTTTGACTATTACCTGAATGTGGTAAAGCAGGTCAGGGCGGCACTGCCGGAGGCGGACATCAAGGCATTTACCCCGGTGGAAATCGTGCATTTCAGCCAGATGACCGGCAAATCCATCCGGGAGGTGCTGGAGATTTTGCAGGCGGCAGGTCTGTCCTCCCTGCCGGGAGGCGGCGCGGAAATCCTCAGTGACAGGGTGCGCCGGGAAATCTGCCCGAAAAAGGCCACCACGGCAGAGTGGATAGAGACCATCAAGACAGCCCATGCCCTTGGCATCCGCACCAACTGCACCATGATGTACGGCCATATTGAGACCATTGAGGAACGCTTGCAGCACCTGATTACCCTCCGGGACATTCAGGATGAGACAGGGGGCTTTCAGGCTTTCGTGTCATTCCCATTCCACCCTGCCAATACCCAGCTGGCTCATTTGCAGCGTGTCGGTTCCTGGGAAGATATGAAGATGATGGCACTGTCCCGGCTGATTCTTGACAATATCGATCATATCAAGGCCTTCTGGATTATGCTGACCATGCCGATTGCCCAGCTGGCCTTGGGCTTTGGGGCGGATGATCTGGACGGCACCATCGGCGAGGAAAAGATTATCCACGCAGCAGGGGCCAAGACCAATACAGGCATTACCAGAAGCAAGCTGCGGCAGCTGATCACAGAGGCCGGCTTCGTGCCGGTGGAGCGTGATACCTTCTATCACCCGGTAGAGGATGCAAACTTACCGGCAGAGAAAGCAAATTTAGATGATGCACGGTCAGATGATGCAAAGGCTGGCGGCAGGGAAGGAGCGGTGCAGTGATGAGTAACAGGCTGAATGAGCGTGAGGCAGAGGAGCTTTTGCTGCACGGAGACCCGGTGGAGCTGGGCCGCAGGGCTGACGCAGAGCGCAGGAAGCGGTTTGACGATACCGTGACATTTATTGTGGACAGGAACATCAACTACACCAATGTGTGTGTCAATGAGTGCCGTTTTTGCGCCTTTTTCCGCAGGAAGGAAAGCAGGGATGCCTACCTTCTGACCTACGATGAGATACTGGAAAAGGTACGGGAGACCGTGGAGGCCGGGGGCACCCAGGTGATGATCCAGGGGGGACTATACCCTGATCTGGGGCTGGAATACTATGAAAAGATGCTGAGCCTAATCAAGAGCAAGTACGATATTACCATTCATTCCTTTACGGCAACAGAAATCCAGCATTTTGCCCGTCAGGCAGGCATCTCTATTTTGGATTGCCTGAAAAGATTGCAGGCAGCAGGGCTGGACAGCCTGCCGGGGGGCGGTGCGGAAATACTGGTGGATGAAATCCGCCAGAAGGTCAGCCCCAAGAAAATCATGACCGAGGACTGGCTTCATGTAATGGAGTGCGCCCATTCCATCGGCATGGAGAGCACGGCAACCATGGTTATCGGGCTGGGTGAGACCATGGCGCAGCGGGTGGAGCACATGGAGAAAATCCGCCGCTTGCAGGACAGGACCGGGGGCTTTCGTGCCTTTATCACCTGGACTTTCCAGCCGGGCAACACGGAGCTGGGGGGAGAGAAGACCTCCGGCTGGGACTACATGCGCACCCTTGCCATGACCCGGCTCTACATGGACAACGTGGCTCACATCCAGGGCTCCTGGGTTACTCAGGGGGAGCGCATCGGCCAGCTGACTTTGGGATTCGGGGCAGATGACCTGGGCAGCATCATGCTGGAGGAAAACGTGGTCAGGGCAGCAGGCACGGCTTATGATATGTCCATCAAAAAGATGGCTGATTTAATCCGCGGAGCAGGAAAGAAGCCTGCCCAGCGTGACACGGAGTATAGGATTATCAGGAGATTTTAATCAATGAGCATTATAAAGAGTGATAATATTCCACAGGCGGAATATGGCATAGTGGGCGGTTCGGGCACTTTGTCCAGTGATTTTCCCATGAATGTCCGGGCGGAGGATGTAAAGGTGGAGGCAGATGGGCTGCATTTTGCCACCCCTTATGGGGAGAGCCCTGCCTTCCGGCTTTTTTCCGTGGGGGAAAAAAGGGTACTGACTGTGAAGATGCACGGCTGGCGCAGCGGCGTCACCCGGGCGGATGCCTCCCGGCAGGTATTCTGGGTGTTCCGCGCTGCCGGAGTAAAGCGGATTCTCTCCGAGGGCGGCGTTGGCACAGTCAACAGGCTGCTGGATATCCGTGATTTCATGATACCTGACGATTATCTGGATATGTCCATGCGGAAGGATGTCATGCTGGACGGGCGGTATCTTCTGGTAATGCGTGATGCCCTGTGCCCGGAGCTGAGGCAGGCACTGATAGATGCCACCCGGAAGCGGTTTACGGGCAGGATTTTTACCCGGGGCACCTATGCCGTAACAGACGGCAGGCACTTTGAGAGCCCGGCGGAGGTGGCAATGCTGAATGGCCATGCGGATATTGTGGGGCAGAGCCTGTGCCCGGAGGTTTATCTGGCACGGGAAATCGGTGCCTGCTATGCAGGGCTGTACTTCACTGTCAACTACGGGGAGGGCATCAAGGTCTGGTCCCATGAGGACATGTCCAATATCTTCTATGATGATGCGGCCATGATCGGGGACATCCTGCTGGAAACCATCCGCAATGTCTCGGCAGAGGACAAGCAGTGTGAATGCCTGTCCCTGCGGAAGGAAACCCTGCTGAAAGACGTATACAATAAAGAGTCCGACAAGGGATAACAAAAAGGATAATCAGCTGAATGGATAGCTGGCATGTAATTTGCGTAAAATGTAATTTTTATAGGGATAGCTTTTTTGAAAGGAAATGGTGCGAATATGTTGAAATGCGGCACGAAGGCGGGGATTTTTTATCTTAGCATGGGGCATTTTGCCGCAGATTTTTATAATAATTTTCTGCCGGTGCTGCTGCCGCTGATTATGGTGAAGCTGGATATGTCCCTGACCATGTGCGGCGTGCTGGTCATGGTACTGGCTTTTATGGCCAGCACCATTCAGCCCTTTGTGGGTTATGTGGTGGACAGGCACGACTGCGGCAGCTGGCTGGTGTGGGCGGTGCCCCTGTGCGGCCTTTTTATCTGCCTGGCAGGCTATGCCCCCAATCAGCCGGTATTGTTCCTGTTATGTGCCCTGATGGGGCTGATGGTGGCCATTATCCACCCGTTGGGCATTGCCCTTCTGGACAAGGTGGGCACGGCAAAATACCTGGGGCGGTACATGTCCTTTTACATCGTCAGCGGCAATGTGGGCTTTGCCATTGTGCCGGTGGTGGTGACGGCTTTCATTGAGTATTTTTCCCTGGAGCTTTTGCCCCTTCTGGCCATCCCCGGCTTTTTGCTGGGGGCGGCATACTATTTCAGCGGCATCTACTGTCTGCCCTCAGCCAACGCCAAGAAATCCCGGCTTGCCAGGGAGAATGGGCAGGACAGGGGGCAGAATATCAGCTTCCGGGAGATTGTCAGCAACAGGGCCGTGGTAATGCTGAATGCGGCACAGGCACTGCGCTGCTGGACCCATGTAGCGGTATCCACCTTTTTGCCCCTGGTGCTCCTGTCCCACGGCTATTCCAGCATGATGGCAGGCAGCCTTTTGGCGGTGTTCCTGCTGGGTTCCGCTGCCGGAGGCATCAGCGGCGGCGAGCTGGGGGACAGGTTCGGCCACAAGCGGCTGATTGTCACTTATCTGGCGGTGTCGGCACTGCCGATTTTATTTTTCTTTGAATATCCGGATGCCGGGATATGGACCATGCTGGCACTGTTCCTGGGGGGTGCCTGCTCCCACGGGACACAGCCCAGCTCCATTGTCTGGACCGGGCGGCTGATGCCCAAGTACATCGGTGTGGCTTCCGGCATGATGATGGGATTGTGCTTCGGCCTTGGCAGCGTAGGAGCGGCTATTACCGCGGCCCTGGGTGACTATGTGGGGCTGGAAACCGCCATGCTGCTCAGTGTCCTGCCTATGGCTGTGGCGGCAATTATTACGGCACTGACGCCTTATCCCAAAGTTGAAGGATAATGATGCGGAATGGGCAATAGCGCAATAACGCAATAACGCAATAACTCGATAATGCAATAATATAATAATGCAATAGCGTAATAGCTGGAGGAATGTGAGGAATCTTATGCTGGTAATCATCGAAAAGGCGATTTTGCATATCCTGGACTTTGCCGGGGGTACCCCGGTGCTGTCAGCCCAGGAGCTGGAGCTGGAACAGGGCACGCGGGAATTTCTGGTGAAGCATGTGGAAAAGACCATCGGCAGCCAGGATGCCAAGACGGGCAAATTTTACGAAAGCAGTGAGTTCAGCAGCCATCTGGCAGCTTATCAGGAGGGGCAGGCAAGCTTTGCGGAGTTTTCTCAGCAGGTAGCCAATGCCCTGTACCAGCCTCTCAGCCATGCAGAGGATATAGAGTGTGCAGATTTGTTTGTCTGCCAGATACGGGTTGACGATACCCCGCAGCTGGTGCTGTTCAAGTGTACCAACAATCATGGTTATGTGCATCAGGTCAACGTGGCGGAGGATGGCAGCGTGGTGACCGAGGTGATGAACAGCTACGGCCTGCTGCCCAATCTCAGCCAGCGCATGGAGGAGTTTGCCTACATCAACCTGGATACAAAGGAAGTGCTGATCAAGGCCAAGCGGTATTCCATTGACGGCAACAAGGTATTTGTCCTGCCGGAGCTTCTGCTGGAATGCGCCCAGTCCCCATCTCCCAACGAGACAATCAAGGAAATCAGCAAGGCTGTCAAGAAGGTCACGGAGGCCTACTGCCAGGATCAGGTGGAGGCGGCTGCTGCCGTCAAGAGCTACATTGCGGAAAACCTCCAGCCTGACGGACAGCTGGACCCACAGGAGGTGGGCATGGCGGTATTCAAGGACAATCCTTCCATGCAGGCTGACTACAGGCAGGAGATGGAAAACAGCGGTTTTGGGGAGCCGGTGGTGGTCAATCAGGAAGCAACCCTGAAAAAAATGCGCAAGCACAGGCTCAGTACCGATACGGGCATTGAGCTGGTGATACCTACGGAGTTTTTTGAGAATACGGAATTTGTGGAGTTTTACAAGGACGATGACGGCTTTATGTCCATCACTCTGAAAAACATCCAGAATATTACCAATAAGTAATAAGCCAGCTGCAAATAAGCCAGTTGCAATAAGCAAAGTTACCAAATATAAATACGTTATCAATACAAGTAAGGAGTCATGTTGTTAAATGTCATTTTCAGAGAGATTATTAGCCATTAAAGCCGAAGCCATGCAGGAAGCTGCACCTATGTTCAGGCACATCGATGAGATTGCCGAAGCCAATACCTTGAAGGTGCTGGATGCCATGCGGGAGTGCCAGGTGTCCGAGGCCCACTTCAACACAACCTCCGGCTATGCCTATGACGATATTGGCAGAACCAAGATTGAGGAGCTGTACGCCAAGGTCTTTGGGGCGGAGCGTGCCCTGGTGCGTACCAATTTCGTTTCCGGCACTCATGCTCTGGCTACGGTGCTTTTTGGCATCCTGCGGCCGGGGGATAAGCTGGTTTCCATTACCGATGCCCCTTATGACACCATGCAGACCGTTATCGGCTACGCCAATCCCAGCAAGGGCTCTTTGAAGGAGTTTGGCGTTCTCTACGACGAGCTGCCGATGATTGAGGGCAGGGTGGACATGGCTGGCATTGCCGGGAAGATTACCCCTGATACCAAGCTGGTGCTGATACAGCGTTCCCGGGGCTATTCCATGCGCAATCCCCTGACACTGGAGGAGATTCAGGCCATCTGCACAGAGGTGAAGAAGGCAAAGCCTGACTGCATCTGCTTCGTGGACAACTGCTACGGCGAGTTTGTGGACACCCGTGAGCCGGTGCAGGCAGGGGCAGATATCATGGCTGGCTCCCTGATCAAGAATCCTGGGGGCGGCGTGGCACTGACCGGCGGCTATATTGCAGGCCGGGCTGACCTGGTGGAGCTGGCATCCTACCGGCTGACTGCGCCGGGCATGGGGGATGAGCTGGGGGCATCCCTGGCCAACAACCGCATGATCTTCCAGGGCTTCTTCCTGGCACCTCATGTGGTGGCACAGGCCATAAAGGGTGCGGTCTTTGCTGCCTCCCTGTTTGCCAAGCTGGGCTACAAAACCCTGCCGCTGCCAACTGACATCCGGGGGGACATCATTCAGGCTATCCAGCTGGACACCCCGGAGAAGCTGATTGCCTTCTGCGGTGGTATTCAGAAGTATTCTCCGGTGGATTCCTTTGCGGCACCGGAGCCGTGGGATATGCCGGGCTATGCCGACCAGATTATCATGGCGGCAGGCACCTTCGTGCAGGGGGCTTCCATTGAGCTGAGTGCCGATGGCCCGTTGCGACCGCCATACAATGTGTATTTGCAGGGCGGCCTGACCTTCGAGCATGCCGTTCTGGGCATCATGGGGGCCGCCCAGGCAATAGAGGATTTGCAATAATATCCCATATTGCCATAGCATTTTATATCCCATGCTGTACAAGAAAAAGCTGTACCTTTGCAGGAGAATGAATCCGGCAGAAGTACAGCTTTTTGCTTGCATTTTTTCAGTTGTGTTGCCCTTTAGCCACCGGGGTTCCGGCGGCTATGCTGCCTGTGGCAGCAGGCGTGATTTTACATCTGGCGATAGATGCCGATAACCTTGCCCAGGACGGATACATCAGTCCCGTAGATTGGCTGCATGGAGTCGTTCTCAGGCTGGAGGCGGATGCGGTCATCTTCCTTGAAGAAACGCTTTACAGTAGCGCCCTCGCTGGTATCGTCGTTGACCATAGCCACTACAATGTCGCTGTTCTCAGCGGTATTCTGCTGGCGCACCATCAGGTAATCGCCATCGTTGATGCCTGCGTTAATCATGCTCTCGCCCTTTACCCGGAGCATGAAGCACTCGCTGCTGGTGCCCATGAGGTTCACAGGGAAAGCGAAGGTATCCTCGATATTCTCCTGTGCCAGGATAGGCATACCGGCAGTAACGGTGCCAACCAGCGGTACATTGACAGTGCGCTCCCAAGGCTTGTCCTCCAAAAGGTCAATTGCCCTAGGCTTGGTAGGGTCACGGCGGATCATGCCTGCTGCTTCCAGCTGGTTCAGGTAGCCATGTACGGTGGAGCTGGATTTCAGCCCTACTTCCTTGCCGATTTCACGAACGGAAGGCGGATAACCTTTCTTCATCAGCTGCTCCTTGATAACCTTGTAAATCTGCTCCATTCTCTTGTCTGCACAACGCTTGCGTCCCATAAACAAAACTTCCTTTCATTTTTTATTTTGATTTCACATTCGATGTAAATCTATTGTACCATATAAACGTTTGATTGTAAAGCGTTCTGCAAACAAAAGTGCCTCGGGTATGAAAAATTTTTTTGAAAAGGGGATTTATGAGCAAATATGTAAGATATTTGTTTGAACAATTGGCTTCAATACAGTATAATATAGAATAGTTACTGAATTAGTTAGCTGATTAATTGGTTAGTTAGTCAATTAGTTAGTAGTTAATAGTTAGTGTTGGATGTATCTGTGCTATTTTTATCTGTGTTATTTAAAACGGGAGATTTGTGCTATGGACTTAAAGGAATTTTTTGCAACATATCCAAAGGTGGCGCTGGGCTTTTCCGGCGGCGTTGATTCCTCCTATCTGCTCTATGCGGCAAAGAAGTGCGGGGCTGATATCAAGCCATACTATGTGAAGGGAAAGTTTCAGGCGGAATTTGAGCTGCAGGATGCCATGGAGGTGGCAAGGTTCGTGGGGGCGGATAACATGACAATCCTGCATGTGGAACCACTGGAGGATGAGCGTGTGGTGGCCAATGATGCCATGCGCTGCTACTACTGCAAGTGCAACGTGTTTGGCGCTATCAAGGAACAGGCGGCAAAGGATGGCTACGATGTCATCATCGATGGCACAAATGCCTCGGATGACCTGAACGACAGGGCAGGCTCCATTGCCCTGCGGGAGATGAAGGTGCTTTCCCCCCTGCGCATGTCCGGCATCACCAAGACCGCCATCAGGCTCCTGTCCAAGGAAGCCGGGCTGATGACCTGGGACAAGCCTGCCTATGCCTGCCTGGCTACCAGGATTCCTACCGGCATGCCGGTAACGGAGGAGCTTCTGGAAAAGGTGGAAAAGGCTGAAAGCGAGCTCATGTCCCTGGGGTATCGGGATTTCCGGGTACGTGTGCTGGGCAATGCCGCCAAGCTGCAGCTGAAGCCGGAGCAGATGGCAAAGCTGATGGGGGAAAGGTATCTGGTGCTGTATGTACTGGAGCAGTATTTTGATGAGGTTTACCTGGACTTAAAAGATCGCTGATAAAAAATACTGTTAATTTTACAGTGCCGTGAATAATAAGTACAGTTAATTGGCATATAATGAGTATATAAGGAATGTTTATATGAAAGATTTGCATGAAATGCTGCTAAAGGTAAGGCAGGGGGAGATTTCCCTGGCGGAGGCGGAAAGCTACCTGCGGCGAAAGCCCTTTGAGGATATGGGTTATGCCAAGGTGGACACCCACAGGCGTGTCAGGTCGGGCTTTCCCGAGGTAATTTTTGCCCAGGGCAAGGCGGATGAGCACCTGCTGGCGATCTTCCAGCGGATATTTGAGGACGAGGGGGAGGTCATGGCAACTCGTGCCTCTGAGCAGCAGTATGAGCTGATTGCTGCCAGGCTGCCGGAGGCAAGATATGACAAGCTGTCACGGATTATTACCTGTGTGCGGTCAGCCAGGCAGAAGCAGGGCTGTATCGCTGTCTGTACAGCAGGTACGGCAGATATTCCCGTGGCAGAGGAAGCGGCACAGGTGGCGGAGTATTTTGGCAACTACGTTGAACGTATTTATGATGTAGGTGTCAGCGGCATCCACCGCCTGCTGTCCAGGCTGGACATTATTCAGAAGGCCAACTGCGTGATTGCCGTTGCCGGTATGGAGGGGGCACTGGGCAGTGTCATAGCCGGGCTGGTGGATAAGCCGGT
Organism: Anaerovibrio slackiae; assembly: GCF_009695585.1. Classification (GTDB taxonomy): domain Bacteria; phylum Bacillota; class Negativicutes; order Selenomonadales; family Selenomonadaceae; genus Anaerovibrio; species Anaerovibrio slackiae. Next base: position 19,123 of record NZ_VUNR01000030.1, read on the forward strand.
AATAGCCGTGCCCACCTCCATAGGCTATGGGGCCAATTTTCACGGGGTTTCGGCACTTCTTACCATGATAAATTCTTGTGCCAACGGCATAGCCACAGTAAACATTGATAACGGCTACGGGGCAGGCTATATTGCCGCCCAGATTAACAGGCTGGCAGCAGCTGAGGCGTGATTGGGGCGTGCCGGTATAGCTATCAATAATGCACAGGGCTGTGATTAGAAGAAGGGGGATATAATGAGCAGGATTTTGTATATTGATGCACCATTTGGCATCAGCGGTGATATGATGGCGGCTGCGCTTCTGGATTTGGGGGCAAGCTATGAGAAGGTGCAGGAGGTGCTTGCCAGTTTGCCGGTGAGGGGCTTTGCCACGGAAATTTCCCGGGTGAAGAAGGCAGGGCTTGATATGTGTGATTTTCTGGTAAAGCTTGATAAAGCGCACGAAAATCACGACCACGATATGGCGTATCTGCACGGCCATGACCACGAGCATCAGCATGACCATGACCACGAGCATCAGCATGACCATGAACATGAACATGAGCATGAACATGAGCACTACGGTCATGACCATCACCATGAGCACAGCCATGAACACATGCAGCATACTCATGACCACGAGCATGACCACGAACACCATCATCATCACCATCATGAGCACCGGGGCATGCCGGAAATCCGGGAGATTTTATCTGCCAGCAGCCTGAGCCCGGCAGCCAGAGCCACCGCCCTGAGGATATTTGACGTGCTGGCAGCAGCTGAGGCAAAGGCCCACGGCACGGATATTGACCTGGTGCATTTTCATGAGGTAGGGGCAGTGGACTCCATTGTGGATATTGTGGTCATTGCCGTCTGCCTGGAGGATTTGCGGCTGGATGGGGTTGTAGTGGGCAGCCTCACCGACGGCTGCGGCACCATCCGCTGCCAGCACGGCATTATGGCAGTGCCGGTGCCTGCCGTGACCAATATCGCCCTGCAGCATAACCTCAGGCTGAAAATCAGCCACATAGAGGGGGAGCTGGTGACGCCTACAGGGGCGGCAGTGGCGGCAGCTATCCGCACGTCGGGCAGGCTGCCGGATGAGTATCGGATTATTGCCTCCGGCATGGGAGCTGGCAAGAGGGAGTACAGCGTGCCCAGCTTCCTGCGGCTGCTGCTTTTGGATACAGATGCCGTCAAGGATGATGCCGGGCATGAGAACACGACAGGCAGGGGAGATACGGCAGGCATGGCTGGCGTGGCAGCCAAGGCAGACACGGTAGCCCGCCTGGAGACCAACATTGATGACAGCAATGGCGAGGCCCTGGGGCTGGTCATGGAGAAGCTCATGGCTGCCGGGGCACTGGATGCCTGGTTTACGCCTATTTACATGAAGAAAAACCGCCCTGCCTACATGCTTGGGGTTATCTGCCGCCCGGAGGATACCGGCAGCATGGAGGGGATTATCTTCCGGCATACCAGCAGCATCGGCATCCGCAGCCAGCTTTTCCAGCGGCACATTATGGAGAGGGAGCTGCAGGAGATCATGGTTGACGGCATTGCCGTTCAGGTCAAGCTGTGCCGCTATGGGGACATAGAGAAATGCTATCCGGAGTATAGAAGCATCAGGCTTTTGCAGGAAAGAAAGGGGCTGGACTACCTTTCTGCCTATGAATTAATAAGAATGTCCGCCATGAAGCAGAAAAATATGCTATAATGTGCTATACTATACAATTGGCATTATTGTGTGCTAGAATATATATTAGAATGTATAATTATAATTAATATTATTGCAGGTGTGTCGTCAATATAGTTTTTTGAGGGATAGGCTATGAAACAGATACCGTACTTGTGTAATGACGAAATTGATTTCAGGGAAAAAATCGAGTCCTTTAAGGAAAGCCTGGCGGAAATGCCGGAGTATAGCTGTATTCTTGCTACTATTTATGTGGATTCCTATTTTCAGGAAATCACTCCCAGGCTGGTGGACAGATTGAAACGGCTGCTGCCTGATGTGAAGATTGTGGGCGGCACGGTATCTGCCAACATTACGGCAGGTGTCATCAACCTGTTTGGCATTTCGCTGACCTTTTCGGTATTTTTTAAATCTACGGTGGATGTGATAGCTATTCCTTGGAAGGATGGGGAGAGTGCCAGGCTGGGCAAGGATTTGCTATGGTATATCCGGCAGCTCTACCAGCCGGTGGCTGTGCAGATGATTTCCTCCGGTTACAACCTTGATTTGGTGCCGTTTCTCCGGGAGCTGTCCAACATTCCTGAGGATATTGCCGTGTTTGGCGGCGTGGTGGACGATGGCACCGTTTCGGGGCCTGGCTTTGTCTTTACGGCAGAGGAGTTCATCCCCCGGGGCATGGCAGTGGTGATTTACAAGGGCAGGAGCCTTTTTGTGCACATGTGCAGCAGCAGCGGCTGGCAGCCTCTGGGGCGCAAGATGAAGATTACGGCCCTGGCCGACAACCAGACCACTATTGCCGACCTGGACAACGGCACTACCGTCAGGGATGTCTATGAAAAGTACCTGGGGGTGAACTGGAATGAGTCATTTCTTGATGAGGCGGTGGTTTTTCCTGTCTGCATCAACAGGAACGGCACTATCCTCAACCGTATGCCCCGTGCCCTGCGGCCTGATGGCTCCGCCAACTACGGCGCGGATTTTCAGATTGGCGAGGTCATCCAGCTCTGCTATGGCAACCCTACGGTGGTTATTCAGGGAACCTACGGCATCCAGTACGACATGGTGCGCTTCCAGCCGGAGGGGATTTTTGCGGTCAGCTGCTGGGCCAGGCGTGTGCTGCTGAACAAGGATGTCAATCAGGAGCTGGAGGTGTGCAGGAGCTGTGCGCCTTCCACGGGGATTTATGCCCTGGGTGAGTACGTCCGGGACCAGAAGGGGCGCATCCATCTCAACAATATGTACCTGAGCATTGTAGGCATGCGGGAGGGGGGAACTGTCAACCTGCCCAACGATATGAGCTACCTGCATCAGAAGGTGCGGTTCCAGAACAAGGGCAACAGCGTCCTCAGCCACATGCTGCATTTTGTGCAGGCGGTGTCCGAGGAGCTGGAGGATTACAACAGGCAGCTGCGTCATATAGCAGACACTGACAAGCTGACCGGCATGTACAACCGGGGCGCCCTGGACCGCCTCCTGGAGGAGGAGATAAGGCGTTCTAGTGAGAAGATGGAGCCCCTGTCCCTGATGGTGCTGGATGTGGACAATTTCAAGACCATCAATGACAATTTCGGCCATCTCATCGGGGATGCCTCCCTGATGTGCGTGGCAAATATCATCCAGGAAAGCGTGCTGGAAATTGATTTTCCTGGCCGCTGGGGCGGTGATGAGTTCATGGTCATCATGCGGGATGCCGACAGCGAGGCGGCCATGAAAATAGGTGAGCGCATCCGCCGGAATGTGGAGGCATTTTCCATGGAGAACGGCATGCTGCGCATGTCCATCAGCGGCGGCATTGCCACGCTGCACGGCCTTGATGACAAGGATTCGCTGTTCAAGCGGGCAGATGATGCCCTGTACAGGGCAAAGTACAAGTTCGGCAAGAACAACGTACAGATTATCAAATAAAGCTGATACAGCTGATAAAGCGATTAAGCTAATAAAGCAATCAAGCTAAAGCAAAGGAGTATATTTAACATGATTTTAAACCGTAAATCCGTTGAGCTGCTGGCACCGGCCGGCAACTGGGATGCACTGGTAGCAGCAGTGGAAGCAGGTGCTGACGCTGTTTATCTGGGTGGCAAGCATTTTAACATGCGCATGCACAGGAACAAGGAGACCAATTTCGATGATGAGATGCTGAAGAAGGCCATTGAGTATGCCCATGCCCATGGCGTGCAGCTGTACATTACCCTGAACAACCTCATCAGCGTGGAGGAAGTGGAGCCTCTCAAGCGTTACCTGACATATCTCAACGAGATCAGGCCGGATGCGATTCTGGTGCAGGATTTTGCGGTTTTGGAGCTGACCAGGGAGCTGGGTGTGGATATTCCCCTGCATACCTCCGTCATGATGAATACCCATAACGAGCATGCCATCAAGAAGCTGAAGGAGTACGGCATTACCCGCATCGTAGTGGGCAGGGAGATGACTCTTTCGGAGCTGGCTCTGTTCAAGGAGCGCACCGGGCTGGAAATCGAATATTTCATGCATGGCGATATGTGCATTGCTGAAAGCGGCCAGTGCATCCACTCCGGGGTGCTGTTCGGCCAGAGCGGCAACCGGGGACGCTGCCTGAAGCCGTGCCGCTGGCAGTACAAGCTGATTGACGAGGCGACGGGGGAGGTTCTTGATAAGGATGACCAGCAGGACTACAAGCTGGCCCTGAAGGACATGTGCATGTACAGGAATATCCCGGAGCTGATTCAGGCAGGGGTATTTTCCTTCAAGATTGAGGGGCGCATGCGCCCGGCGGATTTTGTGCGCCGCATCGTGGCTACCTACAGAAAGGCAATTGATGCCTATATTGCAGACCCGATGGGCTATACGGTGGATGAGGAAGGCTGGAAGGAATTGTACGAGAACCGGGCCCGTGACTTTACCACTACCTTTGCCCTGGGGCAGCCGGATGAAAGGGCCATCGGCTTTGACGGCAGCCGGGAGCCGCGTTTCTTCAGCAGTGCTGTGGAGGAGCCGGGCTTCCAGGATGATATCCTGAAGGCGGAGGAGCCTATCCGGGCGGAGAATCCTGCCCACAGAACCCTGTCCGTGCAGGTTTCTGACCTGGCTGCGGTAAGGGCGGCCTGTGAAAATGGTGCGGATACGGTGTATCTGGCCGGTGAGGTGTTCAAGCCGAAGAAGCCGTGGACGCTGAAGGAGATTGCAGAAGCCATTGCCATCGGCAGGGAGCATGGCACCAGGATTGTCATCAGCACCCCGAGAACCACCATGCGCCGGGAGTGCGGCGAGCTGGAGCAGTTCCTTCAGGCTGTGGATGCCTTGCAGCCGTCAGGCATCATGGTAAGCAACCTGGGTTCCTTGAAGCTGGCCCAGGAGTGCACCAGCCTGCCTGTGCAGGCGGATTTTTCCTTCAACCTTTTCAACCACATGGCAGCCACCTTCCTGAAGAAGAACGGCATTGTCATGGGGACGGCATCCTTGGAGCTGGCCTTTGAGCAGGTGAGGGGGCTGGTGGAGAATTCTCCGCTGCCGATTGAGGTTATTGTGCATGGCTCCTATGAGTCCATGATCTGCGACCACAATTTTGCTGCCATGCAGCTGCCGTACAATCACCTGGCAAATCCGGAGCTGGTGGAGAAGCATTATGCACTGAAGGACACTGCCGGGGAGATTCATTCCCTGCGCATGGATCAGTTCGGGCGCAACCACATCCTGTTTGCCAAGGATTTGTGCTATTATCCGTATCTGGAAAAGTTCAACGGCGTGGCTTCCTTCAGGATTGAGGCCAAGGACTATGAGCCGGAGCTTGTGGGCAGGCTGACTGCCGCCTACAGAAAGGCTCTGGACAAGCTGTCCGCCGGGGAGCCGTATCTTGACGAGGCTGATTTTGCTGCCATGCAGCAGGAGGGGCCTAGGAAGCTGGGCGTAGGCGTGTACCGTTTCCGCCAGTCACAGAATTCGCTGTAATAGCTTTTATTGCTGTAAATATTTGTAATATCTTTAATAGTTGTGATAGCTGTAATAGATATTACTTTGGATAAATATATGGGAGAGTTGTTTTATGCCATTGGAGAAGCCGATAGGCCCTGAGGCCATTCTGGAAAAGAAAAAGAAATATATCATGCCGTGCCTGGCACATTTTTACAAGGAGCCGAGGCAGTTCGTCAAGGGGGAGATGCAGTACCTCTATGATAGCGAGGGCAGGAAGTATTTGGACTGCTTTGCTGGCGTGTCTGTTATCAACTGCGGCCACTGCAACCCGGAGATTAATGCCAGGGTGGTGGAGCAGGTGCAGAGCCTGCAGCATGTGTGCAATATTTATCTCACGGAGAATTTTGTCAATCTGGCGGAAAAGCTGGCAGAGGTGACACCGGGGGATTTGCAGAAGACATTCTTCTGCTCTACCGGCACGGAGGCCAATGAAGGTGCCCTGCTGCTGGCATCCATCTACACGGGACGGGATGAGTTTATCGCCCTCAGAAATGGTCTCCATGGCAGGACAAAGCTCACCATGAGCCTGACAGGCATCCAGATGTGGCGCACGGATCCTCATCCTTGCGGCGGCATCCACTTTGCACCTAATGCCTATTGCTACCGCTGCCCTCTGGGCAAGAAGTTCCCTGAGTGCGACTATGCCTGTGCTGATGCGGTAGAGGATTTGATTAAGACTGCCACCAGCGGCCGTCCGGCTGCCCTGATTGCCGAGGCGATTCAGGGCAATGCAGGCATTATTACGCCGCCGAGGGGGTATTTCAAGCGCGTGAAGGAAATCCTGGAGAGCCATGATGCCCTTTTGATTATTGATGAGGTGCAGACGGGCTTTGCCAGAACAGGCAAGATGTTTGCCATTGAAAACTTTGATGTGGTGCCTGATATTATGTCCATGGCAAAGGCTCTGGGCAATGGTGCGCCGATTTCTGCCTTTACGGCATCTGCAAAGATTGCAGATACCTATACCAAGCCGGGGGCGTCTACCTTGGGAGGCAACCCTGTGTCCTCCATGGCAGGTATCGGGGTGCTGGACTACATCAAGGAGCATAACCTGATGGAGAATGCCCGTGAGCGTGGCCAGCAGCTTTGTGACGGGCTGGCTGAGCTGCAGAAGAAGCACCCGATTATCGGGGATATCCGTGGCCTGGGCCTGATGCGGGGTGCTGAGTTTGTCCATGCTGACAAGAGCCCGGCGGCAGAGGAGCTGGACAGGGTGCTGGAAGCTATGAAGGACAGGGGCTTTATCATCGGCAAGAACGGCGTGGCAAGGAATGTGATGGCGTTCCAGCCGCCGCTGGTGATTACGGCAGCGGATATTGACAATGTGCTGAACAACCTTGAGGACGTGCTGACGGAGCTGGGGTACTGAGTATATTATGTTTGCGGTGATTGTGAATACACTGGCGATTGTGGCAGGCTCTTTGATAGGGCTGCTGCTGCGCCGGGGGCTGCCGGAGCGGCTGACCGGTGCCCTGATGCAGGGGCTGGGGCTTTGCTCGGTGGTGATTGGTGTGCAGGGGGCGATACAGGAGAGCAATATCCTGGTGATGATTGTCTCCGTGGTGCTGGGCATATTGATTGGCGAAGCTGCGGATGCTGATGGGCATGTGAACCGCTTTACGGAGAGGCTTCTGAGCCGTTTTTCCAAGGGCAGGGGAGAGTCCGGCAGGCTGGCAAATGCCTTTGTTACCTCCTGCCTGATTATGAACGTGGGCGCTATGGTGATTGTGGGCTCCCTGGATGCAGGGCTCCGGGCGGACTACGCCATGCTCTATACCAAGTCCCTGCTGGATTTCATCTCCGGCATTATGATGACGGCTGCCATGGGCATCGGTGTCATGGGCTCGGCTGTGTTTACCCTGCTGTTTCAGGGAGGTATTGTGCTGCTGGCTGAGTTTATTGCCCCCTTCGTGTCGGACTATATCGTACAGGAGATGGCATGCACCGGCTGCCTGATAATCCTTGCCCTGGGGCTGAATATCCTGGAGCTGACCAAAATCAAGGTCATCAACTACCTGCCTGCCCTGGCGGTGGTGCCTTTTGTGGCATATGCTTTCAGGGTGCTGGGGATTGGTGCGTGAGCAGGGTGCAAGGCTCAAAGTAAAATCAAAGTAAAATAAAAGAAGAAAAAAGATGATTTTGATGTACATGTTATACATCAAAATCATCTTTTTTTGTACTATCTTTAAAGTGCTTTGTGGCAAGTGAATTTGTTTTGTTTTTCTGTGCCAATAAATTTAGCAAATTTTGTTATATATCCTATATCCGTATCTGATAGGGAATTGCAGGTTTCGACTAATTCACGAATGGATGGTCTAAGGGAATCGGCTGAATCTGTGTCGGTGATATAACCGCAGATTTTTAGCAGATATTGATAATCCCAGTTGTAAGCTGTGGCGATCATTTGCAGTGTTTCTGGTGTGGGATTGTTTCGCGTCCCTGTCCTGCTATCTATACCCTTTTCCAGTTTGTCCAGATAGCCGTGGCTGATACCGATTTTTTGGGCTGCTTCCCGCAAGCTGACGCCGTCTTCTTTTCTGCGTGTTGATAACAGCTGTGCCAATGTAGTCATGAATGGTGCTCCTTAAATCATATTTCCATACCTATTATCTTAATATGGTTTAGGAGAAAAAGTTTGTATTACAAGTTTATTATTTGTATTTCTTGTGATACAATACAGAAGATAGCTTATAACATTGCAAATTCGATTACCTCTAAAGTTAAATTCCGCAAGACTTTGCGCATTTACAAAATAAAAATAATGTAAATGTCTTGCGGGGGGGGGCGATTGTGATATTATAATGGACATAGGAGTTAATATCAGTTATTTTCAAAGTTAAGTTGTGGTGGGAAGGATTTTGAAACAAGGAAATATTGCTCAAGGGCGCAGGCTTGCGGTTTGGCTGCTGGTAGTGGCGGATTATCTTTCCCTGCTGGCTGCCGAAGCAACGGCACTTGGCTTGCAGGGAATTTTCCGGGTGGATGCCAGCAACATGATGGTGATGCCCTGGGACTATCAATATTTATATATTCCGGGCATGTTTTTGCTGATTATGCTGCTGGCAGAGGGATACAGGTTAAACAGGCCGTCTCTGGAGATGGCACGGGATGTGTTCCGGGGGATATGCTTTGGCTTTTTGATGTACATGCTGCTGATATTCCTGATGCGGAACAGTATGCAAGTTTCCAGATATTATGCCGGGTGCTTTTGGGCATTTACCTTTGTGTATGTGGCACTGGGCAGATATGTGGCAGGCAACATCATGCTGAAGGCGGAAGCTTTGCAGGAGCGTGTGCTGCTGATAGGTGCAGGAAAGACGGCAGAAAGATTGTTGTCGGCATTTCAGGATGATTTTTGTTACTGCTACAAGGTGATAGGCGTGCTGGATGACCACCCGGTGTCGAAGAAGCTGCCACGGCAGTATCCGTTGCTGGGCGGCTTTGCGGATGCCGCCAGGGTTATAAGAGAGCAGGAGGTGCAGACGGTAATCGTTGCTGCACCTGGGCTTTCCGAGGATGGCATGCGAAAGCTGCTGATGGAGATACAGCACCTTACGGATACGGTGCTTTTTACGCCAAGCCTTGTGGGCTCGCCTCTTGGCAGCGTGGAGATTAGTACGTTGTTTGTGGAGCAGGTGGCTGTGATAAAGAGCAAGAATAACCTGTCCCGCTGGTATAACCGCTGGTTTAAATTCTGCTTTGATATAGCGGTGACAGTAACAGGCAGCATCCTGCTTTCGCCTTTTATTCTGCTTTTGGCATTGCTGGTTGGTATAGACAATAGGGGCAGGATAATCTTTGCCCATCGCAGGGTGGGCAGGAACGGCAAGCCCTATTCCTGTTACAAATTCCAGACCATGGTGAAGGATGCTGATAAGGCATTGGTACAGTATCTATCCGAAAATGCAGCTGCCAGAAAAGAATGGGAACGCAGCTTCAAGCTGACTAATGACCCCAGGGTAACGCGGCTGGGTGCATTTCTTCGCAGAACCAGCCTTGATGAGCTGCCACAGATTGTCAATGTGCTGAAAGGGGAAATGAGCCTTGTGGGCCCTCGGCCTATTGTGGAGGCAGAGATGCAGATGTATGGCGAGAATATCCGTGAATACCTTATGGTGCGCCCTGGTATTACCGGCATGTGGCAGACCAGCGGCAGGAGTGATACCACCTATAAGGAACGGGTGCAGATGGACACATGGTATGTGCGGAACTGGTCAGTGTGGATTGATATGAAGTATCTGATGAAGACATTTCAAGCAGTTGTAAGTAAAAAAGGTGCGTATTGATGGAGATAAAAATTGTTGTGGCAACCCATAAACAGGCGGCTATGCCTACAGATGATATGTATCTTCCTTTGCAGGTGGGGGCTGATGGAAAACTGGGGTTAGGCATTCAGAGGGATGATGTTGGTGAGAATATTTCAGATAAAAATAAAGATTATTGTGAACTGACAGGTCTGTATTGGGCTTGGAAAAATCTTGACTATGAATATTTAGGTCTTGTGCATTATCGTAGATATTTTAAGAGAAGCGGGACAATGTTTCGAAGGAATAAGCCATGGGCACAAATTGCCAGTCATAGCGATATAGAGAACTTGCTGTACATGGCACCAGTGATTCTGCCGAAGAAAAGGAATTATTATATAGAGTCAATATACAACCAATATGCTCATGCACATAGGCAAAGAGATTTGGACATGGTTGGTGAAGTTATAAGGGAAAAATATCCTGAATGTGCAAAGTCTTTTGATAGTCTGAAAAGTAAAACCAGTGCCCATATGTTCAATATGTTTGTAATGCGCAAGGATTATTTTGATAATTATTGCCGTTGGTTATTTGATATCTTATTTAGTTTGGAAGAAAAACTGCAAGGAAGGTATGAGCCAAGGCTGTTTGGTTTTATCAGTGAGAGATTGTTGGATGTGTGGCTGGAGAGCAGGAGAGTCCCTTATGTGGAACAAGATATTGTAGCCTTTGGAGTGGACAATGTTTTCATCAAAGGTGCCAGATTAGTTGGCAGGAAAATAAAGGCAGGTTTGGGAGTGTGAATTTTGATTAAGGAGCTATATCAGTTTAGGAATCTTATAAATGAATTGGTAAAAAGAGATATAAAAAAGAAATACAGACGAAGTGTGCTGGGGTATTTGTGGAGCATGCTGAATCCGCTTTTAATGATGCTGATCACGGCCATGGTATTTTCACATCTGTTTCGCTTTGATATACCTAATTATCCATTGTATTTGCTGACCGGGCAGATTATCTTTACATTTTATTCGGAAGCAACAAATTTTGCGATGGGTTCCATTTTGGAAAATGGCGGGCTTATAAAAAAAGTATATGTTCCGAAATATTTATTTCCCTTGTCAAGAGTAATATCCAGTGGTGTAAATGTCTGTTTTACTTTACCTGCAATGGTGACAATCATGTTGTTTACAGGTGCGGAATTTCATTTCAAGCTTTTATTTTGTGTCATACCTTTGCTGCTGCTTATGTTATTCAGCCTGGGAATAGGATTGCTGTTGGCAGCTTTTGCAGTATATTTCAGGGATATATTTCATCTATATGGTGTATTGCTGACAGTACTGAATTATGCTACGCCTATATTTTATCCGACAAAGATTATTCCTCTAGAATACCAAGGGATAGTACTTTATAATCCATTGACATATTTTTTACAGGCATTCCGTGATATTGTCTATGGCAATGTTTTTCCTAGTGGAGAACAGCTATTTGTATGTACATGCCTGGCATTTGGTTCATTGCTGGTGGGAGGATATGCTTTTTCAAAAAAGCAGAATAATTTTGTTTTGTATGTATAAGAGGAAATGATGGAGCGTAAAGAAAACATTATTGAAGTAAAAAACGTATCAATGAAGTTTAACCTGATGGAAGAAAAGGTAGATACTATCAAAGATTATGTGCTAAAAATAATAAAAGGGCAGATGCTTTATAACGAGTTTTCGGCACTTACAGATGTGAGTTTTCAGGTAAAGAAGGGAGATATTCTCGGAATAATAGGATTTAATGGTGCCGGGAAAAGTACCATGCTGAAAATTTTGGCTGGTGTGCTAAAACCTACTGCTGGCGAGGTGGTGGTACGCGGCTCTGTAGCACCTCTTATAGAAGTCGGTGCAGGATTTGATCCGGAATTGACAGCCAGGGAAAATATTTTCCTCAATGGTGCGATTCTTGGATATCGAAGGGAGTTTTTAAAAGAACATTTTCAGGAAATCATTGACTTTGCTGAGCTGAATCAGTTTGTGGATGTGCCGGTAAAAAACTTTTCCAGTGGTATGTATGCCAGGTTAGGATTTTCTATAGCTACTATAGTTCAGCCGGACATTTTGATTGTAGACGAGGTATTGTCTGTTGGTGATTATAGATTTCAGGAAAAGTGTGAGGAAAGGATAAAGACTATGATTTTGAGAGGGACTACTGTTCTTTTAGTTTCGCATGACTTGAGCTTGGTGAAGAATATATGTAATCGAGTTGTATTTTTGCAACAAGGTAAACTAAAAGATTACGGAGATACAGATATTATCTGTAAGCACTATGAGGAAGAATGCAATGTTGTCAGATAGCGATATATCAGTTGTTATGCAAGGTCCGATTGCATCAGGTGTAACCGGTAAGTGTTTGTCTGCAATTCGCTCATTGTTGCCCCATGCAGAAATCATTTTGTCAACATGGAAGGGGGAGGATGTATCGGGAATTTCCTTTGATTGTTTGGTACAGTCAGAAGATCCAGGGGCTGTTGAGCTTAATGCCAAAACGGATGATAGGAATAATATTAATCGTCAGCTCATTAGTACCCAGCAAGGATTGTTACATGTGTCAAGAAAATATGTATTAAAAATACGGACAGATCTAGAGCTTTTATCTTTGGAGTTTCTTGAATACTATTTCAGACATAACATTTCTTCTGAAGTTTTTAGTGAGCGTGTTTTGATATTAGATCATTTTACTAGAAATTGCCGAATTATACCTGTGCCTTTTTCGCCTTCTGACTGGCTGATGTTTGGTAGGTATGAGGATGTGTGCCAATACTACGCAGCTCCGCTGATGCCATTAGAGGAAATGCTATATTTCAAGTGTCATGAAGATAGGCAGCCATTGTTTTCTGCTCCGTATCATAGATTTGTTCCTGAGCAGTGGATTTGTCTAAACTTCTTGTGTAAAAAATGGTCAATAAAATGTTCTGATTATCATGATAATACAATGGAAAACAGAATGTTGACAGAAAGATTTCTCACCAAAAGCTGTCTGGTTTATCCATATAATGAGAAAGAGTTTTTGTTTCATAAGTACAACCCTGATAGGTTTTGCGATAGATTTACTTTATTTACGCAGGATGATTGGCAGGCAATTGTAACAGGAAATCAAATACCGAAGGTAAGATGGAGAAAAATGCTTTATCGATGTAGGATGAAGACAATATCTCTTATTGAGTGGCTGGGGATAAAAGAATTTTTGCGAGAAATAATTAAGCGAGGAAAGATTTTATGAAGATTTTAGCGCATCGTGGTGCATGGAATGTGCCAGAAGAAAAGAATACATTAAAAAGTTTCTCCTGTGCATTGCAAAATAACTGGGGAATTGAGAGTGATGTAAGAGATTATGAGGGAAAGCTGGTCATTGCTCATAATATTGCGGATGCAGCCTCCCCGAATGCCTTGGATGTTTTTGAACTGTGGAAAAAGAGCCATGGCGAAGTATTTGCGATAAACATAAAGGCAGATGGGCTTTGTGGCAAGCTAAAAGAAATGCTGGAGGGGAACGGAATAAAGTCATATTTTTGTTTTGATATGTCTGTACCTCAGATGCTGGAATATAGGGCATCTGGGCTTCGATATTTCACTCGGCAAAGTGAATTTGAGAAAAATCCTGTTCTGTATGAAGATGCCGCAGGTGTATGGCTGGATGCATTTTATGATGATAGCTGGTTGACTAATAGCCTAATAGAACAGCATTTGGGTAATGGTAAGGAAGTTTGCCTGGTTTCGCCTGATTTGCATCAGCGGGATTACAACGCTTTTTGGCAGAGGATATATGATGGTGATTTTGCAGATAAAGATGTTTATCTTTGCACGGACTTTCCGGCAGATGCGCAAAGATTTTTTCATAAGTAAAGGGGAGAGGTTATCTTGAAAATCAAGGCAATTTTATTTGATATGGATGGGGTACTGATTGATGCAAAAGATTGGCATTATGAAGCACTCAATAAAGCTCTAGGGCTGTTTGGCCTTGGAATAAGCCGTTATGACCATTTGCACACTTTTGATGGCTTGCCTACAAAGGTCAAATTAAAAATGCTTAGGGAGCAGTGTTATTTGCCAGAGGAGTTGCATTCTTTTATAAATCAGGTAAAGCAAAAATATACTATAGAGTTGACGGATTTGCGTTGCCGCCCAATGTTTCATCATGAATATGCTTTGTCTCGTTTGCACAAAGCGGGTTATAAAATAGCAGTTTGCTCAAATTCTATCCGCAATACTATAGAAACAATGATGGATAAAGCATCCCTGACAGACTATATTGACATTATAATTTCCAATGAAGATGTAAAAAAAGCAAAACCAGATCCTGAAATGTATCAAACGGCTATAAAAAAATTTAATTTAAAGCCGGAGGAATGTATTGTAGTGGAGGATAATCCTAATGGGATTGCAGCAGGTAAAGCCAGCGGAGCTAACGTTCTTCCTGTAGCAACTGTGTATGATGTGAACTATGAAAATATCATGCGTATGATAGAGAAATGTGAGGTGCCTTGTGATTAACGTTTTAATTCCTTCCATGAGTAAGACTTTGTTTTTTGCAGAAAGCTATTTTCCGAAGCCACTGATTGAAATAGATGGTAAAACAATGCTTGAGCAGGTGGTGAATAATTATCAGTCATTACAGGAAAAGAAATTTATCTTTGTATTTGAGCAAAAAGACTGTGCAGAATTTCATCTTGATGAGTCTGCAAGTATTTTAACAGATGGTAAATCGAATGTTATTGTATTGGAGAATGAAACAGCAGGTGCGCTTTGTACATGCTTGATGGCTATTGAATTTATCCCTAAGGATGAACCTTTATTTATCGCCAATTGTGACCAAATCATTGATATTGACTATAAAAAAATGTTCGATTATTTTGAAGATAATCAGGCTGATGCTGGTATTGTCACATTTGAAAGCATCCATCCTCGATGGAGTTATGCAAAAATTGCGGATGAGGAAGTTGTGGAAGTTGCAGAAAAGAGACCTCTTTCCAAGCATGCAATTGCTGGTTGTTATTATTATCGGCGTGGAAAAGATTTTATAGATTCTGCTCAGCAAGCTATATTAAAAGGAAATGCAGAAGGTGGAAGATACTATATTTCGTCTACAATGAATGAGATGATTTTGAAGGGGAAGAAAGTTGTTCCTTACTACATAGACCGTTGTCAGTATCATACTTTTTATTCTCCAGATAAGATAAAAGAGTATGAACGGTATATACAGCAACCTGGTAATATGTCAACAGGTTTTCTCAAAAGTTTTTGAAGCAAATTCTTGAAATAAAGTGCACTTAACAAACCTTCAGGATTATAAGCAAAAATCCCAAAGGCATGTTTGTAAATATTATG